>NZ_CP175559.1:1550672-2277258 GCF_047421495.1 Acidithiobacillus sp. M4-SHS-6 | reverse complement strand
CAGGGTCAGTTGATACAGGGATAGATGCGGGGGCTGATATTGCAGGGCAGTGTGCAGGTCCGCCAGGGCTTCTTCAGCATTTTGCCCAGGAAGGGCGAACATGAGGTCCAGGTTCAAACTGGTAAATTGCGCTGCGATGGCTTTTTCTATGGCCCGATGGGCGGCAGCGGCATTGTGAATCCGCCCCAGGCGTTGCAGATGGATGTTGTTGAAAGACTGGATGCCCAGGGAAAGGCGGGTCACTCCGGCCGCCCGAAAATCCCCGAAGGCGGCTGCTTCAACGGCACCGGGATTGGCCTCCAATGTGACTTCCATGCCCGATAATGGTTGCAGGCGGGCACGGATATCCGACAATAACTGGTGGATGATTTCCGGTGGAAAAAGACTGGGAGTTCCACCGCCCATGAAAATGCTGCGCAGACGACGGCCCCAGATACGCGGTAATTCCCGATCCAGATCGGCAATCAGGGCCTGGGCGTAGCGTTCGGCAGGAATTTGTTCGGCCGCATGGGAATTGAAGTCACAATAGGGACACTTGGCTTTACACCAGGGCAAATGCACATATAGTGAGAATGTACTAGAAGGCTTCAGGCTGGAATTCATGGATGCTCGTGAGAGGAACAGCATGGCGACGGATACCGATACGATACCCCTATTTTTACTCCAATCCGTACTTTTCCCCAAGGCCTTGTTAGGGCTGAGGGTGTTTGAACCGCGCTATCTGGATATGGTCAGCAGTTCCCTGCGCAATAACCGTGGTTTTGGCATTTGTCTGACCCATCTTCGCGGTGATGGACATGCCGAGCCTGAGCGGGTCGGCACTCTCGCCCGTATTGTCGACTGGGGGGGCGAGCCGGGGATGCTGGAGATTCAGGTCGAGGGGCAGCAACGCTTCACGGTTCAGGATTGGTACTATGCGGGTGCTCTGGCCATGGCCTCGGTACACTACTGGGCGGAGGAGCCCATAGTGCCCATGCGTCGGGAAGACGATATGCTCCGCGCCATTCTGAGAGAATTGCTGGGCGAAGCCGCAGCGAGGAATCCGGATGCCAGTACGGCAGGCATGATTCTCGCCCAGGCGTTACCGGCTTCTCCCGAAGAAAAGCAGGCTCTGCTCCTGCTGCAGGATCCTCTGGAACGGTTGCGGCGTATCCACAACCTGCTGAATCAACGGGGCGGAGCCTAGTGCTTGCCTTTCCCGTAAATATAGGTGGAGAAATCCGTATAATCCTGGGAAAGATTGCGGAACAGGTGGTCCAGGCTGATGATGGCCTGTTCCAGAATGTTCACCGTAATATAGGGTTTTTCGACCTTGAGGCGTTGATAACGGGCACGGGTCAGGACCAGGACCTGGGTGTCGGCACTTTTGGCCAAGATGCGGGCGCTACGGGGTTGCCGATCAAAAAAAGACATTTCTCCCGCCATTTCGCCTTCCTTGACCCGCACCACTTCTATTTCGTCGCCATCGGCGGTGTGATGAATGATGGCCATTTCTCCTTTGACGCAGAAAAACAGGGCTTCGCCGAGGGTGCCCCACTCGGCAATCACCTGTTCAGAATGAAACTGGGCATGGGTCACATATTCCGCCAAGGTCTGAATTTCGGCGATGGTCAGTGACTGGGCCAGATGGTGTTGCTTCAGAAATTGCGTGATTTCGACATGGGCGATGCTGGACATGAGGACATCCTGTTTCAGGGGGACATGATTACATTATAGGGGGTTATGGTGAGGGAAGGACAGGACTACAATGCCTCCATCCTACCTCAGATGAGTACAGAAAATGAGCCGACCCAGTGGAAGATCACCGGATGCCTTGCGTCCCATCGCCATCACCCGCAATTTCACCAAACATGCCGAGGGTTCGGTGTTGATGGCCTGTGGAGATACCATGGTCTTGTGCACGGCCAGTATCGAGGAAAAAGTGCCCCCTTTTTTGCGGGGAGCCGGGCAGGGATGGGTTACCGCAGAGTACAGCATGTTGCCCAGAGCTACCCAGGACCGAATGCAGCGGGAGTCGGCCAAAGGCAAGATCTCCGGACGCACTCACGAAATTCAGCGCCTGATCGGCCGTAGTCTGCGCGCGGTCATTGATTTGCAGGCTTTGGGTGAGC
The DNA here is from genome assembly GCF_047421495.1 of Acidithiobacillus sp. M4-SHS-6. Taxonomy (GTDB): domain Bacteria; phylum Pseudomonadota; class Gammaproteobacteria; order Acidithiobacillales; family Acidithiobacillaceae; genus Acidithiobacillus. Next base: position 2,275,147 of record NZ_CP175559.1, on the reverse strand, counting down.
GCACCATTTGGGTGGATTGTGATGTGCTGCAGGCGGACGGCGGCACTCGGACGACCAGTATCACCGGAGCCTGTCTGGCGGTAGCCGATGCCTTGCAGACCCTGTGCCGCAGTGGCAAGGTCCAGGGTAACCCCCTGCGTGACTGGGTGGCCGCCATCTCGGTGGGGATGTATCAGGGGCAGGCCGTGCTGGATCTGGATTATGCCGAAGACAGCCATGCCGAAGTGGACATGAATGTGGTGATGACCGGTGCCGGCGCTTTTGTGGAAGTCCAGGGTACGGCCGAAGGCGCAGTTTTCAGTGAAGCGGAAATGGCGCAGATGCTGGTGCTGGCGCGGCAGGGTATTCGTGACCTGATTGCCCGCCAACGCCAGGAAATCCCCGAGGCCCTGTCGTGAAAGCGCTGCTGCTGGCGACCAGTAATGCCGGCAAAATCCGGGAACTCGACAGCTTGCTGAGCCCGCGGGGCTACATGGTGCATGGTCAGAATGATCTGGGCATTGCCGGTGCCGCAGAAACCGGCCGCACTTTTGTGGAAAACGCCTTGCTCAAGGCCCGGCATGGCGCGGCTTTGTCCGGGATGGCGGCCCTTGCCGAGGATTCCGGCCTCTGTGTTCCCGCCTTGCAAGGGGCACCGGGGCTGTTCTCGGCGCGTTATGCCGGGGAAGGTGCGAGTGATGCCGAAAACAATCAGCGATTACTCCAGCAGATGCGGGGCTTGCATGGTGCAGCGCGCGACGCATATTACGTGGCCTGCATGGTTTTCCTGGAGTCGGCAGACGATCCTGCGCCGATTGTGGCCCAGGGGTTTTGGTCGGGGTCCATTGCAACGGCCGCTCAGGGTGAAGGAGGATTCGGTTACGATCCACTCTTCTGGCCGAGAGGCAGCACACGGAGTGCGGCGGAATGGTCCTTGGCGGAAAAAAATCGGGTGAGTCACCGGGCGCTTGCCCTGGAAAGATTGTTGGTGTTACTGGCCGAACGTCAGGCGCCCCAGCCACTGTCCGAAAGGGATTGACGCAGTCGGATCAGCGCCCGTACCTGCAGTTGTCGCACGGCCTCACGGCTGACTCCCATACGCTCAGCCACCGCCTCCAGCGTCATGGGTGCATCCCCATGGATGCCGTAGCGGAAGGTCATGACTTCTCGCTGTTTTTCATTGAGATCTGCCAGATGTTCTCGGAGTGCCTTGCAGATGGATTCGCGATCGTAGTCCGTATCTGGGCTGGTGGTGTCACCAGGAACCTGTTCAACGCGACTGGGACCATCGGCAAACTCATCATCAAGGGAGCAAACTCGGATATCGGCAAAGTCCAGAGCGCGCATGGTGCTTTCACGCACGCCCAGGGCTTCCCGACGTTGTTCGCGCCGTACTTCTTCGCTGCGTTCGCTTTCTTCTTCTCCGCGCTGCAAATAGGCGTGCAGGGATTTGGCCAGATAATCGGGCAGACGAATAAAGCGGGAGCGGATCAGTGACCGCTGCATGGCTTCCCGAATCCACCAGGTCGCATAACTGGAAAAACGGGTGCCCAGGCCTTCGCGGAAGCGATCGGCGGCACGCAGTAAACCCATGTAACCTTCCTGAAGCAAATCTTCCTGGCTGAGTCCTTTGTTGCGGTAGGATCGGGCCACGGCTCTGACCAGGGGCATATGGGCAGAAATGAGCGTGGCTCTGGCGCTGTCATCGCCCTGACGAAGGCGTCGAATCATCCGCAGTTCCTGATCCTGGGTGAGAAAGGGGCTGCTGGTCTCGCTTTCCCTGAAATCGGCTAGTGGGGGCGGATCGATGGCTGGCGGGACATCAGGTAATGCTGCGTTTAACTCTCTCGCTTCCGTTTGCATGGGCTCCCCCTGATTAAAGACCATAATTACTCTAATATTCTAATCTAATGTTCTATATCTAAAAGCATTTTTATGATTTCGTATATTAGCATTCTTTTGGATCGTCCTGTCAAGCCTATGCAACGCATGTTTTGTTTTTTTACAACTCCAGAAGTATCACGTGTTTTTTGACTCGCGCTCTTGATCTGCCTATACTCTGCCCCTTTCTCGCTAAGCTTTTTTTGATGAGGTCAGAAACCTTCCATGCCAACTGTTCGTGTTAAAGAAAATGAACCCTTCGAAGTGGCGTTGCGGCGCTTCAAACGCTCCTGTGAAAAGGCCGGAGTCCTGACGGAAGTGCGTCGCCGTGAGTTTTATGAAAAGCCCACGGAAGAACGCAAGCGCAAGGCCGCTGCTGCCCGCAAGCGGGCATTGAAGCGGATGCGGCGCCAGTCCATGCGCCTGGTGCGGATGTACTGAACATGTCCCTGCGCGAACGTCTTCAGGAGGACATGAAGGCGGCGATGCGCGCGCGCGAGTCCGAGCGACTCACGACGATTCGCATGCTTCAGGCCGCCATCAAGCAGCGTGAGGTGGATGATCGGCGCTCCCTGGAGGAAACGGAAATCCTGGGCATCGTCGAAAAGCTGATCAAGCAGCGTAAAGATTCTGCCAGTCAGTTCAGGGCAGGTCAGCGTCCCGATCTTGCCGATAAGGAAGAAGCGGAGATTGCCATCCTCTCGGCCTATTTGCCTGAGCCGCTGAGCATGGAAGCGCTGGATGCTCTCATTGCCGAAAGCATTTCCCGGCTGGAAGCCGCTGGTCCCAAGGATATGGGCAAGGTGCTCAATGCCCTGCGGCCACAACTGCTGGGAAGAGCAGATATGGCGCTGGTTGCCGAAAAAGTGAAGGCACGTCTGAATAACGGATGACAGCCGCTGCGGCTTTGACCGGGAGCACCCCCTGGCAGAACATCTTTGCCAGTGCCCTTGACCTGGAAGACATTCGCACGGCCTGGGGTGCCCAATGTGCTCATCCCTATGGGCAAGATTATGTAGCAAATCTCCATCCCTGGGTGGCGCTGGCCGAAATCCATCAGCGTCAGCAACTGGCCCAATGCCTGGAGCAACGTTCTGGAGCGGGTTCTTCCCTGCCCATCATGGCCCTGCCGGAAATCCGCGCATGGCTGGATCTGGTCGAGCGCCCCGGCGCCGTCCTTGCTGGCCGCCAATTGCTTCAGGTGAGTCAGGTTTTATTGGGTCAGAAGCGCTATGCCGCCGCTTTGCGCGAGGTCGATGACGCGCTGACGGAATGGGCGACGGATCTCGATCCTTCTCCGTCACTGCTGCGCCGTCTGCAACAGTCCCTGGATGAAGAAGGGGAACTTCTGGATACGGCCAGCGCCGAATTGCAGGCGATACGTCGCCAGTTACGCCAGGGTCGCAATGACATTCAACGGTTTTTGCAGGGATTTTTACGTCATCCCGATTGGCAGGATTACTGGCAGGAGCCATTGATTGTGCTGCGCAGCGATCGTTATGTATTGCCCCTGAAAGCCAGCCATAAGGGGCGGTTCAAAGCCATTGTCCATGATCGCTCGGCAAGTGGTGAAACCCTTTTTGTGGAACCCTTGTCCGCTGTAGACCTGAATAACCAACTGGTCCAGGACCGACAGACGGAACGTCAGGAACAGGAAAAAGTGCTTCGGGCTTTGAGTGCTGCCGTGGGGCAGGAGGCGGCAAGCATCCGCCGCGCTTTACAGCATTTGGGAAAGCTGGATGGGGTCCGGGCGGGACTGGAACTGGGTAAAGCCTATCAGGGTGCGCTGGTGCCGGTGGGCAGGCGCCCAGTCTTTGCCTTGCACAAGCTGCGTCATCCTCTCTTGTGCATGCAGCATCCCGGGCAGGTGGTGGGTAATGCCCTGGCTCTGGGAGAGCAGCATCAGCAGTTGGTCATTACTGGACCCAATACTGGTGGCAAGACGGCTTTACTCAAGGCACTGGGTTTGAATCATCTGATGGCCTATCTGGGTTTGCCGATAGCCGCCGAGGGACAGCTGGGTTATTTTCGACAGGGTTTTGCGGTCATTGGTGACGCCCAGGATATTCATGCCGATCTGTCCACTTTTTCGGCCCAGGTCAGTCGCCTGCGAGTCGTACTGGAGCAGGCGGACTCCCATAGTCTGGTGTTGCTGGATGAGTTGGGTAATGGTACCGACCCTCGTGAGGGCGGTGCTCTGGCCCAGGCGGTGGCCGAGGAATTGCTGGCGGTCAAAGCCTGCACGATCTTGACCAGCCATCTGGAGGTCATGAAACGCTATGCACTGAGTCGTGCGGGGGTGGCCTTGGCCGGCATGGGTTTTGACGCGGACACACTTACACCGACCTATCGCTTGCAATGGGGCGTTGGCGGCGCCAGCCACGGCCTGACCATCGCGCGGCGCATCGGCATGCCCGAGCCGCTCATGGGTCGCGCTGAAGCGCTGTATGCCGATGATCGTGAGGACTGGGAACGCTGGGAAGCACAGCGGGAAGGGTTGCTGCGAGCAGCGCAACAGGCCATGGATGAAGCGACGCTGGCGCGTATGGAGGCGGACAAGTCGGCGAAGCGCCTGCAACGAGAATTGGATGCGGCGCGCCAGGAGCGCGAACGGGTGGCTGAGGAAGCCCGCAGCGAGTGGCAGCAGTTGCTCGAAAATGCGCGCGGTGAGGTGCGTAAAACCATTGCGGCGCTCAAAGCCGGGCGGGATACCCAGGCGGCCAGCGCGGCACTGGAACAGTCAGGAGCGCCCTTCCGGGCAGTGCAGGACGCCGTGCCAGCCTTGCCGGAAGTCGGGAGCAGGGGTTTGTTTTTGCCCCTGCGGCAGGTCACCCAGATCATGCGCGTGGATGCGCTACGCCAGCGCCTGCAAATTCAGTTGCGTGGCAAGCAGTTGTGGATTCCCCTGGCGCAGTTTCGTGCCGATGCGGCGCTGGAACTGCCCAAGGAAAAGGGCAGCACCCAGTATGCTTCTCCGGAAAACCATCCCTGGCGTCTCGACCTGCGCGGCCAACTGCGCGACGCTGCCTGGCAGGCCTTGTGCCGTCATGTGGATGGCGCTATTGCTTCTGGTCGGCAACAGGTGGAGGTACTCCATGGCAAAGGTAACGGTGTGCTCGCAGAAATGGTGCGGGAATTTGCCCAGCAGGATCCCCGGGTGACCCAGTGGCGCATGGCAAGGCCGGAGCAGGGCGGTGGCGGCGTGAGTGAGCTGGAGCTGCGCTGAATCATGGTGAAATTTTCGCCGGCCTTCATTGATGCCCTGCTTGAGCGTACCGATCTGGTCCGGCTGGTGGAAGGGCGTGTTCCACTCAAAAAGAAAGGTAAGGATTTCTGGGCCTGTTGCCCCTTCCATCAGGAAAAAAGCCCCTCGTTTTCGGTGAGTCCGGAAAAGCAGATTTATTACTGTTTCGGGTGTCACGCCCATGGGAATGCCATTGGGTTTTTGATGGCCCATGATCGTCTTTCTTTCCCGGAAGCGGTGACCTTGCTGGCAGAAGATGCAGGTATGGCCTTGCCTGCGGAGCTTGCCGGACAGTCGCTTCAGGAAGATCTCCGGCCCTTTCGGCAGATTCTGGAAAAAGCGGTCAGCCTGTACCGGGAAGCCCTCGCAGAAAGTCCTGTGGCCCAGCAATACTGGCGTAGTCGTGGCCTCAACCCGGAAATCATGGACCGCTTCGAGTTGGGTTATGCGCCGCCTGCCGCCAGTTTTCTCAGTCAGCAACTGGGGAGGGACGACAATACCCGGAAGGCTTTGATTGGCGCAGGTCTGGTCAGCAGTCGCGAGGACCATTCGGTATATGATCGCTTTCGGGAAAGAGTGATTTTTCCGATTCGCGATGGGCGTGGTCACCTGGTCGGTCTGGGCGGGCGCAGTCTCGATGGCCGAGAACCCAAGTATCTGAACTCACCGGAAGGCCCCTTGTATCACAAGGGACAGGTGCTCTACGGACTGCATCAGGCCCGGGAGGGCTTGCGCCGGGCGGGGCGAGCCCTGCTGGTGGAAGGCTATCTGGATGTCATCACCCTGCATCAGGCCGGTCTGGATTATGCGGTTGCGGTGAGTGGCACAGCCCTTGGGGAAAGTCAGTTGCAGATGTTGTTCCGGGCGGCGGCAGAAGTCCTGCTCTGTTTTGATGGAGATGGGGCCGGACACAAGGCGGCCTGGCGGGCAGTACAAATGGCTCCAGAACTGCTGCGTGAGGGACGCTTGCTGCGGGTGCTGTTGCTCCCGGATGGTCAGGACCCCGATTCGTTCGTGCGCGCGCAGGGTGGGGCGGCACTGGAAGCCCTGTTCCTCACCGCGCGTCCGGCCATTGATTATTTTCTGGATGAACTGCAGCGTCGCTACAATATTGCTGCCGAAGATGAGAAAGCCCAGTTCTTGCGGGAAGCCCGAGCTTTTTTGCAGCGCGTAAACGATACGACCTTGCGGGAAGTGTATCTCCACAAATTGCAGGATTTATGTGGGCTGGCCTTCCTTGCTCCGGTAAAACAACGGCGCAGGGAAACGGCGATTTCTCTTTCGGCCGCGCAGCGCTTGCGGAGTAAAGACGGTCCGCATTTGTACAAGAAGGCCTTGCGCTTGCTGTTGAATCATCCCGAGGATCCTGCCTGGCAGAATCTGGAAAAAGCGCTGCTCCCTTTTGCGGCAGACCCTATTGCAAAAAAACTGGACGCTACCCTTGATATTTTGGCCAACATGACCCATCTAGGTTCTCACGAGTTGTTGGCGAGGTTGGCGGGTTCTGAGCTGGCCGAGTTTTGTTATGCTCTGGTCATGGATGCGAACGCTGAGAGTCAGGAGGGTGCATTGTTGCGCAATGAGATACCCGAATGTGTGCAAAGGGTCAATCAACGTCTGTGCAAGGCACGGGTGGATTATATGGCGTGTACGGCGGATCGTTCGGGATTGGGCGCGCTGACCGAGCAGGAGAGGGTCGAAATGGTGCGGTTGACTCGGCGTGGTCGACCCAAGTCTTCGGAACCATGAAGTAACTGTCAGGGTTGGATGTATATCAGGTGCAGAATCTTGGCTTTTCATCCCGGGTTTTTTCCTTATATAATACGCGGCTTTCCGCGAGTGCAGGTTAGTTATGAGAGACGGTGAGAGTAGTGTGGACAATGAGTCTCAGCGGTCTGAGCTGAAGCGCCTTATTGCGCGCGGAAAAGAGCAGGGATACCTGACCTACGGGGAGATCAATGATCATCTGCCCGAAGAAGTGTTTGATCCGGAGCAGATGGAAAATGTCATCTCCATGATCAATGACATGGGCATCGAGGTCTTTGAAGAAGCCCCGGATGGCGACACACTGCTGGATGTCGAAGGCAATGTGGGTGTTGCCGCCCAGGAAGCCGAAGAAGCCGCCGAAGAAGCGCTGGCCGTGGTCGAAGCCGATATCGGCCGGACCAGTGACCCGGTGCGTATGTACATGCGGGAAATGGGCAGTGTAGAGCTGCTGACCCGGGAAGGCGAAATCGAAATAGCCCGGCGGATTGAAGATGGTCTCATGCAGGTCCTGCGTGCGGTTTCCACCTGCCCGACGACTATCTCCTTGCTGCTGGATGCCGCGGATCGGGTTGAACGCGGGGAAATGCGTCTGGATGAAGTGGTGGATGCCTTCATCGATCCCAATGCACTGGAAGCCGAAGCCGTCAGTGAAGATGACGAGACGGTTCTGCTGGAAGGCGCAGAGGCGACAGATACCGACGATGAAGATGAAGAAGAAACCCTTGAAGCCGATAAGGGGCCGCAACTCGAAGAGGCTCTGGAGCGTTTTGCCGTTATTCGTGAAGCTTACCTGAATCTGCTCGCCAGTCATGCGGAAGGTGAAATGCATGATGACAGCTATCAGGAAAAACGACGCGAACTCGCCAATCGTTTCCTGGAAATCAAGCTGAATGGCCGGCAGATTGATGTCATGGCCGATGCCCTGCGTTCATTGACCGAAGAGGTCAGGCAATGTGAGCGTGAGCTCATGGTGATCTGCATTGAACGCGCCCGCTTTCCCAGGAAGGAGTTTGTCCGCAGTTATCCGGGGCATGAAAGTGACTTGGGCTGGATTGATCAGCAGATCAACGGCGGCTATCCCTATAGCGCACGACTGGTGGAATATCGGGATGACATTCTCGCCATCATGAAGCGTCTGGGGGAAATTGAAAAGCGGGCAGGATTGCCGGTGGCTGAAATCAAGGAAGCCAGCCGCCTGATGTCCATTGGTGAGGCCAAGGCGCGGCGTGCCAAGAAGGAAATGGTGGAGGCCAACCTGCGTTTGGTCATCTCTATCGCCAAGAAGTATACCAATCGTGGCTTGCAGTTCCTGGATCTGATTCAGGAAGGCAATATCGGCCTGATGAAAGCGGTGGACAAGTTCGAATACCGACGTGGCTACAAGTTCTCTACTTATGCGACTTGGTGGATACGCCAGGCCATTACGCGGAGTATTGCGGATCAGGCACGGACCATTCGTATTCCGGTACATATGATCGAAACCATCAACAAACTCAATCGAATCAGTCGACAGATGCTCCAGGAAATGGGCCGTGAACCGTCGCCTGAAGAGTTGGCGGAACGGATGGAAATGCCCGAGGATAAAATCCGCAAGGTGCTGAAAATTGCCAAGGAGCCTATCTCCATGGAGACGCCCATCGGTGACGATGAGGATTCGCACCTGGGCGACTTTATCGAAGACCGGAATGTGACGGCGCCAGCGGACTCTGCGGTTAACGCCGCCATTCGTGAAGTGGTTGAGGAGTTGCTTGATAATGGTCTGACGGCGCGGGAAGCCAAGGTGTTGCGTATGCGTTTTGGCATCGGGATGAATACCGACCACACGCTGGAGGAGGTCGGCAAGCAGTTTGACGTTACTCGTGAGCGTATCCGCCAGATTGAAGCCAAGGCGCTGCGCAAGCTGCGTCATCCCTCTCGATCGGAGCGTTTGCGCAGTTTTGTGGACGGTGAAGTGACGATTCCATCGTGACGGATGTTTTTAGCGCTATGCGGCGTGGGATCAGTGCATTCCACGCCGTTCTTCAGGGCCTGTAGCTCAGTCGGTTAGAGCAGGGGACTCATAATCCCTTGGTCCACGGTTCGAGTCCGTGCGGGCCCACCATATAAAACAAGCCGTTGATAAATGGCTTTGACAATCCCCTGCTCCTCGGGTACAGATTCGGTATAGTGCCGAATCTTGACAGGGGAGTTTTGTCTCATGGCTACCATCGTCAAGAACCCGTCAGGAACCTGGAAAACGGTCATTCACAAGCAGTGCTGGCCCACCACCGCCAAAACCTTTCGCACCCGACGGGATGCCGATGACTGGGCGCGGCAGTCCGAAGATGAGATGGTTCGTGGCGTGTATATTCGCCGGTCCACCAGTCAGAAACTCACGGTGGACATCGCCCTCGACCGCTGCCTGCGGAAGATTACGCCGACCAAAAAAGAAAGTGACTCCCAAAAGCGCGACCATACCAGCGCCAAGGTTGTGCGCAAGCGCTTATTAACATGGCCCTTAAAATACCCGACAATGGTGTGGTATTATTTGCTTATGGGGCCTTCCGGTATATGCGCGGGCTACAGAGGCCATAGACTTTCTGTTGCCACTGGATGAGGTGAACGGCTGAACCATGCATGAAAAAAGCGGGTTGTTGATTATCGATCTCCAATACGGGTACTCGCCGAGTCTTGAATCCATCGAAAATATACGAGATACGGCGGAAGAATATCCTGTGATTGTCGCCACCCGTTTCCTGCCTAATCGGGATAACGCGAGTCGGCATGGCCTGGATTTGCCCCCTATAGACGGCGGCGCGGTGATTGATGTGGGCCACAATCTGGTGATTGAGAGGCCCGGTTATGGACTGAACCAGCAGGCACTCGATACCTTGCGTGAATTTTCGGAAATTACCGAGTGGGGACTTATCGGTGGGCGCACAGGGGTTTGTCTGCTCGCCTGCGCGTTTTCCTTATGGGATGCAGGCATTCCTTTCCATGTGGTTCGGCCTTTCTGCTTTGCTTCGCCGGGACCATCCTGTCAGGCGGTAGATACGCTCTTGCAGCAGCACTTCGGTGTATGAAAATAGCCACAGCATGAAGTAGTGTGCACCGTTCACTCCTCATCGCTGGCTGATTTTGGGGTTCCGGACCGCCACGAAGTGCGCCCCTACCTCCTTCTCAAAGCCATTAATCATTATACTGGGAATCTATCCGATACAGCGCGCGCCGGGCCAGGCGAGCTGCTCTGTGAGCGCGGCCACTCAGGACGCGCCACTGCCGCAGCGCCCAAAAACGGTGCTGGGCAATGCCGCGCCCACTATAAAGTGCCTTGCCATAGTAATAGCGTGACCAATGGCAACCATGGGGAAAAGCTGCCTGCCAATAGGGGATGGCCCGCTCGGGCTCGCTCGTGCGAAACCAGTACAAACCCAGGTAACGCTGGGCCCGGATATGCCCCGCATGCGCCTGCTGCTCCAGGATGGCCAAGGCGTCGGCCTCCTTTTTTCTAGCGCGGTAGAGCAGTTCGCGCAGGGCAGCGTCACTATATTTGGCGATTTTTCGTCCCCTTATATTCCCCAGGCCATCTGCATGGATGACCATTCCTCCTTCATCGTCTGGCTGGATACTATAGACCTGTTTCGCAGCATTCCAAACCTTGGTCGAGTGTCGGGTAGTACTGCGGAGTAAGCAGCCGGAATCGGTTGATGTCCTGCAGGGGGTCAGCCAGCACCCAGCATCCCGTGTCGCTGAGTTGTCCCCCAGGCTCTGGAAACAGGACTTCGCTGCCAAACCTCTGCGCTCGGACCTTGATAACCTCCGGAAACAAGCCGCATGAGACGCTACTCCGTTACCGTACAGCCCGGATAAGATCAATTTCAATAATCGTCCTTGTTCATACGCTTTCTCCTTTTATGGATTTTACCGCAATCTTAAACGCCGCCTCTGCCAGAGGGCATATAGTGCTGGAATGACCAGCAATGCCAGCAGGGTGGCACTCAACATGCCACCGATCATCGGAGCGGCAATACGCTTCATGATATCGGCACCTGAACCATTGCTCAGCATGATGGGCAACAAGCCCCCGACAACCAGGGTAAATGTCATCACAAGGGGACGCAGACGAAGCATGCTGCCCTCCATGATAGCGAGCTGCAGATCATGCCAGTTTTGCAGGGCATCGCGGGCACGGCGCCGCTGTAGACTTTGATCCAGATATAAGAGCATTACTACACCGAACTCCACAGCTACCCCGGCAAGTGCAATAAATCCCACCACCACCGCCACGGAGATTTTGTAATGTAGTGCATACACCAGCCAGAGCCCACCCACTAATGCAAAAGGCAGTGTAACCAAGACGATAGCCACCTCGACCACATTACGAAAATTAAAGTAGAGCAACAAGGCAATCAGCAACAGGACGGCGGGGACCAGGAAGAGTAGGCGTTGATTGGCTCTTTGCATACTTCGATAGGCACCGACCCAGGCAAGGGTATAGCCAGGTGGTAAATGGACTTTACGGGCAAGCAAGCGTTTTGCTGCTGACACATAAGTGCCCATACTGGTCCCCTGTTTCAGATCAATGGTGACCCAGCTATTCAGCTGACTGTTATCACTGGTGAGCATGGCAGGGCCGTTGACCATTTCTATGCGCGCCAATTGCGCCAGTGGAATTTGCGCACCATCTGGAGCGGCTATCCGGCTCTCCATCAAGGCCTGCAGCGACTGCCGACGATCTCGGGGATAGCGTAAGTTTACCGGAAAACGTTGCACCCCCTGGACTGCCGTGGTCAGCACTTTGCCCCCGATAGCGGTTTCCACGAGGCGATTGATGTCTTCCACGGAAATGCCATAGCGTGCGGCCGCTATACGATTGCTATGAATGACAATATAACGACCACCGCTCACTCTCGCCGCATAGGCAGTTTCTGTCCCTGGCACCTGCTGCAACACCGCCTGCACTTTTTGCCCCAAAAGACCGAGTGTGTTTATACCGGGACCGGTGATCTTGAGGCCAAGGGGCGTCTGCAGGCCCGTGGTCAGCATGTCCACACGCCCTTTAATCGGTTGCGTCCAGTTGTTGCTGAGGCCGGGAATCTGGAGAGCCTGATTCAATTGCTTACGGAGTTTGTCCAAACCCATGTGAGCAGGCCAATGATCGGGCTGTTTAAGGGTGATCACGGTATCAAACATGGAAATCGGGGACTGATCCGTCGCTGTCTGCGCCCGCCCGGCTTCACCAAACACGGTTTTGACTTCTGGAAATGTTTTGATGATGCGGTCTGTCAGTTGTAATAAAGCCGCTGCTTCCCCATAAGAAATAGCCGGGTTCTGCGTCACGGGCATATAAAGCAGGGTTCCCTCATTCAGCGGTGGCATCAACTGCGTACCCAGTTTTTGCCAAGGGAAAACCAGGGTTGCTGCGACGAGCGCTGCGCCGATCAGCACCCACCAGGGCGAACGCAATACGGCTTGGATGACAGGCCGATAAATGGCCGCCAAAAAGCGGTTTATGGGATTTTTCCGTTCAGGTGGAATGTTGCCGCGAATCAACCAGGCCATGAGTACGGGAACGAGCGTGATAGCAATAATCGCAGCAGTAGTAATGGCGAAGGTTTTGGTAAAAGCGAGCGGCGCAAAGAGTTTCCCCTCCTGTCCACCCAAAGCAAATATGGGCAAAAAGGAAACCGCGATGATCAACAAGGAGAAAAACAGGGCAGGGCCAACTTCCATCGCCGCGATCCCCGCTGTCTGCCAAGGATTGATGTTATCGCCTTTTTCCATGTGTTTATGCATGTTTTCGATCATGACCACAGGAGCATCGACCATGACGCCGATGGCAATGGCAATACCGCCGAGAGACATGATATTGGCCGGGATATCCAGTCCATACATCACCACAAAAGCCCCAAGAATACCTATGGGTAGGGCAACCAGCACGACCAGGGCAGAACGCATGCGCAACAAAAACAGCATGGTCACCAGCATAACGGCGATACATTCTTCGAGCAGCTTGCCGCTGAGTGTCTGGATACTGCGCTGGATCAGTGGTCGCTGACTATAAGTAGTCACCAACTTTACTCCCGGTGGTAGAGAGGCCCGCAGATGGCTGAGTTTCTGCTGTACTTTCTCAATGAGGGCATTCGCATTTCCGCCCTGATTCATCATGACGATGCCACCTACTACTTGCCCCTGCCCATTAAGCTCGGCAATGCCACTGGGCAGGACCGGCCCAAATTGCACTCGTGCCACTTGATCCAGGGTTATCGGTACTCCGTCACGGACACGGAGCGGAATCTGTCGCAAATCCTGAAGGGAGTGGATGTAGCCGGAGGTGCGCACGATATACCGAGATTCTCCCATATCGACAACAGAACCACTGGTTTCACCATTAGCCACACGGATAGCCGCCTCTACCTGAGGCAGCGTAATCTTGTAGGCCAGCAGGCGATCGGGATGTACGACCACTTGATATTCCTGCTCCATCCCACCCACGGTCGCCACCTGGGCTACGCCTGGAATCCCCTGCAAGGCAAATTTCAAAAACCAGTTCTGTAAGGTGGTGAGTTGGGCGAGGTTGAGTGTTCCGCTGGGGTCAGTGAGCGCATATTCATAAACCCAGTCCACGCCTGAGCTATTGGGTCCCAAGGCGGGCGTTACACCAGCCGGTAGCTGACTTTGGGCCTGGTTGAGATATTGCAAGACCAGATTGCGCGCCTGAAAAATCGAGGTCCCTGCCTTGAAAAGCACATAGACATAAGAGTCACCGAACATGGAATATCCACGCACGGCCTGTGCTCCAGGCACTTCCTGCAAAGTCGTCTCCAGAGGGTAGGTGACCTGATCCTGAATGATTTGTGGTGCCTGCCCTGGATAACTGGTTTTCACAATGACCTGGGTCGGGGAAATATCGGGAAGCGCTTCCAGCGGAATCTGCTGGATGGACAGCACCCCCAACACGATCACGATCAAACTGCCAATGGTGACCAGCAGGGGGTTATCGAGGCAAAAACGCATAACGGCCTTAATCATGGGGGTTACTCCCCATAGGCATATGAGCCATTCCCTTATTCGCGGCCTTCGCGGGACTTTTCGGTACTGGAGCAGATTGGTCTCGCTTCACGGTGGGTCGCCCAGAATTCATGGTGGCGTCACTGCTCCCCAGCATCCGTGCCTTTACAGATTGAAACTGCGATTCAGAATAGAGCAGGAACTGGGCACTCACGACAACCCGATCCCCCAGCTTCAGACCTTTATTGATAGCTACCCATCCATCGGCCTCTGGCCCTAGAGCAACTTGTACGGGCAGGAAATGCCCATCATTCTCACGCAACATGACATAATTCCCCTGACGGGTATGCAGTACGGCACTGCTGGGCACCGCCAGGGCCTCCCGGGGACTGGCTAAAATGGTGGCATCGGCGTAGCTGCCAGGGCGTAATTTTCCATCGGTATTGGTAAAGCTCAGCCGCGCCGTAACCGTCCTGTTTTGGGGGTTAATGGTCGGATACAGAAAGCGTAGATGTCCTTTCCAGGAATGGTCGGGATAGGCTGGCAGACGGAGGCGCACGGGGTTACCGATGGCGATCCAGGGCAGTTGGTAGGCATAGACCGCCACATTCACCCAGACCCGATGGAGATTGGCGATTTCATAAGGATTTGTCTGTGGCGAGAGGTGACTCCCTGGATGTATATTCAGCTTTTCAACTACGCCCGAAGCCGGTGCGATGAGTGGGATATCCCGCTTGGCCTTGCCGCGTTGAGCCAGGGCGACTATCTCGTCTTTCGGTACCCCCAACAGTTGCAACTTCGCCTGAGCGGCAGCCACGAGTGCCGGATCTGCCGTCGTACCCTGTAAACGACGTGCAATGAGATATTCCTGTTCTGCACTATATAACTCTGGAGAATAAATCTTGGCCAGTACCTGGCCTTTTTGAACGGAATCACCCACGGCCCGGACGTACATCTGTTCTACCCAGCCCGAGAAGCGCGGATTGACAGCGTACACATGATTTTCATCGACAACGACAGTCCCCACCGTGTGTATGGCATGTCCCATCTGCCGGTTCTGGACCTTCACGATGCGCACGCCCAGATTTTGCGTCATACGAGGATTAATGCTGAGCCCTGTGGCCCTGTGCGCACTGGATCTCGGGGCATAGACCGGAATATAGGCCATTCCCATGTTGTCCTTCATGGGATGGCTCGAATGAATTTTGGGATTCATGGGAGACGCCCAATAGAGAATACGCTGTTTACTGGACGTGCTACTTGAAGATTGAGGCAGGATTTTTTGGACGGCCGGCGCAATGCTGGGGCTTCGTAGCCACCAAACCCCTCCTGCCCCAAGGATGACTCCACACCCCAGTAAGCCCATGCGGATAATCCAGTTGCGGGTATTCATGAGCGTGTTCCCTCTTCGGTGGTGAGGAAATCCAGTTCGGCGATGCTGAGGGCCATGTCGCGTTTATACTGCAGGCCAGCTAGGGCATCATCCAGCACATCCCTCTGAGCATGTAGGACGGCATCAAGATGGGCTCGTCCCGTCACATATGCCGTCAATGTGGCGGAAAAAGCTTTCTGTGCCATGGGTGACAGACGCTGATTGTTGCGTGCCCACTCCTGTTTAAAGGCCGTGTATTGAGCAAATGCGGTACGCAGCTGTGCCATCAGTGCCAAATGCTGATCGTCATAGTGGTATTGTGCCTGTAGCGCTTTGGCACGGGCCGCGTCTACATCCTGATCCTGGCGATCTTCTGGAAAGAGGGGCAGGCTCAAGTTCACGCCCACGGATAACCAGTTTGGGCTGCCCGGATGAAAGTCCTGGCCATACCCGACGCTGACGGTGACATTCGGCCAATAACCGCGTTTGGCGATCTGTACGCCCATTTGATCTGCGCGTGTTTGTGCCTGCGCAGAGCGTAGGAGCGGCTGCCCCAAAAGATCGGCTTCAGCAGTGTTGAGCGTTTTGGGTGAAGGCAGAACAGGCCATTGATTTTGTATGGAGGGAGGCTTCGACAGATTCAGAATCTGGGCAATTTGTGCCAGAAAGCTCTCCTGTTCCGCTTGTAGTTTGTTTATTTTATTGGCTAGATTATCGCGCGCCAATTGCGCCCGCAGTACATCGGCCTCGGATCCCTGGGCGGATCGATAAAGCGTCAGTGCCGCTTGCACACTCTCTGACTGCAATTGTTCCTGATGCCGGACGATGACTATGGCATTTTCGACATAGAGGGTTTGCAGCCAGGCTCGGCGCAACAATAACACCAACTCGGCGGACTGCCCCTGCAGCGTGTCTTTGGCGGCCAGCACTTGTTCTCTCGTTTGTTGTCCTTCCAATCCCAGTTTCCCGAAAGAGGGGAAAGTCTGACTGAGCCCAACGGTCAACATGCTCATCTGTTGCTGGTTCATGGAAAAACTGTTGAGGGGTAGATTGGCGGCGCCAAGTTCAAGGTTTGGATCAGGCAGTTGCGCTACTGCCACGGCTTTGTGTTTGAGTTCAGCAATTTTTTGCGTCAAGGCGCCGAGGTCGGGGTTTTGACGTAAGGCAATGCTTTCCGCTTCCGGTAAAGTTAGTAGCGGAGCGCCACAGGCTGTGGCGGTGACAAAAAGTATCAACATCCCTGCCAAGATCTGAATTCTGTTCCAGGCGAGGATGGTGAATGGTCCCAATAGATGGATGTCCATAACCAATTTCTCCATAGCAAACCCATGACAAACTGCCTTTGGGAAAAGGCGTGCCTGCGTGCTCAGGAGAACTTAAATGGTTAAACGGACAGTCAGGAGTGGCGGGGGGTGATAAGCAGGCTGTAGGAGATAAAGACCAGGTTGCGCCTTTCCAACATATTGGGGAATAAACCTTATCGCCGAACCTACCCAAACTGGTTCCGGGAAGGATAACCCCTGGAAGCGTAATCCTCCCGGTGCATGTGTTTCGGCGCAGAGGGCCATGCATGAATGATTCATCATTCCGCAATGAGAACCCATGTCCATGCCTGGATTGTCCTGACAACAAGGCATGTCTGCCATGGGCATGCCAACGCAGGCAACGCCGAGTGGCATGGCCACTGCGGTATTGCTTATCCAGGTTCCCAAGAGGAACAAGGACAACAATGCCAGCCAGCGGAAGTATTGGCGAAATGCTTGTATCATGTGTTCAGCGTATGCCAATTGAGGAGGTGCTGGCAACTTTTTATTTGAGCACACTCTTTTCAGAAAAATTCACGCACAAATAATCCCGCGGGTTGCCACTGGAGCACAAACTGCCTATAATTTGCGTGAATTATTTTTAATATTGCATGAAAATAGTCGCTTGCTCGGCCTTTTCCGTAAGAAACCACGTGGCTCCGACTATTTCATCCGCCTCTGGCACTAAATCTTTTTTATCAACCTCAAAAATCGCCGCTGCCAAAGAACAGCCGTAAAAGTGTACTTTACCGGTACCCTTCAAGGCCTTTACAATTTCGTACAAATCAGTGGGCAGCCCTGCCTTGGCCACGTTTTCCTTGATTTTTTCCAAAGAAGCATCCTGATGATCCAATTTTGTTTTTATTCCATCCTTAGATAAGAGTTTCACTGCCCAGTTGACGCACAAGATATCTACCTGATCGTAGATCGCTGTACCTAAATAAGCAAATGCCAAACCCGTCAGGATTAAATCGTAAGCATCTTTCTGAATGATGATAGCCATGGTTTTCATGATAACACCTCCTAATAAATAATAGGCATAGAACATTTCCTTTGTGCGGTCAGTACCCTGATGGTGTGTTGCCAACTCGGCGAACGCCTCTCTGGCTGCCAGTGCCACATTAAGGCATAGACCAAAGAATGGGCGGTTTCAAGCTTGAAGAGATGTTGCCCAGGGGATGATCGCTGGGCCGGGCATCTTCCCTTGTATCTGCTGCCCAGGGTCAAGTGCCCTGCACCAGTTGGTCGTGAATGTGGTCTATCCCCATGGGGGGTTTCTCGGTATCATTCCCGTTCGGGCCTCCAAAGACCACGGACTGCACTTTCTGGCCTTCAAGTGGGGAGTCCTCTGGGGGCCTTCCTGGTGGCGGGGGATTCGGGCAATGACCGGGAAATGATGCGGGGAGTGACGCTGGGCGTGATCATCGTCAATCACAGCCCGGGGCTGGTCCATCTGCGCGGTGCCCCTCGCGTCTATTTTGCGGCCGCCGGTCATGCCCATGGGATTCTGGAGGAGATTGCCCACTCCGGGTTTGGAGAGGGGAAGGAGGAGAAATGATCGAGGTTATTCGCCGCTTTCTCGCCGAGCGACGGCAACTGGCGTATGGACTGTTGCGGAGCCTGGCGGGGCAGGGTCGGGTTTTCCTTTTGCAGACGGATCTGCAGCGGGGGTTCGACGAGTTCTGCCAACGGGAACACTGCGCGGTCCTGGCCAGGCAGGTGGAGATACAGGCCTTTTTCCGTCAGGTGCAGGAGGCCACCTTCGCCGACGGCCGGATCTATTTCGCCCTCCGCCTGGGGCCGGGACGCTGGTCTTATCTGCGCATCCATCTGGAGCAACTGAGCCTCGACGAGGTGGGCGTGGAGGATTACCTGCACTTCAGGGAGCAATGCGTGTACCCCGATCTGCACGAGCCCGTGCTCACCGTGGATTTCGGTCCCTTCAACCGGGGCCAGTTCCGGCTGCGGGACGAGGAATCCATCGGCCAGGGACTCATCTACATGAATCGCCAACTGGCGGGCCACCTGTTCAACAATCTGGAAGACGGCGGGCGTCGCCTGCTGAACTTTCTGACCCTGCACAAGCTCGACGGCCAACCCCTCATGCTGCTGGGTGCCCCGCCGGATTACGAGGGCTTGCGCCAGGCCGTGCAAACCCTGCGCCGCATGCCCGCCGATACCCCCTGGGCCAGCATCGCCGGCGACCTGGCGCGGCTGGGATTTGCGCCGGGTTGGGGAAACACGGCGGGGCGGGCGCGGGAGACCATACGGATGCTGATGGACATCCTGGAGGCCCCGTCGCCGGAGATCTTTTCCGCCTTTCTCGACCGCATCCCCATGATCTCGCGGGTGCTCATCGTCTCCGTCCACGGCTGGTTCGCCCAGGATCGCGTACTCGGGCGGCCCGATACGGGCGGCCAGGTGGTCTACATCCTGGACCAGGTCCGGGCCCTGGAGCGGGAGATGAAGCAACGGCTCATGGAGCAGGGGGTGGAGGATATCGTGCCGCGCGTCCTCATCGCCACCCGCCTCATCCCGGAGGCGGAAGGCACCACCTGCGGCGAGCGGCTGGAGGCGGTCAACGGCACGAAGAATGTCCAGATACTGCGCGTCCCCTTCCGGCGCGAGAGCGGCGAGATCCTGCCCCACTGGGTCTCGCGTTTCGAGCTTTGGCCTTATCTCGAACGCTATGCCGGAGACCTGGAACGGGAAGTCCTGGCCGAGTTCGGCGGCACCCCGGACCTCATCGTCGGCAATTACTCGGACGGCAATCTGGTCGCCTCCATCCTGAGCAACCGGCTGGGCGTCACCCAGTGTAACATCGCCCACGCCCTGGAAAAGACCAAGTATCTCCTGTCCGACCTGTACTGGCGGGACCACGAGGCGGAGCACCACTTCGCCTGCCAGTACACCGCCGACCTCATCGGCATGAACACCGCCGACATCATCATTACCAGCACCTACCAGGAGATCGCCGG
The DNA here is from genome assembly GCF_047421495.1 of Acidithiobacillus sp. M4-SHS-6. Taxonomy (GTDB): domain Bacteria; phylum Pseudomonadota; class Gammaproteobacteria; order Acidithiobacillales; family Acidithiobacillaceae; genus Acidithiobacillus. The sequence goes on along the minus strand of NZ_CP175559.1, from coordinate 2,255,632 downwards.
TACCCCGACGAGCATCGGTCAGTACGAGAGTCATCAGGCCTACACCTTGCCAGGGCTGTATCGGGTGCTGAACGGTATGGACGTCTATGACCCCAAGTTCAACATCGTTTCCCCCGGCGCCGATCCGGATTATTACTTCCCTTATACCGACGAGGGCAGGCGTCTGCGCTTTCTGCACGATGAGATGGAGGCCCTGCTGTTCGGGGTGGATACGGGGGCGGACCGGCGCGGGGTTCTGCGGGATCCCCATAAACCCGTCATTTTCAGCATGGCGCGCCTGGACCGGATCAAGAATCTCACGGGGCTGGCCGAATGCTTCGGGGCCTCGGAACGCCTGCGCGGCCTCGCCAACCTGGTGATCGTCGCCGGTCATGTGGACCCGGAGCACTCCGTCGATCTCGAAGAGCGACAGGAGATCGAGCGCATGCACGCCATCATGGACCGTTATGGCCTGGATGGGGAAATGCGGTGGATCGGCATGCTCCTGGACAAGAATTTCGCCGGCGAGCTCTACCGCTTCATCGCCGATCAGCGGGGGGTCTTCGTCCAGCCGGCCCTCTTCGAGGCCTTCGGGCTCACCATCATCGAGGCCATGAGTTGCGGGCTGCCGGTTTTCGCCACCCGTTTCGGCGGCCCCCTGGAGATCATCGAAGAGGGGGTGTCCGGGTTCCATATCGATCCCAACGACGGCCGGGGGATGGCGGAACGGATCGCCGACTTCCTCCAGCCGGAGCAAGGGAATGCCTGGGAAGCCGTGTCCCAGGCCGCCCTGGAGCGCGTGGCTCAACACTACACCTGGAGCCGGTATGCGAGCCGCATGATGACCCTGGCGCGCATCTATGGTTTTTGGAGATACGTGCAGCGCATGGACCGGGAGGAATCCCAGCGTTATCTGGAGATGTTCCACCATCTCCAGTGGCGGCCCCTGGCTCAGGCCGTTCCCAAGGTTTGAGAGGGCTTCCGGCGGCTTCTTTTTCGCGGAAGTCTCCGGTGCTTGAAGCAGTGAATTCCGTTCGCCATTTCGAAGATTTCCACTGGGGTTCACGCCCCACGCTGGGCAGCAATATTTGCTTGGACCATCCCGCTCCGAAGGACCAGTAGATCGTTGCATTAAGAGGATTCCCTATCATACGGCCTCCAGGTCGCACTTCTTTCAGTGGAAAACGACCGGGGCGGGGTTCTCTATCCTCTTGCAGGCACCTTGTAATCCATTTCTTGCTGAAGTTGCGGCAAGGTGCGTGAATGGAACTTTCCCAAAGCTTACATATCATATTAGGCTTATGCAGCGAGATATTCTTGATGACCCTCGTTTCGGCAGTAGGCTGGCAGCTTTTCAGGCCACAACCATAGCGTGTCTTCCACGCCTGCTGGCCTTGAAGGGTTATTCATTTTTTCAGGTAAAACGATTGCTTGTCCGTGAACGGTATACCCCATGAACAGACCGGTGAAATATCTTCCGGCGGGACGCGCGCGTCTAGTGATTGTGGTCTTGCTGCTGACTTTTGCGGTCATGCTGCCGCGCGACATTTATCTGCAGCTGCTGGACCAGTCCACTTTGCGCCAGCAAGGGCAGATGCGTTATCTGCGTTCCGTACCTTTACCCGCCAGCCGGGGAATCATCACCGCCCGTAACGGTCAACCCCTGGCGGTGAATGTGCATGCGGTGACCATCTGGGCTGACCCGGCCATTCTGGAGAAACACCGTGCCCAGTGGGCGGCGCTCAGTCATGCGCTGCATCTTTCTCGTGCGGGTTTTGCCCGGCGGGTGGCCAGCGGCGGGGCCGATTATGCCTATATCGAACGTCAGGTTGCCCCGACCATTGGCGCAGCGTTGCAAAAGCTGCAGGTACCGGGGATTTATGTGCGGAATACCAGTAGAACCTATTATCCGCTGGGGGCGGTGACGACCCCCTTGCTGGGACTGGTGGACGAATCCCATCAGGGGGCTTCGGGTCTGGAGCGGGGATACAATGCCTGGCTCAGGGCGCGCCCTGGCCGGGAGTTGGCGCTGGTGGATGGGCACGGACAAATTGTGCATGTGGCCAAGGTGCAACGACTGGCCCATTTTGGGCATGCCTTGCGGCTGACGATCAACCCTCAGATGCAGTATTGGGCTTATATTACCCTGGCGCGTTCGCTGCATCATTTTCATGCCAAGGATGGCTCGGCGGTGATCATGAATGTCCATACCGGGCAGATCCTGGCCATGGCCAGTGCTCCCAGTTGCAATCCCAACGCCTTGGGTTCCTGTACGAATCCCGCCGATTATACCAATAATGCCGTGCATCAGGCCTTTGAGCCGGGTTCTGTCATGAAACCCTTTGTGGTGGCGGCGGCACTGGCCAGTCACAGTGTGCAGCCAGACGCCCGCTTCAACGTGTTTCATCCCCTGATGGTGGATGGTTATGCCATTACCGACGATGTCCGCCATCACATTCTGAGCATTGAAAAAATCCTCAAATATTCCAGTTGCATCGGGGCCTCCAAAATTGCCCTCAAGACTCCGGAGCAGATCATTTACCACATGTATCGCAGCGCCGGATTCGGGCGCAAGCCGGATCTGGGTTTTGTGGACGCCACGGCGGGCGTGCTGCCGGACTGGCGGAACTGGAGTCTGGCCCGGCATGCCACCATTGCCTTGGGTTACGGAGTCAGTGTCACCACTCTGCAATTAGCCGATGCTTATGCGGCATTTGCCAATGGCGGTTATCATTTGCGTCCAGAATTGGTGATGGGACAAGCGCCCGTAGCCACCAGAATCATGCCCGCCTGGGTGGCGAGAAAACTCCGGGTCTGGTTGCAAAGCGTGGCCGAACCGGGAGGCACCGGGATATTGGCCGCCATTGACGGCTATCATGTGGCGGGCAAGACGGGTACGGCCGATATGGCCAATGGTCACGGCGGATTTTATGGGCACACCACCAATGCCACCTTTGTGGGTTTCGCCCCCGGCAATCATCCCCAACTGGTCATGGCCGTTTCCTTGCGCGGTAGTCATATCCAGTGGAATTTTGGAGGGATTGAAGCAGCGCCCGTATTTCGGGTGACCATGCGCCATGCCTTGCAGGAAATGGATGTAGCGCCCGCCTGTCAGCATGGGCCCATCATGCGCATTACCATTCAACGGGGGGAAAATCTCGCAGAAATTGCCCGTCAGTATCATAGTTCAGTCGCCCATCTGATGGATATCAATCAACTGCGTAACCCGCAAGATATTGACTCGGGGACCTTGCTGAAGGTGCCCACTCCCAAAGGGGGTAAAAATATCTGTCGTTTTGCGGCGCCGCTGGTTTCCCGAGCCCAGGCGGAAATCTGGAGTGAAGGTGGGGGTGGGGCGTGAATTTCCATAAGAAAGGGCAACCCACCAATAATTAAAGCGTCTTGGTGACGATGGATTGTCCGCTTTTTGATGCGCGCTGTGTCTTTGTATTGGCAATGCCTACAAGACGGAACGCCGGGTTGCCGCGCGCTGGAGGGAAGTGGATACGCTTTCACAGCAAGGCATTGAACGCCATGTGAACATGATGACCTGTGACAAGCTCGACCTGGAGCGCGGGTCGAGCCAAATTCTGCGGATCACGGTATCCCCCATAATGGCTTCTGCGTTCAGCGCACAGGCTGGACCATGTTGACGGGGGATGCCGTCCCCCTTCATACCGAATGGTATCGGGTTTACTGGCTTTTACTGCGTCCCAGCCGCTTTTCCACCTCCAAAATATGTTGGGTGCTGGCTAGGACTGAGTCAGGGTTCAGACTGATACTGTCGATTCCCAGCTCCACCAGATACTCGGCCATTTCCGGATAGTCCGAGGGAGCCTGGCCGCAGAGCCCGGAGTGGATGCGGTTGCGCCGGCAGCCCTGCACCGCCAGACGGATCATTTCCTTGACCCCATCGTCGCGCTCGTCATAGTCGAAGGCGACGATTTCGCTATCGCGATCAACCCCCAGGGTGAGCTGGGTGAGGTCATTGGAGCCAATGGAAAAGCCATCGAAGCGCTGGGCGAACTGGTCAATGAGAATGATGTTATTGGGAATCTCACACATGGCATAAATCTGCAGTCCCTTGTCGCCGCGTTTCAGGCCATATTCGGCCATCTTGGCCAGCACATCGTCGGCCTCGGCCAGGCGACGCACAAAGGGGAGCATCAGGATGACATTGCTCAGGCCCATGTCCTCGCGGACCCGTTTCATGGCCAGACATTCGAGCCGAAAACCTTCGGCATAAGCCGGATGGGCATAACGGGAGGCCCCCCGAAAGCCCAGCATGGGATTGGACTCGACAGGCTCGAAGGCTGTGCCGCCCAAAAGGCTGGCGTATTCATTGGATTTGAAGTCGGACATCCGCACGACTACCGGCTTGGGCCAGAAGGCTGCGGCAATGGTGCCAATCCCTTCGGAAAGGCGTTGGATGAAAAATGCTTCCCCATTGGCGTAACCGCGCAGCAGCCGTTGAATACTCCGGCGCTCCTCGGGATCGCTGACTTTATCGGAGTGGAGCAGGGCCAGGGGATGAGCCTTGATGTACTCACTGATGATGAACTCCATCCGCGCCAGACCGATGCCATCATTGGGCAGGAAGGAGGTCTTGAAGGCGAGTTCGGGATTGCCCAGATTGATCATGACGGCGGTGGCTGGACGCGGGAGGTTGCCGAGTTCGACGCGCTCTACATGGAAGGGGATTTCGCCCGCATAAATGCGCCCCGTGTCACCTTCGGCGCAGGATACGGTCACGGCATCGCCGCTGGCAATGGTGCTGGTGGCTTCGCCGGTACCCACCACAGCAGGGATGCCGAGTTCGCGGGCGATGATGGCGGCGTGGCAGGTGCGTCCGCCGCGGTTGGTGACAATGGCCGAAGCCGTTTTCATGACGGGTTCCCAGTCGGGGGTGGTGGTATCGGCGACCAGCACTTCGCCGGGTTTGAATTCGGCCAGATGGGCCAGGTCGGAAATGATGTGGGCGCGACCGGCGGCGATCTTTTCCCCCACCGAGCGGCCGGTGACCAGGACCTGGCCCTTGCCATCGAGGACGTGGGTCTCCAGGACGCTCGTCTGGCGTTGGGAGGCGACGGTTTCCGGCCGGGCCTGGACGATGTAGAGCTGACCGTCGAGGCCGTCCTTGGCCCATTCGATGTCCATGGGGTGGCCATAGTGCTTCTCGATGGCCAGGGCGTAGTCGGCCAGTTGCAGGACGTCGTCATCGCTCAGGCAATAGCGCTCACGGTCGTGCTGGGGAGTGGGGATGTTGCGGGTGGTCTGGCGGGTTTCGCCCTCCACATAGACCATTTTGATCGCCTTGCTGCCCAGACTGCGGCGCAGTACGGTGCGATGGCCAGCGGCAAAGGTGGGTTTGTGGACATAGAACTCGTCGGGATCCACGGCGCCCTGGACCACATTTTCGCCCAGGCCATAGGACGCCGTGATGAATACCGCGTCACGAAAGCCCGATTCGGTGTCCAGGGAGAACAGAACGCCCGCGGCGGCAAGGTCGGAGCGTACCATCTTCATGACGCCGATGGACAAAGCCACCTTGAAGTGGTCGAAGCCTTGGTCGACGCGATAATGGATGGCGCGGTCGGTGAACAGACTGGCAAAATCGCGACGGCAGGCATCCAGCAGACTTACGTCGCCATGGATGTTGAGGTAGGTATCCTGTTGTCCGGCAAAACTCGCCGTGGGCAGGTCCTCGGCGGTGGCGGAGCTGCGCACGGCAAGGCTCAAGCTGTCCCCATATTCCTGTTGCAGGACGCGATAGGCGGACAGGATTTCGGCGGCGAGATCCTTGGGCAAGCCCGCACCGTAGATGATTTCCCGAGCCTCCTTGCCCCGTCGGGCCAGATCGGCCACGTCGTCGGGGTCGAGATCGTCCAGGGCGTGATGCAGTGCCTCCCAGGCCCCGGCCTCGTCGAGCATGTGGGTATAGGCCTGGGCGGTAATGGCGAAGCCATTGGGGATGCGCACCCCCTCCGCCGACAGTTTGCGATACATCTCGCCCAGGGAGGCATTCTTGCCGCCGACCAAGGGCACGTCTTCGATACCGAGTTCGTTGAAGAAGCGGATGTATTGGTATTCACTCATGATAAATCTCCTGTCAGTCGAGATAATGACTCGACAGCGCAAAGTGCTTGCCGAGTGTCTTGCAGAGTGGCGAGGGCGCGATGACGCGCCCCAAATCCCCCCGATGGATGTTGCATCAAGTATAGTTGGGTGGCGATGGCACGGGGGTGGCGCGGGTGCAGGTCAAGGCTCAGCGCAATGTCGAGCCCGCTGCGCAGGGTGGCGGCCGTGGTCTGCCCAGCCGTCGGGGTCATCCGCAGACCCAGTATCGGGTCTTCGCAAAGGTGCCACCAGTCAGACACGGACGAAACATTGGGTAGCGGCCAATGGGCCATGTTTGCCAAGGCTAGTGCCGTAGAAGTGCTTTCCAGATCGGGACCATCAATGCTCCAGACACCACTTGGATCACGCGCCTGGGCAAGGATCACGGACAAGGCATTCCCCTCGTCGACCAGCAATTGGGGCAAGTAGTGCTGGACAAGTTGAAGTAACTGATGCAGGCCGACCAAGGCGCCTTCCCAGGCTCGGTTGCTTTTGCGTTTCACTCTATGTGCCCACTGCCCACGCAGCCAGGACGACGGATCATGCCGGGGAGTGCCATTGAGCAAAGCAAGGGCGGCATCTGCCGCTGAGGCAATAGTGAGGGTCGGCCAACTGCCGTTCCCGTTTTGCAGGCTTTGTAGCCAGGCAACGCTTTGCTCGGCATCCTGGGCTGGCTCACCCAGTAAACGAAGGGCATCCAGTGCGGCGAAGGTATCCGGTGCGCTGGGCTCCTCAACGCCCCATTCCGGGGTGCGATAAAAGGAGTACCCCCCTTGGGGACAGCGGCGGCCGCGGATATAGTGAATGGCGGCGCCACGGTCGATGGCAACGCCCCCATGCCCCGCCGCTTGGTGGCTATTCATGCCCCAACCCCCTTCAAAACGGTCTAAGCTTTCAACTCCCATTGGCTTATATTCAGAAGCTGATATGCTATTCAGCGTAGTTCATGAAGTGGAGAACGGCAAATCTAGGACTTGCCGGCCGCAAGTGATTCCTTCACTAAAAACCCGGGATTGCTAAGGGGGAGCCACAAAAACCAGAAAAATCGGGCCACGGCGACTTGCGCACCAGATCGCACTATTCAACCGCAGATTTTGGGGTTTTGCACTACACTGGATGTAGGATTTTTATCCATCATGTGCCGTGCCTGCACAGCAGGAGAGGTGATAGGTGTTGTCTGGTTATCGGTTATTTCAATAAGGAGATTTTATCGTGACACTCGAGCGAAACGATATAGCTTTCCAGATTTTTATTAAGTTACTGGAAAATGAACAATTATCACTTTTCTTTCTCCGTGATGAAATGGAGAAAATCGATCGCATCATAGAGTTATCGTACAAGGCTTCTGATGCATTCATTAAAAAATCTGAAGCAGAAATTGCTTAATCGCTCGCGGATTGTTGAGCGCAAGTTCTATGCCATGAAATCTCGTCCATAAAAAGCGCGCATGTTAAGCCCCATGATGTTGATGGCAATAATCATGGGGTGTGGATCGCAAGGTGGAGGCGGGTATTCGTTGTCATACTCCCCTATAAAAGGAGGTCAACCCATGTTTGCACATATTTTGCTCGCTGCAGATGGTAGTGCAGCTTCGGCTTCGGCAGAAGCGACCGCTATTCAACTTGCCAAAGAACAAGATGCTGAATTAAGAATTGTACATGTCGTTGATATATTTGGGCAATATTTTGCCACGCCGGAATCTATCGATTTTCTCATGGCTGCAGGTCAGGAAATTCTTGACCATCTGCTCGCCCGCGCCACCGCGGCCGGTTTACGGACGCAAACAAGGCTGCGGCAAACGGATGTCGGCGGACGTCGCGTCAGCGAACTTATTCTTGAAGAGGCCCATATCTGGCCAGCAGACTTGATCGTGATCGGCAGCCACGGACGACGGGGGCTGGACCATTTCCTCATGGGTAGCGTTGCTGAGAGTGTATGCCAGGGTGCAAGAACCAAAGTGCTTTTATCGCGATGAACATTTTTTAAGGCGATCATTCTGAACAGATACAAAGTTTGCACGATAAGCGCATGAGCACCGACTCCGCTTCCTCTGGAAATCCGCATGTTCTCGCTATTACCATTGCGGTAATGGCGTGCATTGTGATGAATGTTCTGGACATCACCATTGTCAATGTTGCCCTGCCTCACATGGAGGGCTCGCTGCATGCGAATGCCAACCAAATTACCTGGGCATTAACTACTTACATGCTGGCCATGGTCATTGTCACGCCATTGACCGGGTTGTTAGTCGAGCGTTTCGGGCAACGACAACTCATTTTATGGAGTGTCGCCGGGTTTCTGCTGTGTTCGATCATGAGTGGGCAATCCCACAGCCTCACAGAAATTGTGTTCTGGCGTTTTATGCAGGGTGCCCTGGGGGCCTCACTGGTGCCGGTGGGGCAAGCGATTCTGGTGGAAGCATACCCTCGGGAAAGACGTGGGATAGCCATGGCCACTTTAGGTATGGGTACGATGCTCGGCCCAATTGTCGGTCCGGTTCTCGGCGGTTATCTCACGGAACAGCTTTCCTGGCGCTGGTGTTTCTATGTCAATATACCGATCGGTATTATCGCCTTCAGCATGTTGCTGATTTATGTTCCTGCTTTTGGTAAAAGTGACTCGCCACGTCCCATAGATTGGTTGGGATTTCTCTGGATGACGATTGGGCTCGGGGCACTGCAGATGATGCTCAGTTTGGGCGATCAGGATGACTGGTTCAGTTCAGATTTCATCATCATTCTGCTTTTATTCGCGGGTGTCGGTATTTTCTTGTTTGTCATTCGTTCGCTCAGCACCCCCCATCCTTTGGTAAATTTACGGCTACTCAAGGACCGTTCATTAACACTGGGTAGCGCGGGTATAGGGTTATTCGGGCTGGCGCTTTATGGAACCATGGTCATTCTGCCCATTTATCTACAGGACTACATGGGCTATGAACCCCAAACAGCGGGTTTGGTCATGGCACCCCAAGGCATTGGCTCCTGGATCTCCATGTGGGTGGCAGGGCACCTGCTCAATCGGGGCTTCAACCCGCGTTTGATGATTATGTCAGGCATTTTTTTGGGGGCTACCGGCACTTGGTTGAGCCTCTTGTACAACCTGCAAATCAGTCCGGCCTGGGTTATCTGGCCAGGGGTCATCCGGGGGCTGGGTCTCGGCATGATTTCCATACCACTTTTTACGCTGGCCTTTACGACGCTCAGTAAGGCAGAAACTCCGGAGGGAAGCGGTATTTTCAACTTGATGCGTAACTTGGGCGGTTCCGTAGGCATTGCCATCATCTCCACCATTATGACCGAAGAGGCCCAGGAGGCTTGGAATCAGATGGGCGGTCACATCAATCCCTTCAACAGGGCACTCCCCCAGTATCTTGATGCCGCAGGTCTGACACAGGGAAAGCTGGCCTGGCAGGTATTGGGAAAGGTGCTGGTACAACACGCCGCAATGCGCGGCATTCTGGATGCTTTTACCTTTTTATTCTGGAGTTTTCTGGCAGTAATGATCATCGTGCTTCTGATGAAGAAAAAATAGTTTTTTCTCATTCCGCGCCATTCGACCGCTACCTGCGGGAGCACGTCAGCCAAGACATTCGCCGCCGGGTGTTCGCCTGCTTCGTGGCTTTGGCAGACGGGCCAGCGCATCGCGGACTACATTACAACCTGGCCTCGGCCAGCCTGCTGCTGGCCACGGTTCCGTGTTCTGGAAAACGGGGTCAGTGGCGCCAGGGGCCGCGCCATACCCGGTTCCGACGGGAAACACAGGACTGTTAGGCGACCTTCGATGTGCTACCCTTAAACTACTGTGAACAGGAACCGAATCTCAAAAGTCCCATGCCGTTGACGCTCCTTGCGTTGCGCCGTCGAGACTCGCCGCAAAGCGGAGCGATAGGGCAAGGGCGTTTGCGATAGATTCCTAATGTCAACCGCATGACCATGTCAAGGAGAAGCAATCCCATGGAATACGTCAAACTTCAGCACGCCGACCTGACCGTCCCGCGCATCGGCCTGGGCACCTGGGCCATCGGGGGCTGGATGTGGGGCGGCACCGATGAGCAACAGGCGATCGACACCATCGTCAGCGCGCTGGAACGCGGCATCCGCCTGATCGACACCGCCCCCGTCTACGGCTTCGGCCGCTCCGAAGAGATCGTCGGCAAGGCGCTGGCAAGATTCGGACGGCGCGACCAAGTCGTGCTCGCCACCAAGGTGGGCCTGGCCTGGGACCAACAGGGCAAGATCCGGCGCGACAGCTCGCCGGCGCGCATCCGTCAGGAGGTCGAGGATTCGCTGCGGCGGCTGGGGACGGACCATATCGACCTGTACCAGGTGCACTGGCCCGACGGCGCCGTTCCGATCGAGGAAACCGCCCGCACGCTCGACGAATTGCGCCGTGAGGGCAAGATCCGCGCGATCGGGGTGAGCAACTACAGCCCCGCGCAGATGGACGCCTTCCGCCGCGCCGCGCCGCTGGCCACCGATCAGCCGCCGTACAACCTGTTCGAGCGCGCCATCGAGGCCGACGTGCGGCCCTACTGCGTCGAGCACGGCATCGGCATCATCGCCTACGGCGCCCTGTGCCGCGGCCTGTTGTCCGGGCGCATGAGCGCGGAACGCCGCTTCGAAGGCGACGACCTGCGCAAGATCGACCCGAAGTTCCAGCAGCCGCGCTTCGGCCACTACCTCCAGGCCGTCGAACGCCTCGACCGCTACGCCCGGGAGCACCATGGCAAACGCGTCATCCACCTGGCCTTGCGCTGGTTGATCGACCAACCCGGAGTCGCCACGGCGCTGTGGGGTGCGCGGCGGGTCGAGCAGCTCGATCCTCTCGACGCAGTCATGGGCTGGTCGCTGACGGACGAGGACATGCGGGCCATCGACGCCATCCTCGCCGAGTGCATCACCGACCCGGTGGGCCCCGAATTCATGGCGCCGCCGGACAACGCCACGGCCTGATTAGGTTGCATCCGCCCGCGCGGGCGAGGTGAGGGTCCAGTACCGGAACCCGTGGCTTGAGCAAGGGACTTCTTGGCAAATTGTCCGGGTTGTCCTGTGCGTCCCGCGGCCATCGCGCCAGTGGTCGTGGATGTGGATGACCCTTGGCAGGGCGACGGGTTTGTTGTGCCGGGGCCTGCCGTTCATCATCGCTGGGCGGCGATCCGTTTTCCGATGCGGGCAGCGATTTCCGCTTGCCAGTCCTCGAGGCGCGGTGAGATCCGTACGGGGTAGGGCGGGGCCGGCGCCAGGTCTTTTAAGGGTCCGGGCAGTGCGGCAACGGCCGACTGGCAATAGTCCCGCGTCTCCGCCAAGGAGGGAAGAACATCCGGCAGGACCTGTCCCCCCCGCATTACCGGCCGTAGGAGCGCTTGACCGGACCCTTCCTCGCTGCGCAAGCCGATGCAGTCGCCCCCTGCCGGACCGTCCTTTCCCCCTTCCCGGAAAATCTGTTTGGCACCGGGCAGCCCGACTTTGTCCGCGGAGAGTTTCATGCGTCCTTCGCCCCCGTATTCCACCAGCTTATAGGCGCAGTCGAGGGCGGGCGCGTCCGCAGAGACATCCATCCGCGTGCCGACGCCGAAGCCGTCGATGGGGGCGTTGCGGGAGAGGAGGCGCTGGATTTCGTATTCGTCCAGATTGCCGCTGGCAAAGAGGATGAGTTGATCCAGGCCGGCGGCATCGAGGCGGGCCCGGGCGGTGCTGGATAAGCCCGCCAGATCGCCCGAATCCAGGCGAATGCCGCGGACCTGGAAGGCTTCGCCCAGTTCGTCCCGCAGGCGGATGACGGCCTCCACCCCGGCCATGGTAGCGAAGGTATCCACCAGGCAGATGGTGTGGGGATCGCTGCGCGCGAAGGCCCGGAAGGCGGTCAGGTCGTCGCCGAAGGCCTGGATGGCGCTGTGCGCCATGGTGCCGCGCAAAGGGATGTCGTAGCGCAGGCCCGCCAGCACGTGCGAGGTGCTCTCCACGCCGGCGATGAACGCCGCGCGGGCGAGCTTCAGGCCGGCATCCAGGCCGTGGGCGCGTCGGACGCCGAAATCAACCACCGGCCGCCCCTGCGCCGCCAGCACGACGCGGATGGCCTTGCTGGCGATGAGGGTTTGCAAATGGATCTGGTTCAGGACCAGGGTTTCGATGAACTGGGCTTCGGGCAGGGTGGCGTGGACCTGGAGCACCGGCTCCCGGGCGAAGCAGGGGGTGCCCTCCGCCAATGCCCAGACATCGCCAGCGAAGTGAAAGTGCTCCAGATAAGCCAGAAAAGCCGGGCGAAAGAGGCCGGTTTGCTCCAGGCGTTCCAGGATGCGCGGGGTGAAACGCAGGCGGGAGAGGTATTGGAGGACAGTGCCAAGCCCCGCGAACACGAGAAAGTTGCGGGATGGCGGCAGCGACCGGAAAAACATCTCAAAAACCGCCGGATGATTTTCGCCTTCTGCGAAGTAGGTCTGCAGCATGGTGAGCTCGTACAGGTCTGTGACGAGGCACAGTTCTTCCTCCGTCACCGGTCCCTCAGCCCAGGAGAACTCTCTACTCATGGCGTAACCTCCGCGATCGTCTTCGCCCTTTCATTATACCGGGCAAAGCAGCGAAATAGTTAGCCGCCGCCGCGCCGGGTTCCCGTGTGGTCAAGCCGATATTGCCGATCCGTGATACCGGATCCCCCAAGAGGGAGATACCCCTGCTGTCCGATGAGTTCATCCACCGGATCGAGACCATGCCCGAAAAGAATCCGGCCCGGAAATGCCGAGACGGCACCTACAGGACCAGGTGCGCCGGGAAGGCCGGCACCAGCAGGGCGATGGGGAAGGTGGCGAGTGCCTGGGCGAGGAGGAGGCGGGGCTTGTCTCCGGTGGCGTCGGGGCGCACCGTCTCGCCGGTGAACAGGTTTTCCCAGGCGCCGCTTGGATCGGGGAGTTCCACGGCCGTGTCGGTCCATACGGCTTCCCCTATGGGCAGGCGTTTTTCGTCGCCGAGCAGGGTGGCGAACCAGCGGGTGGCGATGGCGATCACCGTATGGCCGTCCGCCTGGCGGGCGAAGGCGACGACATGGTCGGCCTGGGTACCGGTGACGGCAAGGGGCAGGTAGGCGTCGCCGGCGAAGACCTCGGGGAACCGGTGCCGGGCCTCCAGGGTCCGCCAGGTGACGAAGAGCTTGGCGCGGCCGTCCTCCGGATGGTCGATCAGATCCTGCGCGAGGCGCGCTCCGTCCCGCCCGCGGGCGGCAGCCCGCAGCCGGCGCAGCAGGTCCCGGCGGCGGCGGTAGTCCACGGGGCGGCGGTTGTCCGGGTCGACGAGGCTGAAATCCCACAATTCGGTCCCCTGGTAGATGTCGGGCACGCCCGGCGCCGCAAGCTTCAAGAGCTGCTGGGACAGGCCATTCCACAGCCCGAAGCGGGCGACCCGGGCCTGGAAGGGGAGAAAATCGGTGAGGAAGGGGTTGCGGCCGGTGCGGTCGAGCAGGGCCATGACGAAGTAATCCAGCGCCTCTTCGTAGGCGAGGTTGGGGTTCAGCCAGGAGCTGTGGGTCTTGGCCTCCTTCGCTGCCTTGAGCATATAACGCAGGACCCGCTCACGGAGATCGTCGAAGGCGCGCTCGCCGGGGGGTTCGAGGGGCCAGACGCCGAGGAGGGTCTGGTAGAACAGGTACTCGTCATTGCGTCCCGGCGCCGGAACGCCGTCCACCATCCGCTTGTGCCGGCGGGCGAAGCGCGCCCAACGTCCCACCCTTTTCCGCCATTCGTCGGCGAGTTCGGAAAGGACGTCGATGCGGGCCCGCACGTCCTCGCTGCGTTTGCTGTCGTGGGTGGAGGTCGCCAGCATGGCCTGGGGCCATTTCTGGGCCCGTTCCTGGTTGGCGCGATGAAAGGCGGCCGGGGTGGTTCCGAAACGCCGCGGGTCACCGCCCACCTCGTTCAGGGACACCAGCCGGTGATAGCGGTAGAAGGCCGTGTCCTCCTGGGCCTTGGCCATGACCGGGGCCGTGTACTGCTGGAGTTTCATGGCGAGGCGGGCCGCCGGTTCGCGCCGCGCGGCCTCCGGCGCGCAGGTGCCTTCCAGCAGGATGCGGCGGATGAAGTCGAAGATGCTCACGTCCCCCGGGCTGCGTTTCTTCGCCTGCGCCACCGCCGCTTCCACGTGGCGGCGGTCGTCTTCGGAGACCCGGTTGGCGGCGATGTAGGTACGGTACACCGGGAAACAGGCCACGAGCATGGCCAGGGCGCCGCGGCAGCCGTTGCGGGTGAAGTCGCGGGTATGGCGGTCGCTTTGGGCGATCCCGTCGAGCAGGTCGGCGAGCATGGCGAGTTCCGAGGCGAGCTGGGCCTCCATGACCAGTTGCTTGCATTGCAAGAGCATTTCCGCGAAATCGCAGCGTTGCCCGACGAAGCGGGCATAAACGCGATCCAGGTCGCGCTGCGCCGCCGGGTTGACGAAAAGGCCGTTGACCGCGTTGGCGAAGTCGTAGCCGGTGGTTCCCTGCACCGGCCAGCCGTCCACCAGCCGTTCCGGACCGGTCAGGATCTTTTCCGCCACCAGGTAGAAATCGGGGACCGTGCCGCCGCCCGCTGCTCCGGCCCGCTCCACCAGCGCCGCCTGGATCTCGGTCCGCAGCCGCGTGAAATAACCGAGCGGGTCGTACAGGCCGTCGGCATGGTCGATGCGCAGGCCGTCCAGCCTGCCCTCGGCCACCAGCCGGAGCACCCGCTGGTGCGTCGCGGCGAACACCTCCCGCCGCTCCATGCGCAGGGCGGCGAGGTCGTTGATGTCGAAGAAGCGGCGATAGTTGATCTCGTCCGCAGCGACGCGCCAATAGGCGAGGCGGTAGGCCTGCCCTTCCAGGATCTCGTGGAGCCGGTCGAAGGTGGCCGCTTCGCCCGGCTCGCCGTTCAGGGATGCCACGTTCTCTTCGACGAAGGCCCCGATCAGGGGTTCGGCGGCGCACAGCTCCGCCAGGTGGCGCTTGTGGACCTCCTTGTCGCGCCTTCGCTCCTCCAGTTTGGCGGCGGTCGTCTCCCGGCGCAGGGGAAGATGGCTGAAGGCGGTGCTGAGGCTTTGGTATTCGGCCAGCCGGGGGTGGTCGGTCCCCAACCGCTCCCTCAGCCGTTCCAGCCCGTATTCCAGAATGGCGGGATAGGTGTGCGGGTCCAGCGGGAATCGGTGCTGCAGGTACCAGACGCTGAACTCCCCGCGCTGCGCGTCGAAGGCCAGATGCAACTCGCCGTCTTCGAGCAGGTCGCCGTAATAGCCGCCCAGCAAAGGGCTCAGGACCTTGCCGCGCAGCGTCTCCTCGTGGGGATGCCAGTCGATGTCGAAGAAATCCGCGTAGGGGGAGGACTGGCCGTTTTCCAGCAGATCCAGCCACCAGGCGTTGTCGTCGCCGCCCACGCCCATGTGGTTGGGTACGAAGTCCAGGATATGGCCCATGCCGTGGCGGGCGAGGGCGGTGACGAAGCGGCCGAAGCTCCGCTCGTCTCCGATCTCGGGGTTGAGGGCGTTGTGATCGACGATGTCGTAGCCGTGCGGACTGCCGCTGCGGGCCTTGAGGTAGGGGGATGTGTAGCAGTGGGACACGCCCAGCTCCTGCAGATAGGGCACGAGGGCCGCCCCGTCGTCGAAGGTGAAGCGGCGGTTGAACTGCAGCCGGTAGGTGGCGGTGGGAAGGGCGCGGGGGGTCATGGCCTTCCCCGGCCGAACAGCGCCGTTCCGTCCAGGTCCAGGCCGGCATCCCGGGGCGCGCACAGGAAGAAGGCGGCCGCCCACGGGGGGAGCAAACGCTCCGATCCCAACGCCCCCGGTGTGGCATAAAGCGGTCGTCCGGCGGGAAGGCGCGGCGCGGCGGTGGGCGCGGCGTCCAGATTGGCGACGGCTACCAGGACCATCCCATCGGCGAGGTGCCAGCGTGCCGCCACGCCGCCCGTGCCGAAACGGGCCGCCGCCGCCCCCTCCCCGGTGACCCCGGCCAGACGCGGCACCAGCTCGCGCCGGCGCAGGGCGAGCAGTTCGCGATGCAGGGCCAGCCAGGCTCGCTGCGTTTCCTGCTCGCTTTCGCGCCAGTCGAGCCGGGCGGAGCGGAAGGTCGCCGGGTCGCTGGGATCGGGGATGCGGGCGCGGCCGGCGGCGTCGGCGAAGTCCGCAAAGCGCGCGAATTCGCGCAGCCGGCCTTCGCGCACCTGTGGCGCGAGTTCGGGTCCCAGGTCGCAGAAGAAGGGGAAGGGGCGCCGGCTGCCCCACTCCTGGCCCATGAAGAGCAGGGGCGGGGCCGGCGCCAGCAACAGCAGCGCCGTCGCCGCTCGCAGGGCCTGCGGCGTGGCGAGGGTCGCCAGCCGCTCGCCGCAGGCCCGGTTGCCCACCTGGTCGTGGTTCTGGAGGAAGCCGACGAAGGCGGTGACGGGGAGAGCGGCGCTCGGCTCGCCGCGGGTCCGTCCCTGGTAGGCGGACCAGTCCCCCTGGAAGGCGAAGCCTTCGGCCAGGCAGCGGGCGAGGAGCCCATGGGGATCGTCGGCGAAGTCCCCGTAGTAGCCCCCCGTCTCACCGGTCAGGATGACGTGGAGGGCGTGGTGGAAATCATCGTTCCATTGGGCGGCGTATAGGCGCCGTGAACCCTTCGCGACCAGGTAGTGGGCGCTGTTGCGGTTGTCCTCCAGCATCAGGTGGACGTGGCGGTGCGGAAAGCGCCGGGCGACCGCCGCGCCCAGCTCCTCGACGATGTCCGGGTCCGAGTCGTCGCGGATGGTATGCACGGCGTCGAGGCGCAGGCCGTCCATGTGGAACTCTTCCAGCCAGTACAGGGCGTTGTGGATGAAAAACGCGCGCACCGTGCGGCTGCCGGGGCCATCGAAATTGATGGCCGCTCCCCAGGGGGTGTGGTGGCGGTCGGTGAAGAAGGCGGGGGCGTAATGGGACAGATAATTTCCCACGGGCCCGAAATGGTTGTACACGACGTCGAGAAACACCATCAGGCCGCGCCGGTGGGCTTCCTGCACCAGGCGTTTCAGGTCGTCGGGCGTGCCGTAGCGCCGATCGGGCGCGAAGGGCAGCGCCCCGTCGTAACCCCAGTCCCGCGCGCCGGGGAAGTCCGCCACGGGCATGAGCTCCAGGGCGGTGACGCCCAGCCCGGCCAGATGGTCCAGGCGTGCCGTGACCCCGGCGAAGGTGCCCTCGGGTGAAAAGCTGCCGGTATGCAGCTCGTAGATCGCGGCCTCTTCCCAGGGCCGCCCCCGCCAATGGCCGTCCTCCCAGGCAAAGGCGGCGGGGTCCACCAGCAGGCTCGGGCCCTGCACGTCGTCGAGCTGGGCACGGGATGCGGGGTCCGGGACGACGAGGTCGCCATCGATACGGTAGGCATAAGGGGTTCCCGGCGCCGCGGCCGTTGCCAGCGCGAACCAGCCGTCGGTCTCCGGCCGCATGGGTAGGCTGGGCCCGCCGCCAGGAGGCGAGAGCTGCAGTTCGACCCTTCGCGCCGCCGGCGCCCAGAGCCGGAACCGCCATCGCCCGTCGTCGAGGCGCTGGGCGCCGAAAGGCATGTCGTGGCGGCACATGGCCTTATCCTCCTGGGCGCTCAGCCGAGTTCGATCCGTTCGGTGGTCCCGTGCAGCAGGCCGACCGCCAGGGTGAGATACTCCCGCAACTGGCGCGTCAGCAGAAAGTTCTCCCCCACGAAGTGCCGCGCTTGCCGCCCCATGGTGCGGATCAGCCTGGGGTTGCGCAGGAGGTAGCGGATGCGCAGGGCCGCCCCTTCCGGCGAATTCACCCGGAACCCGGTGTAATAGTCGACCACCTGCAGCCGGATGCCCCCGGTGTCGCCGCCGATGACGGGCTTGCCCTTCCACATCCCCTCGGTGACCGCGAGGCCGAAGCCTTCCCGCAGGGACTTCTGCAGAACGATGTCCGCCAGACGCTGGAGGGCGTTGATGGTGCGGTGGGCGTCGGGCGGCAGGGCCAGGACGTGGATGTCCGGGTCCCCCTCGGCCGCGGCCTGCACTTCGGCGAGCACGGCGCTGCCTTCCGGGTCGTCGTCGGCGCTGCCGCCCGCCAGCACCAGTTGCAGCTCGGGCACGTAGGTCTTGGCCAGGCGATAGGCGCTGATCACGCCGATGGGGTCCTTGAAGCGGTCGAAACGGGAAATCTGCACGACGAGAGGCCGTTCGGGGTCGAGCTGAAAGCGCCGGGCCACGGCCTTGATCTCCCGCTGCGGCAACTCCCTGTTCTTGTCGCTGAGCGGGTCGATGCTGGGCGGGATGATGTACTGGGGGTTGGGCAGGGCCTGGGCGAAGCCGGCCAGGGAGAACACCGTGGCGTCGTATTCGGCCACATAATGGCGCAGGTGGCGCCACACCGGGCGATAGGGGTGGCTCGCGTCGATATGGCAGCGCCACACCCACTTGCCCTTGCGCGCGCCCAGGTAATGGATCAGCGGCGCGGGCTGGGGGTCGTGGATGAAGACGATGTCGGCATCGCTGAGCAGGGCACCCAGCCGCTCGGCATTTTCCCGGTTGGTTTCCTCGTAGACCTGGAGCAAGGCGGCGGAGATGGGCAGGGGGCGGCCCTGGATGGCGTTGTGCATGGTCTTGGTGCATTCGTAAAAGGCGGGACTGCCCGTCAGGACCTCCCAACGGGCGTCGATGCCCAGTTCGCGGGTGAGGGGCACCAGCTTGTCCAGGATCTCGGCGACCCCGCCGCCGACCCGCGCGGAATTTACGTGGACCATGCGCTTGCCGGCCAGGGGCCGCGCCAACTGGCGCAGATGATCCACGGCATCCGCGCCGACGACGCGCGCGTATTCGTCAAGCAGCATGGTTCCCTGCCAGTTCTTCGGCGAAGATGGACGCGATCTGATCCCGCAGGGCGCGCAGCGTCACGAAATACGGGTCCACCCGGGCGAGGCGGGCGCGCAGCCTGTGTCCCAGTTCGCCGAAGTCCGAGAGCCAGGCGCTGAAGTCGTCACCGGCCTCGGGCACCCGCCGGCGGGCGTCGATGAAATGATAAAAGAGGCTGCTTGCGGGCAGGGTCGGGAGGATGGCGAGCAGTGCCTCGGGGGTGGACACCCGCTTGTCCGTGCTGAAGACCACGATCTGCGAGCGCATGAACTGGAAGGGCTGGGCCGCCGGCATCCAATGCAGGTAATCCGCCTCGTCCAGCCGTTCGTCGATGATTTCGAGGAGATCGAGGCGCAGTTCGGAGAGGTCGGGATATTCGCGGGGGTCCAGCATGGCCACGCGCTCGGCGAGTTTGGCGTCGCGCAGGCTATGCTGGATCCACGCGGCGAAGTCGTTGTTGTACTCGCGCTCCACGAAACGGGGTTGCAACAGGCCGCCCCAGAAGTGGTGATAGATGCTGGCATCCCCCACGCTTTCGAGCCCGCTCCGCAATTCCGAGAGGGTGTAGACGCGCCGCCCCGTGGCGATGGCGAGGAGGGCGCAGTCCTTGACGGCGAACTCCGATGGCGGGTCCTGGGTGATGCCGCCGTCCTCCATGCTTATCCCTCCTGAATCAGGCCGGCCATACTGCAGATCAAAATCTTGTTATCAGGATAGCACATGGGGCGATTTCCAGGCTCCGCCGCCCTGGCCGTCATTGCGGCGGCAGTCGCGGGGACAGGGGTCGCACTGGATGCGACCGTCCTCCAGACGATGCCAGTAGCGGGCGGGATACTGCTCTTCAGGATATTCGGGTTTTTTTCGTTGTAAGCTATAATTGAACGGGAACAAACCCGACATGCGCCGAACGTGGTGGTGGGCTGTACTGCTGTTGGCAAATGGTTGCCTTCCTGCTGGTTCGGCACTGGCGGAGTCATCTCTTGCACTTTCCGCCCAGGAGGCAACCATGAGGATCTATTCGAGTGCCTTTACCAGCGATGGAATCATTCCGCGCCAGTACACCTGTGAAGGGAAGGACCTTTCGCCACCCTTGCACTGGGAGGATCTCCCTGCCGGAACCCAAAGCCTGGCCCTCATTGTGGAAGACCCAGACGCTCCGGACCCCGCCGCTCCCCAACGCATCTGGGTACATTGGGTATTGTATGACATCCCGCCCCATATTCTGGAACTCTCTGCAGGAGTACAAAGGCTACCGCCCGGCGTCCGAGAGGGCATCAACGACTGGCAGCGCAGAGGATATGGTGGCCCTTGCCCGCCCATCGGCAGACATCGATACTTTTTCCGGCTCTATGCCCTGGATACAACCTTGCCCGCGCTACAACATCCCGACAAGAATAACCTCCAGGCGGCCATGGACGGACATGTGCTGGCCGAAGCCACACTCATGGGGCGCTACGCCAAGGGCGATCGTTAAGTTGCCATGCCTTCGGACGATCTCTCTTGAATACATGGATAGCTGCTGTTCACAGACTCCCAAATGTCTGCCGATGTTGCCGCTCAGCCGTCATTACCGAACTCCCAGAGGGGCATCTTGCCGCCCGCAACATCGCTCTGAAATGGCGCGGTTTGGCGTAGTGCATGCTTCGCGATGGAATCTTGCTGCTGACGCGAAGCTCGTTTGGCACGCTGTTTGACAGTCAGGACATGCCCAATACCTGCTGTATTTCCGGCAACAGGCTCTGTACGCATTTTTTCCCCTCCGTTATGGCTTCACTGGCGCGATAAAACTCCAGTAAGCCGATGTGGGACAGCCCTGGAGAAAGCAGGATATCCGGAGGATCTCCGGCCATGCGACTCTTGGTGATCCTGTCCTGCATGATATTCACCGAGCCGGCGATGGCATCGAAGAGGCTGGGTGGTTGCTCCTCATCGTTTGTCGCCGGAAATATCGAGGCCGTATATGCCGTGACCAGATCTGATATTTTTCCGGTAATGCCAGCAGCCTGTGTTTTTACAACCTTGTTATTTTGAAGGTGTTTTCCAACGATATCATCGTTCAACGTTACGGCAATAACCACATCGGCGCCAAGGGCTCGACAGAGCGAAACGGGGACGGGATTCACCAATCCGCCATCTATGAGCCACCAGCCGTTGTTCTTGACTGCCGGAAAGAGGCCGGGCATGGATATGGACGCAAAGACGGCATCCAAAATTGAACCGTCCGTCAACCATATCTCGCTGCCGGTTTGCAGGTCTGTTGCTACCGAGGCATATTTTTTGCCAACTATATCCTCTATTTTCGATGCGTCATCTGCCACATACTTACTGAGGAAATAATGTAGCCGGTCTTTATTGACGAAGCCGTTCAACGACATGTTGATGGTAAAAAATTTGGCGGTTTCAAGCTTCGTCAGTGAACAAACCCATTTCTCCAGCTTCTCGAGGTTGTTGGAAACATAGGATGCGCCGACCAGCGCGCCTATGGACGTGCCACAAACGATATCCGGTACGATACCTTGTTCATTCAGTGCGCTTATTATTCCTATATGCGCCCACCCGCGGGCCGCGCCACTGCCAAGAGCCAAGCCAATAGCCATGGTGATCTTCACCCCCATGCGTTGTTGATGCCACAACATCCAGACTTCAGTATAGCGCTCCCGTGGTGAGCGCGCTCTCCCCGGACCACGTCAGGCACTACCCGTTTTCACGGAGCAGGTCGTGGATGGTTGCCGCATTCCCGCGAAAGCGTTCGCCGTGGGCGTAGATGGTCAGGCGCCGATCCCGCGCATAACCGACAAGGGTCAGATTGTGGGTCTGGGCAATCTGGATCGCCAGACTGCTAACCCCGGAGATCGCCGCCACGATGGCAACCTGAAAGCTCAAGGCCTTCAGGGCAATCTCAAAAGTCAGCCGCGAAGACACGCCCAGCAGGATATTTTCGGAAGGCCGCCAGCCCTTCCGGAGCGCCGCGCCGATGGTTTTGTCAACGGCGTTGTGGCGGCCGATGTCTTCCCGCACCAGGATCATGCCGTTGGTGTTGGCCAGGACGGCGGCGTGTGCGGTTCCGGTATGCCGGTGCAATCGCTGATGAGTGCGCATCTTCTGGAGCAGATCATGCACCAGTGCGGGTTCCACACAGACATCGCGGTCTATGGGTGCGAAGGGGACGAGGCCCTCGAAGTTCGGGGTGCCGCAGAGACCGCAGGCGCTGCCGCCGATCACCAGACGCCTTTTTCGGGCGGCTCTGGCCTCTGCCTTCGCCGAAACCTGCAGGTAGAGGGCTAACCCTTCCGGAATACAGACAGACTCCCAGGTGATGATATCCGCGACCGCCTGGATCACCCCCTCACCGTAAAGGAACCCCATAAAGAAATCTTCCAGATTATCGGGGGTGATCATCATCACCGCATAGGGCTTGCCATTGATGATCAACGAAACCGCCATTTCTTCCAGGACGGCTTCTTCGCATTTCACGGAACGGTGCGCGCCGTCCATGCGTCTGGCCTGAGACCATACTATTCCGTTGCTGCCTGCATCTGTGCGCACAGGGCTCTCCCTTCCGATGTCAGAGTGATGACGGTTCTGCCCCGTTGTTCTTCCCGGCGAACATAATGGAGCCCACCCCATTGTTCCGAGCATCCCAGGAGCAGAAGCAGACGCTCCATCTGGCTGCGGGGAAGGCCGAGAGACTTGCAGGCTCTGGCCACCGATACCGGCCCTTCCGTGCAAAGCATCCGGAGTAGGGCAATGATCAAATCCTCCGGAGCATCGTCGGGTGTATTCCGGTCGTTCTCTGACTTACGGTCAGGCGACATGGTATCGGCCTCTCTTGGCCCGCGCCAGGGTTACCAGGATCGATTTGGACGTCGGCGTGCGGGCGCGGTCGGCATAGCTGGAGAGGGGCACCAATATGTTCAATTCCGGGTAATAGCCCGCGAGCATCCCTTTGGGGATATCGAACGCAACCAGCAGGAAGTCCCGCGCCACGCGTTCACCGTCAGTCCAGTGCGAGGTGATGTCCACCAGGTCACCGGCCTGAAATCCCATGTCCAGAATATCCTCAGGATGCATGAAACACACGTTGCGCAGGCCGGATACGCCGCGATAGCGGTCCTCGTAACCATAAATCGTGGTGTTGTACTGATCGTGGCTGCGAATCGTCATCAGGGTGAAGAGCTTTTCGGAGGTCTGCGGCACAAAATGGTCATCGGCGATGGTGGACAGCGCCCTGGCCAGAAAATTGGCCTTGCCGCTGGCCGTGGGCCATATCCGTGAACGGGGAGGCAGATCCAGATGAAATCCCCGTGGTTTATGGACCCGGGCATTGAAATGCTCGAAACCAGGTACCACGCGCGCAATGCGGTCGCGAATGAGGTCATAGTTTCCCATGAATTGCCGCCAGGGGGTGGGACTGAGGGGCAGGGTCGCCAGGGCCAGGCGCGCCACGATGGCACATTCCGACAGCAGGGAAGGGGAGGCCGGCTCGCTCATCCCTTGGGAGATGTGCACCATGCCGAAGGTATCCTCCACCGTCACCCCTTGGGGGCCAGTTTTTTGGATGTCGATCTCCGTACGTCCCAGGCAGGGTAAAATCAAGGCATGTTCGCCGTGGACGATGTGGGACCGGTTGAGCTTGGTAGTCACATGCACCGTCATCGCGCAGCTCCGCAACGCTGCGTGAGCGCGCGCCGTATCGGGTGTGGCGTTGGCAAAATTGCCACCCAACCCGAAAAAGAACCTGGCGCGCCCCTCCTCCATCGCCTCGATGCTGGCTACCGTATCGTAGCCATGCTTCTGCGGTGGCGCAAAATGGAACTCTGCCCCGAGGCGTTGCAGAAACTCCGGGGATGGTTTCTCATATATCCCCATGGTCCGGTCACCCTGCACATTGCTGTGACCGCGAATCGGTGCGGGACCGGCCCCCGGTTTGCCGATATTACCCTTGAGCAGCAGCACATTCAGGAACATCTGGATGGTGGCCACCGCGTGCTTTTGCTGGGTGATGCCCATCCCCCACGTAAATATGGTGGCTTGTCCCTGATCATAGATGCGCCCGATCTCCTCCAAATCATGGCGGCTGAGGCCGCTCTGTTCCTCGATCTGTGGCCAGGGCGTGCTCATGACCAGATCGCGAAATGCGCCAAAACCCTGGGTATGCTCCTCGATAAACGCCTGATCGGGGTGCCCGGACTCCAGGACGGTGCGGGCGATCCCCATGGCAATGGCGTAATCACCGCCGCTCCGGGGCTGGTAGTAGTGGCTGGCGATGGGGGTGGCGTGATTGGTGAGCATTTCCATTGGATGTTGGGGATGCAGGAAGCGCTCCAGTCCGCGTTCATGCAAGGGGTTGAAGACCAGGATGCGCGCCCCCCTTTGGGATGCGTCGCTCAGCGTTGCCAGCATGCGCGGATGATTGGTCCCGGGATTATGACCGAACATCAATATGGTGTCTGTCAGATCAAAATCATCCAGGGTCACGGTGGCTTTGCCTACCCCGATGGATTCCGGCATCGCCAGGCTGGTGGCTTCATGACACATGTTGGAACAGTCGGGGAGATTATTGGTACCGAATTCCCGCACAAAGAGCTGATATAAGAATGCGGCTTCATTGGAGGTGCGCCCTGACGTGTAGAATATCGCCTCGTCAGGGGATGTCAGGGCATCGAGTTGCGCGGCGATCCGCGCAAAAGCGGCGTCCCAGCTAATGGGTACATAGCGGTCACTCTGCGAATCGTAAGCCATGGGTTCGGTCAGGCGCCCCTGCTCTTCCAGAAAGTAGTCGGTTTGCTCCTCTAGCCAAGACAGGGTGTGTGCCGCAAAAAAATCCGCTGTCACCCGTTTGCCGGTAGCTTCGGCGGCAACGGCCTTGACCCCGTTCTCACAGAACTCGAAACTGGAATGCGCCTCGGGATCCCCCCAGGCGCAGCCCGGACAATCAAAACCTTCCGCCTGATTCATTTTGAGGAGCAGGGCGGCACCGCCCGTCAGCGCGTGTTCCTGACGCAGGCTGCGCAATGAGGCACGCAGGGATCCCCAGCCCCCCGCCGGTTGTTGGTAATGGGTGATCTTGAACGAAGACATAAGCCCTCCCGGAACGATCGAAATATACAGGGTAGCATCACCAGCCAGTTGCGACTCATGGTACTATGACAATAGGCTAGCAGTTTTCGCGCCAGGGCTGCACGATCGGGTTGATTATTACCTCTTGAAATACTTATTTGACTCGGCATTACCCCGGAACCAGACTGGTGGAAAACCGAATGAAAGTGGATAGGCGATAATGTTTCATCATGATACGAATCCATCAATAGATAACGACTATATAACCCATGCCTGGGATCGTTGCACCGGCCAATATCGGTTGGACGCCCATGCTGCGCCAGAACTGCAAAGGCTGGATGCGGACAGTCTCGGTCGAGTTCTTGAGGAGCAGCACCTTTTCGTAGAGATCGGATCTGCGGAAATGGCCCGTCTGATTAAACAGATGTTGCGATTTTCCGAGGAAGCCCTGTTGCCGTCACCAGATTGTACACTGCTGTTGCTGGATGCCGGCGGCATCGCCCTGCATGCTGTTGGAACGGAAATCGCGGGCGGACATGATGCCCGCTATTCGGGCATGGGCGCCGGATTCATATGGCGGGAAGAGTATGTCGGGGTGACCGGACCGAGCCTTTGTCTGCATGACATGAAGCCCCGCATGGTCCACCGGGAGGAGCATTTATTTAGGAACTTTGTGGAGATGGCGTGCTGCGCGATGCCCATTTGGGCACCCTCTGGCGCGCTGCTGGGGGTGATCGATTCAACCTATTCCCGCAGCGGTTACGCGAAATCGGCATATGTCTCGGTCATGCCCCTGCTGGCGCAACTGGCACGGCGGATCGAAATGAAATATTTCGCCCGGAATTATCAGGACCGGGTCATTTTGTCGGTGAGCAGACTGAACAACTATACCGACCATGACGACGAAGCATTGTTTGCGATTAACGAGAATGGCGTCATTATTGCGGCGGAATTCGCGCTGACAAAAGGCACCATCGGTGACACCGGTGGTCGTCTTGTTGGTGCGAACGTGCAGGATGTGTTCGACGTCTCGCTGGACAAGATGCTGGACGATCACCATCGTGCCAAAAAGCCGCGCTCCAGACTCTTGTTCCGGAATGCCGGAGGACATGTTGATCTGCGGGTATTTTCGCTGCCGGACAAGGTGCCGTTCAGGGCGGTCGTGAACGGCATTCTCGGAAATACACCGTATTTCAGGGACAAAGCATCGATTCAGGTGCATGATTCCCTGTTGGCGTTGTCGAGCGATGATGCGGTGGTATCGGAGAATATTCGTCGTATCCATAAGGTATTGAACAAAAATATCAGTATCCTGCTGCTTGGCGAAACCGGTACCGGCAAGGATACGCTGGCGCGCGCCATACACCGCGCCAGCGATAGAAGAGATAAACCCTTTGTTGCGATCAATTGTGCTGCCATACCCGAATCGCTCATCGAAAGCGAGCTATTCGGGTATGAGCCCGGTTCCTTTACCGGGGCGAGCCGCGTGGGCAAGCAGGGGAAGGTGATGGCCGCCAATGGTGGGACGCTGTTCCTCGATGAAATCGGAGACATGCCCGCCGCACTTCAGGGGCGTCTACTGCGAGTTCTCGAAGAGCGGGAGGTTACCCCTCTTGGTACCACCAAAGCCAGCCCCGTAGATATTCGGGTGATCAGTGCAACCAATAAGTCGATCGATGATCTGGTCCAGCAGGGAGGCTTTCGGACCGACCTGCTTTATCGGATTAACGATGTCGTGCTAAGCCTGCCGCCACTGCGGGAGCGGAGCGATAAAATCCGACTCGTGGAAACCATTTGTCAACAGGAATGCGGCGTATCTGGAATGGAGATATCAGCGGAAGCATGGAATATTCTTCTGGGTTATTCCTGGCCGGGGAATATCCGCGAACTTCGTAGTGTGATTCGTACTGCTCTGGCGCTGAGCGATGGTAATGCCATCCGATATGAAGACCTGCCAGAACGGTTGGTGACCAGCGAAAGGGGCAGTGGCCGCGTAGCGACACCGCCGACCACCCCGCTAAGGAGCGATAGCGACGCGCTGGAGCGGAATAGAATCCTTGCAGAGTTGGAGCGTCACCGCTGGCGGGTGACCGATACCGCAAAATTCCTCAAGATCAGTCGTAATACTTTATATCGTAAAATGCGCTTATATGGCATCATGGGCGCTGACGCATAAAATGGGTGTCTATTGCATCAATGCAGTCTTATGGTTGGTAGCCAAGCGTGATATCCCGCTTTTCCGTATGTCATTTCCTCGGAATATTCTTGCCCCGAGGTTTCCCTGGTGCTGGCCATGCTGCAACTACAGCGAATTGGGGTGGAATGTATAATCTGTGTGACATTATGTCATTTTGACATGAACATTATGTGCCGCAGGGGCGCGCCCATTTCCGCCAATCGACGCGCGAAAACTCGTCGGCGCACAATGGCACAATAATTGCTCAAATTTGGTGGATCCGGATTCCATGTCTCAAAAATTTTTGCCGCACCATGGTCCTTGGGCGTCATGATGGTGCTCAAGCATATACCGTTGAATTCTGCTGAGGAGGTATTGAATATGCCAAGCCCGGTTACCATTCATCCGTCTGTCGATCATGGGGTCACAGCGGGATCGTCCCATTTTCATGGGGGTACCTTACATTGCCATTGCACCCATAACCCGGTACTGGTGGAGGTGAAGTCGCAACTGGCCCACAATCATGCCTGTGGTTGCACCAAATGCTGGAAGCCCAAAGGCGCCAAGTTTTCGGTGGTTGGGGTCGTGCCCAGGGATTCGGTCACGGTGCTGGAGAATGGCGATAAACTTCATGTGGTCGATCCGGGTGCGGTGATTCAGCGCCACGCGTGCAAGGCGTGCGGAGTTCACCTGTTTGGCCGTATTGAAAATAAAGACCACGCGTTTTATGGTTTGGACTTCGTTCACTCCGAACTGTCGCCGGAGAAGGGTTGGGCGGCCCCCGAATTCGCGGCTTTCGTCTCGTCGGTCATTGAAGGCGGTTTGGCTGCCCCGTCGGAAATGGCGGGAATCCGCGCGCGGCTGACGGAACTGGGGTTGGCGCCCTATGACTGCCTGTCGCCCCCGCTGATGGATGCGTTAGCTACCCACGCCGCCAGGCAAAAAGGCGTTCTCAAGGAAGCCTGATGATATGGCAGATCCGCCCCATGCTGCGCCCGACCGAAAATGCGGCGGCACCGCAGGCGGGGTTTCAGCATAACTGATTCTTACCAGGAGTCTACAGTCATGGATGTTCGCGCAGCAGTCGCCTTTGAGGCGGGTAAACCACTGGTCATCGAAACCGTACAATTGGATGGTCCCAAGGAGGGTGAGGTACTGGTGGAGCTCAAGGCCACCGGCATCTGTCACACCGACCATTTTACCCTTTCCGGTGCGGATCCCGAGGGTTTGTTTCCGTGTATCCTCGGCCATGAAGGCGCCGGGATAGTCGTCGACGTTGGCCCGGGTGTGAAGAGTGTCCAAAAGGGCGACCACGTCATTCCCTTGTATACTCCGGAATGTCGCGAATGCGAGTACTGTCTTTCGCGCAAGACCAATCTCTGTCAGAAGATTCGGACGACCCAAGGGAAGGGGCTGATGCCCGACGGGACGACGCGCTTTTCGTTCAAAGGCCGGCCGTTGTTCCATTACATGGGTTGTTCGACCTTCGCCAATTATACCGTGATGCCTGAAATCGCCGTGGCCAAAATCCGGGAGGACGCCCCCTTTGACACCACCTGCTATATCGGCTGCGGGGTAACCACGGGCATTGGTGCCGTGGTGTTTACGGCGAAGGTGGAACCGGGTGCCAATGTGGTGGTTTTTGGACTGGGCGGCATTGGCCTGAATGTGATTCAGGGCGCCAAGCTGGTGGGCGCCGACATGATCATCGGGGTGGATATCAATCCGGCCCGGGAGGCCATGGCCCGGAAGTTCGGCATGACGCATTTCGTCAATCCCAAGGAGGTGGAGGGCGACCTCGTATCGCATCTGGTCGAGCTGACTCATGGTGGCGCGGATTACAGCTTCGAGTGCATCGGTAATGTAAAAGTCATGCGTCAGGCGCTGGAGTGCTGTCATAAAGGTTGGGGTGTTTCCTGTATCATCGGTGTTGCCGGCGCCGGCCAAGAGATATCGACCCGCCCCTTCCAGTTGGTTACCGGGCGGCGGTGGATCGGCAGTGCGTTCGGCGGCGCCCGCGGGCGCACCGACGTTCCGAAAATAGTCGACTGGTACATGGAGAAGAAGATCAATATCGACGACCTGATCACCCACCGTCTCAAGCTGGAAGACATCAACGAAGGGTTCCATCTTCTGGAAACGGGGCAATCCATTCGTAGCGTGGTGGTGTATTGATGGCGCCGCTGGAAACACGGGAAGAACATCGCTGCTTTGGTGGACGCCTGGGCTATTATACCCATGCATCCAGTGCCACGGGGGTATCCATGAATTTCGCGGTGTACCAGCCGCCCCAGGCGTTGGGCGGTGCCTTGGTCCCCGCCCTGTATTACCTGGCGGGGTTAACCTGCACCGAAGAAACGTTCATGATCAAGGCGGGCGCACAGCGCCTGGCCGCCGAACTGGGGCTGATGCTGGTCGCCTGCGATACCAGTCCCCGCGGACTGAACATCCCTGGTGATTCTGATACCTGGGACTTCGGCGTGGGGGCAGGGTTCTATCTCAACGCAAGAATGCTGCCCTGGACCCGGAATTACCGGATGGGCAGTTATGTCGATCATGAGTTGCCAACCTTCATCGAAGAACATTTCCCGGCCTCTCCTGAACGCCGAGGTATTTTTGGCCACTCCATGGGCGGTCACGGGGCACTGGTGCTCGCCTTGCGCAATCCGCAACACTGGCATTCGGTATCGGCGTTTTCGCCCGTCTGTAACCCCAGCGCGGTGCCCTGGGGAGAAAAGGCCTTTGGGAATTATCTGGGGCCTGATCGTGAGCAATGGCGGGAATGGGACGCCAGCATGCTGATGCGCCGGCGTCCCCACCCCGGTGAGATACTGGTGGATCAGGGAGATGCGGATCCTTTCCTGGCGACGCAACTGAAACCAGAGACTCTGGAGGCCGCCGCGGAGGCTTCCGGACAAGCACTCCGTCTGCGACGGCAACCGGGCTATGATCATTCCTACTGGTTCATCCAGACCTTTGTGGAGGATCACCTCCGGCACCACGCCCTGCAACTGGGCTGCGCCGCCTGAGATTTTCGGTCTTGCGGATGATGTGGAGGGTGATTTTACTCACCGAATGGATACCGAAAGGAGATAGTTCATGTACGCCATGGTTCTGGAAGAGGTGGGCAAGCCTTTGGTGCCCGCTGAATTGCCGCGACCGCAGCCTCAGCCCGGTCAGGTCCTGGTAAAAATACTGGCGTGCGGGGTATGCCGTACCGATCTGCATGTAGTGGACGGAGAACTGCCGAATCCCAAACTGCCGCTCGTTCCCGGCCATGAAGTGGTCGGCCGGATAGAATCCGTTGGAAGCCCGGACATTTCCTTACGGAACGGGCAGGTTGTGGGGATTCCCTGGCTCGCCTGGACTTGCGGTGCCTGCGAATATTGTCGTGCCGGGCGGGAGAATCTCTGTGACCGGGCGCGCTTTCATGGCTACACCGTGGATGGTGGTTACGCCGAGTATATGGTCGCCGATGCGCGTTACTGCTTCCCTCTTCCAGACATGTACGCCAATCCCGAAGGCGCTCCGCTCTTGTGTGCGGGACTCATCGGCTTTCGGGCCTTGCGCTTTGCCGAGGGAAGACGACGCCTGGGTCTCTATGGATTCGGCGCGGCGGCCCATTTGCTGATTCAGGTGGCGCGCCACCAGGGTTTGGAGGTCTACGCATTTACCCGCCCAGGCGATAGGGAGGCTCAGGATTTGGCGCATGAATTGGGGGCGGTGTGGGTAGGTGGATCGGATGTCCTGCCGCCGCAAGCGCTGGATGCGGCAATTTTGTTCGCCCCGGTGGGAGCCCTGATCCCTGCCGCTCTGCGGGCGGTCAAGAAGGGGGGCATGGTGATCAGTGCGGGAATTCATATGTCGGATATCCCGGCCTTCCCCTATTCCTTGCTCTGGGAGGAGCGACAGGTGCAATCCATTGCCAACCTGACGCGCAAGGATGCCGAGGACTATTTCCCCCTGGCACGACGCGTCCCAGTGCAAAGCCATATCACGACCTATCCCCTGGCCATGGCGAATGCGGCGCTGGCGGATCTGCGGCGTGGTGCGGTCCACGGTGCGGCGGTGCTGGTGATGGGGGCGTGGCGGGAACGCGAAACATCAGGCAAAGGCGAATGACTGCAGACCGAAAACTTCCCGTTAAGCTATAATGAGAAGGGTAGACAGAAGGGTACAGGTGGAACTCTTCAAATTAAACTATGCC
Organism: Acidithiobacillus sp. M4-SHS-6; assembly: GCF_047421495.1. GTDB lineage: Bacteria > Pseudomonadota > Gammaproteobacteria > Acidithiobacillales > Acidithiobacillaceae > Acidithiobacillus. Next base: position 2,224,288 of record NZ_CP175559.1, on the reverse strand, counting down.
TAAACCCTTGTCAGAGTTTTTTTGCGGAGCAAAAATCATGACGAATCAACGCTTGGCTATCTGGACCACACTGATCGGCGTTGCGTGTCTCTCAGGGTGCGCCACCATTACCCCAGTCAGTGGAACCTTCCCGAACATCACGCCCATGGCCGCCCAAACGGGTAACTACAATGGTCAGCAGGTACGCTGGGGTGGTAAATTGATTGAAACCCAACCAAAAAAGCAACAAACATGTTTTACCGTTTTAGGCGAGCCCCTGAAAACCAGTGGGCGCCCTCGAACTGAAAAAGGGGAAGCACATATCGGCCGCTTCATAGCCTGCGCACCCGGTTTTTACGATCCCATGCTTTACCTTCCTGGCCGTGAGGTCACCTTTATTGGGCGAATTGTTGGCATTGAACATCATGAAGTCGGCCACTTTAATTACACCTACCCCAAGCTGATGGCCAGTACAGTTTATCTGTGGCCCATAGAGCCTCCTCCTCCCCGGATAACGCGGCAGGTCTATTTTGGTACTGGGTTTGGATACTTCCCCGGCTGGTGGTATGGCCCGGGTTGGGGTTATTGGCAAGCCTGGCCATATTGACAATGACATCACGCCGATGATGTCCATTGACTCCGGCAAGTTGACGAGATGGTGCCAACCCCGAGGCCCCATTAATTGTCATCCCCGATGGTTATCCAAGCTCGCTGGCCCGTCCGTCAGCGCCGGCAGGCGGGATGGAAGTCATACGAAATAAACGGGAAGCCTGCCAGAGATAGAACACCACCACAGGAGACAGGGTCACGATACGCCCATTTTTGGTAACAAGAGCAGCTTGCAAAGTGTGCTTTCCACGATATATCTGATCCAGCGTAAAGAAGGGTCGCTTCCAAAGCTGATGCCGAAATTTTCCATCCACTCGCATTCTGATTTGCAAGCCATTCTGAAACACGGACAACGGCAAGACCAGAAGACGCACGGCGACCTTACCCTGATTATTATGGACCACCTCTCCCGCACGTGGTGACAGTATCCGCAGTACAATGGAAGCAGTCACCCTGGCCGGGGCCGCGCTTGACGCTAATGGAGCGACAAACATCACAAAAGCCAACAGGCAGCCTAAACTGTACTGACCGAGTTGTGGCCAACGCATCATGGGGCCACCGTCACTGGCGTACCAATATGCATCATCCCATAGGCCCTTTGTGCCGCTTTGAATGGCAACTCCACACAACCATTGCTTTGCCGAAAGCCATACGCCAGGCGTGGAAAATAGTGTACCGCTCGGCCATCCCAGAAATAATTGACGAAACGCACATTGGGATCGTTATAACACTCGCCATGGGGGAAACAACCCGTCATGCGGGTACTCAGAAAACGGGCATACACTGGCCATGTGCCATTGGGCGTGATGGCGCCAGGCACCCCGGTATTGGTCAGACTTTGCAATACCCAACGTCCCTGCTTCTTTTCGGCATCATAGCGCCAAATAGACAGGGTTTCGGGCGTGCCTTTGCGTACCAAAACCCACACAAATGGCTTGGGCGCGTCTTCTTCGCGCCGTTGAGCGGCAAGGACGGCCGCATAAAGATGATGGCGGTTGCGCTGATCAAACCAGCTGCTGCTTTGGTTAGACCAGGGTAGCCCATGTACCTGGGCAAAAAAATCCAAAGCCCCGAAGAGTAAGGGCGACCCTGGAGAATTCGGGGTGAGCTCCTGCAATGCTGGCGGCGTACCCGATGGCCATAACCACCAGATTTGTGGGTTGGCCCCGTGTAGCCAAGTCCAAGCCACTTGCCCCGGCAAATAGTGCAGTTGCGCGAGTACTCTGGCAACACGCAACCAGACCGGAGGCTGCGCTGTCACCGCCTGGGCGTTGCCCGTAACAAAAGCAAGACAGAGCAGGAGGAATAGTGAAATCCAGCCTTTCTTCATGCCGCGCATTTTGTTCTGCCTCCATAACCATTACTGCCGTCCCGTGGATTGTGCCTTCCATTAACGGCGTTATTGCCGCATTAGCCCATGCCAAGGGTCCGCTGTGAACTGACTTTGTACTGGGTCACTCCATTGAAAGGTAGAGAAAATAAAAAACCTGATGCTGTAATTGTAGACCAGTCAGCGATGGTCAGGGGTTCGTGCGACCTGTATTCTGTTTCTTTCCCATTAACTGCCCATGGTCGCCGCCAGCAGGGGCCGCAACTCCTTGAGCGTTCTCGTATTGAGCACGTCTTTCCTCTCCAGCCAGCCGCGCCGCGCCTGCTGCAGGCCAAAATGCAGGTTGTCGAAATCATGAATACCGTGGGCGTCGGAATTGACGGCCAGCAGCACCCCTTCTTCCTTGGCCGTCCGGGCATGGATATCGACAAGATCCAGCCGCTCGGGCTGAGCGTTGATTTCCAGAAAACACCCCCGCTCGCGCGCATGGCGGATGATGCGGGGCATGTCCACATCCATGGGTTCCCGGCTGCCGATGAGCCGCCCGCTGGGGTGGGCGAGGATGGTGAAATGGGGGCTGTCCATGGCCTTGAGGATGCGTGCAGTCTGTTTGCCCCTGGGCAGGTCGAAGCGGTAATGCACGGCGGCCACCACCAGGTCCAGATCAGACAGGATGCCGTCGGGCAGATCCAGGCTGCCGTCTTCCAGAATGTCTACCTCTATGCCCTTGAGGAGCGTGATACCATCGAGTTCGGTATTGAGGGCATCAATCTCGTCCATCTGCCGACGCAAACGCACCGGGTCGAGGCCATGGGCGACGCTCAGATGGCGGCTGTGCTCGGTGATGGCCAGATATTCCAGACCCGCGGCCCGGGCCGCTGCAGCCATGTCACGCATGCTATAGTGGCCATCGCTGGCCTTGGTATGGGCGTGCAGGTCACCGCGTAAATCGCCCATCGCCACCAGTTTCGGCAGATGTCCCGCGCGGGCGGCTTGGATCTCGCCACGGTTCTCCCGCAATTCCGGCGCGATATAGGGCAGGCCGACAGCGGCGTAGACCGACTCCTCCGTATCGCCGGCAATCCGTTCCTTCCCGCGAAAAAGCCCATATTCGTTGACTTTCAGACCCATATCCTGACCCATGCGGCGGATGGCGATGTTGTGGGACTTGGAGCCGGTAAAATAATGCAGGGCGGCTCCATAGGCGGATTCGTCCACGGCGCGTAAGTCCACCTGAAGCTTGTTGCGCAGGATCACGGTGGCCCGGGTGGTTCCTTGGGAGAATACTTCCGCCACATCCTCATAGGCCGTGAAGCGCTCCATGACTGGGCTGTCCGCAGTGGCCGTCACCAGTATATCCAGGTCACCCACCGTATCCCTGCCACGTCGGAAGCTGCCGGCCACCACCACCCGTCGCACACCGGGTATGTTCTGCAGGTAGTGGACCAGGGCGGCGGCATACGGGGCGGCGACGGCGATGGGAAAACGGGGAACGGCGGCGATCTGGGCCTGGAGGGCTTCCAGGATGCGCGCTTCGGTTTTCTCGCCAAAACCGGGGATGCTGCGAATGCGCCCTTCTCTGGCGGCGCGGGTGAGCTGGTCGACGGTTTTCACGTCCAGTTCGTGCCAAAGCGCCTTGACCCGCTTGGGTCCAAGGCCCGGTACCTTGAGCAGCTCCGTCAGTGCCGGCGGAGTCTGTTTTTCCAGTTTTTCGAGAAAGGAGCAGTGTCCCGTGCTGACGATCTCGATAATTTTTTGGGCGAGATCCTCGCCGATGCCGGGCAGCTCGGTGAGGTCCTCTCCAGCCTCTACCATGGTCTTGAGGTCGCTGCTCAGCCCCAGCACGAGGCGGGCGGCGGTGCGGTATGCCCGCACCCGGAAAGGGTTGGCGTCCTCGATCTCCAAAAGGTCAGCGATTTCGTCGAATGCGCGCGCGATGTCGGGGTTGAGAATGGGCACGGCTTACGGATGCGGCGGTTTTTGTGGCGGCGGTGTCTTGCGCAATATCTCCAGCACCTCTTCGTCCTTGACTTCCCGGAAATCCGCAAAGAACTCTCCTACCGCATGAAACGGTTCCGGGGCCGACAGGTAAACCAGATCATCTGCGAGGGGATGCAGGCGCGCGATGGTGTCGGGAGGGGCCACGGCAAAGGCGGCAATCAGGCGGGCGGGTTGCTGTTGGCGAAGGAGGCGCAGTGCAGCCCCCAGAGTGGCGCCGGTGGCAACACCGTCGTCAACCACAATGACGATCCGGCCACGGGGATCGATGGCCGGGTGAATGGGTGTGTATTGCGCCCGTCTCGCCTTGATCACCGCCAGTTGCCGGGCGGCTTCGTCGCGAATGTACTGCTTGCTGATGCCCAGGCGGTCGGCAATGGGATCCATCCACACGCGCCCGCTTTCATCGACGGCGCCTACGGCATATTCGGGGTTGCCCGGCGCTCCGATTTTACGTACCAGAACCACGTCAAGGTCGCCATGCAGCGCGTTGGCGATGATGCGCCCCATGGGCAGTGCCCCGCGGGGAATGGCGAGCACCAGGGGATCTTTGCCATCATAAGCGGCCAGGCTACGCACCAGTAATTCTGCTGCCGCTTCACGGTTGGCAAAATATGGTGAAATCGTGGTCATCATTAGTCCTCCAATCTGGCCATCAAATTGACCTGTCGTTCGAGACGGTTGGCATCAGCCGCCCATGCGCAAGGGAATGCGGCGGCGCCCGAAGCGGCCGACCTGGCTCTCGAAGCGGCCGGCGATGGGATGCTGACAATAGGGGCAATGACCATCGGCGGTCAGGTTGTAGCTGAGGATCTCGTACCAGTCCCGGGTGATCAACGGCGCGCCGCAGCCGGGGCAATAGGTGGTTTCGCCCGCGGCGTCATGGACGTTGCCGGTATAGACGTAATGAAGCCCCGCCTCCAGGGCGATCTGGCGCGCCCGGGTCAGGGTGGCAGCGGGGGTGGCGGGCACATCGGGCATCCGGTAGTCCGGGTGGAAAGCGGAAAAATGCAGTGGCACGTCGGGGCCGAGGCGGTCCATGATCCATGCGCATTCGGCGCGGATTTCGGCCTCGGAATCGTTGTGGCCGGGAATGAGCAAGGTGGTGATCTCCAGCCAGGTGGAGGTCTCCCGGACGATATATTCCAGGGTTTCCAGCACCGGGGCGAGATGGGCGCCCGTCAGCCGGTAATAGAATTCATCGGTAAAGGCCTTGAGATCGACATTGGCGGCGTCCATCTTGGCAAAGAAATCACGCCGGGGCTCGGCATGCACATAGCCCGCCGTCACTGCCACGGTCTGAATTCCTTGGGCATGGCAGGCGTCGGCGGTGTCCATGGCGTATTCGGCAAAGATGATGGGATCGTTGTAGGTGAAGGCGACGCTTTTGCAGCCCAGGGACTGGGCCGTCCGGGCTATGGCCGTGGGGTTGGCCTGATCCTGCAGGCGGTCCATCTCCCGGGATTTGGAAATGTCCCAGTTCTGGCAGAACTTGCAGGCAAGATTGCAGCCCGCGGTACCAAAGGACAAGACGCTGCTCCCCGGATAAAAATGGTTCAGGGGCTTCTTCTCGATGGGGTCCACGCAGAAGCCTGAGGATCGTCCATAGGTGGTGAGCACCATCCTGTCGCCCACCCGCTGGCGGACGAAGCAGGCACCGCGCTGGCCCTCGTTGAGGCGGCAGTCGCGGGGACAGAGGTCGCACTGGATGCGCCCGTCCTCCAGACGATGCCAGTAGCGCGCGGGATACAGGCCTTCGGGGTATTCGGTTTGTTCGGTATTCATCTCGCCTCCCCGGCGGGGGCCTGGGGCTCGCGCCATTTTTCGACATGGTAACGATAGACTTCGAGATTCGCTGACCAGAAATCCGCCGGAAGCCCGGCCTTGCGCTTGAGGTGGCTGAGGAATCGTCTGGGATCCGGCAACTCTTCCCAAACCTGGGGAAGGAAGGTGCCCTGATAGGCCCCGTAACGCAGGAGGAGGCCATGCTTGCCCGGCTGAATCTGGGCGATCAGCTCGACTTCGCTGCGGACGGTCAGCCGTTCCAGCGGGGACAGGACCGACACTTCCACTTGCACGTCAAGCCACTCCGCTGCGCTCACGGGCGGAAAGCGGGGGTCATGAAAGGCCGCCGCCAGGGCATTGGCGCGGATGTCTTCACCAAGGGGACGATGGGCGACGAGGCTGCCGATGCAGCCGCGCAAGGCGCCCCGCTGGTTGAGGGTGACAAAACTTGCGGCCGGATCGCGCAGCCAGTCGGCGGCGGGGGCGGGCGCCGTGGTCTGGCCCAGGGCCTCGCCGATGGCCGTCCGGGCCAGCTCCAGCAAAACCGGGCCGGCATTTTCCGGAAGCTGCCCCGGACGCTGTTCCTGAGAGGATTGCTGGGTGTGGTTCATGGCGTGGTGGGCTCCGTGAAAAAGGCAAAGGCCGCATAGCCGACCACTGCGTCCCGACTTCCGGCGGTATCACCGGAATTGCGCAGATCGAGCAAGCGCGGCTGCAGGTGATGACGATGGGCGGCCTGCAGAAGGCCGTTGATGGGGGTGGCGCCACAGGCCTGCTCATGATGGATGGGCGTGCGGTCCAGGCGCAGGATCTGCTGGACCGTGGCGTTGTCGATGCTGCGCGCCTCGGCATAGGGGTGGTAATGGGAAAGGTCCGAACTGATCAGGATGACGGTTTCCGGCCCGCCCCACAGGGCATCGAGCACTTCTGCCACTTCCCTGGGGCTCGCTTGCCCTACCACCAGAGGCAGGATGGACACCTGCCCCAGGACCTCCTGCAGGAAAGGCAGTTGCACTTCCAGGGCGTGTTCCTGCGCATGGGCGATGGGCAATTCGAGGACCTGGGGCAGGTGCGCGATGGCGGTGACCCCGGCGCGATCCACGGGGAGCGCGCCGAGGGGCGTCTGGAAGGCATCCGCGCCGGGCAGGGCGATGCCCCGGAAGGGCACGCGATGGGCCGGGCCGAGGATGACGACCCGCTGGATTTTCCCGCGGCCCGGTGCCAGCAAGGCATAGGCGCTGGCCGCAATGGGCCCGGAGTAGACATAACCGGCGTGGGGGACGATCAGCGCCTTGGGCCATGACGACGCCTGCCGGGTGCCGGGCAGACGGGCGTCGGCCTCGTGCAGATAGTGTTGCAAGTCCTTGTTCAGAATCGTTGCCTGAGCGGGATAAAAAGCGCCCGCCACGGCGGCTGGTCGCATACGGATCATGAGCGGCTCCTCCCTGGTCAATACCTATATCAGGATGCCATAGGAGTTTTTCAAGAGGCGGCCATTGAACCGTGAATTATCCTGACTTATTGACCGCCTTTGGCGTAGAGACCTCTGGGTGCTGTCTCGGCCAATACATGTCCGCGCATGGCCATCCGTGTCGGTGTTTTATCGGGGTATGGAGGGACACAATACCTTGGCCAGGTGCTTTACCAGTTCGGGAATGGTTTCTTGACTATAATCTTTGTCCAGAGTCGCGCGCAGCAATGCGCTGGTGGGAGCATCCAGACTTTCCCGAAGCAGGCCAAGGAAATGCGGCGGTGCCACGAGGATCAGTTGCTGAAAGGCCCCCGCCATGCGTCCTGCCTCAAGGTGTTTCACCAACTCCGCAGCAAAGCGCTGCATTTCCGTTTCCTTGGGGCTGGTTTTCCATTGGATTGCGGAACGCCCACCCTGTGCGTCGCTTTGCTGGGTGCGGCTGGCGCTATCCGTGACGAGATCCCCTTCATGCTTGCGGCTGTCGGGATGGACCCAATCCTGGATGAGTTGCAAACCCTTGCCACAGCCTTCGTTGAGAAAAAGCCGTGCTTCGGCGGCGTTGCTGACTAATACCCAAATGCTGGTCATAGGTTTCCTCTTCAATGTGATGTATGGATCCTAAATGATGGCAGTTCTCATCATCCTGTTGTGGGGCGGTAATGTCGGTAAAGTATGTGCTTCCCCTGTCTACTGGCCCAAAGTGCTTAGGGTATTTGTCCTGTCTACCACCACCCGGTTTCAGGCATAATAGTGGAATACTTTCACGTGGGGAATCATTTTGACAGAAGCTTCTCGATCCATGCAGCGTTGGTTGCCGATTTTGTTGATCATTGCTGCACTCATCTGGATATTGCAGAACTTTTGGTTGGCTTTGGCTTGGTCGGCAGTACTGGCAGTGGTATTCTGGCCCTTGATGGTCCGCGTACCGGAGCGCTGGCGTCCCTTTGCTGCCTTGTTTTTTGCACTGACGGCCGCCTGCCTGATTCTGTTGCCTCTCGCCTTTGTGATTGTGGAGTTGCTGCGCGGTCTTCGCCTCCTCGGACCCTGGATTTCGCAAGAGGAATTGTCGGACTGGGCTTTACCCCAATGGCTGAGCGCGCATTTGCCGCCGGTGCTGCTGGATCCACTGCGCCACTTGTGGCGGGTAGCGACCCAATGGCTTGGCGCTTTTTTGCCGGGGATCACTGCAAAAAGTGCGCTCTTGCAACCACATATCCACGAGTTTCAGGTTCTGGCAGGGTCTGATGCCTTGCTGGCCCACGGACAAATGGTACTCAATATTCTGGGTGGTGCCGAAGATACGGCTCTCAATGCCAGCTTGGCGCTGTTGCTCCTGTTTTTCTTCTTGCTGCATGGAGAAACCCTGGCGCAGGGGCTGGCGGAGCGAGTGACCGGATTGGCGGGAGCTGAGGTCTGGAAAGTGATTGCGCGGGGATTGGACATTTTGCGTGGCACCTTCTGGAGCCTGGTGGTCACTGGTTTGTTTGAGGCTCTGCTGTTTTGGGCCTTGTACGCTGCTTGTGGAATACCCCATGCCCTGATCTGGGGAACCGTATCCGGGGTTTTTTCCGTGATTCCCTTTGGCGCATCCGCCGTATTTACCGGAGTAACCTTATGGACCTGGTTGGCCGCTGGCGAACCCTTGCTGGCCCTGGTGATATTCATTGTCGGCAACATTATCACCACTCTGGCCGATAACCTGCTGAAACCGCTGTTGATTGGCGGCCGTTCCCGGATGCCTTTCATGCTGATTTTCATGGGACTGCTGGGGGGGCTTTCGGTATTGGGAGTTCTGGGAATTTTTGTAGGACCCATGCTGATGGGCATGTTGATGGCCTGGTGGCAGGGGTGGAAAGCTGCAGATAAGGAGAACTTGCGCTGACATGTCTGGACAAAATCCGGTAATACCTCAGGACGAAAGGGACTTTCGTCTGGACTGGGCGGCTCGCCTGATGTTCGTGGCCATTTTGTCTTCCATTTTTCTCGCGGCCATGGACCAGACCGTGGTTTCTACGGCACTGCCGACCATCGCCAGAGATTTGCATGGACTCGCCAAACTGCCCTGGATTGTGACCGCCTATTTACTGACATCCACAGTCTGTTTGCCGGTCTATGGCAAACTCGGTGATCTCCTGGGTCGAAAGTATCTGCTGCAATCGGCGGTATTGTTGTTTCTGGCGGGCTCGGCACTGTCTGGCCTCGCGCAAGATATTGATGAATTGATTGTGTTTCGGGCAATACAGGGCATTGGCGGGGGTGGACTGCTGGTAACGGCCATTGCTGCCATTTCGGATTTTATTCCGGTGACCCAAAGGGGGCGCTACCAAGGGCTGGTGGGTGCCACTTTTGGGCTGGCCACGCTCATCGGCCCTTTTCTCGGTGGTTTCATCGTCGAAACCCTGAGTTGGCGTTGGATTTTCTACATAAACGTGCCGATCGGAATATTTGCCTTGCTGGTCATTGGCGCGGCTTTCCCCAAGCCAGAACGCACCGCCGAATGGATCATGGACGTCTGGGGGACGGTTTTGCTGATTACCGGACTAAGCGCAATGGTATTATTTGCCAGTGTAGCCGGCCCGGTACTGGACTGGAATTCTCCGGCATTGTGGTTGCTGCTGGCTCTGGGGCTGGGCAGCTTTACGGGGTTTTTCCTTTTTGAAAGGCGTCATCCCCAACCGCTGTTACCACTGGCTTTTTTTCGATTTCGGACATTTACCCTGAGTGTCACCCTGTCCTTTTTTGTGGGGGTGGCCATGTTGGGCTCCATCAGTTTTTTGCCCATTTACCTGCAGGACGTGCGCCATTTTTCACCCACCATGTCGGGTCTGGAATTGTTGTATCTTCTGTTTGGGATGTTGGCGATGTCCATTCTGGCCGGGCGACGAATCAGCTATAGACAACGTTATAGAGAATTCCCGATCATGGGCGCAGTGCTGATTACCCTTTCCCTGGGCTGGCTTTCCCGGCTCGGTGAGCAGACACCCATGTGGCACATTGATGGGGCTTTGGTCTTGTTGGGCCTTGGTTTGGGGATGACCATGCAGGTGCTGGTGCTTTCGGCCCAACTGGCGATTCCGCATCGCCACCTGGGTGTGGCTACTTCCACCGTCACCCTGTTTCGCTCCATGGGGGGCACCCTGGGGGTAGCCGCTTTTGGTGCGGTTTTTTCCGGGTTGATGGCGGGAGTGACGTCGTCCGCGGAGCATGCCGCCATGATTGTACAGACCTTGCGCACGGATTTTCTGATTGCTGCGAGCTTCAGTCTGGCGGCATTTATTGGCGCATGGTTTCTGGAAGATATGTCTACCTTGCTGAAAAAACGCCAGGATCGCGAAGCAATCCGGTAAATATTATTCCTGAGAAGCGTGGTCGTGGTACTTCGTGTCTCAACCGGCTGCGCGGGTGCTGGCCTTGGGCGCATTTTCCCAGAGGGAGCGCAGTTTCCGGGTGAATCGCCCCTGGGGATAATTGGCGTGCAGGATGATGGCAGTGGTACGCGCCAATTGATCGAGGTTCAGATGCGCGTAGGATTTACTCAGATAATAGAGCGCTTCTTCCCGGGCAGGGCTGAGTTGATAATCGGTGATGACCCGGCTGCAGCGATTGGCTGAAGCCACGTAGGCATCGCGAATATAATAGAACTTGCAGATATTGAGATTGCGTTGGCCGAGAATATCGATGATTTTGGCAATGTGTAGTCGGGCACTGACCGCGTAGGGCGTCTTGGGGAAAGTCTTGGCCAAGTAGGTAAACGTACGCAAGGCTTCATAGTCCGGGGTGGGGGTGTATTCCGGTCCTTCAATACCTTCGTATTCGGCAAGCCCTTTGAGGTAGTAGGCATAGACGACATGGGGGTTCGCGGGATGGGCCTTGATGAAAGCCGTGGCGGCTGCCGCCGCCGCTTTGGCATCACCAGATTTGTAATAGGCGTAAGCCGTATCCAGTTGGGATTGCTCCGCATAGGGACCGTAGGGGTATTCGCTTTGCAGATTTTCGAATTGCCGGATGGCCCGATTGTAATCACCACGGCGCAGGGCTTCTTGTCCCGGCCTGAACATTTGCGCCACCGGAGCCACATGAATAGCTTCCCCTTTTTTGTCGGGGCTGCTGGCGCAACCGGCCAGGGCGAGGGTGATGACGGTAGAAACCAGCAGCAAAAAGGGAAGGATGTTTTTGTAGGGGCGGATGGTCAGCGGTGGCATCTTCAGATTCACTAGTCATTTGAACGTTGTTCTGTAAGACGCGGGCTTGAGGACAGAAGTTCCCCAGGCCGGAACCTGGGGTGGCGGCAAAAAAATACGTCCGTAATTTTTTGAATGATCAGCTTGTCTGATCGGCAGGCGCTACGGGAATCATGGATTCCGCTGCACGGATGACGCCGCGTTCTGTTTCCAGGACATCGCCTTTGGCCCGTTCCCGTTCTACCAGGCTGATGAGACGCGCCACCTGGGCAGGTTTGACCGCCAGATATTCGGCCACCGCCTTCATGTCTTCTTTTAACTGTGCCTGAATGGAATGAATACCTTCCCGGCGATTGATAATATCTTCGATGGCCTCACGGGCCTTGTGATCCAGTTCCAAGGTCTTCCTCTGTAAATCATGAAAGGTGATGAATTGCTGTTCGGCGTCTTCATGCGTCGAAGATGTCGAGGCAGTTTAACACGATATCAGATTTGCGGACCTTGATCCGATGACGGTGAGATATACGAAGGGTTTGCCGGAAGGGTGTGCACCTGTTGCAGCGCAACGGATTCCATGGCGCTGCCAGGGCCAGGTTGATAATGCCGATCCTGATGGCCGAGCCAGACACCAATGAAGGCACCAAACACGATGATTCCCAGAGTCTTGGTCCAGATCTGCAAATGGGCTGTGCGCATGATATGTCTCCTTGCGGTTACTGTATATAAGTACAGTAAAGCGGAAAAGAGGAAAAGGCAAGCCCTTTTACAGCGCGCTCAAAGACCTTTGAAACAGTCGAGGCAGTGATCGTTGACCATGCCAACGGCTTGCATGTAGGCATACAGGATGGTTGGACCGACGAAGCGCATGCCGCGCTTTTTCAAGTCGCTGGATAGGGCAATGGAAATGGCGCTCTGGGTAGGTATATCATGGACGCTTCGGGGGCGATTGACCAAAGGTTGGCCATCCACATAGCGCCACAGATACTGATCGAAAGAAGCATATTGTTGCTGGATCGTCAGAAAAATGCGGGCATTATTGCGTGCTGCGTAGATTTTCTGGCGATTGCGGATAATAGCCGGGTTACTCAGCAGGGTTTCCAGTGCTTCGTCACTCATCTCCGCCACAGCCGCTGGATCAAAGTCATGAAAAGCCTGGCGGTAAGCCGCCCGTTTTTTCAAAATGGTGTACCAGTTGAGTCCAGCCTGTGCGCCTTCCAATATGAGCATCTCGAAAAGGTGCCGGTCATCATGGGCGGGAACGCCCCATTCCTGGTCGTGGTAAAGCACATAATCCGTCTTGTCGAGAGGTACCCAGGCGCAGCGCTGCATGCTCAAATCCGTTCGGTGGAAGAAGAGGCTATCCTCTCCCGCCGAATGGTTGACGTCAAACGCCTCAGTGACCGGCGATCTGGGCGGTCACCTCTGCCTTTTGTCCATTGATGTTCAATACCTGCAACTGATAAGGACCGGAGCTGGTGTTGATGAAGCCTGAACTGCTGACCGGCAGGTGCAGCGTGGCCTCGGCGCCCAGGCCTGCCTTCAGGCCCAGAATCTTATCGGGCGAGAACTGCTGGTAGGCAAAGTCGTTGTGAATGTCCTTGGGGTTCAGCCGGGAAAGTTGCTTGCCATCCCAGGATTCCACGACCTTGCCATCATAATCCAGCAGGCGGATGGCAATGATGTGGGCAGGGACTGATCCGGTTCCCGCGTCAACGTACATGTGCACATCCACCCGGCCATCGGGTAGAACCCGTACATCGGTCATTTTCACATGATGGGCTTTCACCCCGGTAGGATCGCCGTGGAAGGGGGTGATCACCGAGCCACGATAATAGGAATACGTGGCGACAATGAAAATAACCGCAATCCAGAACAAGGTCAGGGCCAGTTTTTTGAAGGCCCCATCGGACAAGGGCAGGGGTAGACTGCCGCCCAGCCAGCGGAACCAGCCCTTTTGCGCCAGCGTCGGGTGGCGTTTCATCATCCAGTTGTCGATGGAATAGGCACCACCGCCGACAAGAAACAGGGTGATGCCCATGCCGAAGTTTGCGGCCGCCATGGTCCATTCATCGATACAGGTGGCCCCCTGCCAGCCGAAGAGCAGCATCAGCACAAAAGACAGGCCCAAGGTCGCCAAGGCTGCCAGCCGGGTCAAAAATCCGGAGATCAGCATCAGTCCGGCGAACAGTTCCACGGCGCTGAAAATGATGACGCCGGCATAGAGCAATACAAAATGGTGCAGCAGAAAGGCAATGAGATGGTTCGTTCCCAGGATCGCCCCCGGCATGGCGGTCTGGAATTTATAGGCCATCCAATGACCGGCGGGATTGATTTTTTGGGGGCCGTAAATAAAACGACGGGAGCCGCCGCCCCAGTAAATCCAGCCTTGCACAAAGCGCACGGCGAGCATGCCAATGGCCAGTATTCTCCAGGAATGCTGGGTGGCGGGATCGCTGGCGGCAGATTCCATGGTTGCTGCCATTCAGAACTCCTTTACGCCTTGTTGGCGTTGAATTGCGGATTGACATCCTTGACCGGTACGGCATTGATCCAGTCCCAGGAGTTTCCCAGGTACAGGGTACCCCCGACAATCGTGGGGTTCACAATGCCAAAGCGGCCTCCGACATGGTATTCATGGACCATCTGGCCATTATCCGGTTGAATGGCATAAATATCAGGCCCAGTTGAAATATAGAGCATATGCTCATAATAGGTCGGCGCGCCACGTCCCGCACCTGCCGGACCAGGATTGGGTACATGCCAGGTCCACGCCACCTTGCCGGTATGCAGATTCAGGGCCTCATAGGTGGAGGTGACGGGAGAACCGACATACACCATCCCGTCATGTATCATGGGTACGCCGCCCTTGAAAGCCGGAATTTTAGGCCCACGGCCCATGTTGTCCGTCCACAGGACCTGACCGGTATCGGCGTTGAAGGCCCGCACCAGGGTTTCCATGGTTGCTTTGCCATCGACCATTTGAGGATTGGCCACGGTATCCATGACCACGATCCCGTCATCGACTGCCGGAGAGACATCGCCCATGCCGGTATTGACGGCACCGGGGATTTCGCCTTTCCAAAGCACCTTGCCGTTGTTGATGTTCAAGGCATAAAGTCCGGGAATGACCGACATGGAGACATACACCTGGTTTTTCCACACGACCGGGCTGGACATGTTGGCGATGCCCCCCACGTGGGTTTTCCAGATGGCTTTGCCATCGGTGGAGTGTATACGGTAAATGTTGCCATCACCGGTGCTGATGAACAGGGAATGATCGGCATAGGCCGGAGTGGGCATGGCATCGCCCTGGGTTTTGAAACTCCAGAGCAGTTGGCCATCCTTGCGATCCAGGCAAAAAATGCCGTTGTAACTGATATCCTTACCGCGCCCCGCCTGCTGGGGATGTTGGGCATATTCCATCACATTGGCAAAATTGAAAGACACGCTGCCCGCAGACAGATAGACCTTGTTGCCGACCACCAGCGGGTTGCCCATGAGGGTATTGGCGACCGGACTACTGCGCCAGATCAGCTTGCCGGTCCGGGCATTGACCGCATAGGCAAACATGTCATCACTTTCGGCATAAACGACGCCCTTGACCACGGAAACACCCAGGGCATTGCCGTAAAACTGGGTTTGTACCGGCAGGGCTTCCTTGATGCCATCCACCTTTTGTCCGTAAGGGTGGTTGTCATTGAGCGGCCAGGCCCGGGCTTCAGGGAAATTCCAGCGGACACCCTTGCGAATCCAGTCAGGCGCGTTAGCGGCTACCGAAAAGCCGGCATTATGCTGGGGATTGCCATAAGCATGGGTCCACTCCGATGGACCGACCCGATCGTTCACCTGTGGTGCATTTTGTGGCAAGTACAGGGTGGCAAAGGGACTTTGGGGGTCCAGGGCATTATGTACGGGATCCTGGGGAACCTGATTGCTTTGTGCCCAGGCTGCCCCGGATACGAATAGACTGACGGCCGATAATATGGCTATTTTGCGTAATTTCATCAATTTCTCCTCACGCTCTCAAAGCGGGAATGGGTAGGATAATAAATTCCCTCAGAGACGCTCTGAATAATTAGAAAACTCTAATTTAATAATGAATAATTCAGCATCATCATTGAGTTGCTGAACCGTAAACCTCTTCATATGAGATAGCAATAAATATAAATGTAAAAGATTGAAACAGTGTTACAGATATTTACAATTAAATATTTATGATAAAGCGTCAGGATAATTTATTTTGCATTAAGATCAATCATAATCGGTTTTAAAATCAATTCCGCATAAAAAAGCGCTCCCTTCTTCGGCCAAGAAAGGAGCGCCATGCTCATCGAAATAAAGGTATCTGCGGGTTTAACTGGCCAGTGCCAACATCAACTGATTGAGGCGGGCCACAAAACCGGCAGGATCCTCCAACTGGCCTCCCTCAGCCAGAATGGCTTGATCCAGCAACAGGGAAGACCATTCTGCAAATCGGGCATCTTCTTTTGCGATGCGCGCCAAGATGGGATGGCTGGGGTTGATTTCCAGGGTAGGTTTGGTACTGGGAACCTCGTGGCCGGCCTGTTTGAGCAACTGCTGCATATACAAGGCCATGTCCCTTTCACCCAAGACAATGCAGGCCGGAGAGCTGGTCAGGCGATGGGAGACCCGTACCGCCTCGACACGGTCCCCCAGCGCATTTTTGATGCGCTCTACCAGGCCTTCGGCGGTTTTTTCGATTTCCTCCTGGGATTTACGCTCCTCTTCGGTTTCGATACTGCCCAGGTCCAGGGTACCTTTGGCCACCGAAGCCAGCGCCTTACCTTCAAACTCTTGCAAATGACTGGTCAGCCATTCATCCACGCGATCACTGAGCAGCAGGACTTCAATGCCTTTTTTCCGCAGCAGCTCCAGTTGTGGACTGTTTTTGGCGGCAATAAAGGTATCGGCAGTAATGTAATAGATTTTATCCTGACCCTCGCGCATACGCCCGATATAATCCGTCAGGGAAACATTCTGGATTTCGTTATCGCTGTGGGTACTGGCGAAACGCAATAACTTCGCAATTTGCTCGCGGTTGGCAAAATCTTCTCCTGGCCCCTCCTTGAGCACCCGCCCGAATTCATTCCAGAAGTTTTGATATTTTTCGGGTTCCTTGTCGGCCATTTCTTCCAGCAAGCCCAGAACCCGCTTGATCGAGCCGGCGCGCATCTGGTCAATGATGCGATTACCCTGGAGAATTTCGCGGGAAACATTGAGGGGCAGATCACTGGAATCCATGACGCCGCGCACAAAGCGCAAGTATCGGGGAAGAATCTGATGCTCGGTATCATCCATGATGAACACCCGCTGCACATAGAGCTTGATGCCGTGGCTCTGGTTGGGCTCCCAGAGATCAAAAGGGGCCTTGCCGGGAATATACAGCAAGGAGGTATATTCCAGGCGTCCTTCCACCCGGTTGTGGGTCCAGGCCAGGGGCTCGCCATAATCGTGGCTGACGTACTGATAGAATTCCTTGTACTCCGCATCGCTGATTTCTGATTTGGCGCGTTGCCAGAGTGCCGAAGCCTTGTTGACCGTTTCCCAGGTATCACCGGGTTGCTGATTTTCGCCGGTCTTGCGCATCAGGATGGGAAGGGGAACATGGTCGGAATATTTGTTGATGATGCTGCGCAGGCGCCAGGCATTCAGGAAATCCCGGCGTTCCTCTTCGCGCAGATGGAGGACGATTTCTGTGCCGCGCTCGGGCAGGTTCACCGTTTCCAGAGTGTAGGCACCCGTGCCTTCCGACTCCCAGCGCACCCCATGCTCAGCTTCCATGCCCGCCCTGCGGGTGCTCAGCGTCACCCGGTCGGCGACAATAAAAGCGGAATAAAATCCCACCCCGAATTGGCCAATCAGTTTGGCATCCTTACTCTGATCGCCGCTGAGACGTTCAAAAAATTCTCTGGTTCCTGACTTGGCAATGGTGCCAATATTGGCAATGACCTCGTCGCGGTTCATGCCGATACCGTTGTCGCGAACCGTCAAGGTGCCATTTTCTGCATTGAAATCAACCTTGACGTTCAACTCGCTGTCGCCTGCCATCAGGCTGGGGTCGGCCAATGCTTCAAAACGCAGTTTGTCGCAGGCGTCAGAGGCATTGGAAATCAGCTCACGCAGGAAAATTTCCTTGTTGGAATACAGGGAGTGAATCATCAAATGCAGCAGTTGCTTGATTTCTGTTTGAAACTGCAGGGTTTCCTTGTGGGTGGTCATTGTTTCTCCTTGAAAATGGTCAAACCTGTTCAACCGTTATACAGCCAATAGACAAGCTCCAAGTGGGGGCTGTCTCCGGGAGAATCAAGGGCTTCAGTCCTCGACAGCTTCCAGGCCATCCTCTAATATTGGGGTAATCCCTCAACATTGCAGGTCGCTTATGTCCGATCAGGTGATATTGACGGCCATCGACGGGTCGCAAAATGCCCTGGTGGCCGCTGCTGTGGCTGCCTGTTTTTCCCGTCTTCTCGGCATGCACCTTGGTTTGGTAACTGCTTTACACATGGCCAGCGATCCATTGGGCTTTGGTGGCGGGCTGTTCGATCTGACCCATCGCCTGCTGGCAGAAGCCCGTCAGGAAGCGGAATGCAACTTGCGTGCAGTGGCGGAGCGTATTGCGACCCATTGCGGCATTCGCCTGCCCGAGTACTTCCTGCTGGAGGGAGCTCCGGAGCAGGAAATTCCCCGTCTGGTTCAGAGCGACCCGGAAATCAGCATGGTGGTGTTGGGGCAGCGCGGCTTTGGAACGGAAAGCAAACCAAAGGGGTTACCCCACTTGTTGGGAGGTCTTGGTGCCAAGCTGAGTATGACTTTGTCGGTTCCCGTTTTGCTGGTTCCTCCGGATACGAATCCGGACCTTCTCTGTGCCTCGGTGAGGGATGCGGATCAGACCAAGGGAGCATGTTGAGTGGATTTGTTTCTGCCCATCGCCCACATGGATGTGAATATCTGGTTGATCGTGAGCTTTGGCCTGGTGGTGGGTTTTCTTTCGGGTTTGACGGGAGTGGGGGGAGGATTCCTGATCACTCCCTTGCTGATTTTTATTGGGGTACCGCCGTTGGTGGCCGTAGGTACGGGGGCCGCGCAGATTGTCGGGGGCTCCGCCGCCGGTAGTTACGCGCACTGGCGCATGGGCAACGTGGATATGCGCATGGCTTTTGTGCTCCTGGTGGGAAGCTGGACGGGCGGATTGCTGGGTGTGCATCTTGCCCGGATACTGGAGGAGGGGGGGCACTTCAGTTTGGTGGTGACCTTTCTTTACGTCATCCTGCTGGGCTTCATCGGGACTTCCATGCTGATCGAATCGTTGCTGGCTTTGCGCCGCCCACGTTCGGAGACACCCCAAAAGGCCCGAGATGCGGGCAAATCATTTTTACAGCGCCTTCCGGGACAAATGGATTTTCCGGTTTCGGGTTTGCGTCTATCGGTTTTGACACCCATCTTGCTCGGTTTTGGCGTGGGTTTGCTCACGGCACTGATGGGTGTCGGCGGTGGTTTTGTGATGGTTCCCATCATGCTGTATGTACTGAAAATGCCGACCAAGGTGGTGGTGGGGACTTCCTTGTTCCAGTTGCTCTTCACGACGGCGGAAGTGGGCATTTTGCAGGCAGGAATGAATCATGCCGTAGATCCCTATCTGGCTTTGGCTCTGGTTTTGGGCTCTATTTTTGGCACCCAGTTTGGCGCCCGGGCCGGCGCGTATTTGCAGGGGGAACATTTGCGACTGGTGCTGGCCCTGGTGGTCGTGGGGGTGGCCATCAAGATGGGTTTGGGACTGTTCATAACCCCGACCCATATTTTCAGCATGGCGCGCGTAGTGTAATGATCGCTGCGCGACTCATGATGCTCGTCTTCACGCTGGGCTTTGCCATGCTGGCACATGCCGCCACGCCCCTGGTTGCCGCTACCAGTATCCGACAAGTGCAGGTGACCAGCCATTTTGTGGGGGAAAATTTACTGGTATACGGCGCCATCTCTGGCCCGGGGCAGGTGATTGTGGTACTGCGTTCACCCGCGAGTACCGTGGTCATGCAGAAAAAAACTCGGAGCGGACCCATCTGGCTGAATGGCGCCAAGGTGACAGTCACGGGTGCTCCGGGTATCTGGCAGAGACTTTCCTCCGCGCCCGTCAGACAGCTTTTGCCGGAGGACACCTTGCAACAACAGGGACTGACCAGGTCTTCACTGCTGAGCCAGGCCCGCTTTGTGCCAGAACCCGACCACTTGAATACCTGGCAGCAAGCCTTTCTGGAACAGAAAACCCGCCATCGCCAATATCTGGTGGATCCGTCGGGGGTGGTCATCCAGCAGGGTTTGTTTACGGCCAGAATACAGTTACCAGCCACCTTGCCCCTGGGGCATTATCAATTGACCAGCTATCTGGTTCGGCAGCAACGGGTGGTTGCCGTAGAAAAACAGCAAATTGCTGTTCGTCAGGTCGGGTTTCAGGCCTGGATTGCCCGTTTTGCCACTCAGAACAGTTGGACTTACGGGGTTGTGCTGACTTTTGTTCTGGCTGGGTTGGGCTTTGTTTTGGGGGTTATCCTGCGGCGGCGTTCTGCTTGATATTTCCTCATTCATCCACATGCTCTTGTGCCAGAAAAGCGACGCCATCCAGCACCTGATAAAAATCCCGGGCAAAATAGTCGGGTTGAATATCATTATAAGTCTTTGCGCCTTGATTGGAGTCCATGAAAATGGTTTTTAGTCCGGCTTGCTGGGCGCCATAAATATCCCGATACATATCGTTACCCACGTAAATGACCTGATGCGGGGCTACTTCCAGTTGTTCAGCAGCCATGTGAAATAATCGGGAATCCGGTTTACGATAGCCGTAATCGCCAGAAATGATGCGAATATCAAAATACTTTTTGATATTCATGGCGCGCATTTCGGGGAGAGCAAAACAGTGTTGGGCATCAGAAATCACGGCCAGCTGATAGTGCTCCTGAAGACTTTTGAGGGTGCTTTTGACGCCTTCGTAGAGTTCCAGGCGGGTTCTGGAAATAGCGCGATGCAGGCGCGCCAGTTCCTTGGCGAGTTTTTCCCGACCATTGACCGGTTTGCTGTTTTCCTGAATCAGAATGGTATGCCAGATGGCTTCCACGTCAATTTCGGGGTAGCGTTCGGTTGATTGGCGTTTGCGTTCTTTCATGACGGCAAAATAGCGTTCGCGCACTTCCCGACGGTTCATGAAAACCCGATGGTAAGTCAGGTAATGGGAAATACCCCGATAGATCTCCTCCATATCTTCATTGGTCTCTATATTGATCAGGGTTCCATACAGATCAAAACAGACAGCGCGTATAGCCATAATGAGATTACCTCCGTAGTACTGACAGAGC
The DNA here is from genome assembly GCF_047421495.1 of Acidithiobacillus sp. M4-SHS-6. Taxonomy (GTDB): domain Bacteria; phylum Pseudomonadota; class Gammaproteobacteria; order Acidithiobacillales; family Acidithiobacillaceae; genus Acidithiobacillus. Next base: position 2,203,570 of record NZ_CP175559.1, on the reverse strand, counting down.
GGCTTGAACCAGCGTCTGACTATAAGACCAGTCCAGCCAGGAATTACGGGCGATGCGCAACAGGGTCATCCCCATGTAAAAAGGCACTCTTTGGGTGATTGCCGCAAATGCGGCCTGCCGATCCGGGAAATGGGTGCTGTATTCCCAGAGAAAATGGCCAATAAAAGGTTCTGCCTGAGCGGCATGATGGGTATTTCGCAAGAAATGATGCTGCATTTCTCCCGCTATCATGCCCAGATCGTAGGCGCGGTCCGCGCGCTTCATCCGTTCAAGATCAATGGCAGTGATTTTTCGGGGCTCGGCAAACAAAAAATTGGATGGGGTGGCGTCGCCATGAATCAGGACCTCCTGATCGGAGTACATGCAGGAAGCCTGCTGCCAGTGTTCCCGATAATGATGGATTTCCCGTAATGGTGCGTCGCCAATACGATGGCGGTGCTGGAGGCGGGCCGTGATTTTATCAAAATAAGCAAACTGCTCATGAAATTGTACCGTTCCTGGACCGGCGGTATGGTTATGCAGCTTGGCCAGAAACCAGGCCAGATCGGTCAGCCGGGCATAGAGCAGATCGTCCTGCCGTTCAGTCAGATATTGATTCAGTATCTTCGATAAGGATTGGCCAGGACAATATTCTTCGATGACCACGCTGTTGATGTGACGAGCAATTCCCAAAGCCTGAGGTATTTGAAAATGTGTCTGGTCTAATCCGATTTGGCGGAGAAAATGCAAATTCCGCCATTCATTCCAGGCCCGATCCCAGGCATGTTGAGGATCCTTGCCGGGACGCTGAAAAAACTTGCCGATGACCTTTTTCCGGGAGTGGCTTTCTTCATACAGAAAAACGGCATTGGAAGCAGGAAACTGGAACACCCGAAAATGATGAATGGGATTTTCTGACAGTAGTTGCGGAAAAATGGCTTCGCGCAAGTAGGTAAAAAAAGGATCCTGTGGCGAAAGGCGACCGAGAAATTTCATGATCCCGGCTTCATCTGGCAAGACTTGTGCGTCATGGCGGGGGCTCCTGCAGTGCCGGATGGAGATCTATGCGCACAATCGTCCAGCCGGGTTCCAGGCGTGCCAAGGTGGGGGCGATGTTGTCCTTGATCTGTTGACTCAGGGCATTTTGCGCGGCAACAGAATGGGCCACCTGATCCAATTGTGGAAATGCCATGAAGGGATTGGCAATCAGGCTGTTGAAATGATTTTCTGTTTGTTCGAGGGGATACCAGGGCGCATGGCCCTGTAAAACGGCAACCGGATGAATGATCAGGGCTTTTTCTGCGCCAGAAGGCGTTTGCACCATCACCCCATAAGAGCCCAGTGGCAGATTTTTTTCCACGACCTGGGGAGGAGGTGCTTTTACGGGAGAGGGCTTTTCCGGGGGCGGAGTGATGGGTTGCAGATGCAGGGGAACGTTGAGAGCAATACCAATGGCCACGCCTGCCGCAAGCAGGGCAAGGATGAGCAGCCGGATCCAGCGATTTTTTCCAGAAGCGGCAGGTTTCTTTTTGCGTCGGGCCAAAGTCCATCACTCCTGTTTGAGGGGGCGCTTGTGCAGGGCCGTTAACCGGTTTGTATCATGGCCTATGGTCAGAGAACAAACAACGTCAGATCAAAGCCTCGCGTTTTTCCCGCTTGACTCCAGTCATTCTCTGGTTTGACCATCAGGGACCCGGTAAACTGCAAGTCGCCCCTTGTTCCTGAAGCCGATCCTGGACAATGATGATTCCTGAAACCGACATTTTGTTGCTTTTCGTGGCCGCTTCGCTCCTCTCGGTCCTCTCCAGTCGCTTGCATCTGCCCTATACCGTGGCTTTGGTGCTCGGCGGACTGCTTCTGGGGGCCTTGCATCTGTTCCATACCCCGGTACTCACCCATGATCTGGTTTTTAATCTGTTTTTGCCGGGCCTGATTTTTGAGTCGGCATACCATCTTTCCGCCAGCGCCATGTGGCGTGATCGGCTGGCCATTTTTGGTTTGGCGGTGCCCGGCGTGTTTCTGTCCATGGTCGTCACTGCCTACGTTTTTCTCTGGTCTTCGGAATATTTGCCCCATCTTTCCGGGGCGATGATTCCGCTGGCGGTGGCTCTGGTATTCGGGGCTGCGGTGGCTGCCACCGATCCTATTTCTGTGGTGGCCATCTTCCGGAAATTGATGGCTCCCGAGCGCTTGACCTTCATGATCGAAAGCGAAAGTCTGCTCAATGATGGGACTGCCATCGTCTTTTTCGGGCTGTTTTTGGCCCTTGCCGAAGGCAAGGTGGTGTCCATCGCCCATCTCGGAATAGATTTTGTCAGTGAAGTGGGAGGCGGCGCCTTGCTGGGTCTGGTTATCGGCTGGCTCAGCTCCGAGGCTATCAAAAGGGTGGACGATGGTATGGTCGAAATCACCATTACCATTCTGGCCGCTTATGGCAGCTTTCTGCTGGCGATTCAGTTGGGCTACTCAGGGGTCATCGCCACGGTAGTCGCGGGACTGCTCTGTGGCAATTATGGTGCGCAAAAAGGTATGACGGCCTCCGTGCGCATGGCGGTCAATATTTTCTGGGAATATATCGGTTTCGCGTTGAACTCCCTGATTTTTTTACTGGTGGGCTTGACCATCAACCTGCTGGATCTTGCCCATATATGGGCTCTGATCCTGGCCGCGTATGTGGCCGTCACCATCGCGCGTGGGGCGGTGGTTTATGGCATGGGGGCGATACTGAGTCGCACCCGGGCGAAAATCCCCCTGAGCTGGAATTTCGTGCTGCTTTGGGGCGGTATTCGTGGCGCACTGTCCATGGTGCTGGCACTGAGCTTGCCGGTCGGACTTCCGCACCGGGAGTTGCTCATCAATCTGGTATTCGGCGTAGTCTTGCTGACCATCATGGTGCAGGGCCTGAGTATTTCACCCCTGGCCAGGACGTTGAAAGTCCTGGGCAAAAATGAATCGGATCAAAAAACCGAAGTGCAACGCCTGCGCATGTTTCTGGCAAAAGCCGATCTGCACGAATTGGAACAATTACAAAAAGAAGGGCTGCGCGATCAACACGCCCTCCAGGCATTGACCCGTTATTTCGAAGCCGAGCAACAAGAGGCCAGCAAACAATTGCAGCAACTGGATAACCCTGACAGCAACCGGATTCTGCAAGAGGATTTTGTCCGTTTGTATCGTCGTATCCTATTGTCCAGAAAAGAAAAAATTAATCAGGCACGACGCGAAGGGCTGTTGAATGATATCAGTGCAGAAAAACTCCTGGTGGATATTGATGCGCAGCTACTGGAAATAGCCTCTCAACCGGAAGCCGTATTCGAACGGATGTCCGTGGTCAAGGAAGAAAACGCCGGTGCGTGAGGAAATGCTGGCCTCGTATTTGGCGCTACTTCTAAACATGACTGTTGCGCCAGGCCAGCCAGAGTAGGGGGATCGCCCAGAGGGCAGAGAAAGTATAAATCTGGTTCAGTGAGATAAACTGCTGCAGCGGCCCGAGACCCGTAGAGCCGATGCCTTCGCCAATCATCAGGGCACCGACCAGCAGCCCGGCCATTTGTGTGCCTTCCTTGCCGTGAGCGGCTACGCCAAAGGCCATGCTGTAGGGGTAATAAATTCCGCAAGCGGCGCCGGCGAGGGTAAAGGCCAACAACAGCGCCGTAGCACTGACTAAATGGGGAATAACGACAAAGCAGGCTGCCATCCCCAGAGGAGCTAGCCGATAGATCAGGCGTCGGGACAGCAATCGGTCAGGGATGCCACCCAGAATGAAGCGAGTAACGGTCATGCCTCCCCAGAACAAAGACAGGGCAAGAGCCCCAGTGGTTGCGGGCAAATGATGGTCGACACTGACCAGAACATTGGCCCAGCTACCAAAGCTGCCTTCGCAGATGGCATAAATCGCCACGGCAAAAGCAAAGGGCAGCATGGAGCGGCGCCACGCCTTCAGCCCTCCCAGTTCTGCCTGGCTGTTGTCTTCGGCCAGTGGGAGCAGTAGCAACAATAGCCAAAGCAGGAGAATAAGCGCGGGCCAGGCAACCCAGCTCAGCCAGTTTTCCGCTCCGGTGAGAATCATGGGCGACACGGCAGTGGCGCCGCCAATGACGGCGTTGAGAATCGTGACAGCTGCCGCCGCAGCTCCGGCAAAGAGAAGGGATGCTGCCCGATTGATGGCGGCATTGGTCAGACCAAAACCAATACCCAGCATGAGAGTTTCCGCCAACAACAAGAGCACAATGGGTAATCCCGAAGCGAAAAATGCGGCCACCAGTAAAGCCATGGCGACGGCATTGCTGAGCGCTCCCAGCCGAAACAGTCCTTGGCTACCGAGGCGTTTGTGAATGGCGCCGGCGCTCAGGGCGGCCAATATGGCACCAATGATTTCCGGAAAATACAGCATTCCGTAAGTGGTGTTACTCATGTCATAAGGGGCACTGCGCAGGGTAGCGCCAAGGGCCGGGATCAAGACGAAGGCCGCTCCCTGCAAGAAGCCGGCGGTATACACCGCGCTCAGCCCGCGTTTCATGCCATGACTTGAATATGCCGACGAATATGGGCACTGACCCGTAGGGCATTGGCCATGATGGTCAAGGACGGATTGACCGCACTGATGGAGGGCATGAAGCTGGCATCCACCACATACAGATTGTCCAGATCATGGGCCTTGCAGTAAGGGTCGAGGACATTATCGGCAGGATCGTCTCCAAAGCGGCAGGTGCCGACCTGATGCGCGGTGGCGGAAATATCCATCGCCTGGAAAAAAACACCCATGAAGCCCGCTTTTTGTAAAATTTCTCGCCATTTCTGACAGAGACGCCGGTGACTTTCCTGATTTTTGGGATTCCAGGTGAGGCGGATGCTGCCGTCTGTGTCGAGGATGACCCGATTATCCGGATCGGGCAGGTCTTCTGTGGTCAGCCACCAGTCCACGGAATGGCTGGCGGTCCAGGCACTGATGGGAATAGGCAGCAGCGGGCGCTGGGCATGGAGCAGGGCCGGGGTCACCTTGCCAAGGCCTTGAATATGGCCCAGGGGATAAGGATATTCCGGATCGCCGGAATTTTCGTAAAAATCGTTCAGCGCCAGGGTTTTTTGAAAAATACTGCGGTTTTCCCGACCGGGTTTGAGGGCCATGCAGGCGCTGTTGAGATGACACATATAATTGCGTCCGACCTGATCACTATGATTGGCCAGTCCCGTGGGATATTTTTCGGATGCCGAAGCCAGCAGAATGGCCGCGCTGTTGACGGCTCCGGCAGCCAGAACCACCAGGCGGGCAGTGAATGATCCCTGGTCGGTTTCCACCGACTGGATGCTTTTCCCGTCCTCGCTGTGGATCAGTCGGCGCACCCGGTGGCCGGTGAGCATCCGGACTTTGGGATCTTGCAGAGCGGGGCGCACCCCACAGATTTCGGCATCTCCCTTGGCATGCAGCATGCAGGGAAAGCCGTCGCAAGTCGGACAGCGCACGCAAGGACTGTGTTCCGGATCATCATCCAGACGGTGCAGGGCCAGAGGCAGGGGGAAGGGGTGATAGCCCATTTCCCGCAAGGCGGTTTCTACCTGAGCAATATCCTCATCATGGGGAAAGGGTGGAAAAGGATAGGGATGGCGGGGGGCTTCCGTAGGGTCCGCTCCGGCCTCGCCGTGGGTGAAATACCAGGCCTCTGCGGCATCATAAAAAGGGGCCAGATCCTCATAGCCAATGGGCCAGGCCCGGGTGTGGCCGCCCTGATGTTCACGAACGGCAAAATCCTTCTCACGGCGGCGCAAAACGGCGGCACCATAAAATTTGGTGTTTCCACCGACATGATAGCCGGTGACCGGCGAGAAGGCTTTACCGTCCTGATCACGCCATTGTTCATCCGTATGATAGCGGTGCTCAGCGAAAACCGTCTGGGGATCCCAGTTTCCCCACTCACGGGGTAAATAATCACCGCGTTCAAGAATCAGAATTTGCAAACCGGAGTCCGCCAGGGCACGGGCCAAAGTTCCGCCACCCGCACCGCTGCCGATAATGATGACATCGGCATCCATAGGGCTATCCTCCGTGGCGAAAATCCGGATAAATCAGCATCCCGCCATCGACGGCGAGGGTGGTGCCCGTGATGTAGCTGGCCAGATCGCTCACCAGAAAAGCGACGACATTACCAATTTCCTGGGGCTTGCCGAGGCGACTCATGGAGATTTTCTGGTCGAGATCTTTCAGCGACTGGGGATCATTCCAGACCGATTCGTTGATCGGGGTTTGAATGGCTCCTGGGGCGAGGGCCACTACCCGGATGCCCTTATCCGCGGTTTCCTGGGCCAGGGTCTTGGTAAACATGGATAAGCCCGCCTTGGCGCTGGTGTAGGCACTATAGCCTTCCCAAGGGATGAATTCGTGGACGGAGGTCACATTCACAATGACTCCCCGTTGTAGTTTTTCCATGCGCGGAATGGCTGCTCGGGCGCAATAATAAGGTCCTAGCAGATCAACGCCGAGGACTTTTTCCCAGATTTGCGGATCGTCATCCCCCACCAGCGCGCGCGGCCCGTCCATGCCGGCATTATTGACCAGGATGTCGAGACCACCAAAAGCCTGTTCAATCTGCTGCACCAGCTTTTCCACGGCCGCAGGATCGGAAATATCGGCCTGAAAAGGTTGGGCTTTCCCACCCGCTTTGCGGATGTTGTCGACAACGGCGTCCGCTTCGTCCTTACCCTTGCGGTAATGCACCGCCACTTGCGCCCCAGCAGCTGCCAGGGTTTCGGCAATAGCCCTTCCCAGACCGCCGCTGGCCCCGGTCACCAATGCCTTTCTTCCTTGCAAATCCAATTGGATCATGACGATGCTCCTGTAATATCCAGATGAAAATCCTCGCCGAGCCAATCACCGCTATCCTGCCAGCGGATGGTGAATTGCACACTTTCTCCTTCCCTGAGCTGGCGGAGCGGTAAAATGGCGACGTGGCCCAACTCCCAGTCTTCCGAACCCTGATCCTGTACCTCCTGCCAGCCATTTGTGCCCCAGTGGACCGTGAAAGGCGCATGGAGCAGTATCCGCAGTTCCTGACCGGCGGGTAATTGCCGGGGTCTTTGGCGCAAGCGCCAGAGGCGATAGGCAATGGCGGGTTTCTGGCCCTGATAGCGTTTCCAGGTGGCTGCGGGCCGATCGACAGGCGCGCCAAGTATGTAACTGTGGCAAAGCTTGATGTACTCACCGTGAGCCCAGACCAGGGGCATGGCCGAACCGCTGGGATGACCGGGTTCCAGACCTTTTTCTGGAATCGGGTCGGACTCCCAGACTTGCTCGGGCAGTAGCCCCCCCTTGCCGGTCATGGCGGCCATGGCGTTGATGTAGGGCAGGGCATCTTCCCCGGCGCTGAGGGCATAGTGCCCGCGTTCTCCCACCAGCAGGGGCCAGCCCCGGCCGATTCCGGTGCCATCAAAGGGGCTGCCATCGCGATGCTCGCCATAGCCATCGCCGTTGTAACGATGCCAGACCGGACCACTGGGGGTGTCGGTTTTGAGCAGGGCATCCATGATCTTGACTGAAGCGACAATGTGGGGATCCTGGGCACTCCGCAATCCATAACGCACCAACTGCAGAAAATCATTGGCGATCTGGTCGCTGGCAGGAAGATGGGGATCATGGGCCCGGTTCTTGATCAGCACCCATTCATCCTTGGCGCCGTCCTGTACCAGCACATCTTCGGGGGTGATCCGCACAAAATATCCGGGCACCTGATATTGTCTGGCCAGATCCGTATCCTGGACAAAAGTCCAGTCTTCCAGCCGCGCATTCCAGTAGTCCGCCAGCATCAGTGCGTATTCGGCACTTTTGCCGCCCAGCAGCTCCGCGCCTTCCACCAGCGCCGCAATGACTACCGCCAGGGTGAAAAGATTGACTCCGCCGTCTTCTTCCCAGCGATCCTGGCCGGTAACCGGGCCTTCATGGGCAATGAAGTGCAGGGCACGGCGGACCATATCGGTTATGGCAATGTCCCCCAGGGCTTTGTACTGGCGCAACAGCGCAGCAAGCAGGACCGGAAAACCGGTCTCATCCAGCTGGATACCCTGCCAGAAAGGTTTACCGCCCAGCCATTGGTTCTGCAACCAATGACCATCGGCCTGCTGGGTGCTGATGAGATAAGTCAGCACCTGCCGGGCCTCCTCGATCGCCCCCATGGCCACCAGTGCCCCGGCGCTTTCGACCAGATCCCGGGACCAGACCAGATGATAGCCACCCCGACTGGTGCTGGTTTCTCCCCAGGGGATGGAAAGACTAGCTACCAATGCGCCGGGAAAAGTACGGTCTTCATGCACCTTGAGGATATTGCCGGAGCGCGCATACAGGATTTTGGCAGCATCCGGAAGCTTGCTGGCGAAATTGCGGGGAAGGGGATGCTTTTTGTGCCAGGTCAGCCATAAATCCGTGTAATGGGCAGTGGTGGCCGCGAAGCCGTTGGCCAGGGCGCTCCAGGCTTTGGTGCCCGCGGCCTCCTTGCTGGAGCCCAGGCCCAGGGCCAAGGTGCCCTGTCGGGGCATTTGTCCAGCCAGGGCGACCTCACCCGGTCCGGCTTCTCCATATTCCCAGAGCATGCGCCCATGGGCATGAAAATCCTGCCACAAATCACTGGCGCCCACTTCACCCACGCTGCAGCGTTGCAGCGCCGCATACCCGTCAGAATTACGACAGGCCAGAGCCAGTCCAAAGGGTCCCTGTTCTGCCCAGAGCACCTTACGCCCTTCCCAACTCCCAATCCAGGCGCAATTGTGCTCGGCATCTTCTCCCAGTCGTGCGGAGCAGAGGAGGTAGGGTTGTAATTCAGGATCGCCCTCCAGTTGAAAGTCGATCAGCAGCACATCGCGGTCGGGATCGGCGCAGACTTTGAAGGTGAAATCAAAACGTGGGTGATGATGGCGGATAATGGGCAGGGGGACATGGGGATCGTCCAGTTCCAGAGCCGGTTCGGGAAAGGTTTTCAATTCCTGCCAAAAGCCCTGATCATCCGCGATGATGAAGCCTAAATCCCGGATTTGCGGAATATCGATGCGGGGATAGAAAACTTCGGTAATGATACCGCTACCGATGGTGAACCACAGCTTGCTGCTGCCTAACGCTGTCCCCACACAGGATTTTTGGGCGGTGGACCATACGGGATGACGCCAGCCTGGGGCAGGCGCTTTATTGATTGGATCCATGTTTTCACTCCCTGGATGGATTGTCGCAGAACACGGGTGCCGGCGCCCCGGTTTGTCCAGGAAAAAATGGCCTTGTTTGCTCCGGCACTTTCTACTAGAAGACTTATTTTCCAGTATTCCTGGGAAGAACCCCAGCCTTTTCGAGGTACACAGGTAATACCGCAACGACCCGCATACCACGTTGTACTTCGGGATCCTTGAGCATGTGATACAGACCGGAAAGACCTCCAGTTTTGCCCCTGGACTCATGTTCAGTGGCGTCAGCCAGCGCGGCGGCCATCAACCTGCCACTTTGCAGAAGACCGGCGGCCGAATTGAAGATGGGGTTGTCATGACTCTGTTGCATGAACTGTCCCAGTAGACTTTCCAGATCAATGGTTTCAGCAAAAAGACCTATTTGTCGGCTCAGATCGGCGACACGCTGCAGATTGCCGTCATCCAGCATTTGTTTGAGCAAGCGCAGGGCTTCCACAATGGTGGTATCTGCCGATGTTTCCTGCCAGATATCCCCCAGTTCCTTGACTTTAGCGACCACGGCGCCCCCGGCAGGACCTTTGAGAAAGTCCATGACTGCATTCAGTTTCGGCATGATTTCACTGAATAACTGGAGGGCCGACATCGCTTCATCCAGCGGGATTTTCCGGAGATTTTCGAGGATGCCTGGAATCAGCGGTGCTAACAGGCGAATACTTTCCGTGAGGAAAGCCGCGTTCTCACGGATGAGCGATAAAATCCCACTATCGCGGAGAACTTTGAGGGTATCCAGAAGCTCTTCAACGCTTTCTGCAAGGTCGTAGCGCTCATTCCAGGTGCCTGCCTTTAGGGCAAGCTCCATCGGCAGGTTCCCCGCTGGGCTGTTCATGAAACTTTCGGCTCCAGAGGCAAGATCGCCCAAGCGGGCGAGCCCTGCCCATTGTTCTGCTGTGAACTGCGGGGTGAAAGATTCTTGTGCTGCCATAATGCATCTCCCTTGATTCATATCTTGCCAATAGAGGGCCTCGCGACCCTCGTTTTTTCAGGCTGCGAAGAGCTTTTCGGCCAAGAGTATAGAGGCATCCAGACCCCACTCGGGCATTTTACCCTTCGTCTTGAAGAAGAGATTTTTATACTGCATTTTCAACAGGAAGGGCATGTGGCCCATTTTCAGAATCTGGTCTGGTCCGCCAAACCAACTGTTGGAACGAATGTAAAAGGCCTGATTATTACCCATGTCGCCAATACAATAGACGACCGGTTCCAAGGGCTTGTCTGCTTTTGTCGGCGTCATTTTACCCATATCCTTGGCAATTTGCTTGGCGACAATTTCGCACTGTGCATGACCGATTCCGCCCAGCTTCGGTACGGTAATGGCTGCCGCGTCACCTGCTGCAAAAACCTGGGGATACTTGGGGTTGCGCATGGTCACGTCGGTGACCACAAAACCTTCGTTATCACTGATGGGCAGGCCCTTCAGGAACTCATGGGGGACCCAGTCCGGGAAAACGATTTTCAATTCGGCTTCAATATTTTTACCACTGGCCAGTTCCACGCCCTCTTTGCTAATGCGAGTAATGTCCTGGCCTTCATTGACATAGTGGAAACCCATGCCGCCGGCAATTTCCAGCAGCTTGCCGACCACTTTTTCACCAGCATCCTCGGCAATGAGCGAAGCCGGGGTGAACACGGTGATTTTTTCCGGTCCACCCATGCCATGCTGACCCAACCAGGTCGCCATGGAAAGCATGGTTTCGACGGGTGGACCTTCACAAGCCGCCTCGGCACTGGGGAAAGCATGACCACCATAGAGTTTGATGTCCTTGGTGCCATCGCCCTGATGGAAGCGTGCGGAGCCAATGGCGACGGGTCCGCCTTTATATTCATGAGCCAGAAAGCGGCGTAATTTATTGCCATAATAAAAATCACTGACCGTGTGTCCATGCTCTGCAAATCCTTCGATTTTGTCATAGGCCAGACGGTTGCCGACGGCAACGACCAGATAGTCGTAGGAAAGACTTTCTGGTGCGGCCCCCGGACGTTCATTGGGGACAAAATCAACGCGCTTGGCGTCGGGATCGATGGCTTTGATTTCTGCCTGAATAAAACCGATGTCATCCTCATCCAGAGTGCTGGCGATATCCATGGCCAAGGTCTTGCTGGGGTCACGGTCCTCGAAAACCTCTGCAGGAATGTTGGGTACGAATAACAGGAAATTCTTACGATCTATAACGGTGATATGTACCGCGTCTCCACAGAACTCGCGTATTTTCTGAGCCGAACCAAGACCGGCAAAATTACCACCAAGAACGACGACATGAGGTTTCATGGATATTTCCTCCGTTTTTTTTCGTCATGAAATTACAATAATCAACATCCACCCCAAATGAATGTCTCACAAGTAAGAGTAGTAGATAATTGCAAAAGTTCAACAAACCAATTTTTTCGGAATATTCACAAGGATTGTTATATTCACAGTGGTTTATATTTTTATTTCCTTATAAATAGCTATAATTTTTGCGACGGTCTTGGTGGGTGCGGATTTCATTCAGACTTTTTCTTCAGGTTCTGAAAAATGTCCAGGGCTTTGTGGCGCGCCTGCGCATGATCAACCATGGGGCGGGGATAATCGGCGCCTAACTGGATTCCCGCCTGGGCGAGAATGGCTGGTTCGGCAGATCCCGACGAAACCAGACAAAGGTAACGGTCATCTTCTAGCTCCTCAGCAGGTGTGAGACGGCAATGCCTGTCCTTTAGGCAGGCGGTGCTACCGTCAGTAGAAACTCCCAACAGCAATCACCCAACAGTAATCAGGCTCTCAGAAAAGATGCTTGATGGTATTGATCAGCTGGCCTCCCATTCCGGATCCCGCAGCACTGCTGGTAGAAGCCGTGGAGGCAGTGGGCGCCAAGGGAGGATAACCCGCCAGATAATCACTGACGCCAATGACGTTGCTGTCGCCGCTGATGGTGGGTCCGGTGACCGAAGGCGGACGGAAAAAGCCCGTAGCCGGACTCCCGGCCATGGCCGTACGCATATAGTGAATCCAGATGGGCAGGGCCTCACGCGCCCCGGCCGCCCAGCGTCCCATGCTGTGATTATCGTCATAACCCACCCAGACACTGGTGGTGATACGGGGGCTGAACCCATTGAACCAGGCATTATTCTCATGATTGGTAGTGCCGGTTTTGCCCGCTATATCATTGCGCCCGAGGCTCTGGGCCGCCACGCCGGTACCGATTTTGATGACCTGCTGCATCATTTCCGTCAGCAAATAGGCAACTCCTGGAGGGATGGCCGTTTCCGAGGGCGGGGGCGCATAGCCCATGGGACAGTTCAAGAGGGAAATCTGGGTACCCCGCCCGTTGACGATTTTGGTAATGAGGTAGGGGTGGGGGAGAAAACCGCCGCTGGAAAAAACCGAGTAGGCCCGGGCCATTTGCAGGGGGCTGTAATCACCCGCGCCCAGGACCATGGACGGCACCTCGGGAACCTGTTTGGCGGGGAACCCAAAACGCTGCACGTACTGCGCGGCATAGGGAATCCCGATGTCCATCAGAATGCGGACGCTGGGGACGTTATGGGAGTATGCCAGATTGGACCAGACCGGAATCGGGGTATTGGAAAATTGATTGCTGTAATTGGTCGGTACATAAACCTGACCGTCGGGTAGAGTAATGGACAGGGGGGTGTCGGGTATGGGGGTCTGGGGGGTCAGGTAGGTACTTTTGCCCGAAGCCAGAAGTGCTGGTGCATCCATGGCTGCCGCGTAGACAAAAGGTTTGAAGCCCGAACCGGGTTGCCGGTAGGCAAACACTGCCCGATCAAAATGACTGAGTTCGTAACTGAATCCTCCGACCAGGGCATGAATGGCTCCGCTGTGGCTGTCCAGACTCACGAGAGCACCCTGCACCTTGGGAATCTGGGTGAGTTGCCAGCCTGGATCCTTCCCGGCAGAAGACCAGACATTGGCCCCCCATTCCTGTCCGGCGCCAGCGGTCACGGCGTTGACATAGGGACGCAGCCAGATCAGGTCGCCGCTATGCAGCACCGCGTTGACTTGGCGTGGCAATGGACTATTGAAGCGCAGTCGGGCCCAGCGTACATCCCGCAATGTCAGGGTGATGTCTTTTTTGCCTTCCAGCGCAACAGTGGCGGTTTTGCTGTCGGCGCTGATGACCACACCCCATTTGAGGTTGGCGGGATCATGGGGGGGCAGGACCTCCGGGCGTTTGCCGGCCAACGCCGCTTGCAACGCATCCCCACGCAATCGGGTGACAGGACCACGATAGATTTTCGGGTCCATGCTGGAAAGTCCCATGTCATAATTTTCCAGTCCCACCGCAACGGCCTGGTTGGCCGCCACCTGGTCCTTGGGAATGATGCTGGTATATACCTTGAGACCCGAGCGATAGGTGAAATCGCTGCCAAACTGCTGGGTCAGCCAGTTGGCGATCCAGTCCGTCACATAAGGCGCACTATCCGAAGCCTGGGCATGGTAGCGGGAAAGAATGGGTTCGGCATTGGCCTTGGCTTCTTCGGCCCTGGAGATATAACCGCGATTTTCCATGCGCTTCAGAACGTAAGTCCGACGTTTTTTGGCGAGATCAGGATTCATGACCGGATTCAGTACCGAAGGTGCCGGTGGCAGGCCGGCAATGGTCGCCATTTCGCCCAAGGTCAGTTGTTTCACGTCTTTGCCGAAATACGTCTGCGCCGCCGCCTGGACGCCATAAGCGCCCTGACCCAGATAGATTTTGTTCAGATACAGTTCCAGAATTTGTTGGTGCGTGAAATGATTGGCCAACTTGTAGGCCAGCAGTATTTCGGCAATTTTGCGGGTAATGGTTTTTTGCGGGGTGAGGTAAAAATTGCGGGCGACCTGCTCGGGGATGGTGCTGGCACCCTGCATGGGAGCCATGTGGATGATATCGACCAGCGCCGCACGCAGGATGCCGGGATAACTGACCGGATAATACAAGGGATTATTGCTGTAAAATCGGGCGTTTTCAGCAGAGATGAATGCCTCCTGCAATTTGACCGGTATCTGGTCAATGGGCAGGGCATAGCGCATTTGCGGGCCGACTTCCTGGAGCAGCGAACCGTCTGCCGCATAAATGCGCAACGGTTCATCGGGGTGCCATTCCTTCAACTCGTGGACGGGAGGCAGGTCGTCCCAGATGCGATACACGTAAATACCGATACCGATGCCGATATTGATGAAAATCAGCAGGATGATCAACAAAATCCAGCGGCCATACCGGGGACGCCGGGTTGCCTTGCCCCGTGCTTTGGAGCCGTCAGTCTGAGCCATTACGTTTCTTCCATGTCCTGAATGCTTGGTAAAAGACAGGCTGTGCCGCCTTTTACCAAGTACCCTGTTGCCGTTTTGTCATTGCGAGTCGGCTTATGGCGCAATACTATACCACTATGAATCTCAAGAGTCGCTTCGCCCCCAGTCCCACCGGATATCTCCATCTGGGCAATGCCCGCACCGCCTTGTTTGCCTGGTTGGCAGCCCGTGGCGCAGGAGGACGTTTTGTCCTGCGTCTGGAAGATACCGATCAGGCTCGTTCCCCGGAAATCTATGAAAAAGCCCTTCTCGAAGATCTGCATTGGTTGGGTCTGCGCTGGGATGAAGGACCTGATCTGGGTGGCCCGGCAGGCCCTTATCGGCAGATGGAGCGGCTGGATATTTACCAGAAATACTATGCCATGCTGCTCGCGGCAGAGCAGGCCTATCCCTGTTATTGCAGCCCCGAAGATCTGGCAGCGGAACGAGCCGTGCAACGCGCTTCCGGAAAGTCACCGCGCTACGGAGGACGTTGCCGTCATCTGGACTCCGCCCAGCGGCAGGCATTGGCAGCCCAGGGCATTCATCCGGTCCTGCGTTTTCGGGTGCCGGATACCGGGATACTGAACGTGCCCGATCGGGTCTGGGGAGAGCGCAGTTATGCCCTGGCTGATCTGGGCGATTTCGTGATTCGTCGCAGTGATGGCAGCCCCGCTTTTTTCTTTGCCAACGCCGTCGATGATGCCCTGATGGGGGTGAATCTGGTCTTGCGGGGGGAAGATCATCTCAGCAATACCCCGCGTCAGATCCTGATCTTGCAAGCGCTGCAGTTGCCTGTGCCGGAATATGCGCACCTGCCCCTTTTGCTGGGCGGGGATGGTCAGCCCCTTTCCAAACGTCATGGTGCGGCCAGTTTGCGGGATTTGCGATCCGAGGGATATCTCCCGGCAGCCGTCCGCAATTATCTGGCCCGTCTGGGTCACCATTATGCAGCATCGGAATTGCTGGACGATGCGGCTCTGGCTTCTGGATTTTCATTAGAAAACATCAGCCGCGCGCCGGGACATTTTGATCTGGTCCAACTGCAGCACTGGCAGCATCTGGCTCTTCAGGAACTGACTGACGCAGAGCTTTGGGACTGGCTCGTCGCTGCTCCTGGCCCATTGCGGGATATGGTACCCGAAGGGATGGCAATGGCTTTTGTGGCGGCGCTGCGTGCCAATATACGGCTTCCCGCAGATGCCCTGGATTGGGCCAGACGCTGCTTCAGCGATCAGGAATTCGCCGGGCTGGCGAAAGAAGCGGCGGCACTACTGGCGCTGGCTGAAGCCCCGGCGGCATTCTGGCCATTGGCTGAAAGACTTCTCCAGCAGTCCGCCGGCGATTACCGGATCTGGACCAAGAGCCTGCAGCAGGAAAGCGGACTCAAAGGAAAGTCCCTGTTCATGCCCCTGCGGGCTGCCTTGACCGGACTGTGTCATGGGCCGGAACTGGCAGCCCTGTTGCCCTTGATCGGTATGGAGCGTGCCCGAGAGCGCCTGCGTACCGTCCCCCAATATCTCTGAAACGAGGAATTCATGTCGCCAGCCCTGCCGTCCATTCGTCTTTACGACACGATGCATCATGACAAGCGCCTTCTGGAGCCCGCTACCCCTGGTCAGGTGGGCATTTACGTGTGTGGCATGACGGTTTATGACCACTGTCATCTGGGTCATGCCCGGGTGATGGTCACCTTTGATACGGTGGTCCGTTATCTGCGCGCCCGGGGTCTGAAAGTGACCTATGTGCGCAACATCACCGACATTGATGACAAAATCATCCGGCGCGCGCGGGAGCAAGGCGAATCCATTCAGGCCCTGACCGCTCGTTTTATTGATGCCATGCATGTCGATGAGGCGGCTTTGCTCTGTCAGCCGCCGGATCTGGAGCCGCGGGCTACGGAGCATGTGGGTGCCATGCAAACCCTGATTGCCGAGTTGATCGCCCGGGGGCACGCCTACCTCGCCGCCAATGGCGATGTGTATTATGCCGTGCGCAGTTTTCCGGACTATGGAAAGCTGTCGGGCAAGTCCATTGACGAGCTCAATGCGGGGGCGCGGGTGGAATTGGGTGAGGATAAACGCGATCCCCTGGATTTTGCGCTCTGGAAAGCCGCCAAGCCCGGGGAGCCTTCCTGGACCTCACCCTGGGGGGAGGGGCGGCCGGGCTGGCATATCGAATGCTCGGCCATGTCTGCGGATGCCCTGGGTTGCAGTTTTGACATTCATGGCGGTGGTGCGGATTTACAGTTCCCCCACCATGAGAATGAAATCGCCCAATCCCAGGGGGCAGGTTGTGCCTTTGCCCGTTACTGGATGCACATCGGTTTTGTGCGGATCAATGACGAAAAAATGTCCAAGTCCCTGAATAATTTTTTGACCGTGCGCGAATTGCTGCCGCTGTTTTCCGGGGAAGTGCTGCGCTTTTTCATTCTTTCCAGCCAGTACCGTAGTCCCCTGCACTACAGCGATGAAGGACTGGAGCAGGCCCGGGCCGGGCTCACCCGACTTTATACGGCCCTGCGCGGGATGCCCCAGCGTCAGATTGTGCCGGAGCTGGGCAGCGAATGGCGGGAACGCTTTCATGCGGCCATGAGTGATGATTTTCATACCCCGGCGGCGCTCGCAACCCTGTTTGACCTAGCTAGGGAAATCAATCGCTTGCGTGATGAGAAAAGCGAAGTGGCGGCACCCCTGGCAACACTCCTGCGGGAACTGGCGGCCATGCTTGGAATTTTGCAGGAAGATCCGGAGAGCTACTTCCGAGGCGGTGCTGATGCGGGTGATAACGCCTGGATTGAAGACCGCATTGCCGCCCGCCTTGCTGCTCGCCAGCAAAAAGATTTTGCTGGTGCCGACGCCATTCGCGAGGAACTGAGCGCCGCTGGCGTCATTCTGGAAGACAGCCCTGCCGGCACCACCTGGCGCCGGCAGGGCGCCTGATCTAGTCTTCGGGCACGGATTCCAAAGCGGCCTGGGGCGCCGAGCTGCTCGGGGCCGCAGCGGTATCTTCCGAAGCAATGCCTGTTTCTGCCGTCACCAGGGCTGAAGATTGTGCAGGATCGGTTTCCGCGCCAGTTATGGCGGTCGGAGTGGATACCAGCATCAGGTGCCAGTCGTCCGCGGCCGGAACGGGGCCGGGATAGACCAGTTCCTCTTTTGGCGCTGGCGGCTGACCGGACTTGGCCATTGTCCTGACCGATGCCTTGGCCTTCGGGGCAGGATGCGTGTCCTCTGCGGATTCTGCTTCCTGAGCGTTTTCGGTTTCCCCGCCATTATTCTGGGTGGAACGCCGAGCCCTGGCCCGACGACCACCGCGCCGCCGCCGCCGACTGCGATTTTCCTCTGTGGGGCTGTCTTCACCCCCCTCGGCATCGGCCGAGCTTTCCGCAGTCGTTTCGGCACCACGGCTTTCCGCCATAAAGGTGGCGGCATCCACAGGCATATAGCGTGACACCAGGGCGCGCACCAGTCGTGCCAGAATGCCTTCCTCCGAAAGGGCCGCTTTGCTGGTGTTGCTTTTGGCCGTTGCCGGGGCAGGGCTGCGGAGCGGAGGGAGAATATCCGGTGGTGGCGGCGCTGTCAGTGGGCTGAGGGCGGCCGATTCCGGACCCGGACGACTGGGCCTGGTCAGCGGGACATTATGACTCAGGTTTTGCGGCAGTGGCAGGGTTCGCACGGTACTGGCTTCCATGCGTATGCGTTCGATTTTGTAGTGGGGGGTTACCAGCTCAGGCTTGGGAATGATGACAATGCGGGTCTCTGTTTTGGCTTCCAGCTCCAGAATGGGCAGGCGTTTTTCATTGAGCAGATAAACCGCCACGTCCACCGGAACTTCACCATGGACCTCGGCGGGTCCGGGTTTCATGCATTCTTCCTGGAGCAGGCGCAGGACGTGCATGCTGGTGGCTTCGCAACCGCGGATCTGACCCGTGCCATTACAACGCGGGCAGGGCTCGGAAGAGGCTTCTTCCAGGCTGGCGCCCAGCCGTTGCCGGGACAGTTCCATCAGGCCAAAACGGGAAATACGACCCAGTTGTACCCGCGCCCGATCCAGCTTGAGGGCTTCCTTGAGCTTGGCTTCCACTTCGCGCTGATGTTTGGGAGATTCCATATCGATGAAATCCACGACAATCAGACCGCCGAGATCCCGCAGGCGAATCTGTCGGGCGATTTCTTCCGCCGCCTCCAGATTGGTCCGGAAGGCGGTTTCGGCAATATCCTGACCCTTGGTAGAGCGACCGGAATTGACATCCACCGCAACCAGCGCCTCGGTATGATCAATGACAATAGCGCCCCCCGATTCCAGGCGCACTTCGCGACTGAAGGCGGATTCAATCTGCTGTTCAATCTGATAGCGACTGAACAGCGGGACATCATTATCGTAATACTTCAGGCGGTGCACCATCTTGGGCATCATCGCAGCCATGAACTGCACGGCAGCGTGGTATGCGCCTTCTTCATCAATCAGGACTTCACCGATGTCTTCCGAGAAATGATCGCGCAGCGCCCTGACAACCACGTTGCCTTCCTGGTAAATCAGAAAGGGCGCAGCATGGGTTGCTGCCGCATCGACAATGGCTTGCCAGATCTGTTTCAGATATTCGAGATCACGATGCAGGGCTTCCGGTTCCTGACCGATGCCGGCAGTGCGGGCAATGACCCCCATGTTTTCGGGAATATCCAGCAGTTGCAAATGCTGGCGGATCTGGGTGCGATCATCCCCTTCGATGCGCCGGGAAACCCCTCCCGCCCGGGGGTTGTTGGGCATGAGGACCAGATAGCGTCCCGCCAGGCTGACGAAGGTGGTGAGGGCAGCGCCTTTGCTGGAACGTTCTTCCTTGTCCACCTGGACAATGACTTCCTGGCCTTCGCGAATCAGTTCCTGAATGCGTTTGCGGCCTTGTCCAGGTTCCTGTTGCTGGAAGTATTCCCGGGCAATTTCCTTGAGGGGCAGAAACCCGTGCCGTTCGGCGCCATAATCCACAAAGGCCGCTTCCAGACTGGGCTCCACCCGGGTGATTTTCCCCTTGTAGATATTGCTCTTTTTCTGTTCCTTGTAGGCGCGCTCAATGTCGAGATCGAGGAGTTTTTGACCATCTACCAAAGCCACCCGCAGCTCCTCCGCATGGGTGGCGTTAATCAACATCCTTTTCATAAGTTCTTCTTTCTCCGGCGCTCAACCCGTCTGCTCATGCAAGCAGGCCGGGGAGCGCAGCGTTCGTAATTGGGACCGAAAGGCTTGCCCTTCGATGCTAAATCGGGAGCCGCACTCTGTCAGCGCAGCGTCCTGACTCGCAATATATGCCATAAAAGAATAGAATCGCAATCGAAAAAATGTTGGAGCAGTGAAAATATGGCGGAAAGCGGAGTGCGGCAGTGGCTGGTGACCGATGCCGATGCAGGCCAGCGTCTGGATAATTTCCTCCTGCGGGTCATGAAAGGCGTGCCCCGCTCGCACATCTACAAAATCCTGCGGAGTGGCGAGGTTCGGGTGAACAAGGGGCGGGCGCGGCCCCATTATCACATTGCCTTGGGCGATGTATTGCGTCTGCCTCCGATGCGGGTGCCGGAACCCAACGATCCGGTAGTGCTGCCCGTCCATCTGCGCAGCCAGCTGGAAGCGGCGGTCCTTTTTGAAGACAGTCATCTGCTGGTGCTGGACAAGCCCAGCGGGCTGGCGGTGCATGGCGGCTCCGGTTTGAGCTGGGGCATCATCGAGGCCCTGCGTCAGTTACGCCCGGAAGCCCGGGAGCTGGAGCTGGTGCACCGCCTGGATCGGGATACTTCCGGATGTCTGGTACTCAGCAAGAAGCGTTCGGCACTGCGCGCACTCCATCAAAGCTTGCGTCAGGGGCAGATGGAAAAACACTATCTGGCCCTGGCCTGGGGTGACTGGAAAGGACCAGCGCGTTCGGTCCGCCTGCCCCTGCGCAAAAATACCCTGCAATCTGGCGAGCGTATGGTGCGGGTGGATCCCGTCGCCGGCAAGGCCGCCCATACCCGTTTCTCGGCCCGGGAGCATCTTCCCGGTGCAACCCTTGTGGAGGCTGATCTGGATACCGGGCGCACCCATCAAATTCGCGTGCATCTGCAGGCCATTGCCCATGCCGTCGCCGGCGATGAAAAATATGGAGATCCCGCCTTTAATCAGCGCATGCGCGGTTTGGGTTTGCAGCGGCTGTTTCTGCATGCTGCCAGTATTCGTTTTGCGCATCCCCGCGATCAGCAGCCCATATATATCCAGGCCCCTTTACCGGCCGAACTGGAGGCTGTGCTGCAGCAATTACGACAGGCGCCTTACCCATGATTCCCTTGTTGCAGGATCGACGGCTGATTATTTTTGACTGGGACGGCACCCTGATGGACAGTATCTCCACCATCTGTCGCTGTCTGGCCCATGCCTTTGCTCATGCCGGGTTAGAGGACCGGGGAGAAGCACAATACAAGGAAATCATCGGCCTGGGCCTGAACGATGCCTTGGCAGTGTTGGCTCCCGAGGCCGACGAAAAACTGCGGGCCCACATTCTGGAAGGTTACCGCCACTGTTTTTTTTCGACGCCTGCAGCCGCCATGCCGCTGTTTCCAGGAGTCGAAGAAACCCTGTCCAGACTGGTGGATGCGGGTTATCAACTCGCCGTGGCCACGGGTAAGGCGCGTCGGGGTCTGGACAAGATCCTCACTGAATATCCTCGCGTGGAGGCACTTGTCGGTGCCAGCCGTTGTGCCGATGAAACCCGCTCCAAGCCTGACCCTCTCATGCTCGAAGAGCTGCTGGATCATTACCAATTGCCGCCGAAAGCCGCTGTCATGGTCGGCGATACGGTACATGACATGGAGATGGCCGTGGCCGCCGGTGTTTTACCGATCGGCGTACTCTGCGGTGTGCACAATGAGTCGCGTCTGACCCAGGCGGGCGCACAGTTGTGCCTGCCTGATCCGAGATTTTTGCTGGGTGAAAAGGAAAAGCCACAATAACCGTTAAACGAGGAACAGATGTCCGATAAATTGTACGCACTCGCTGAATCATTGAGAAACGAAACTACGCCATGCCCATGTTCCGCGTCCATCATCGCCTCCCTGCTCTCTGAGCGCACTCGGCATCCTGGTTTTTTCTGGTTCGGCTGAGCGGAATGGCCGGCAGCATCCATCCCCCCGCCGGACCTTATGGTTGGCTCAACAGAAATGTGTTACTTCTGTCCTTGTCGGCATTCTTTGCCGACGGGGGCTATCAGGCAGTCACCTCCATATTTTCCCTGCTGATCATTCTGAACATGAAAGAACCGCCCTACGTATATGGCCTGTTGCTGGCGCTGGCCTTTGGCGGTGGATCACTGTTTGCTTTTCTGGGAGGGAAGGCAGGTGACAGATACAATCGAAAAACCGTGGCACTTGTCGGTAATCTGCTCATTCCCCTGATGTCCCTCGCGGGTTTTTTCTCCAATGTCTGGATCATCGGCATCCTTTTTACTCTGGGTTGGTGGGCACGCTTTTTCCGGACCCCGGCGCGGCGGGCCATGCTTGTGGAAGTATCCAAACCGGAACACCGAACGAAAGTCTTCGGGTTTCTTCATGCGCTGGATGTTGGAGGTGGCCTGATCGCCGTGGTCTATGTCATCATCCTGATTCTCTACCATGTTTCCTACCACGACATACTTGTTGTGAGTATTTTTCCAATTCTGCTCTCCAGCGTCTGTCTGGCCCTTGTGCACTATGTGCCATTCGCTGTGACCTCGCCGTCCACAGGTACTGTCCCCGCCTCGAAGGTTCAGTTTCCCCAATATCCACCGCGCATCAACCGGCGGATCTTCCAATTCGTGCTTCTGGCCGCAACCCTGTTCGGATTCAGTTATTATGCCCTGGGCTTCCCGATACTTTCGGTGGCAGAGTCACAGGCCAGCGCTGCGTTGGGTGTCCTAACCTTTGGTATCTACCTGGGTTTTTCTTCTGCGGCTGGCTACGTGCTGGGGTCCAGCGCCCTACGTCCCATCCGTGCCCTCTGGACGACTGGCTATGCCCTGGCCGGGGTAGGCTCCCTCATTATCGGAGTGTCTTATCTGGTGGATTCCGGTCTCCTGCTGTTCTACCTGGGGGCCGCCTTGCTGGGGATCGCCACCGGAGCCGTTGAGACATTTGAGCCGGTGCTAACCTCTTACCTGGTGCAGTCCGGAGAACTTTCCGGGGGGATGGGATTGCTGGGCATGAGCCGGGCGCTGGGCTTGTTCGTCTCGAATGTCGTCATGGGGGTCATTTTTACGGTTGATCAACCGGATTCATATTTCTATGCCTGTGTCACGGCGATTCTCGGCGCAGGTATTCTGGCACTCACAGAATATTGGCTACACCGGAAATTCGCCTCTAAAATACCTTCGGCATCATGAACATGAAATCGTTCGGTGCTCACAGCGCAGGGGCTGCCGATCAGCGAGATTCAGCGGTACTCGGGCTTTGAGCCGGCCGATGATTTCCTTCGCCATATCCGTAGACGGCTATCTGGTGCGAAAGGGGAGATTCGAACTCCCACGCCGTGCGGCGCTGGAACCTAAATCCAGTTGCAGGAATTTCCGAGTCTTTTTGAAATATAAGCGTTTTTAATAGATGATTATTATCAGCAAGTTACATATATCAGTATCCCGCACTATCCCGCGTTATATCTAACTGTCCCGTTGCTCAGTGCAGCGCCAATGCAGCGCAGAAAATGGAGCATACAGTTTAAAAACAGGTCTGTATAAGTCTTGCATCGGCTCCATGGCGGATTGAAACATGGGCTTGTGTACCATGAATCTGCATCAGGACATGACCGTATGCCGCCGTCCAGTTGCCGTCAAAATCATCGGCAGAAGCGGCACAGGCGTTGATCATGGCTATGCCGAACATGACCGGGAAAATTGCATTTTTGATATATGACATAAAATAAGTCCTTAAGCAGGTAGAGTTGTTCATGTTATGAGAGCGCATTGTTTGGTTAGTCTGTCAAATTGTCGCCTTTTTTGCACATCACCCGATAAATACTTTGATGGGATATTTATTGTATGGACTCAATGGATCTGCTGTGACATGCTCAACGGATAATCCAAGGCCAAAACCCTCATCTCAGTAACTGACGGTCACTGTAATGGGCGTATTCGTCGAATAAGTCCCCGGAGCCACGTTCTGTTCGCCTGGTAGTTGTGCATAGACTGGAACAGAATAGGTCACAGAACCAAAAAACAGAAATTGCAGACTGCCAGTATAGTAACCTGTCCCGGAAGAACCATCACCAAATACGGTGGTATAACTGGAATTGGTATACAAGTTATATTGCAGCGTGTTCCCTGCAGGCCCATTCATCACTCTCGCTGAGTAACTCCCGGAGCCTGAACTGAGAGTGACCTTTGGAGCAACAAAACCAAGACCCGCACAAGTTACGGAAATATCCGATGCAGGCAGTTGGATGGTATTCAAGGTATTGTATGACCCAAAATTGATATTTGGGGCACTTGCAGAACAAGTGACGGCATTTCCCGCGAGAGGAGTCAGTAGCAATACTGCCGCAACAACCCATTTCCTGTAGCGTTCTATCATCACTGGAGTTCTCCGTTTCGGCAAACCTGTCTCCCTAAATTGGGCAACAGGTGGGTAGTCTTGGGATCTGTCAAAGTAAAGCTACACTGACCACCAGACCAAGTGGCGTCTACCGTATTATGCACCGCCAGCCCTGACAGGTAGGACAGCCCATGAAATCCTACGGGATAGGACTTCTTTTGCCCACGAATTTGCAGCATGGCACCAGGGGGCACAGGCTTGCCATTTTCCTGAACCAAAGTGAATGTCGCCGAACGCACTACCTCTATGGGGAACGTCAATACGCTTCCGCTCAAATAGGCCGGAACGAGCGGCATATCCAATGTGGGGACTTCCGCATCCAGGGGCAAATCCTGCTGATTGATGGAGATGACATTATGTTGATAGGGCTGTAGCTGCGGGATAATCAAGTACCCGTCCGTATGAGTACGACCAATCAGGTTATTGTTAGCGTATACTTGCACTCCCGCAATATGAGGCACTTGAATCAACGCAAAACTGTCGTTGATGGTGCGGCTGAAGAACGTGGTCCTGGCCAATATGCCCATTCCCCCGGTGGCTTCCAGGCGGTAGCTACTCCCTTGACCCGCTATAGACTGCATTTGTGCGGTATAGGTGCCTATCGGCCCACGGTATTGGCCCTGTAAATAGGTCTGGCGATTGCTGGACGCCTGCAGCAGATAACCAAAACCAGCACCTACAGGAAGATTCCGCTGCGCAGTGGCGGTCCACAGTGTACCTCCAGTTCCTGTGCCCCCAGATTGTGCGGTCAGGCTCACATTGGATCTCGACCCAAAGGGTACTGTCCAGTACAGCCCTACCTGGGTATTTTGTTCGGGAGAAAAGGTGCGCAGCAGTGATGCACTCACGTAACCCCAACGACCCAAACCGATATTGTAGCTGGCCTGGGTGATCTTGATCGCGGGCTCTCCAAAATATTTCTGGGTAATATACGATGCAGACAGAGAACCCCAATAGCCAATACCCTGACTGATCGTCGCATTTCCCTGCCAGTTCAAGCGGGGATATCCAAGAACATCCCCCAGTTGCGTAAAGCCCAAGGAATCTATCTGTGCATTGGCACTGAAAGACAAGCCTTGCGTGATGCGTTCAAAACCCAGGCTCGCCAATACGCCCTGTCCGGGATGAATACATGGATTGTGGCTATAGGCCACAGAACCAGAGAATATGCCTAACGGACTGACCACCCAGGAGCCAGAGAATCCGAGCGCATTTCTGTTGGCCTGCAACTCCCCATGAATCTCACCGGTGAAGGTATTGGAAAGTCCCATGCGATAAGTGCCTACGGCTGCAGCAGATCCATAATCATTGCTGCGTATTCCATAGTCTTGTCGTATCCACCCAGCGGCAAAGGAGAAATCGGTCAATCCCGGACGCAATAACTGCTGACTGGAGAAGAAAGGTTGGGTAATAACCTGTTGCGCACCTAACATGTTGGTGACCACCGTGCTGATATTTCCGCTTCCCGTGATGACGGGTAGATGCGTGATCGCAAATGGCCCAGACGGTACCTTACTTCGCGATACCAAAACATGATTCACGTACACATCCACCATTGACGGCAGTACCGCCTGGCCACGCACACTGTACAGTGGGGTGGTGACCAAATAAGGTTGGGTGGCAAAGTTCGTTCCATACTGGACGCCACCCATACGCACCGCCTGACCCCAAGCACCGGGCTGTGTGATAAAATCGCCCACTTGCAATGCAGTCATTCGATTGGGAAAATTACGGGTCCAGAGAGAGTTGAGGCGAACCACCACTGACTGGTTGGCTATTTGTTGAAAGTCCATGCCATGCTGAACAATAAAGCTCGTAGTGACTACGCCTAGCGGGCTAAACACCCCCAGTTTGAAATAGCCTCCTTCTTGCGTGTTTCCTATGGTGTGTTGGGCATAAAGGTTATAATTGAAGAAAGCACCGAGAGATGGCGGCGTAACGCGGATGTTTTGTCCCTGCCGCTTTGTGATCATTGTGGGCAAGAATGCACTTGCCGACGCTTTGAGAAACAAGGACTGGCTTTCCGTATCCACATGATAACTGTTTATCTTCAACGCGGATAAGGGATAATACCACACCTTATCGATAAGCAGTCCGGAACTCTTGGGCCGTCGCAAGCGCCATTTTGTGAGGTCTTTCGCTGAGACAAGCAGTTCCCCGTCAGGCAGACGCTGTAATACCGTACCGCTACTCACTGGCTTCCCATTCAGATGCACCGAAAAAATAACTGCCACGGGTTTCGTTGGGGAGAATCTCCCACCGATCCGTTGAGGGAAAGGCGCAGAGGCGATCCCTTGGGCGTGGGCAAAACCGCTACAGAATAATGCCATCGAGAAAAAGAACGCCGCACATCTTCCATTAAGAGGCGACAACCACCACAGATGCATCTATGGGCTGTTCCTTCTGACGGGTCATGATTTGCACAGACAGCGTTTTCCCGACATAAGACAAACTCTGTGCGACAGGAATATCGATCTCTTGACGAGAGGCTGGCAGTACATACATCAGAAGGTCTTTCCTGAAAATTTCATGATCGTTCTCAGAAATTCGTACTCCCGAAATTTCTACATGCCGATTACCGTCATTGACCATTTGCAAGGAAAATCCGTTTTTCGTAACGTGGGCAGAAACCTGTAACTGGAGAGGTGCCGCCTTTTCTAAAGGCGCAACAAATACCGGGAGGATCATTCTTAATACGATCTGCACCCCCGTGACTTTCGGATTGGGTGGAGGAGGCACTTCATGCAGGATCAAGCGGTAGTCTTTCTCCTGGCGCAGAGGAATGGGCGTCCGCAGACCCACACGGATGATCTGTTTCCCGTGCGGAGGCACGGCAAAAAGTGGCGGAGAAATAATGAGACTGTGGGTATCTGTCGTCATATTCTTGCCATGTGCTTGTGACCAGGCTTGCGCTGTTGCCTGTACCGTCAGTGATGTATCCTGCAAATTGGTCAACACCAGAGCGGCAATCGGATGGTGTTGAGACAGGTGAACATGGACCGGCGATATGGCGAAATCACCGGCCTGTGCAGAAAAAGGCAGAACGATGAGTAGAAAAAAACCAATGACTCGTCCCGCGCCCCCACATCTGCAAATCCACCGCATCATGTCAATAGCTCACCGTGACCGTCACCGTATCTGAATACGCACCGGGTACCGCTGTTGAGTTCACCGTGCTGTCTGGGATCTGTCCATAAACCGTCTCGGCCACAGCCTGTGGCGTGCCCATGCCAGCACCCGTGCCGGCTACGGTGGAAGTGCCTGTTGAACCATCTCCCCAGATCGTCCCACCGCTACCGACGGTCGCGGTGGTATACAGCTGATAGTTCAGCAAGTCTGAGGTTGTAGCCGTATTCCCTGCGGGATCGGCAGCACCTGTACCGGTCATGTTGCGATTGGTAAAAGAGGCCCCCGTACTCGATCCAGCATTCAAAGCTACGGTGAACGTCGTTCCTTTCGTGCAGTTCACAGAAATGGTGGAGTTCCCCGTAACGGCTCCTGATCCCGGCGTATAGTTGCCGAAATTCAGGTTCGTAGCACTCACCTTACAGAAGGCAGGAACCGTCGCGGTGACGTTGAACGTTGTCGTTGCTGTGCTTGCTGCTTGCGCAATACCTGCACTGGCAAGTAACAAAGAGAAAGATAGAGCTGCTGTGGACAACATATTAAATTTCATGACAATTCCTTGATAAATGCAACTGAGAAGGATTATATGCTAGCGCCTGACAGAAAAAGCGCTTTTTTGAAAATCTCGTCGGCTAAAAACGGAGTGAAATAGTCAATGGGTAGAACTTTAAGACCAGTTTTACACAAATAGGGATGAGGTTCAGCATATGCCTTAGTCGATACCCCCACGGATAAATACCATTCAACCAGTAAGCCTGGGCACTTTTTGACCACAAAATATTTTTCTCCCCGTTTCCATCTGCACCTCTGGCGAGGTGAATGGGCAAGAAGTTACTCATCTCCCCAACACCGTATATCCCCCTGAAGAGGGAGGTTTCCACCGAGAAATTTTCGATGAAAGTTTTCCCTTCCCAGACGACGTTTCTATCTACATAGACGAAATCCCGCAAATCACAAGCCGTTCGGATGAACTACACCATTACAGGTTGGTAACCCGCAACACATCTTCCAGGCTCGTCACCCTTTCCTTGACTCGGCGCGAGTCATTCTGGCGCATGGTGAGTACCCCATCGCTGGCTGCTTGTCGGGCCAGATCCAGTGCGGTTCCTCCCCGCATGATGATTTCACGCAGGTTCGATCTGACGAAGAAGCCACTCCCTCAGAGCCATGCCCGCCCACTTCACAAGCAAAATCGCGGGCCGCGTGGCTTTTTTAGAGGGTGTGGGCTTTACGGCTCCCCTTGCCGGGTGCAACCCTTGCGCAGGTGTGCGGCCACCACCCGGCGATGGACCCGGTCCAGACCGGCCAGCCCTTCTCCTTCGCCCGTACGGCGCAACCAGTCTCCTACCGTATCCGTGCTGGGCAGACGTTCCCAAGACAGCAGACGGCGCAATACCGGGTCGGCATGAATGACCCACAGGTCTTCCAGTGAACGACCACCGCCGGTGAGCATCTGGACCAGCGGCAGGAATGAGCCTGAGAGCCCTGGCCAAAGAGTTGCAACGCAACCCCAGCATCCTGAGCCGGGAGGTTCATCGGGGGTGGATGGACAACAGTTATGATGCGGTTACGGGACGGGAGACGGCGTGGTCCCGGAGACGCCGAGGCACACGCAAGCTGGTTCCGGGGAATGCCTTGACGGAACAGGTCAGCACGGCCATGCTGGAGCGGAAGTGGTCACCGGAGCAGGTGGCCGGGAGGCTGCGCTTGGATTACCCCGAAGACCGGTCCCGACAGGTCAGTCACGAGACCATTTACCAGTACATCTATGCCCATCCCGCTGGCGAGTTGAAGCGGGCGCTCATTGGGGCGCTGCGGCGGGGGCATGGCAAACGGCGCCCCCGGAGTCGGGGCAAGGACCGCCGGGGCGGTATCCAGAACATGCGTCCGCTCCGCGAGCGTCCCGTTGAAGCCGAGGCACGGGAGATTCCCGGCCATTGGGAAGGAGATCTGATCAAGGGTGCCTACAACGGCAGCGCCATTGGCACCCTGGTGGACCGCAGCAGTCGTTTCGTGATTCTGGCGCGGGTGGATGACAGCACCGCCGAGTCGATTCTGGACGGCTTCACGCGGCGCTTGCGGTCCCTGCCCAAGGCGTTTCGGCAGACCCTGACCTACGACCAGGGCAAGGAGATGGCGCGGCATCAGGAGCTGGAGAAACGCACAGGGATTCTGGCCTATTTCGCGAACCCCCACAGTCCCTGGCAGCGGCCCACGAACGAGAATACCAACGGCCTGCTGCGGCAGTACTTCCCCAAGGGACAGGACCTGTTGGAATTTTCTCAGTGCTGCTTGACCATCGTTGCCGACGAACTCAATAATCGACCTAGGAAATCTTTGGGTTTTTGCTTACGCCGCCCTTCGGGTCGGACACCCGCCGAAGTAATGGCACAACAGATCAGAGAGATGGAATCGCTCGCAGTAAAAAAACGCTAGCCAACGGGCAACGTATGCCCCATTACCAAGAGGAACCCCTCCATGGATGCGAAACTCGTAGAAACCTTTCATCATATCCTGAAAGACCGGCGCCGCGACTTGCTCATGGGCGTGCGTGCGCATCTGCTCAACGGCGAGTTGGCGGCGGAGGAGCGGGAGCGGCTGGAAGTGCGGGATGTCGGCGATGACTCGGTGCTGGATCTCGTCGAGAGCCTGGGGCTGGCGCGGGATTTGCGGGAGGCCCAGGCGTTGCGGGCGGTGAACCTCGCCCTGGAGCGCATCAGGGCCGGCACTTACGGGATCTGCGTGGACTGCGGGGAAGAGATTCCCGTGGCGCGTTTGCGGGTGGAACCCGAAGCCGAGCGTTGTGTGGCCTGCCAGCGGCGCTGGGAAGCGTTGCAGGAGCAGACGGAGGCGAGTCTCTAAGCCCCTTCTTCGGGGATCTCCGTTTCGCTGAGGACGAGATTGTCGCGGTGGATGAGTTCCGGATCCTCCAGCTCACCAAACTCCTTGGCGATCACCTTGCTGCTTTTCCCCGTGCGTTGCCGGACCATCTGCGCGTCGAGATTGACCAGGCTCGGCCCACTTCCCGGTCCTTCGGGTCCAGGCAGACGACCAGATCGCCGCGCTGAAAGCGCCCTTCTGCCGCGGTAACACCGACGGGCAGCAGGCTGCCGCCCTTTTTCCTCAACACCTGGGCGGCGCCGGCGTCGAGGTGCAGGGTGCCGGCTGCCCGGAGTTGCCCAGCCAGCGCTTGCGGGCGGGTCAGGCGGGTCAGGCGGGGATGGAAGTAGGTGCCCAGGGCCTCTCCCCGGTGCAGGCGCAACAGCAGGTCCGGTTCGTGACCGCTGACGATGATGATGGCAGTACCCGAGCGAGTGGCCTGGGCGGCGGTCCGCACCTTGGTGATCATGCCACCGCTGCCTACATGGCTGCTCACGCCACCCGCCAGTAAGCGTTTAGGCAACCCACCTTCCCAAATTTTCTGACTTTGCCGATCCTGACCCGTATACAGCTCCTGTGTTAGCAATGGGATGGACGTCCCCACCCTATACCGACATGGATGTGCCATAGTGAGGGTTTCCTCACTACACGAGCAATCGCAACCAACTTGCGATATTTTTTGCGAACCTATCGCCGTGCCTGCTCGGCATGGAGGCCTGCGGCAGTGCGCATCATTGGGCACGCAAGCTGGAATCCTTGGGGCACACGGTCAAGCTGATGGCACCCCAGTTCGTAAAGCCCTACGTGAAGAGCAACAAGAATGATGCGGCTGATGCCGAGGCCATCTGCGAGGCGGTTAGCCGACCATCGATGCGTTATGCCCCGATCAAGAATGTCGAACAGAAAGCGGTTCTCTCACTGCATCGGGTGCGGCAAGGTTTCGTGAAGGCGCGCACGGCGCAGGCCAACCAGATTCGTGGCCTGCTGAGCGAATTCGGTATTGTCGTGCCGCAAGGGATCACTTATGTCACACAGCGTGTCCCATCAGTTGATGGAGGACACCAGCCAGAAATTGCCAGAATCGTTCCGTGGTCTCATTGACCGGCTCTCGGAAAAAGAATTTTAAAAATGGCCGCCAATTGGCTGCTTGGCTTGGATTGGTTCCCAGGCAGTATTCCAGTGGGGGGAAACAAAACCTGTTGGGTATGAGTAAGCGAGGAGATGCTTACCTGCGCACCCTCATGATTCATGGCGCACGGTCGGTGATTTATCGGGTTTTACAGAAGGCAGATCCCAAAAATTGGGACTTTTCCGTGGCCATACGTCGCAACAAAAATGTGGCGGCCGTGGCTTTGGCGAATAAGTCCGCACGAATCGTCTGGGCGCTCCTCGCTCATGATCGGTCATTCCGGCCCGACTACGCAGTAGCGGCCGTGGACGTATAGCCCGGCCAACAACATTGTTTGGCAAACTGGGGACGTCCATGTACGGTAACCGAGCGGCGTCTCTCGCGGTTTATTACCGAAGGTTATACAAATCCGAGCGCAGAGGGTTGGCGGCGAAGTGTTGCTTCCAGAGTCGCGGGGTCAGTTCGGCGATCCGGGAGGCGGGGTGCTGGCTGACCCGCTGCAGAACATCGACCAGATAGTCGTAGGGATGGATGTCGTCCTTCGGTGGTCACCATGGGGTTATTGTATCATGGAGGAAGGACACTTTAGGATTTTTCACCAAAACCACAATGGGACGCTGCGGCGTCATCAGGAGAAACCACATGCTCACCAAAGGTGAGAAAATGGCGGGTGTTGCGGGTAATAACAACAAGATTATGCGCCTTGGCAATGCCCGCTATAATCGCATCTGCCATTCCCGGATTATGACCAGCCATTATGGCTCTCGCTTCTAATTGCCCAGCAATCGTCGCTGCAGACGCATCAAATCCCAAAATCTTGTCCGCGTAAGTGGACACCAGCGTTAAAAGCCATTTTCTGAGTTCGGATGCCTTTGCGGACGCTCCTTTGCCTTCTAAAACAGCAATGCCTTTTTCGATCTCGTGGATAGTGACCACAGACAAGAACAGCCGATCTTCGTTATCCATCTGTTCCAGCCAGGCAAGAATCGGGGCTGAAACGGCGTTTCGCACGGGTGAAAGCATGGAAATGACATCGGTGTCGAGCAGAAATTTCATTAAATCTCTATATCTCGTGATGGTGTGCGGTTACGTTCGAATGCGTCATCGCCCGGGAAAGTCCTGAGATAGTCCACCAGTCGCATACGTTTTGGCTCCATGGCTTTACGGGCTTTCTCGGCCACTTCGATCGACACCAGTGCTGCAACCGGCTTGCCATGACGGGTAATGGTCACGAACTCGCCATTGATCGCTTCATTTACTATGCTGGAGAGCTTTGCCTTGGCGTCTTTCACATTGACAGTCAACATCATGCACCCCTGGTCACGAGTGGTTACCAGTGGTCATAGTAACCATTTCGCTGTATGAATTCAACACGGCGGTCGGCCTGGTCATGCAGCACGCCCAGAGCGGCAACGGCTGGATTGCGGCGGCGCAGACGACCTCGCACATGAGCACTTCCTCATCCAGCGATTTCTTCACCAGCACCGTCACCCACAAGGAAACGGCCAACACGAAGCCGGTCTGGACCGCCGTATTGCCGGAAGGCGCGGCTCCCGGCGAACAGGCGAGTTATCTCCTGCCGGTTCCGGACACCTATGAAGGCTCTCAGCAGGCGGTCGTGGCCGCCCACGAAGTAGACCAGGAGCAAGACCCGCAGTTACAGACCGGACGGCAGACTGCGGAGCGGTTACTGGGCACAACCCCCTGGGACCTCCTCGTCAGGCTACATCGTGGCACAAATTACCCGATCACCATGGTCACCGGAGGGGGCCATTCCCGCCCTGCCTGGGGCATAACTGCTTTTTTAGGATTATTCGTTATGCACGGCCCGTTAGCTTTGTGCTGCCCCCTGCTTTTTCGGAAGATCTGGATTCATGAAGCCCCAAAGTGTGGCACTACCAACATGGAAATCCAACTTTGGAACATAATTCGATGAGTCATTTAAAGTGCCAGCCTCCCCAGGTTCTGGAAAGAAGCCAGCGTTTTACAGTGGAGATGGCGGTCGCTTGCATCCCATTGGGCGACCTTGCGGAAGCGGTTCAGAAAGAGGGTTGCTGGAGCCCTCCGGAGGAATTCGCCTGGCAGTGGGCAACAATTGCGGCACAACAGGGCTCAAAGTTGGGGGAGATCTATGCCCTGGTGCTGGCCGCACGCCTGCAGCCGAAATCCTATGGTACATTCCTCAGAGACGCCTTTTATTTCTGGCGTGGGCAATGGCGCAACAAGGCCGATTTTTGGATGGATAGCCGCGATCGCAGTGCGCAGTGCCGAATGCTGACCCTGGAGATGGGCCTGCTGGCCGTAGCCCGGCTGGAAGATCCGGCTTTGGCCCGGGAGGTTAACCGGTTCATCCGGGAGATGGAAAGCGCTGTGCCACTTCCTCTCTTTCCGCTCCAGTGTGTACTGGAACGTGTGCTGGGTATGGCAGAAATTCCGGAGGAGGGCAGGCGTGCCCGGCGGGTCGTGCTGCAATCCATGCAGGCGCCCGGGAAGGAGGATGACCGCCGCAACCTGGAGCGGTTTCGTCCCCTCCTGCGTCCTCTGCCGCTGGCGGCATGGCCACGGAGTCTTTCCTGGGCGAAGTTGCTGCGGCAGGAGTTCCCCTGGATGGAAGCGGCGATCGGCGCGCTGGAACGACAGCAGGTCTTGGCGCAGCGCCTGGGCGTGGACAGTCTGCGACTGCGTCCTCTGCTCCTTCTGGGCCCTGCCGGTATGGGCAAGACCCGGTTCCTGCGACGGTTGGGGGAAACCATGGTCGCTCCGACGCTCTTTGTGCCGCTGGCCGGAGCCAACGACAATATGCTCCTGAAAGGTGCTGCGCGCGGCTGGAGCAGCGCCCGCCCCGGTTTTCTGGTGGAAATGATGCTGGAGCGACAGTGCCCCAATCCTATCGTGATCCTGGACGAGATCGACAAAGTGGGGTTGGGACGCCAGAATGGACGGATCTGGGAGACCTTGCTGACGTTTCTGGAACCTGCCAGTAGCAGCGGCGTGCTCGACGAGTTTCACCTCGGCGAGGTCGATTATTCCGCCATCAGCTGGGTGGCGACGGCAAACAGTCTGGAGGATTTGCCGGGGCCATTGCGCTCCCGTTGGGAGACCATCCGGGTGGGGCTTCCCCAGGCGGAGGATTTTGATCGCATTTTGGAGAACGTGCGGCGGGATGTCGCCCGGGAATATGGGGTGGACACGGCGGCCTTGCCCGATCTGGAAATCACGGTCAGGGATCGTTTGCAGCAGGCCTTCGCCCGTAATCCCCGGTCCATGCGCGATTTGCGCGGCGTAGTGTATCGACTGCTGGAAATGCAGGCCATGGCGGAGCGGCCGTCGGGCAGGAATGGAGACTGGTTACAATGACGCGGGAACAATCGGAGGAGGATACGCGCGCCTTGACAGGGAAGCCGCAGCCCTTTCTGCGCCTCCTGTCGGATATTCATGTGGATGTGAATCCACCCGCCACGGTCCGTCTGGCCTCCTTGACGACGGACCCGGACAGTATTCTCGTCCTCGCGGGTGACTTCGGCACGCCCAAAAAGCTGGCCGACTGGCTGAAAATGGTGGCACCCCCTTTTCCCCATATTGTGGCGGTGCTGGGAAACCACGATTACTGGGGGTTCTCCGTCGAACGCGCACCGGAAAAATGGCGGGAGGGATTGGCCAGACATGTGCCGGAGGACCTGATGGCGCGCTTTACGCTGCTGGAAAGACAAAGCGTGGACATCGGCAATATCCGTTTTTTCGGAACCACCCTGTGGTCGGATTTTGATGGCGGCGACCCCTGTGTCATGCGGGCAGCACGAGAGACTATGCAGGACCATAAGCGGATACGCTGTCATGGGGGTGCCCGGCGTTTTGCGCCGCAAGATGCCCTGTCGATGCACCTGGCCAGCAAGACGTGGCTGGAAACCGCTGTTGCAGAGCCTTGGGATGGCTCCAAGGTCGTGATCACCCACCATGCCCCGGCATGGAATTCGCTTTATCCCTCCTTCCGCAAGGATGATCTGTCCGGCGCCTATGCCAGTCATTTGGAGGAAAGCGTGGCGCATTATGGTGATCAGGGGGTGCAGTTGTGGATGCACGGCCATATCCATCATGTGGTGGATTACCGGATCGGTAAGGTGCGGGTGTTGTCCAATCCCTTCGGATATCCGAGGGAAGGGACCGGCGTGCAGCTGGAACAGGTGATTGAACTGGAGGAGGCGGTTGCATGAACCCGCGGGTCATTGCCCATCCGGCCAATCTTCAGGGCCGGGATTTCAATGGAGATTTCAAGGAGGAGTATGCGCACCTTTTTTACCAGCGACAGCCATTTCGGGCACGACAATATCATCCGGCATTGTAAGCGCCCCTTCCAGGACGGCGCGCAGATGGACCGTGCGTTGGTGGATGCCTGGAACAGCGTTGTGAGCCCCGGTGATGTGGTCTATCACCTGGGCGATTTCTCCTTGCGTCCAGCGGAGATCATCCAAGACCTGCTCAAAAGGTTGCACGGCACCAAGCATCTGATTGTCGGTAATCATGATCGTGTTGATGGGGTAAGTGGCTCCCGCCTGCAAGGCTGGGCCAGCATACGGGAGATGGCCAAAATCAGTGTGGATGGTCACAGCGTTTTTCTCTGCCACTACCCGATGCGGGAATGGCCCGGCATGTGGCAAGGCACGGTGCATTTGTATGGTCATGTGCATGGCAACCTGCAGCCGTTGCCTGGCTCCATGGAAGTGAGCGCCGATGTCTGGGGTGGGAAACCTGTTCAGATGGCGGAGATCCTGAGCGCGGTGACGCCATTTGATGCTGAATCCGAGAAGCAGCAGCGCCGATCTTTACGTTTACGGGCCTGGGACTGAAGGGGAATATTTCATGCGCATCGCCTACGCCTCCGACCTCCATCTGGAGTTCGATTCATCCATCACGCTGACTGGCCTTTCCGGTGCCGACGTGCTGGTCCTGGGTGGCGACGTGGACACCATGCCGGAGTATTACACGGAGTTTTTGCGGAAGCTGCGTCTGGCCTACGCGGGGCCGGTCATCTTCGTGCTGGGTAACCACGAATATTACAATGGGATCTTTCCCGATGACCGACGGAAGTACCGGGAGGCCATCGCCCACGACCGCCAGGCGTTTCTGCTGGAAAACGAGTCGATGGCGATCGGCGGCGTCCGTTTCCTGGGTGCGACCCTCTGGACAGACTTCGCCAGCGGGAAACAGATGCGCAGTTGCCAGCACATGATGTCAGATTTTCAGGTGATCTTTGATGGCCATTCCGGCAGCATCACCCCGGAAGCCGTTCTCAAGGTGCATCAGGACAGCATCGCCTGGCTGGATGGCCAGTTCACTCATCACCCGCATGACGGGCCGACCGTGGTCATTACGCATCACGCGCCCAGCTACAAAAGCCAGCACCCCCGATTCGCCGGGAGCCCCATATCGGGAGGATTTTGTTCCAATCAGGAACACCGTATTCAACGCTGGAAGCCGGAACTCTGGATTCATGGACATGTGCATGACCAGAGGGATTACCGCATTGGCAAAACGCGGGTGCACTGCAATCCCTGGGGTTACCCAGATGAAGGCAATGAACGGATATACCGAATAGTGGAAATTTGAACTCGACAGCAGGAGAAGTTCATGCAGGATGTGATGATTGATATTGAGGCGCTGTCCACCCAACTGGGCGCGGTAGTGCTCACCATTGGTGCCGTCATTTTCGATATCTATGGCAAGCGTTCCTTTCGGTATGTGGATCAGTTGCTGTAGTGCGGACTCATGTTTAATCCCTCGGAAAAACGGATTGGCCTGCGGTCATTTTGGGGATATTCAGTCCGTTCCTTTTCTCATCTGCAATATTTGTTTGCAGGGCGGATATTTGGTGTAATTTTTGCAGCCCCAGAATTTATTCCCTTTCCTTCTGTTGGTTCTCGGCACCATTTTGATCCCACAATGTGGGCAGGTTGGCGTGGTGTAGTCCCCTTCCGTTGCGAAGGCCAGCAATCGCGCCCGCGACAAAGCAGGCATCTGCTCAATCAGTTCTATGAAGTGTTTGCCGTCAACAAGAATAATACGATCTTCCTTGGCTAGCTCCTCGGCGGGTTTGGTAAAAGTGCCATTGGTGATAAAAGTTCCGATCGGCACTTTTTCATGGGTCATCGTGCCCAAAAGCTGTCGAACCAGATCAACTCCTATGGGTCTATTCGACCGCGCCTTGCACTGGGTAACTGCGATTAATTCACCTGATTTCCGATGGAACAAACGAATATCCACACCGCCATCGGCACCGAGCCCTGTGGTGGTGCTTCGCAGACCACATTCACGGTGATATTCATTGCAAAGGTCTTCAAACCGTTTCCATTCGAGGCTTCGGAGTAGTGACAAGGACCATCCGTAGGGCTGCTCAGGATTGGAGTCGGCGTACGGTGATGGATTGTCATTCAGGAGTTTTTGAGAGGGCTTTGGTGGCTGATATGCGGGCTTGTACGTTGTGGATGGTGTCACCGACTCTGTATCGCGGGCCAGAAACAGCATGAACGCCATGAATCCGAAAATCAGCGCCAGGATGCTGCCGATCATCTCAAAAAGTGGCGTCAGTATCTTCAGGATGGGGTTAATCTGAAAAACGGTGGGTAGGATCAGCCAGGATGAAAACAGGATGATGCCTGCGAGGATGGCCGAGCCGATCCACGCGGGGTCCGTCATGGTAGCGATGTTCAACCGCGGGCTTCCACTGGATCCCCGGTATTTGCGGTGTTTCCTATAATAGGCCATTGGTGGCCCTTTTGCGGCTGTAGGGTATGTTCCCAGTGTGCAAAAAGCAGCGAGGCTTGTCGAGACGTGACAGCTTGTTGGATAGCGTCGTAAGATTAAGAAGGGTATTCGTCTGAGCAAGGCAATGACCAGTCCCAAGTCAGAAGTTGCCGACTGACCGCTTGTCCAGCGTACTGACTCCATAAGAATACACTGCGATCGGTACATGGATTGCAGCATTCCTCAGAAAGGGAGACCGCATGGCCGCAGAACAAAGTCCTGTCCTCATCCTCACCATCAACGATTGCCCCGGCATGCGTGTGGTCCGGGTCATTGGACCGGTCTACGGCACGGGTATCCGATCCCGCAATATCGTCGGCAATTTCCTGGGTGGCGTCCGCGCCATCTTTGGTGGAAAACAGTCAGGCTATCTGAAAATGATTGCCCAGACCCGCGATGATGCCCTGGAACAACTGGCCGAACATGCCCGATCCCTTGGGGCCAATGCCGTCCTGGGGATGCGTTTTGATTCTGGTGAGTTTGATGCTGGACAGGGGCAAGCCATGAATGAAGTGACGGCCTA
This sequence comes from Acidithiobacillus sp. M4-SHS-6, assembly GCF_047421495.1. GTDB lineage: Bacteria > Pseudomonadota > Gammaproteobacteria > Acidithiobacillales > Acidithiobacillaceae > Acidithiobacillus. The sequence goes on along the minus strand of NZ_CP175559.1, from coordinate 2,165,066 downwards.
TGGGACGGCGGCGGTGGTGGAGATTGATCATGGGTAAACTGGATATCAGGCTACCCACTTGAAACAGCGAGGAACCAGAACTTGTGGCTTGGTTATGGAGAACGCTTGAACGTTAATTTATAAAGCCTAGCAATAAAAAATAGAAGTTGCGGCTACAAAACCTTATCCAATTCAAACACCATTTGTGAGAACTCGTAGGCCCCGATCTCCCACGACCAGGAATCAAAGACTTGCGCTTCTTAAAATCCATTCTCAAAACGGTTTCTCACAATGGAGCGGTAAGGACGAGTTTTGAGAATCTGCAGATCGATTCCTACGGGCAGCATAGAGACCAGTAACAGCAGGGAGACAAGGAAGGGGTCACGGTCTCAGTCCCATATGGAGCCTGTCAGCCAGCCGGACCATCAACTCCATGCGCTCATGGAAAATCGCCACAACCAACGCGGGAGCGTTCTCTCGCGGAAGATAAAACACGTAGTGATGCTCACAGCGAGCCATGCGAAGCGCCGGATAGAGTTCGCTCAGATCTTTGAACACCCCTTGACCAGCAGCCAGGCGAGAAAAGCCCTGTTCCAGCTTCGTGATGTACCGCCGCACCTGGGCATCACTCCACTGTTTGCGCGTATAGCGGATGATCCCGCGCAAATCGCTTTCCGCTTCAGACGTGAGAACATAGGAAGGGGTCAAGAGAGCGCTGCCTTGGCCAACTCTTCCTCCAGCAGATCAGGCACACTTTGGGTAGACAGCTCCCCTGCCAGACCGGCGTTGATGCGCTCCTCCAACAGTATCCTCAACTCTTGCCACGCCTGATCGGTATCCCTATCGCCAGGGAAGAGCCGTTCGAGGGCGTACTGTTTGATCGTCTTGCCCTGCAAGGCTGCCAGCGCCTTGAGGCGTTGATGCTGCTGGTCGCTTATATCGATCGTCAACCGACTCATACCATAGCCTCCGCGATAACCCACATTTTTACAAACCCATATTGGCACATCGGCAGCCAAATTGATATTGGGTGGATAGCCACCCGCAGGTGAGCCATCACCCCCCTAACCAGCCTGAAGATGGACCATCCCGACAAAACACCATACCCCTACATCGAATATGATTCCCAGGTGGAACTGGAATTCGCCAGGAAGATGGATAGTCGTGAGGACATTCTGGTTTTCGTGAAACTGCCTAAATGGTTCAAGGTGGATACGCCGGTGGGCACCTACAACCCGGATTGGGCCATTGTGAAGCGGGATGACGTCGGTGAAAAGAAGTTGATCTGGTCCGGGAAACCAAGGGCACCAAGGATATGAACCAGGTGCGCCCCGATGAGCGGGACAAGATCCGCTGTGGCGTGAAGCACTTTGAGGCGCTTGGGGTGGATTATGCCTATGCGGTAAGTGGGGATGAGGTTTGAAAAGATGCCAACGTGCCGATATCTTGCCGGTTCCAAAATTACTGGAGAATAGCAGATATGGGCGCCATGATTTATGCATACTGGACTACAATTAGAGGCCAAGATTGGTTCGACTCTATGCCTAATCGAGATAGCCAGAGGCGCAGTAAGGATTTCTGGATTCGAAATAGGACTCTTCTTAAGGGGATGTTAGGCATGAATCTTGACCCCATTCTGTTCGGCGTGCCAGCGGCCATCCGCCGTTTGTGTCAACGTGATTGGTACGGTTATAGGTTCTCGTAACACACCATCGTCACCCACGGGTGTTACCACCACGTCAAGAGACACATATTGCACGACGGTATTTGAAGTCTTGTGATCCCGGCCAGAATGGACAAAATAAAGAATTAGAAAAAATACAGCGATAAGCAGCAACCACATGTTTCATCCCTCCGGTTTATCCTCACTTGCGTGGGGAACCGCTCCAAGCCCAAGGCCATATCAACTTTCAGCCAAAGTTGGTGATGTAGTAAAAAGGGCACTTTCAGGATTGAAGCCTAACGCTACAGATTAACTCTTTGATCTTATATGATATTACCTTAATGAGCCTGCGAAATCCAAGCGCTTATCAAGTGCCTGACAGGAAAAGGCGGCCCCCGTTCACTTGGGGGAACTGCTGACCCATGCTGCCGGTCTGCCGAGTGCCCCCAGCGTCCGTGCGGCGATGGATTGGCTAAATCAGATAACAGGCGCAGTGATGCCCCCTATGGTGGCCCTAGTTCTGGTCATGTAGCACCTCATTACTTCGACTTGCCGGAGGCAGCCCGCAGCCTTCAACCGGTTAGCGCACTTCAGCGAGTCGAAAGTTCACGCTGCCATGATGTCGTCACCCCAACAACTTCGCCAGATCCTCCGCCCGCAGGTGCGTGTATCGCTTCAGCATCTGCAAGGTCTTGTGGCCGGTAATGGCCGCCACCTGCATCGGGTTCAAGCCCTTCTCGAAGAAGCGGCTGGTGGCCTCGTGGCGCAGGTTGTGGAAGCGTAGGTCATCGATGGCTGCGCGTTTGCAGGCGGCCGTAAAAGAATGGGATATGTCCACACCTGGGAACACCTTGCCGTTGATGTTACGCGGTAACGCTTTCAGGACAGCAATAGCGCGACCGGACAGTGGAATGGTCCGATCTTCCCCGTTTTTTGTATCAAGTAACTGGGCGGTGCATTTTATCAGGTCCACATTCTTCCAGAGCAACTTCTGTATCTCCCCCCGCCGCATCCCGGTTTCCAGCGCGAACAGGATGATGGCCTTCAAAGGCGGAGCACATTCGACCAACAGTTTTTTCTCTTCAATCGGCGACAACCGTCGATCCCGTGCCTTGCCCGGCAATGGTTTCCGCACCGCCAGCACCGGATTGCGTAAGCCTTCCATGCGCCACTCCTTCATGGCGACCGTGTATAGATTGGAGAGGATGGCCAACTCCAGACGCACGGAGCTATCAGAAAGCCCTGCCGCCAATCGCCGATCCCGATACTCTGCAAGGTCAGCGCCGCGAATGCGCGATAAGTGCAGTTTGGCGATTTTGTCAGTTTTGAGCGTGCCTATGCGGTACAGTTCAATCTTGCCCGATTTCTTCAGGCTGGAGACTTCCCTGCCATAGCGTTCCAGAGCATCGGCCAGGGTTGTACTGTCCGCGTCGCTCTGATTTTGCCACAACCCGCGTTCCATGGCCGATTCGGTGAGTCGTGCCCACGCTTCTGCATCACGTTTAGTGCGGAACGTCTTCGACTGGCTTGGATAACCCTTCTTGCGCACGATGGCTTGCCAACCGATCGTGATGCCATCTTGATCTTCCCGTGGATTAATCGTTGCCATGCTGCACTCCCGCTGCACCAAATCTGAAAGGCCAGTGCAGCATATGCAGCATAAAATCAAGGCGGGTCCATGGTGTTGCTCTAAGTCATTGGTGCGAAAGGGGAGATTCGAACTCCCACGCCGTGCGGCGCTGGAACCTAAATCCAGTGCGTCTACCAATTCCGCCACTCTCGCTTACGCGCTATCTTATGCGCAATAGTCCCAGGCGACAATCATCGGAGTGCCGAGCATGAGCAAGATACAGCAATCCCATCGTTTACGCCGCTTGCTGGCGGTGGAATCGGCCCGGATCATGGCGGAGGAAGGGGTCGTGGATTTTCGGGTGGCCAAGGAAAAAGCGGCGCGCCGTTTGGGCGCGGGGGGGGATGCCCAGCATCACTGGCCGAATAATAGTGAGGTGGAAGTGGAATTGCAGGCCCGACTGACCCTTTTTCATGGGCCGGACCATGCCGCAGATTTGCGGCAACTGCGTGAACAGGCGCTGCAGGCCATGCTATGGCTGGAGGATTTTCAACCGCGCTTGACGGGGCCGGTGCTGAGTGGCACTGCGACCCGTCATGGGGCTATTACCCTGCATCTGTTTGTGGACACCCCGGAGAGCGTTATTTTCTTTTTGATGGACCAGAAAACGGCCTACGAAGAAAGCTGGCAGCGTCTGCATTTTGGCGATGCCCTGGCTCAGGATTATCCCTGCCTGAAAGTAGAGCGGGGAGGGGCGGAAATCCGTCTGATCATTTTTGGCCTGGACGAAGATCGCCGCAGTCCGGCCTCACCCGTGGATGGCAAGCCCCTCAAACGCATCGGGGTGCCGCAGTTACGTAAACTGCTGGAAGAAACCCCACCTAGTTCAATCTGAGTGCATCTGCCCCGCTTTCTTCCTGACCAGTCGGCAGAATGGTGGCTTTTTGTTCCCGCAAATGCTGCCAACCGACCCAGGGTCAGCGCGGCCAAAGGCAAGAGGGTGGCTGGTGACTTTTGATCAGAGGACATCAGTCAAAGGCTCCGGATATTAAAGAAAGCCAGGACAGAAACCTGTCCCGGCAACATCATGATCACTTCTGTTGAAGGGGTGGAAAATACGTCAGCGCAATTTCGCCCGATCATATTGCTCGGGCCAGTTCAGGTCCACACCCAGTTCATGGGCGGCGTGCAGGGGCCAGTAGGGATTGCGCAGTAACTCCCGGGCGAGGGCAATGCCATCCGCTTGTTCGGTCACCAGAATATGCTCAGCCTGCATGGCTTGGGTAATCAAGCCGACCGCGACCGTTGGAATACCGACTTTGGCGCGAATGTGTTGGGCAAAGGGGGTCTGGAAGCCGGGTCCGGCGGGGATGATGGCATCGGGGGTCATCCCGCCGCTGCTGCAATCTATGACGTCAACGCCTTTCTCCTTCAAGTGTCCGGCAAGTATGGTGGATTGTTCCAGATCCCATCCGCCGGGCACCCAGTCGGTGGCGGAAATGCGGACCCACAAAGGCAGATGCTCAGGCCAGACAGCACGCACAGCATCGGTAATTTCCAGCGGCAGGCGCATCCGGTTTTCGAGACTACCGCCATAGGCATCTTCACGCTGATTGCTGACGGGCGATAGAAAGCTGTGCAGGAGGTAGCCGTGGGCCATGTGTAATTCCAGCACCTCGAAACCGGCTTCCAGGGCGCGCCAGGCTGCGGCCACGAAGTCCTTGCGGACCTTTTCCAGATCCTGGGTAGCCATGGCTTTGGGAACGCTGTGGCTAGGGCTGAAGGGGAGGGGGCTGGGACCATAAGGTTGCCAGCCCTGTTCGGCGTCCGGGGCAATGGGCGCACCGCCCGCAAAGGGAGCCTGAGTAGAGGCCTTGCGTCCGGCGTGGGCAATTTGTATGGCCGTCACCGCGCCTTGCTTTTTGATAAACTGGACAATGGGCGCCAGCGCCGCAGCCTGCTGATCATTCCAGATACCCAGATCCTGGGGAGAAATGCGACCTTCGGGGCTGACACTGCTGGCTTCAGCCATGACCAATCCGGCGCCGCCCACGGCTCGGCTACCCAGGTGGACCATGTGCCAGTCACCGGCTACGCCATCGGGAGTGGAATACTGACACATGGGAGAGACGATAATCCGGTTGCGCAGGGTGACGCTGCGTTGGGTCCAGGGCGTAAATAACAGGTGACTCATGCCGGTCTCCCAAGATAATGGCTGAAATGATCCAAGGTCAGGCGCCATCCCTCTGCGGCCGCTTCCGGGCGGTAACTGTCACGCGGGTCCGCAAAAAATCCGTGGGGAGCACCGGGGAACAGGGTCAGGGTATAGCGCTTTTTGGCAGTGCTCAGAGCCGTGGCAATGCGGCCATGTTCTTCCGGGGTGATTGAGGTATCATCTGCGCCATAAAGCAGCAGCAGGGGGGCCCGCATCCGGTCGACCAGATCCAGGAGGGGCCGGCGGCCAACGGAATCCTGGTCGGGAGCGATGCCAGCCCCGTAAAAAGCCACCGCAGCACCAAGCTTGTCGGCATGGACCGCATTGGCCATGAAGGCAAAACGCCCTCCCATACAAAAACCAATGGCACCAATGGCGTCACTATGCACTTCCGAACGTTTTTGCAGTTCAGCAATGGCCTGTCCGGCTTCCTGCATGACCATATCGTCTTTCAGGGTCTTGAGATGCCCGATGGCATGCTCGAAATCGCTGTATGCATAGACCTTGCCGTGATAGATGTCGGGGACAATGGCACAATATCCCGCTTTGGCGAATCTTTCGGCGACATCCTGAAAATGGCTGTTTACTCCAAAAGCTTCGATAAATATCACGACACCTGGATGCGGACCAGCACTGCCTGGGCGGGCATACCAGGCACGCAGTCCCTGTTCGAGTTGCAGCCATTCGGAATGCATTTCAGACATTTCTTTACCTCCTTATCAGGGGTGAAAAAGGAATGATTACTTCGTGGTCAGACGGCTAATGATTGAATATAGACTTGCAGTTGCTTGAGGCAGCGTTGATAGGCGGTCACGGACTGAGCGTTTTTCCCGAGCCCGACACAGCCCTCAATGGATGCGACAATGAAAAGCGCAATGTCCTGGGGGGCGATATCCGCGCGCACTTGTCCTGAAGCCTGACCTTCCTTGAGGGCCTCGGCAACGACTTCTACCCAGCGCTCGATGATTTTTTGCAAGCCCCGGCGAAAGGATTCATCCAGCGGGCTCATTTCCTGGATCAGGTTATTGAGGGGACAGCCGTAGCGAATCACCGATTCGTCAGCGGAGGCAATTTTTTCTTCGATGAGATTGTGCAGGACACTGATGGGATCATCATGCTGGGCGAGCATGTTGAACCATCGGGCTTCCAGTTCGGGGCCGATCACTTCTTCAATGACAGCGAGACCAAGGTCCCGCTTGGTACCGAAGTGGTGATAAAGAGCTCCCTTGCTCACCGAGGTGTTCGCGAGAATGCGCTCCAGACTGGCCGCCTGAAAGCCGGACTCCAGGATCTCGGTGTAAGCAGCATCGAGCAAATCACTACGGGTCTGCCCCGGATTACGGGCTTTGCGTTGAACCATGGTCATCATGGGATTTGAAGATACCGACTAAGCGGTATCCTGTCAATTACCGCTCTCTTGGGTGAACCCAGAAGGACTGTTCATGCCCGGGACTGGCCCGATTTTTTACCCTTGGCTTGGGTAGAAGTCCGCTGCGCGTTAGACTGATGCTGCCAGACAGAAATAGGGGTCATCAATGAGCGCATCAATAGATTTCAAGCGGCAGGGCGACAAGCAGAATTCACCCTTTTTTGAGGAATGGTTGGGACGTTTGCTGGAGGATCGGGATCGTCAGGGGCTCACGGAGAATATCGGCCGGATGGATGCGCTGATGATCACTGTGGAGCCGGGGCATTCCGCAGCTTATGTACATGAACTCTGTTTGATGACGCCGTACAACTATCTGGTCACCCTCGAAACGGACCAGCATTCCACCCATATTCTCCGCATCGACATGAATGCGCCCGATGTGCTGGTGCGTGAAGTCAAGGATCCTGGCTTGCATGGCATCTTCCGCAGTCTGAACGAGGTGTATCCGGTGGGCGCCAGGCGCCCCAATTCCCGTTATATGGGCGAAGTATTTCAGGTAAAAAACCTCCATGAAGTCCTGGAAGTCCAAAAAAACCGGGAAATCCGCTTTTTCAACCAGGAGCAGGTGCGTCACCTGGAGTTGCCGGGCAACATGGCCATCGTCAAGCCCTCTCCCTATACCCATAATATCGTCGCTTACTGGGAGCGTCCTGACGACGATATCCGGGTGTACGCCTTGGGCCTGTCTTCTATTCGGGAAGATATGCAGGCGGCTTTTGAACAGGCCAAGCTGCTGCGGGAAAAACTCGGTCTGGATCAGTTGCTGCTGCCCATCGATCATCTGGCCACACGGATTTATAGCCAGAATCGGGAAGTGGCGATTCTCGAATATCTGAGCTTATCCAGTTATTATTATTGGGGTTCTTACGATATTCCCGATCAGAATTCCTCCACCAATGTCACCAAGAGTATCCATTACGAGAATGTGCTGAACAGTCCTGCCAAGGTATTTACGGCGGCCAACCATCCCTATTTCTGCAATCATCTGATCGGCCAACCTTCTCCCACGGAAGCCTTTGTGCGGAATTTTGGACCACGTCTGCATCATCTGGCGGTAGGAGTGCAGGATGGTCATACCAATAATCAGATCAACATTGATTATGTGGTGGATGCCCTGCAAAACTGTGGGCAGAAATTTCTCCTGCAGGTGATCGGGTCGGAGCAGGAGGGCTTGAAGCAGATTTTTTCCAGCGCTTCGGAGCACACTTCCCTGATTATCGAATACGTGCAACGCTTTGGCGATTTCCAGGGCTTTTTTACCAAGGAAAACGTGGCGGACCTGACCGCCGCAGCGGGAGCCGATGAAACCCTGCGCAGCCTGGATGCCGAAGCCCGGGCCTGAGAACTCGCTGAGCGTATCAAAAATAGCGCAGGGACAAATCCAGACTCTGCAGGTTGCGGGTCAGACCGCCGACGGAGATGAAATCGACGCCGGTTGCGGCTACTGCAGCCATGTTGTGCAAGCCCATGTTCCCGGATGCCTCCAGCGGGATTTTGCCAGCCACCCGCTGGACGGCCTGACGTAAGTTATCTAGGTCAAAATTATCCAGCAGGATCATGTCGGCACCGGCGGCCAGGGCTTCTTCCAGCTGTTCCAGGTTTTCCACCTCGATTTCTATGCGGGTCAGGGCCGGGGCAAGGGCTTGAGCGGCGTGGAGTGCCGCCGTAATACTGCCACAAGCGGCAATGTGATTTTCCTTGATGAGAATGCCATCAAAGAGCCCGAGTCGGTGATTATGACCGCCGCCTATCCGCACTGCGTATTTTTGGGCCTGGCGTAAGCCGGGGATGGTTTTTCGGGTATCCAGCAGGCGGGTGCGAGTCCCTTTCAGTAATGTCACAAGATGCTGCACCGCTGTGGCTGTTCCTGAGAGAGTCTGCAGGAAATTCAGGGCACAACGTTCGGCACTGAGCAGCGCCCGGGCTGGGCCTTCGATGATGCACAGTGCCTGATCGGCCTGAACGCTACTCCCTTCGGCGACCTGCCATTGCAGCTTCAATTGTGCAGACAGGGCGGCAAAGGTCGCCGTCGCATAAGGTTGTCCGCAGAGAATGCCGGGCTCCCGGCTGATAATCCGTGCCTTGAGCGTTTGCCCTTCAGGAATCAGTGCGGCGGTCAGGTCGCCACTGCCCAGATCTTCGCGCAGTGCCTGACGGACGACGTCCGGGAGATCTTCAGGAATCATTCCAGCTCCTTGCTACCGCCCCAAAAAAGCCAGAGTAGCCCTGTGCAGGCGGCGGTCAGGGAGGCGAGCAAAATCCCCAGCTTGGCTTCTTCCACCATGAGCGCATCCTTGAATGCCAGTTCGCTGATAAACAGGGACATGGTGAAGCCGATCCCGGCTAGCCAGGCAGCCCCCAGGAGATGGGGCCAGCGTACTCCGCTGGGCAGACGGGCGAGCTTGATTTTGATAGCTAGCCAGCTGGTCAGGGATATTCCCGCAAATTTCCCGAATACTAGGCCCAGATAAATCCCCAGGGTGATGTGGCTGAGTAGCATGTCGCTGTTGACGTGCGCGAAGTTGATGCCGGCATTGGCCAGGGCAAAAACGGGAATCACCAGAAAAGTCACCCAGGGCTGGATACGATGTTCCAGATGCTGCTGTGGAGCAATGGCTTCGGCACTGCTCTGTTCAATACTCTGGATGATGCCGGCCAGTTTGCCATTGACCAGGGGGTCCAGCCGCTTACTATGGATGATGGTGTCGCGCAAATTTTCGCTGCGCGCATTGAGGGTGTCGGCGAGTTGATCGGGGCGGATACGACCTCTTGCCGGAATGGTAAAGGCCAGGAGAATTCCGGCGACGGCGGCATGAATGCCGGACAGCATCACAAAGTACCATAAGGGTAGGCCTAGAATCAGGTAGGGCAGTACCTTGCGCACCCCACTTTGATTGAGTAGCACCAGACCCAGGAGCAACAAGCCGACAATGAGCAATGCCGCTAGGTTTATGGAGGGCGTATAAAAAAGGGCGATGACCAGCACCGCCCCCAGATCATCGGCAATGGCCAGGGCCGTCAGAAAAACAATCAGATTGCGGGGAATGCGCCAGGCCAGCAGGACCAGAATTCCGATGGCGAAAGCGATATCCGTCGCCATGGGAATGCCCCAGCCCTCGGCTGCTGGTCCGCTGGGATTGATCTGGTGATAAATCAGAGCAGGTACTAGCATGCCGCCTCCGGCAGCAATAACGGGCAGGGCGGCATCCCGGAGCGACGCTAATTCACCCACCAGAAATTCCCGCTTCAGTTCCAGACCGACGACAAAAAAGAAGACCACCATCAGCCCGTCATTGATCCAGTGGTGCAGACTCTGGTCCAGCAGCCAATGACCCCAGTGGATGCCGAAATGGTTTTCCCAGAATAGATGATACTGGGTGTGCCAAGGGGAGTTACTGAGGAAGAGGGTCAGGATGGTCGCCAGAATCAGGATGATTCCGCCCGCCGTCGCCCGCCGCAGAAACTGTTCGAAAGGCGAAAAAACCTTGCCGAAAAGGAGCTCCAACGGGTAGTAATGATTCTGCCGGGATGAGGTATCCGACATTTTCACAGTTGTTTCAGGCGGTCCGCCTGTTCGGTCAGGTGCTGCAGGGCGGTTTCGATTTCCCGGAGGCGGTCTTCCTCCTTGGCGACGACCTCGGCCGGGGCGCGACTGCGAAAACTTTCCTGCCCCAGCTTGGCCAGGGTCTTGTTGCGATCAGCCTCCAGACGTTGCTGTTCCTTGCCCAGGCGGGCCTGCTCTGCGCCCACGTCGATGACGCCCGCCAGGGGTACGAGAATTTTGAGATCTCCCAGCAACTGCAAGGCGGCTGGCGGCGCTTCCGCACTGTCCGCCAACCAATCCAGGCTGCCCAAGCGGGCCATGGCAAAAAGCCAGGGATGATAGTCTTCGGTACGACGCCGATCCTCGGCATCCCCACCTTGCAGCAGAACCGGCAGCAATTTGCCGGGAGGTATGTCCATTTCGCCACGTACCGAGCGTACGGCACGGATGACCTGGATCAGCCATTCCGTATCGGCATCCGCCTCGGGATCGACGCGCTGCAGGTCAGCCACCGGGTAGGGCGCCAGGGCAATGCTGCTGCCGCTTTTGTCGAGCATGGGGGCAATGTGTTGCCAGAGTGCTTCGGTAATGAACGGCATCACCGGATGCAGCAGGCGTAATCCTGCTTCCAGCACCCGCAACAGGGTATTGCGGGTACCACATTGCTGGGCGGCCGTGAAAGCGCTGTCGGCGCGCAACACGGGCTTGCACAGTTCGATGTACCAGTCGCAGTAGTCGTTCCAGAAAAACTGATAAAGGGCATGGGCCGCATCGGCAAAACGGTACTGGTCAATGGCGCTGTTTACAGCGGCTTCGCAATGCTGCAGTCGGCCGATGATCCAGCGCTCCGGGGCCATCAAGCTTTGTTCGCCCTGGAGTAATTCGGTTTCCGGTACCTGCATCATGGCAAAGCGTGAGGCATTCCAGAGCTTGTTGCAGAAATTGCGGTTACCTTCGACGCGCTTCAGGTCAAATTTGATGTCCCGACCCTGGGTGGCCAGTGCCGTAAAGGTAAAACGCAGGGCATCGGTCCCAAAGGCAGGAATGCCCCCGGCAAAGTCCTTGCGGGTGGATTTTTCGATTTTGGCGGCCATTTGTGGTTGCATCAGCCCCTGGGTACGCTTGCTGACCAGATTTTCCAGGCTGATGCCGTCGATCAGATCAATGGGATCCAGCACATTACCCTTGGACTTGCTCATTTTCTGGCCTTCGGCATCGCGTACCAGGCCATGGATATACACTTCCCGGAAAGGCACCTCATCCATGAAGCGCAGACCCATCATGATCATGCGCGCCACCCAGAAAAAAATGATGTCGAAGCCGGTGACCAGCACGCTGCCCGGATAAAAACGGGCCAGATCCGGGGTTTTTTCCGGCCATCCCAGGGTCGTAAATGGCCACAGGGCCGAACTGAACCAGGTATCCAGTACATCCGGATCGCGTTCCAGCATCACCGGCATGCCGTAATGGCGGCTCGCCTGGCTCTGGGCCTCGTCTTCATGGCGGGCCACAAAAATCTTCCCATCCGGGCCATACCAGGCCGGAATCTGATGACCCCACCAGAGCTGCCGGGAAATACACCAGTCTTCGATGCGATGCATCCAGTCAAAGTAGGTTTTGTTCCAGTTTTCGGGGACAAAACGAATACGGCCTTCTTCCACGGCCTTGATGGCGGGCTCAGCCAGCGGCGCTACCCGCACGTACCACTGGTCGGTCAGGTAAGGCTCGATGACCGCCTGGGAACGATCGCCTCGAGGTACCATCAGTTTATGGGCGTCGGTTTTGACCAGCAGACCATCGGTTTCCAGCAGGGCTATGATCTGTTTGCGGGCAGCATAGCGGTCCAGGCCCCGCAATGATTCAGGAATGGTTTCGGCAATGTCGGCGTCGGCAAACACTTCCAAGTGGTCCCGGATACGGGCGTCCGGGGTGAACACATTCAGCAGCGGCAAATGATGGCGCTGACCCACCTGATAGTCATTGAAATCATGGGCTGGGGTTATTTTGACGCAGCCCGAGCCAAATTCGGGGTCCACATAATCGTCGGCAATAATGGGAATCTCGCGGCCGATGATGGGCAGCCGCAGGGTCTTGCCGACCAGGGATGCGTAACGCGGATCGTCGGGATGGACGGCAACGGCGGCATCACCCAGCAAAGTCTCCGGGCGGGTAGTGGCGACCACCAGGGAACCACTGCCATCACTGAGTGGATAGCGGATGTGCCAGAGAAAACCGTCTTCTTCCTCGCTGAGGACTTCCAGATCGGAAACCGCTGTGCGCAGGACCGGATCCCAGTTGACCAGACGTTTGCCGCGATAGATCAGGCCCTCATCATGGAGTTGGACAAAAACTTCGGTGACCGCCTGGGAGAGACCGCTGTCGAGGGTGAAGCGTTCCCGTGTCCAGTCACAGGAAGCGCCCAGGCGGCGCATCTGCCGGGTAATATGACCACCTGAGCTATGCCGCCACTCCCAGACTTTTTCCAGAAAAGCGCTGCGGCCCATCTGATGACGGTCGCCACCGGCGCGGATGATCTGGCGTTCCACCAGCATTTGTGTGGCGATTCCGGCATGGTCCGTGCCGGGCTGCCAGAGAGTTTCATCGCCACGCATCCGGTGGACCCGGATGAGAATATCCATGAGGGTATCCTGAAATGCATGGCCCATATGCAGGGTGCCGGTGACGTTGGGCGGCGGCAACATGATGCAATAAGGCTGCGCGCCGGGGCGGGGCTGAAATACACCCAGTTCTTCCCAGCGTTGGTAACAGGTGGCTTCAATTTCGGCGGGGGCAAAGGGACGGTCTAAATGGTCAGTCATGAGCCTTCATCAGTCAGCTTCGTTGGGAATGATTTGTTCCAGGCCATCATGCAGAACGCGCTGGAGGATTTCTGGAAGAGCTTGACGCATTTCCTGGGCAACGCTTTCACGCAGCTTGATGCCTTCGAGGGCCAGGGTACGCATCATGGTGAGGCTAACCTGTTCTTTCCAGACGGTTTGCAGATGCTGGATCATTTTTTCTTCCAGTTCATTCATGACCCGTCTTTCAATTTCCTGAAACAATAGCTGCTCGAAATCCTTGAGAAAATCAAGGTCGGAAGCGGGTTTCTCCAGGACCGGTTCCTGAGCGTCATGCTCCGTTGCATGGGGTACTTCAACAGGCTCTTGAACAGGGCTGTCGAGCTCTGGAAGAGCAGATTCCACAGGCTTTTTTTCTGGCTCAGTGGCAATGGGGTCAGGTGCAGGTTTTAGCCTGTCGCTGACAATGCCGGAAACTGGAGCCTCCCGGGCAGAAGTTATTTTTTCGTCCGACGGGGTTTCATTTCGCGAGGCCGTAAATTGACCGAGCCCTTCACGCATGCGTGCAAGAGCTGCCTCCAGGTCATTGTCTTCAAAGTCCTTCTGTACTTTGCTGGCTGAAGGTGTTTCGGCATCCTGCAGGTATGCCCCGCTTTGGGCATGTTGAGGAGTGGCTGCGGTATTCATGGCAAGCGTTGAAGGCGTCTGAGCTTCTTCCCATTGCGCCGAGAACGCCCTTTCGGTGGGGAATACTTTCTTGTCCAGATGGTCTTCAGATGACTTGCTTGGAGATTTTGCGGATTCCATGGGTTCTTCATGACGCCAAAGAGGGGGAGGCAATCCTTCCCTTATCATATTGGTGAGCAGCAGGGGGGCGTCTTCGTTTTCTTCCAGAGCTTCTTCGAACACGGGTTCCTTACGGTTATGCTTCATGGCGATTTCTTCTCCGCTCAGGCTTCCAGGGCGTGTACTTGCAAAGTGTATCCAAGGCCTTTTAACCGCTTATAACGTTCTCTTGCCTGATCTCTGGCATCGGATGCGACTGGAATAAAATCCACCAGTCTTTCCGATCTGGGTAACGCTGCAGGCAGCTCATGCAGATTGCAAAGCACCGTAACTTTACAAAAATCCGGCCAAGGATCTTGGTGGTATATCCGAACAGGATTGCCAACCCCCAATCCATGGGGAATGAAAGCATCCGCCTGGAAAGTCCAGAGCATGCTGTCCACGCTCTGGGCCGTTTCCAGATTGTCACAAAGAATATCTGCTTCCCCGGCAACTTGCCAGACCTTGTTGATAACGCGACAGACGGCACGTAACTGCTCTTGCGGCGTCAACAGGGTCGCGGGCAAATCATAGAAGGAAGCCGTCGGCAATCTGCACCTCTTCAGGCGACCTGACGCGCTCGGTGGAGGAGATACTCCACCAGCAAGGAGACAGGACGTCCGGTAGCCCCTTTGTTCTCACCACTTTTCCAGGCGACTCCGGCAATGTCCAGATGTGCCCAACGGTAATTCTCGGTGAAACGCGAGAGGAAACAGGCGGCGGTTATGGTGCCGGCAGGTCTGCCACCGACGTTGGAAAGATCGGCAAAAGAGCTTTTCAGTTGTTCCTGGTATTCCTCATAAAGGGGCAATTCCCAGGCCCGATCCATACTTTCCTTGCCCGCACGAATCAGGTCCTGGACCAGGCCCTCGTTATTTCCCATAACCGCGGCAGTCTGATGCCCCAGGGCAATGACGCAGGCGCCGGTCAGGGTGGCCATGTCAATGACCACATCGGGTTCAAAGCGTTCTACATAGGTGAGGGCATCGGCGAGAATCAGGCGGCCTTCGGCATCGGTATTGATGATCTCCACCGTCAGGCCTTTCATGCTCTTGTGGATATCTCCGGGTTTGGTGGCCCGGCCGTCGGGCAGGTTTTCCGAGGCGGGAACCACCGTGATGATGTTCAGGGGCAGTTTCAGTTCGGCAGCGGACTGAATGGCGGCCAGGGCGGCAGCACCTCCGCACATGTCGTACTTCATCTCATCCATTTTGTCTGCCGGTTTCAGGGAAATACCGCCGGCGTCAAAAGTCAGTCCCTTACCTACAAACACGATGGGAGCCTGTTCCTCCGAACCTCCCCAGTATTCCAGAATGATGAGACGGGGCTCCTGCCGGGATCCCTGGGCGACCCCCAGTAACAGCCGCATGCCCAAGGCTTCCATGGCATCGGGCCCCAAAATGGTACTTTTGATGCCGGTCCGTTGTGCCATGTTTTGGGCCTGATCGGCAAGCCAGGTGGGCGTGCAGATATTGCCAGGTTCGTTGGCCAGATCTTTTGCCCAGGCAACGGCTCGGGCAGTGGCTTGGGCCTCCGCGCAAGCCTGTTTGACAGCTGCTTCCTCTTCGGCGCCTCCCGATACGTTGAGATGCAGATGGGTCAGGCTACGTTGAGGTTTTTCCGAAGGTTCCTTGTGATGGTCAAACTGATAATCGCTGTCCATCACGGTTTGCACCAGAATTTTACCGAGGGCAGCTGGAGAGCGACGGATCACCGGGGTGTCCAGCAGATAAAAACTGGCCTGGGCAATTTGTGCCTGACGCAGGGCCTTGCTTGCTCCCTGAATGGCTTTGCGGAATTGGCTGTCGCTGATCTTGCCATGCACACCCAGGCCGAGCACCATCACGCGTTGGGTGGCCAGGCCTGGGAGCTGATAAAGTATTTGCGTGTCTCCACACTGGCCGGCGAAGTCCCCAGTGGCCAGAAAAGACTGGATGGCACCATCACTGGCGGCATCTACGAGGGTTGCCGCCGGACTCAGAATGCCTTGTTCATAGACACCGACGACAAGGCAATCCAGGTTGTCGCTGCGGGGATTGTGGGCATGTGTGGCTATCTCCACGGTAAATCTCCTGATAATCTGTAGGTGAGGAAAATATCATGAACGAAAGCGTACAAAGTAAGCCCCAAAGCTGTCACGAATCAAGTGATGGTTTGCAAGAGAAACTCTTATGACCCGCATCCGCTGGCAAATCATCCGCAATGTTACGGTCACCTTTCTGCTGACCTGCATGGTCATACTCGCCATTCTGGCCATTGGTCAGTTGACCCAGCTTTTGAAACAGGTGGCCTCAGGGCAGTTGCCCCTGCCGATCGTGCTGCAACTGTTGGGGCTGGCTTTGCCGACCCTCCTGGTGACCGTCTTGCCCCTCGCCTTCTTTTTTGCGGTGTACCTGGTCTTCAATAATCTGTATCGTTCCAATGAAATGGTCGCCATTCGCAGCACGGGCACGGGGCTGACCGGATTGTTACCGGGGGTGGCGGTCGTCGTGGGCGTGGTGTTTTGCCTGGAGTTGGTCCTGTCTTTATCTTGGGCGCCTGCCGCCCAACGCACACTCCAGGCAGAATCGGAACGGCTGGCCAATGCCGCGGCCGAAGCCATGTTGCAGCCCGGTAGTTTTACGTCTTTGCCAGGGGGACGGGTGATTTACGTGGGTTCGGCCATTGGCAAAAATACCCACCGCTATCATGAAATCTTTCTTTCCATGGCCCACGGCAAACAATCGGATATGGCTTCGGCAGCCTATGGAGAAATCATTCCGGGTAATGATGGCGGGCTCAGTCTGGTGTTGATTGATGGTCAACGTTATCTGGGACAGCCGGGTCAGGATGGTTTCAAGGTGCTGTCTTTTGCCCGCTATCGGGTGATGCTGGGGAATGCTGTTGCCAGTAACAATCAGGCTGGCGGGATCAACTGGGGGAGTGCTTCCTTATCGACCTTGCTGAATCATCTGCATGACTTGGACCGGCGCTACGCGGTGACCGAGCTGCAATGGCGACTGATATGGCCTATTGCCTTGCCACTGTTGGCGTTACTGGCCATCCCGCTGGCCTACAGTGAGCCACGTGGCGGAGGCAGGGCAGCCGGCATGTTGCTCGGTGTTCTTTTTTTGCTGGCCATCAACAACATCCTGATTTATGTCAAAGAGCACATGATGGCCGGGAAAATGCCGCTGTATCCCGGTTTTTTCTGGGTGGTCCTGTTTATCGGGATGCTGTCTTTTTATACCTTCTGGCGCAGGAATCGGGATCTTGGGATGTTACCGGCATGGTTCAGACAGGGGGTGTCATGAAACGCGCCGATCGGTTGCTTTTTGTGGGCTTGCTGGCCTATAGCGGAGTGGTTCTGGTGTTATTGTTGGCGCTGGTGTATGTCGCTCAACTCATTGCCAAATCCTCGGGTCCCGGACATGGCGTCTGGAACATGGCGCGACTCATGCAATATGCGGCCCTGCAACTGCCGGATGTCGCCTATGATGTCATCCCGCTGGCCTTGCTGTTGGGTACCCTGATATGGATGAGCATTCTCAGTGGGCATTCCGAGGTGATCGCCTTGCGGATGTCCGGCTGGTCCTTGTGGCGTCTGGAACAACCCCTGCTACTGGTGGGGTTGCTCGGAGCCCTGCTCATGTTTGTCCTGGGTGAGTGGGTGATTCCCGTGACAGCGCCAGCAGCCGAAGCCATGTGGGCCAATGCCAGTCAGCCCGGTGCCGGGTTCCACAATATGGGGGATCAGGGGCTCTGGTTACGACAGAAGCACCAGTTGATCCAGGTCGGGGCGGTGGGAAATGATGGAAAGTCGCTCCAGGATGTGCGCATGGTTTCCCTCAGCCCGGGGATGGTGGCGCTGAAAACCCTGACCAGTGCCAGATCTGCTTACTTCGTAGACGGTCACTGGATTCTGCAAGACATTGAAATTTCGTCTATTACTCCGGAAGATCTGCAAATCCGTCATGAACAGAGCCAGCTCTGGAGCATTGATCTCCCACCCTCCACCCTCAGCAGCTTTGCCCATCCCACGCGCACCATGACTTTGCCCACCCTCTGGCGCAACTATCAGAATCTCCAGACGGGGGCGCTCAAAATGAACCGTTTTGCCCTGGCATTTTGGCGGCGGCTGAGTTATCCGTGGGTAGGGCTCATCATGATTCTCCTGGCCGTGCCTTTCGTCACCCGCAATCCCCGGGGCGGTGGGCTGGCCGCGCGGATCATGACCGGATTGATCCTCGGTTTGGGCTTTCATTTCCTGACGGAGATGTCAGGATATATCAGCGTGTCTGGAGGTGTCAGTCCGTCCATAGCCACTATTTTACCGATTGCTTTATTTGCGATGATTGCCTTTTTTCTGCATCGCATGGCATAGCCAAAATAGATGGCCTGTCGCTGAAAAGCGCTATTGCCGTTGCCTGATCAACTCCTGGTCAAAGGCGTTATCCAGTTCCTGGGACAGTTTGAGAACCTTGCGAAACAAGACCGGGTCGGCATCATCGGCCTGGGCGCGCAGGCGCAGACGAGCCAGCCCGTCAAAGCTGTGGGCCCGGTCAACGGGATCGTTCACGGATTGGCACTGGTTTCCCTGATAAATCGCGTTGAGCACTTCTGCGCTCAGGGGATCTTCCAGGGTGTTGTTCTGTGCAGCGTTCAGGGCTGCCGCAGGGCTGGATTCTCCCAGAAAGGGATAGCCCAGATGCTGGTTGAGGAATACTACCAATTCTTCATAAGTCATCATGCACTCCAAACATCACAGGGACAAATATCACAGCGACTGGCTCATGCCATCATTCAACGATAGCTGGCAAGCATCGGCGACACGTTGGAAATAATATTGTAGATCCAGGGGAATGGTCACCCCATCCAGCAATCTGAGCAAATGCAGATCGGCGGTCAGGACGATGTCTATCAGTGACAGATGACCCGTATAGAAGCGCTGACGGGCCAGAATCCTGCCCAGCTCGCGCAAGCGGCCCCGGCTTTCGAGTTGCTGATAAGCGCCGTAACGGTCATTGGCCAGGGCCTCTATGGACTGCTGGAATCGGCGTTCGCACTCGTTCCGATAGAATGCCATGTCTTCTTCATGATGGCTGATTTCAGCGTAGGCAGGCAAAACCGGTGCGATCAATCTTTCCAGCAGCGGCGTCAGGCTGCTCCGCCACTGGCAGAATGCCGTCCACTCGGCTTCGCCAAGGCTTTCAAGCAAAGGGGGAGTTTCCGGATAACGCTGATCCAGCTCTGCCAGTTCGGGCAGCGTGCCTTGTTGTTTGTGGCCATCACCATGAACCAGTACCGGTAGATCCCCATAACCCAGATCAAACGCGGTTTCCTGATCCTGCAAGGCACAGGGATGGTCCTCCCATTGCAAGTCCTTGGCGCTCAGCACCATGCGCAGCATCTGTCCGGGTACAGATGACCAGCGGTGATACAGGTGCATGGCGTTAGCCCGGTCGGTCATGCGTGTTCGGCATTATCAGCGAGCTGCAGAACATGCTGCCACTGGCTTTCGGTGATGGGCAGGATGGACAGGCGGTTGCCTTTGCGCACCAGGGGGCTCTCCGCGAATTCCGGCATATGGCGCAGTCTCTCCAGGGAAATGGATTGCGAAAAACTGCGGCGAAAGGCAACGTCCACCAGATCCCAGCGCGGGTGAAGGAGGCTGGAGTCCGGATCATAATAATGACTTTGCGGATCAAACTGGGTCGGATCAGGGCGCGCTGTGCTGGCCACCGCCGCCACCCCGACAATCCCTGGCACGGCTATCCGGGAGTGATAAATGAAAATGCCATCCCCCAGCTCCATGCTGCGGATGAAATTCCGCGCCTGGTAATTACGGATGCCATCCCAGGGTTCCTGGCCACGGGCTTGCAGGTCTTCCAGGGAAAAAGCCTCGGGTTCTGTTTTCATCAACCAGTAAGCCATGGCTTCAGTCCAGGTTGACCGGTTCGGACAGGCGCCGGCTCAGCAGCCGTCCCAGCGCCGCAGTCAGGGTTTCCCCGCTCTGGCTGTCCACCCATTGGTCATTCCGGGCGGAAAAGCGTGCCGGACCATCACTGCAGGCCAGCCAGATTTGCTGGACGGCTTCCTGACGGTTGATGATGATCTGGCTGTCATCGGGCAGGAGCAGGGTCAGCACGCTATCCACCAGATCGCATTCCACCTCGGGCGCACGCTCTTCGATGCGGGTCAGCAGGTCGGTCAGGGTGTTTTCGACGGCTACGGCAAAGCTTTTTTCATTCATCCCGAATTTCCTCGAATTTGCCCTATGATGGGGCCGGACCCGCTGCAGGGCAAGTTTCCCGAGCGGGTTGCTTATGGTCCCTGCTTCAGGATTGCTCGGCGTGGCGCTGCAATATGGCCAGAAACGAGTCCCCATAAGCCGCCAGTTTCCGTTCCCCCACCCCAGGCACATGGGCCAGACTGTCCAGATTGCGGGGCCGCTGACGCAGCATCTCCATGAGGGTGGCATCATGAAAAATCACATAAGGTGGCACTCCCTGGGCTTGTGCCAGATCCCGACGGTGCTGGCGTAACGCTTCCCAAAGCGGCTTGTCGGCGGCAGGAATTTCCTGGCCCTGTTCCTTTTTTCGAGAAGGGGTGTTTTCATGCTGGCGCAGGGTGAGGGTTTCCTCCCCACGCAAGACTGAACGACTCAAGGGACTCAAGCGCAGGCCTCCATGTCCCTCACTGTCCACTTCCACCAGACCACGCAGCAGCAGATGGCGGAACAAGGCCCGCCAGGCGTTGGCGGACAAGTCCTTGCCAATGCCGAATACGGCGAGTTGATGATGCCCCCATTGCTGGATGCGCGGATCATCCCGGGCCAGCAATACATCCACCAGATATTGCACCCCAAAACGCTGACCGGTGCGATAGACGGCGGACAGCGCTTTTTGGGCGGCGACGGTAGCATCCCAGGTGGCGGGAGGATGCAGGCAGTTATCACAGTTGCCGCAGGGCATGGCCAGGGTCTCGCCAAAATAGCCGAGCAAGGTCTGGCGCCGGCAGGCAATGGTTTCGCATAAAGCGAGCATGGCATCCAGCTTGTGTCCTTCCATTTGCTTGTGTTGCGGGTCGGCTTCCGATTGCTGAATCATCTGCCGCAGTTGCACCACATCCTGGAGGCCATAATACATCCAGGCTTCAGCGGGCAGACCATCGCGCCCGGCACGGCCGGTTTCCTGGTAATAGGCCTCGATGCTTTTAGGCAGGTTCAGATGCGCCACAAAACGGACATTGGGCTTGTCGATGCCCATGCCAAAGGCAATGGTGGCCACCATGATGACCCCTTCATCGCGCTGAAAGCGTTGTTGATGACGGCGGCGTTCCTCGGCCCCCAGGCCGGCATGATAGGGCAGGGCGTCCAGGTGTTCCTCCTGCAACCAGGCGGCGACTTCTTCGACACGTTTGCGCGAGAGACAATAGACAATGCCCGCTTCCCCAGCATGGCGGTCGCGGATGAATCGCAGCAAAGCCTGGCGCGCACCCTGACTGCCGCTGTGAATGTGGTAGCGGATATTGGGTCGATCAAACGACCGGCTGAATATCCGGGCCCGCTGCAATGCCAGGCGCTCGATGATTTCCAGCCGGGTTTTGGGGTCGGCCGTAGCGGTCAGGGCAATGCGCGGAATCGCCGGAAAGCGTTCATGCAACACTTTCAGTTGCAGATATTCCGGGCGGAAATCGTGCCCCCACTGGGACACACAATGGGCTTCATCAATGGCAAACAAATTGATGGGACACTGCTGCAGTAGACGCAGGGTACGCTCCTGCAGCAGGCGTTCCGGGGCAATATAGAGTAAATCCAGTTGGTTCAGGCGCAGCGCTTCCTCTGTGGCACGCACTTCTGCTGGAGAAATGCTGGAATTGAGGGCGGCTGCCGCCACACCCGTCTGACGCAGGGCATTCACCTGATCTTCCATCAATGCAATCAGCGGCGATATCACTACCCCGGTGCCGGGACTCGCGATGGCGGGAATCTGAAAACATAAGGATTTGCCGCCCCCGGTGGGCATCAGGACCAGTGCATCCTGCTGCTGCATGAGGGTGTTGATCACTTCTTGCTGCGGCGTACGAAACTGTTCGTAGCCAAAAGTGTGGCGCAGGATGTCGAGGGGAGATCTGGCGGCTTGCATGTTCGGAGAGGATAGCCGCAAAAGCGGGGAGGGCCAACCACGATCTTGAGTCGGAAGGGAAGCGCCGCAATGGACGGGAATTATTCCTTGACGCCGGGCTTGGCATACATGGGGCAATCGATCTGATGAATTTGTGGGGTTTGCAGATCAATACGGGCAGCACTCAACTGGCGCCCCCAGACGCAGCCGCTGTCCAGAGCCAGCAAGCGTCGCTGTACCAGCAAGCCTTGGGTGGCCCAGTGCCCGCAAATGATGGCGCCCTGGTCTTGTCGCTGGAAATACCAAGTATGCCAGGGAGCATAGGCCGAAGCGATGTCTTTGGGCAGAGTGCTGGGCCAGTTGAACAACCCCTTTGCGGTCACATAGCGGGCCCGGGTGAATACCGCCACGCGGAAGCGCTGGGCCTCATCTTCATTGCGGCAATCTTCCCAGCGATTGGGTGCCGGTGCCGCCCATAACATTTTTAAAAAGCGTTTCCATTGCCGCCCGCTCAGGGCATCCTGCACCTGCTGGGCGTGTCCCGTTGCTGTGGCGATATCCCAGTCGGGATGAATGGCGGCATGGACCATGGTCCAGCCCAGGGTGCTGTCATGGTGAAGCAGGGGCATTTGCCGCAACCAGTCCAGCCAGTCTCCAGCATTTTTATCGCTCAGCAAGCTGCCGAGGGTATCATTTTTTTTAGCGGGAATAATACCCGCCCAGCGTGAAAGGGCATATAAATCATGGTTGCCCAGCACAATTTGCAGGCGATCTTGCCAGTCGAAAAGTTTTTTCAGCAATGGCCGGCTATCTGGACCCCGATTCAGCAGGTCTCCCGCCAGCCACAAGCGGTCTTCCTTGGCATCAAAGTCGATCTTTTTCAGCAGGCCGTTGAAAGGCACAAAACAACCCTGCAGATCGCCCAATGCGTAAATTGCAGTCATGGCTTCAGAGGGTGATGACCTGGTCGGAAATTTTCATCTGGCGAACCAGGGTTTTCATACTGGCAGCCTCTATGTGGGTATTGAGCAGAGATTTTTCCGCCTGATGCAGCCACTCCAGACCTACCACATAGGTCCGGGCACCCAGCTCCTGCAGCTCATGAAGAAGATCTTGCTGGGCTTTTTGTTTGGCGCCGGCCTGTTCATCCCGAAAAGCCAGAGAAATAGCCTCTTGTGTGAGAAAAATGCTGATCTTGACATCATCCGCCAAAGCCGAGGCGGCTATCCGCAGCCCGTGGAGAATGGGATTGCCCTTGGCTTCGGGGTCGGATTTAAGAAGAATGGTCCAGTGCATGTTGATCGACTCTATAGCATATAATTTGCTATGCCATTGTAAAAAATAGTTAGCTTGGGAGCCATAGCTTCCTTTTATTACCCAAGTATAGCATGATTTTGTCCCCGTACGGAGTCGGTATTGTTCATGCTTGACGCTGGCAGGCGAGCACGATATAAGTTTTGTGATCAGGATATATTTATTCGGGAATAACGTGAGACTTTGGTTATCTGTAAGGAATCTGACCGGAGTGTTTATTGCAAAATGGGGATCATGATCGAGTGATATCCGCATATCGCGCTGAAGGTCGACGTGCGGGCCATTCCTGGCTGGGTCAGGTTCTCGCGGCTGGCGTTTTTGTTTTTCTGCTGGCCCCTTTTGCGGCCCTGTTTTTTGCAACGGACTGGGCTGATTTCCACTTTGCACAAGGCGATATGGGTTCCATCCGCACATCGCTGCTTTACAGTTCACTGGCGGTAGTTGTGGCTGTGCTGGCCGGGACCCCTCTGGCCTGGTGGTTGGCGCGTGGACAATGGCGTGGCAAATGGGTCCTCGACGCGCTGCTCATGTTACCCCTGCTGACCCCGCCTCTGGCGTTGGGCATTTTACTGAGCAGTTTTTACGGTCCTTATTCTCCCGTAGGCAGCATCTTCAGTCAGGCGGGCATCTATCTGACCAATACTGCTCCTGCCTTCATCCTCGCCCAGATATATGGCGCCATGCCTTACTATATCATCGCCGCCCGGGCAGCTTTTGAAGGCGTTCCCCGTGAGTTGGAACAGATCAGTCGCACCCTGGGCCGCAACCGTCTGCAGACGTTCTGGCGGGTGACCCTGCCGCTGGCGCGCATTGGTCTCTCGGCAGGAGTGGCACTGGCCTGGGTCCGGGCCATGGGTGAATTTGGTATTGTCTTGATTGTGGCCTATTTCCCTCAGGGTATCCCCGTCAAATTATGGGTGAATCTCGAGGATATTGGTCTCAGCGCTGTTTATCCCCTGTTGTGGATATTTTTTCTGGTTGCTGTACCGCTGCCCCTCTGGATCGGGCTGCGGGCCAGGCGCCAGACCCAGGCCCTATTTTGAGTCAGGCACATGCCGATCTGGACCTGCGTTGTCGGATGACGCAGCCTGTCGCACTGGATCTGCGTTTGCTGATCAGGGGTTTTACGGTGCTGCTGGGCGTTTCCGGGGCGGGCAAGACCTCTTTGCTGCAGGCCATTGCCGGGTTGCTTCCGGCCAGTGTCAGCCCGTTTGGCGATCTCCCTGTGGAACAGCGACCGGTCGGCTATCTCCCCCAAGGCTACGCGCTTTTTCCCCATTTGCGCGCCTGGGAAAACGTGGCTTTTCCCTTGCCTCGTTCAGCCCAGCGCCGGGCCGAAGCCTTGGCATTACTGCAGCGGGTGGGGCTGAAAGAGCTGGCAGAGCGTTTTCCCTCGGAATTATCCGGCGGCCAGAAACAACGGATAGCCCTGGCTCGGGCTTTGGCGCGAAAACCCCAATTGTTGTTGCTGGATGAACCGACTTCAGCCCTGGATATGGCCACGAGGGACGAGGTCCTGGATGAACTGATCCGGGAGGTGCATCTCTTCGGGATTCCCGTGTTGGCGGTCAGTCACGATCCCCATCTGGCGATGCTCGCCGATCACATGGCTATTTTGCGTGATGGCACCATTGTGCAGGAGGGCGCTCCCGCCGAAGTATTTGCCCGACCACAACACCGGACTACGGCGCGGCTGCTGGGTTTTCGCAATTTTTTGTCAGGCCGGGTTGAAGCTCAGGAAAACACCCTCCTGCGGGTTGCTGGTGCTGGTTGGCAATTGCAGGTGGAATCGCCGTCAGGTTTGCCAGTGGGAACCCCGGTGCAATTGACTTGGCGCGCCGAAGACGGCTTATTGGCAGCAGGAGCCGCGCAGCCTTGTCCCAATCGCCTGTTGGTCCGGGTGCGGGCCTGTCGCGCTGAAGGCCTGTCCATGCGGCTTTACCTGGAAGGGCCCGCCCCCCTGGAAATGCTGCTGCCTCTGCAGCGGGCCGAAGCAGCGCAGATCATCCCGGGAAGCTCCCTGAAAGTCTGTATACAGCCTAGCCATGTGCAGGTAATGATGGCAGAATGCCCATAATTCATTGACAGTGCTGTAAGAAAGGGTAGAATTCGCAGTTTGAAATTTCTGCATTGGTCTGCAATACACATACACGGAGAGTAAAACTTGGCGAATACAGCACAGGCGCGCAAGCGCGTTCTACAAAATGAAAAGCATCGCTTGCACAATGCCAGCATGCGTTCACGTCTGCGTACCTACGTGAAAAAGGTACTCAAGGCGGTGCATGACGGCAATCAGGATGAAGCCCGCGTTGCGCTGCGCACGGCTGAATCGGTTATCGACAAGTCTGCCGGGAAAGGGGTCGTGCATCGCAATGCCGCTTCCCGCACCAAGAGCCGCCTTTCCGCACGAGTCAAGGCCATGGGCAACATCGCCGCGCACTGATCAGACAGCGCTGATCGGCTTCAAGCAAGGGGCTATCCGGTTTTGGATAGCCCTTGCGTTGGCCTGAAAACGGTGGCCAAGGTCGCATAAACAGCCCTGCCACCCGCCGCTTTAAAGCTCATTGTTTCCCCAACATAGCGCGCAAGCGCGCAAAGGCCGTGGCCGGGTCCATTTCCGGCTCTTCGCTCTGCTCACCCTGCCAGTCCAGATGTTCCTTGGGAATTTCCTGCAAAAAGCGGGAGGCCTTGGGGTTCACGTCCTGCCCATAACGCCGCCTTTTGCGGCAGCGGCTCAAGATCAGCCGAAAGCGGGCGCGGGTCATGCCCACATAAAACAGGCGCCGCTCCTCGGCAATTTG
The DNA here is from genome assembly GCF_047421495.1 of Acidithiobacillus sp. M4-SHS-6. Taxonomy (GTDB): domain Bacteria; phylum Pseudomonadota; class Gammaproteobacteria; order Acidithiobacillales; family Acidithiobacillaceae; genus Acidithiobacillus. The sequence continues at coordinate 2,138,823 of NZ_CP175559.1, read as the reverse complement.
TTCGGGAGTTTCGCTGTTCCGATGGGGGAGTAATTCCTCTTCGGCTCCCACCAGAAATACCTGGTTGAACTCCAGGCCCTTGGCGGCATGGAGGGTGGACAGGCGCAGCACGTCCCGATCATCGTCTTCCTCCCGCTCCAGTACATTGAAGAGCATCAGGCGATTGAGGATTTCCAGCAGCGTTTGCGGGCCATCTTCCTGCTCCTGCAGGCGCTTTATCCAGATCAGCAACTCCTGGATGTTTTCCCAGCGCCGGGATGCCTCCTTTTCATCCCCTTCATTGTGCAGGTGCTGCAAATAGCCGATTTCATCGGGCAGGCGGTGCAGGGCCGGGAGCATTTCGGCTTTGTGCAGTTCATCGGCCTTCAGGTTGATCCATCCGGCAAAGCTGCGCAGGGCGTTTCGGCCTTTATCCGGGATATCCAGCCCTGCTTCCCATACCGCCGCGAACAGTGACAGATTCTGGTTTTTGGCAAACTCCCCAAGCTTTTCCAAGGTGCTGCTGCCGATGCCCCGGCGCGGCGTATTCACCGCCCGCAAAAAGGCCGGATCATCATCGGGATTGCTCAGCAAACGCAAATAAGCGAGAAAATCCTTGATTTCGCTCCGTTCAAAAAATGACAGACCACCGGATATCTGATAGGGAATACGGGCATTGCGCAAAGCGGCTTCAAAGGGCCGGGACTGATGATTGCTGCGATAGAGAATCGCATAATCGCGATATTCGCCCTGACGCTGGAAGCGGTCGCGGAGAATGGCATTGACCACCTGTTCGGCCTCGTCGCTTTCATCGGCGCAGTCCAATACGCGAATGGCATGACCATCCCCCAGGGTACTCCACAGACGCTTTTCAAAAAGATGGGGGTTTTGCGCAATCACCGCATTGGCCGACTGCAGGATACGGCCGGTAGAGCGATAATTCTGTTCCAGTTTGATGACTTTCAGGGCCGGATAGTCCTGGGCCAGGCGATGCAAATTGTCGGCCGCCGCCCCCCGCCAGGAATAAATGCTCTGGTCATCATCCCCCACGGCAGTCAGATTATGCCGTACCCCCAGCAGGTTGCGGATCAGACGATACTGGGCACCGTTACTGTCCTGATATTCATCCACCAATAAATAGCGAATACGGTCCTGCCAGGCCAGGCGAGCCTCCTCATTTTCCTGGAGCAGACGGGTGGGCAGAAGGATCAGATCATCCAGATCCACGGCGTTGCAGGCGCACAGAGCCCGTTGATAGGGCTTGTAGATGTCCGCCGCTTCCTGCCCCAGACGATCATCGGCCTGGGCTTCCTGGGGCAGGAAGCCATCATTCTTGAAGCGGGAAATGCGTGCCTGAATGGCTTCGGCCAGATCGCTGGGGCCATTGGCATCGCGCAGCAGGTTGCGCACCATGCTCAGGCTGTCCCCCGGATCGATGACGCTGAAATTGTCGCGATAGCCCAGACGGGTAATGTCCCTGCGTAAAATATCCAGACCCAGGCGATGAAAGGTGGACACCATCAGACCTCGACTGTTCTGGCCCTGCAAGGACTGGCTCACCCGGCTTTTCATTTCGCGGGCGGCCTTGTTGGTAAAGGTCACCGCGCAGATATGTTTAGGCGCGACTTGCCGGTCGCGAATCAGATGGACGATTTTCCGGGTGATGACCCGGGTTTTGCCCGATCCGGCCCCGGCCAGTACCAGCAAGGGACCGTGGACATGTTGGACAGCTTCCTGTTGGGGCGCGTTGAGTTCATCTGCCACTGGTTCGCAACTCCCACAAGGATGAAATGCTCAGTGTTCACTGACGGTCTTGGCGCTGGCGGCAGACTCTGCCGTGGAGGGGGATTCGGCAAAACCGCCCTTGTAGGCCCACCAGATAATGACCGGACCGAGAATGATCATGGGCACGGACAAGACTTGGCCCATGGTAAAAGGCCCAAAAACAAAGCCCAACTGAATATCGGGTTGGCGTGCGAATTCCGCGACAAAGCGGAAAATGCCGTAAAACAGCACGAACATCCCGCCAATGGCTCCGGCCGGACGGGGCTTGCGGCTGTAAATGACCAGAATCAGGAAGAGCAGCACGCCTTCCAGCAGAAATTCATAAATCTGCGAAGGCTGACGGGGTTGTGGCCCCCCCGCTGGAAACACCATGGCCCAGGGCAGATGGCTGACGCGTCCAAACAACTGGTCATTGATGAAGTTAGCCAACCGCCCCAGGCCCAGGCCAATGGGCACCGCCGGCGCAATGAAATCCAGGGTTGGCAGGAAACAGTGATCCTTATGGGACTGGGCAAACGCCCAGCAGGCCAGTACCACCCCCAGGAGTCCACCATGAAAAGACATACCGCCATCCCAGATATACAGCATCTTGATGGGCTGACTGAGGTAATAGGGGAGATTGTACCAGATGATATACCCTACACGCCCGCCGAGAATGGCCCCCACCGCCACATAAAATTCCAGATCGACAATCTGCTCCTTGTGCCAATTCCAGTGCGGCATTTTGCCGCGCCGGATCAGCCACAAGGTAGCAATAACGAAACTGATGATTTCCAGCAGCCCATACCAGTGAATGGTGATAGGGCCCAGGGGAAAGCCAACGGTATTGATATCGGGAAAATGCAGCATGGAGATCCTCACAATTTCCCGCAACCATGGCCGAGGCACCGCATTCTGTCAAGCGGCTGTCCTTTTTTATGGGATGGCAATCCTTCAGTTTCTGGAGTGATTCAGGCAGAATCCCTCCATAGGTGACTTTAAGTCTTGAGAAGTGTGACGGGCAGCCATGACCAACCATCCCTCAGTGATCGTATTAGGTGCCGGCATTGTCGGCGTATCCATAGCCCTGCAACTGCAACTGCGTGGACGGCAAACGCTGTTGCTGGATCGCCAGGGGCCGGGAGAGGGGACTTCGTTCGGGAATGCCGGCCTGATTCAACGCGAAGCGGTCATGCCCCATCCTTTCCCCCGCGCCCTGGCGAAGATGCTGAGTTATGCCCGCAACCGTTCCACGGAGGTCTATTATCGCGGTACCATGTTGCCCCGCCTCGCCATTCCTTTCATGCAGTACTGGTACAACTCCCAGCAAGAACGGCATCGCGCCATCGCCCGTCACTATGCCGCCCTCATTATCCACTGCCTGGACGATCATCTGGCCCTGGCTGGCCTCGCCGGGGCGACGGACTTGTTTCGCTCGGGGGGATGGTTGCAGGTGCATACCCATGGGGAATCCCTGGATCATGCCCTGCAGGAAGCCGCTTACAAGGCTGAACAATTCGGCGTGACCTATACTGCCCTGGATACGGCACAGATAGCGCAGATGGAATCTGCCTTGCGGCCTGGACTTGCGGGCGGCATTCACTGGACCCAACCCCTGGCCGTTACCGATCCCCACGCCCTGACCCGCGCCTACCTGAATTATTTCACCCGGCTGGGCGGAGAGTTTCGCACCGGCAATGCGCAAAGTATTCAACGGAACCATGCCGCATGGCGGGTACAGACAGCCCATGGCCCCATCGAAGGGGCGGAGCTGGTCATTGCCCTGGGGGCCTGGTCACCGGATTTGACCCGCGCGCTGGGCTTTCATCCCCCGCTCTTCGTCAAGCGCGGCTATCACATGCATTACAGCCAACCCGCCAACCCCCTCTGTCATGCGGTGCTGGACGCCGATCAGGGCTATATGCTGGCACCCATGCAACGCGGCATCCGACTGACCACGGGTGCCGAGTTCGCCCATCGCGACGCGCCCCGCTCCGCCGTACCCCTGACCCGCGCCGAAGCCCAGGCCCGGCAACTGTTACCCGGTCTCGGCACCCGTCTGGACCCGGAAGCCTGGATGGGCGTGCGCCCCTGCACCCCGGACATGCTCCCCATCATCGGCCCCGCTCCCGGCCAGAAAGGCCTCTGGTACGCCTTCGGCCATTGCCATCAGGGACTCACCCTCGGCCCCACCACCGGCCGCCTGCTCGCCGAAATGATGGGTGGAGAAACGCCGTTTACGGATCCCTTGCCGTACCGTCCCGAACGGTTTGTGTGAGGTTTTATGGCCTTGGCCATGCTTATCCCTATTTCCCATAGGGCTGCATAAGGCCTGTTTTATCAACATCTGATATCGACCCCCGCGCGTCTTGTAGACGGCGACGGCACCAAGACGGGCGCCGATGATGAGAATGACTCCACCCAAGGCATCCATGCCAGCGCTCTGCGGGATTGACGCCCCTGCAGGGAGGTTCTAGCATCGCAGGAATGCAAATACAGGTAAATGGTGCGGCCCGCGAGGTGCCGGAGCAAATCACAGTGCTGGACCTGCTGGCTGAACTGGGCTGGGCAGATCGCCGGGTGGCGGTCGAGCGTAACGGCGAAATCGTCCCGCGCAGTAGCCATGCCCAGGCCGTGGTCGAGGCCGGGGATCGTCTGGAGATCATTCAGGCGGTGGGCGGCGGTTGATGCCGCCTGCCCAGTATCCCATGTTGAGGTGAAAGAATGACGATGCAAAAAGATCCCCTGGTAATCGCGGGACGCGCTTACCAGTCCAGATTGTTGGTAGGTACGGGCAAGTACAAGGATTTTGCCGAAACCCGGGCGGCAGTGGATGCCGCGGGCGCGGAAATCATCACCGTGGCCCTGCGCCGGGTGAATCTGGGCCAGGACAAGGACGCGCCGAATCTGCTGGATGTCTTGCCCCCGGATCGCTTTACCATTCTGCCCAATACGGCGGGTTGTTATACGGCGGAGGATGCGGTGCGTACCTGTCGCCTGGCCCGCGAGCTGGGGGACTGGAAACTGGTCAAGCTGGAAGTCATCGGTGATCCCCAAACCCTCTACCCTGACATGCGGCAAACCTACGAAGCGGCGAAGATACTGATTGCCGAGGGTTTTGAGGTGCTGGTATACAGTGTCGATGATCCGGTAGCCTGCAAGACCTTTGCCGAAATGGGCTGTGTGGCGGTCATGCCCCTGGCTGCGCCCATTGGTTCGGGGCTGGGTATTCGCAACCCCTACAATTTGCGCATCATTCTGGAGCAGGCGACCGTGCCGATTCTGGTGGATGCCGGGGTGGGGACGGCTTCTGATGTGGCGGTGGCCATGGAGTTGGGCTGTGATGGTGTGCTCCTGAATACGGCCATCGCCGCCGCCAAGGATCCCCTGTTGATGGCCGAAGCCATGCGCCTGGGGGTGGATGCCGGACGCAAGGCCTTTCTGGCAGGGCGGATGCCACGCAAGCTCTATGCCAGTGCCAGCAGCCCGGTGGATGGCACCTTCTTTGAGTAGCCACGACGCGTTGGAAATAGCCCGAACTGCCGCCCTGGATCAACGTTACCTGGAGCAAGTCGAAACCCTGGTCATGGGTTCACCTCCGGGGAGCCCCATCCCTGATTACGCTGAAGACTGGGACGAGGCGGAACGTCTGATTGCCCGTCTGGGCGACCAGGGCGTAGGGGTGCGCCTTGAATTCCTGTCCGATGAAAATGGTCAGCGCTGGCATGTGTATATGGACTGGCAGGAAACCATCAGTCACGAGTGGCAGTTGACCGAGGTGGAAGAGGCGACGGCTGCCCGGGCCATTACCCGGGGGGCCTTGGTCTGGTATTTCCAGCAGGAACTGGCCGCTGCCAGCGCCCAGCCCCCCGACGGTTGGGCCTACTTTGAGGTGGTGGAACGTCTGGGCATGGCGCGGGATATGCTCGCCCGATCACTGGATGATCATCCCGTCCTGGCAGAAGAAGAAGCGCTCATGACCCGTTATCAGGAGTTGCTGGAAAAGTTTACGGCCCTGTTTGAACTGGCCAACCAGATGCTCGACCAGCGTTTGGGTGCGCCCTCCCGCAGTACCATGCATTAAACGCCCATGCATATTCACGTCCTCGGGATCTGCGGGACTTTCATGGGCGGCATTGCCCTGCTGGCCCGGGCGGCGGGACATCGGGTAACGGGTTCTGATAGCCATACTTATCCACCCATGAGTGATCTGCTGGCCCGTGAGGGAATTATGGTGCAAGAAGGCTATGACCCCGAGCAGCTCCTTCCTGCGCCGGATCTGGTCATCATCGGTAATGCCCTGTCCCGGGGCAATCCTTGTGTGGAAGCAGTGCTGGACCGGCAAATTCCTTATGATTCCGGTCCAGGCTGGCTGGCGCGGGAGGTGCTGGCCAGCCGTTGGGTACTGGCGGTGGCAGGCACCCATGGCAAAACCACCACCACCTCCATACTGACCTGGATCTTGCAGGAGGCGGGGCTCGATCCGGGTTTCCTGATTGGCGGCGAAGCCCGAAATTTTGGGGTGTCGGCGCGACTCACCGATAGTCCGTTTTTCGTCATCGAAGCCGATGAGTACGATACGGCTTTTTTCGATAAGCGCTCGAAATTCGTGCATTATCATCCACGGACCCTGATCCTGAACAATCTGGAATATGATCATGCCGATATTTTTCCCGATTTGGGAGCCATCATCACCCAGTTTCATCATTTAGTCCGCACCGTGCCCGGAAGCGGGGTGCTGCTGGTCAATGCCGCAGCCCCCGCCTTGCAGCAGGTGCTGGACAAGGGTTGCTGGACGCCGGTGCAGCGATTTGGCGGTGATGGCAGTAGAGATGCTGACTGGCTGGTGCGGCTGGACAGCCCTGACGGCAGGCATTTCAGCATCCTGGAGCAGGATCGGCTGCGGGGCCAGGTCCAGTGGGAAATGGCCGGGGTATTCAATGCCGAAAATGCCTTGGCTGCCTTGCTTGCCGCGTGTCATGCGGGGGTGCCGTTGGATGTGGGTTGCACTGCCCTGGGCCGTTTTCAGGGGGTGCGGCGGCGTCTGGAATTACGCGGTACAGTGGCCGGAGTGGCGGTGTATGATGATTTTGCCCATCATCCGACGGCCATTGCCGCGACCATTGCCGCACTGCGCGGGCGCATGGGTCATTCCGGCCGCCTGATTGCGGTTCTCGAGCCGCGCTCCAATACCATGAAATTGGGGGTGCATCAGCAGACTCTGGCTGCCAGTCTGGAAGGGGCGGATCAGGCTTTGGTGTTTGCCCCTGGGGACATCGGCTGGGACGTGGGTGCGGCCCTGGCGGGGAAGGCCGCGGTGTATGCGGATATGGACGCGCTGCTGCAAGATCTTCTGCGCTTGTTGCAGGTCGGTGATCAGGTGTTGGTGATGAGTAACGGGGCTTTTGCGGGCATTCATGGGCGCTTGTTGGCGGAACTGGCCCGTCGGGGGGCAGGAATGACGGGAGAATCAGCATGAAAGAACGGCGTGCCCAGGACCGGATTTGTGTGGCCATGACCGGGGCGTCGGGGGTAGCCTACGGTATTCGCCTGGTGGAGGTGTTGCTGACGGCCGGCGTGCAGGTTTATCTGCTGATTTCTGATGCGGCGCGGGTGGTCTGCCGGGAGGAGTTGGGCCTGGATTTACCCGAAAAACCCGAGGCTGTGGCCCAGTTTCTGAATGCCCATTTTGGCCTGGAAAAGCCTGGTTTGCTGTCGGTCTATGCGCCCTATGACTGGTATGCGCCGGTGGCTTCGGGTTCCAACGCGCCCCGGGCCATGGTGATTTGTCCCTGTTCGGGAGGAACCCTTGCCGCCATCGCCCATGGCTTGTCCGATAACCTGACCGAGCGGGCAGCCGATGTCATGCTCAAGGAGGGCCGCAAACTGGTGCTGGTGCCCAGAGAAAGCCCGGTGTCCACCATTCATCTGGAAAACATGCTGAGTCTGGCGCGGATGGGGGTGCGCATTTTGCCAGCCAGTCCGGGTTTTTATCATCGTCCCCGGCGCATTGAAGATCTGGTGGATTTTATGGTGGCGCGGGTGCTGGATCAGATCGACGTTGCCAATCAGATCGGTCGGCGTTGGGGAGACTAGGCAGTTCACCCGTGGCCCGCAGGCTGTTCAGTAATCTTTCTCCACGTTCACCATGGAAAAATGCTCGAATATAGGGATGGTCGACCGCCTGAACCTCATTGAGGGATCCCACGGTCAGCACCTGATGATCGGCGAGCACCGCCACCCGGCTGGCAGTGGCGGCCAGACTGTCGAGGTCGTGACTGACCATGACCACCGTAAAGCCAATGTCGGCATGCACCTGCCGGAGCAGGGCGTCAAAATCCGAGGCGGCTATGGGGTCCAGCCCGGAAGTGGGTTCATCCAGCAACAGGATTTCTGCTTCCATGGCGAGCGCCCGCGCCAGCGCCACGCGTTTGGTCATGCCACCGGAGAGTTCTGCCGGAAGTTTCCAGGCATCGTTGGGTTTGAGTCCTACCATCTGTAACTTGAGGGCGACCAGATCATTGATTTCGGCGCGGGTCAGGTGTCCCCACTCGCGCAGGGGGAAGGCGATATTCTCGAAAACCGTCAGGGCGCTGAACAGTGCGCCTTGCTGGAATAGCACCCCCCAACGCTGACGCAGGGCAGTTTGCTCGCGCAGGGTGAGAGTTTGCGGGTTTTTGCCGAGAAAGGTCAACGTGCCTTCGGCAATGGGAACCAGCCCCATCATGGCCCGTAACAAGGTGGTTTTGCCGGTGCCACTGCCACCGACGATGGCGAGAATTTCTCCGCAATTCACTTTGAGATTCAGGTGGCGATGAACCCAGTAGTCCCCGAATCGGGTGCCGATATCATCCATGATGATGGCGTCAGGACGTTCCATCAGGGGATTCCTGTGTTGGCGAATACCAGCGCCAGAATGGCATCGATGAGAATGACCAGGGTGATGGAAGACACCACGGAATTGGTGGTTTCCCGACTCAGACTGGTGGTGTTGGGCTGGACTTTCAGGCCATAAAAGCCGGCAGTCCAAGCAATCAAAATGCCGAATAGGGCGCCTTTGACAATACCCAGCCACAAGTTGAAGCTCGGTACGGCGACAGGCATTTCTTGCAAAAAAAAGTGATAACTGATGCCCAGATTGGCTTTGGCGACCAGCATGGCCCCGAGAATGCCGACCATATCGGTCCACAGAACCAACAGCGGAACGACCAGAGCGAGGGCAATGACCTTGGGAAGCACCAGGCGGCGAACCGGGGGGATGCCAAAGGTGCGCAGGGCATCCAGTTCTTCGGTGACGCGCATGGCACCAATCTGGGCGGTAAAGGCCGAACCCGAACGGCCGGAGAGAATCACCGCCGTGATCAAGGGGCCAAACTCCCGCAAAATGCTCAGACCGGCAATGTTGATGATGTAAATGTTGGCGCCATATTGGGCCAGCGTCGAGGCGGACTGAAAGGAAATGACAATGCCGATCAGAAAGCCGATGAGGGTCAGGATGGGCAGGGAACTTGGGCCGGTGTTGACAATGGTGGCGGAAATTTCCCGCCAGGGAAAACTGCGAGGATGACGCAGGCCACGACCGAACTCCAGGAGCAGCGCTCCCATCAACAGGAAGATACCCCAGAGGTCACGACCGGTTTCCATGAGAAAGGCGCCCAGTGCATCCAGAAACTGGAAGGGATGGCGCGGGGGATGGGACAAGGGCTGCAGATCGGCCAGTCGGGTAAATATTACCCGATGGGTATCACACAACGCCAGCTTTTCGGGGAGTCGATTGCCCCAGACCTGCCAGAGCAGCAGGGCTCCGGCACTATCCAGAGCGTCTATCTTGCGCAAGTCCCAGAGGAAATTGCCTTGCATGTTCTGGAGCATGGCCTGCTGGCTGGCAAAACTACCGCCCAGTCTGCGCAGGGTCCAGCGACCGCTCAGGATAATGGTCTGATCCTCAAGATGCCAGTGAGGTTGTTGGAGGCTTTGCTCAGTCATGCATGATTTCGGACTATGGGATATTCCATGGGTTATACTCGATCACGGACATTTTCTGGAGTGGACTGATGCGTATTGTTGCACGAAGTAATGCCTTGTCCCAAAGTTTTTGGCGTTGGCTCTTGCTGACGCCAATGATTCTGCCATTGACCGCCTGTAGTGCTTTCCCCACCCATTCCCCGCAGGTGCAGCTGGAGAACATTCATCCCCAAACGGTCGGTTTGCTTTCCCAGACTTTTGATCTGGATCTGAAAATCAGCAACCCCAATAGTTCGGCCTTGAGTGCCAAGGCGGGCGAGGCGCGGCTGTATGTGCAAAACCGGCAGGTGGCTTATGGTTTGCTGAACAAGCCGGTACATATTCCGGCCTATGGGAGCCGCATTGTTTCGGTTCCGGTGACGGGCAATCTCTTGCCCCTCCTGGGGGATCTGAGCACTGTGGATAGCCGGAAAGGATTGCCCTATGCGGTCAAGGGTTATCTGGTGATGGGGATATTCAATAGTCGCATTCCCTTCAGCGTGACGGGTGCCTTGCATTTGCCCCTGTCTTCGAGTTCCAGCGCAGTCGCGCCTTGAGGGCGAGGTGATCGGAGAGCGGTTCACCGATACTTTCGATTTCGGTGAATTCCAGATCCCGGCTGCAGAAAATATGGTCGAAGGAAAAACGCGGTGACCAGCTCGGAAAAGTGGGCGGGTTCCAGGGCGGTGCCTGCAAGTTGCTTTCGGCCAGCAACAGGCGGATTTCCGGGGAACGCGCTGTACAGTTGAAATCGCCCATGAGAATCAGCGATCCGTGCTGGCGCAGGCGCTGGGCCAGATCGCGGATTTGACTGAAGCGAGCGTGACGACTTAATCCCAGATGGGTGATGACTACGGTCAGTGGTCTACCGTTGATTTCCATGCGAGTTTCCAGCATGCCACGGCCTTTCATGAAGCTGGGCAGGGCGTGGGGTTCACTGTGGGCAATAGGCCAGCGCGAGAGCACGCTGTTACTGTGCTGGGCCAGTTCGCCAAAATCCCGGGTGCGTTGCTGGGCCCAATAGGGGAACTGAGCGCGCTCGGCCAGAAAACCGGCCTGATTCACATACTGGCTGCGAAAAGAGCCGGCATCCACTTCATTCAGTCCGGCGATGTCGGCTTCACGCAGAATTTCGGCGATGCGTTCCAGGTTGCGCAGACTCTGACCATGGGGCATGACATATTTCCAGCCATGCAGGAGCATGTGACGAGCCCGGTGAGAACCAATCCCTACCTGGATATTGAAGGACATGACGGAAAAATCGTCGTGCTCAGTCATTTTCCAGCACGATGATGTTTTCCTGCCAGCTTTGTCCGCCGTCCCGGGTATAGGCGCGCAGGACAATCACACCGCGTATGTCGGTGGCCAAACGAATTTGATAGGGTGGGTCAAAGGGAGGCTGAGGCGTTTCCGGCGGGGTAGGGGTAGGGTTCCGGGGTGCTGCCGCGTAGCAGGCAAAAAGGCTTTCGCCCCGGCTGGTAAGCAGTTCCAGCGCTGCGGCGCGTTCGCTTCCTTGTGCCGGATAAACCGAACAGGGTCGTTCGTGGAGAGCCCCCACCAGTCCTTCGCCTCTACCGGATTGCAGGTCGCTGAGCAGGGCATTGGCGAGGGTGCGGGGAAGACTGAGGGCTTTCATCCACAAACTCCACAGGTAGGGTCGCGGCGCAGTTGCACCTGCCGCCACTGCCAGTGTAGGGCATCGAGCAGGAATAATTGTCCATTCAGGGGCGAATCATGACCACTGAGCAGGCGAATCGCCTCAACAGCCTGCATGCTGCCGAGAATGCCCAGTAAAGGACCCAGGACGCCATTGCGGGAGCAGCTGTCTTCCATGTTGTCGGCGCTCTGTTCCGGATAGAGGCAGGCGTAACAGGCAGTATCTGCCTTGCGAAAATCAAAGACGCTGATCTGCCCTTCCCAGCGGATCGCAGCGGCACTGACCAAGGGCTTACGCGCCGCGCAACAGGCGCGGTTGATGAGATGGCGACTCTGGAAATTATCGGTGCAATCCAGTACCAGATCATGGGTTTCCAGGGCGATGCCCAGGGATTCTGCCTGGGCGTGCTCAGTCCAGGCGCTCACCCGGATATGGGGATTCAGGGCCAGCAGCCGTTCCCGGGCGGCAATGGCTTTGCTGCGCCCTGCATCGGCTTCGCCATAGAGAATCTGGCGCTGCAAGTTGCTGGATTCTATCTGGTCGCCATCACAGACCGTCAGTTGCCCCACCCCCGCCGCAGCCAGATATTGGGCGGCCGGACAACCCAGCCCGCCCATGCCGACAATGAGTACCCGACCGTGCAGCAGTTGCTCTTGTCCGGCAAGGTCAATTTCCGGCAGGAGAATCTGGCGGGCGTAGCGCAACAGGCTGGCATCATCCAGTGCTTCAGTCATGGTTGAAATCATAGTCGATGTCATTGTCCGCAACCGGCATCCCTGGCACGGCCAGATAAGTCCCTTGCTGGCGATCCAAACGCACATGATAGCGTTCACGGATGGCATCCAGCATCCAGAGAATCTCGCTCGGGTGCCCGGCGTGAGCGCCGTGCAGGAGATGGCGTAGATAGAGGGCGTCGGCATTCACCTTGATCAGCAGGGGCATGGGTAAATCCAGAGGAAGGATATGATGGTGCACGACCCATTCGATGGGCGTCGGCGGGTTGCTCGGGGCGATACGGCTATCTACCCGAAAATGCCCACCCCCGCCGGGTTGTTCCAGCAGATCCTTGAAATACTGATCCGGAAAACCGCGATGCACGATGAGTGTGCGACCGTTGAAGCGGTTGATGAACTGTTCTTGCAGGAGAATATGCGGTAGAGCGTTTGGCATGCTTCCAGTGTAGCAACGCAGGGCATTATCGGCCACTATTTGTCTTTCCCAAGACCGGGCGACCATCGGAACTCAAAATCGGCTTTGGCATGGAGCCCATGCCTTGTGAGCAGGAGTGCAGCAATGTCGCCTTTGCCCGGATCGAGGTCATCGCGCATCATCGCTTTGTGCTCTTCAATCATGCCGCCCTGGGAGAGGACTGGCAGCACCAACCTCAATGACTACCTCGCTTTCCCCCATGCCGGCCAAAGCTTTGTTGAAATTTGACCGTCATGATATTTGTTGGGTTTCTTCCGCAAGACGAACTCCCGAAGCTATCCAGGATGAGGGAACCCAAGCAAGGTGCCGAGACGTCGTATTCTTTCCTTGAAGCAGTGCATAGCCGTTCACCAGTTGGCGCGTGTTTTGGATATCTTTCAGCCAGGCACGCCGACTGATGTTCCCGTGTTTTGCATCCGGTATCGGGAGCGCGGCAATAATGGCTACATTCGGATATTCCTTGTGGATAGGGGGGCTGAAGAAACGAATTATCTGCGCATATTCTGCGGGCTTATCTCCATAGGCGGCCACGCGGAGGACAAGACCATTCCCCTGAGCGGATATTTTCAGGAGTCTTGAGAGCGCTTGCTGACCCTGCAGAACCTTCCATTTCCGCGACAGTGGTCCGCTCTTCAAACCCAAACAGTGCAAGGAGGGGGCCAAAATAGCGTGCTTGGCATGGGCAAAAGCCAGTCCTCCGAAAAGCTGGGCCATCACCACCGGATGCCGCCGTTGTCCTTCGGGGCTCCTCGTACCCAGCGACAAAATCCAGTTGTCCGGCCGCGCATGGGCCAAGGCCGCGAATGTGTTGATATTGTTACCCCAATACGCATACCCTATTGAGCCTGAAACACGCTTTCCTAAAGGAGGAAAATGCTGGTTGGTTCCAGCCATCAGTATCAATCGATTTTGTCCCTGATATAAGGATGAGTAACGACCAGATCTCGATGTAATATGTAACCATAAAGCAACAGGCATCAGCCATAACATGGTTGCGGTCTCCTGATTCTTGGCAAATATACGTCAATATCACTTTACGTTCATCATGTAATTCATACGGTCGATTCTTCCACAGACGCAGTTTTCATGCCGTAGAGGAACTCTCCGGAAGCAAAGTCAGTCTAGATTGAGCACATCCTTCTACATTCTGGAGAAACCAGTCCATGATAGCACATAGCCTATCCTTTTTGTTGTTTATACCACAGAAGGGGCTATGAATGACTGGTACAGAATTCCATATTCTACCTTTATATCTCTCCATTTTGAAGAAATCCGCCATCATTTGTGCGGCATTTATAGGTTATCTTTTACCTTCACTATGGTGCAGAACGAAGAAAAATAGATATGGTTTATATCTAATCAATTTCTTTCTTGGATGGACAGTGATAGGCTGGTGGTGGTGTTGGGAGCTAGCCACAACGCAAAGCTCATTCAACAGGGGGCCGTCTTTTAAGAGGGCGATCAAGCGCGGCGTTGTCACTATCTTGTTGCTCTGTTGCGGCATATTTATGGCCATATTCATTGCGCTCCATGTGAATCCCGGCGCCATGAATAAAACACAAGTTACGGTTGTCCAACCTGCATGGAATATGAATGCCGTAAAATTAAAATGCAGTACCGAGCCTTTCGATGCCGCCTAGCCGTTCAGCATGGTTCTGATGACATCCTTCGGGGTGAGTTAAAACAATCATCTGGAAGTTGCTGGATATTTCTGGAGGCAAAAAACCCGTTCAATATGCAGGTGTCCTTGATGACCGATCCACAATTCCCAGAAAGCAGCGAACAAAATCACCGCAAGGATTTTCACCATACGCTTGAACACAAGAACGGCTCATTTCCGTCGGTCTTTGGCGGATTGTTGCCACCAGTACACGGCCTTGTGGGTATTCATGGGGACCCCTTCGCCAAAGTTATAGGCAAAGGCCAGATGAAATGCGCCATTGGCATTGCCAGCATGGGCGGATTTACGAAACCAGATGTCGGCTTTTTTCCAGTTTTCCCGAACGCCTCTTCCATGTAAGTAATCCACACCTAAGGCGTTTTCTGCCGCCGGATCTCCCAGATGCGCCCATTTTTCAATCTCCACTAATGACATTCCTGCCACCGATTTGGGCATTTCCAGAACATGTATGGGATATTGGGGGATTACTGAGGCCCGTAATTGACCAGCGGTTGCAACGGCGGGAATCCAGGCAAGACAGAAAAGGAAAGTCCCAATATGGCTTCGATACGATCGCGTAGGCACCTAACCCTTCCTCAGAAAAAATGCCCCGTGACGTGGGGCTGAATCTGTCAAGGGATTGAACAGATTCCCGGCAGATGCCTGATTCCAAGAGACTTTTGGAGTATTCGCCATCATCACCTGCTGCTCGTGTTCAGACACCGCGAGCTGGTCTTTGGGGTGTATCGAATAAATGCCATTAAATGGGCAACTTAGGACTGGCGGGTTGCTGTGGGTGCCGCCAGCGCACCGACATGACTTCATGGCCCGGCAGAGTTTTTGCGGGAGCTGGTGCCAGGTGGGCTGGAGGTGCCGGAGGGGGCATGACCGGTCCCGGCAAAAATATTCTGGTCATCATGACCGGCTCCGGAAAGTTAAAAAGGGGATTTGCGAAGGGGCCAAAAGACACCCGCATCAACTGATTCATCTCGGCAATCTGGCGATCCATCGCGACTTGCATGGAACGCATTTGCCATAAACTCCGATGGAGCATCGCTTCCGCCTGCACGGGGGAGAGCTGCCCGGCGGTAACGTGCATATGTTCTGGCATACCCTGAGTTCCCCAGGTAACGGTGTGTATCTGAATAATCCCTCCCGGGATGTGGATAGTGCGGTTTTCTGTGGAAACAGGCACTGAATGCCCATCTACTGAGACATAGCTAGTCGCCGCATGAGCGAGGGGAAAGGCCATCGCCGCGATGCCCAGGACGGGCAGGCTCAGCAAGGTGAACCACCGGCGTTTTGTTTTCGAGAGAGGGCTTCTTTTCATGACTATCCTCCTTATGTCAAAAAAACCCTTGAGACCCAAACAATCGGCAGGAAGCAGGGTTCCTTCACCACTGGTGAAAGACCGAAATACCCATGGAAAGTTCCCTGCGATGATGCTGGCGTCATAGGTATCTCCCGGTTCTACCAGCTAAACATAAAATAAATCGGTCAGTTTTCATTGGCCACCATCAAGCTTCAGCGATGAATAATGATTTTCGCTTTTTTTCTTAGGACGGTTACGAATCGGGCTGCCTCCTGCTCCGACAGTTGGGTCTTGATACGGTCCTGCACTGCTTTAAAGGGAGGAGGAGTCAAAGCATGGGCCGCCTGCACCTCAATGATACGGTAGCCAAAGTCTGACTTTAAGGGACCAACCGGTTTACCTATAGGAGCTGTTTCGATGGCGCGTGCCAAACTTGGCACAAACATACTCGGAATAATCCATCCAAGTTGACCTCCATGAATGGCGTTCGCTTTATCGATGGAATTCTTTCTGGCTAGCGCGGAAAATCGATGCCCATTTTTGAGTTGCGTCAGGATTTCATCTGCTTTGCCTTTGGTTTTGACAAGAATCTGTCGTACCTTATACTTTTCCTTACCCATCGTCTGAATCATTTTCTCATAAGCTGCGCGGATGTCGGTTTCTGGAATGGGGTGTTGTCGAACATATTGATCGACGGCGGCGTTCGCCAGAATCTGGCGATTGGCCAAGGCCAAGCGCGTTTTTACTGTACCGGAGTGTTGCAGTCCCTGTCTCTCGGCATATTGATACAAGAGCTCCATGTTGATCAGGTTTTGCACAATGTCCTTATGGGCATGAGGAATCTTGGCCAAGGAAGGATTCATGGCCATGATGGCCTGCACTTCACTATTCTGAATACTTACACCATTGACAGTGGCTACTGGAGCAGCAAAAGCAGATGTGGCTGTCATCACGAATGGAATAGCAAGAAGAGCTCCACGGAGTTTCATTACTTCACCTTCACTATAGATTTTATCCACTTTAAAAATCTGTACTGAATGGTGGACATGAATAAGTGATTTTAGTTCCTGGCCGTTTTAAGTGGGGGTCAAGGACCATCTGCCCAGAGCTCAGTACCATATCTAGGGCAGATATTTTGTTCTGCAGAGCCGGGAGCTATTGGGACCCGAATAGTTACCAGGTGCTGCCCTGTTCGGAAACCGCACCCTGATGGCCAAGCGCATAGCCCGTCAGACCACCTAGCCCGGTGCCTGTCGCAGCACCTGCCACGCCCCCAATACCGCTCCACCCGCCGGATCTGTCGTCGTACGGCTGGGATCTGTATATAGAGCGTCGCCCGAAAGTGTATTGTGCACATCGGTGACATTCAGGATGAAGCATGGCTCCGTCATAGCGTAGATCTTGGGGCTTAGACCTTGGGCTCCAAGCCTCCGGTAATCCGGAGTAGCGGAAGTCGTTCAATACGGATGCGATTACCGGATTCCTTGACGTATCCCTGACGCTTGAATTCTGCCATGATTCTGGAAACATGGGCTGAAGAAAGTCCCAGGTAACTGGCCAGATCCTTTCGCTCCATTGGAAAGGCTACCAAGCTTCCATCGGGAAATACTCTGCACCATTGACATAAAAAAGCAGCAACCGAGGACTCGGCCTTACCGGACCCTGTTTCGGCAAGATGCAATTCTGCATCTTCCAGAGCCCTTTGCCATCGTTCTAGCAGTGCCTGGCGAATTTTGGGAAGATTCTCGGACAAGTGGTTCAAGGTTGCCAGATCCAGCAAACATAAATCCGACGCTGCCAGCGCCGTGGCAGTATGTTGATAACGTTGACGAGCCTGACCCAATCCTTCGAATCCTAATAAGTCTCCGTCTCTCAGCAGACGTACGATTCTTGGGCCAGGCTGGCCATTCTTCTGTACGCTGAGTTTGATTGCCCCAGAACGTAAGGTAAAGGCATAACTGGCTGATTCGCCTTGGCGGTATAGCTCGGCACCAGCAGGCAAATGAATGTCTTTTACATCCATACCCAGGTCGGACAAGTCTGTAATGCTGAGCCCGGCAAAAATACTCAGCTTGCGCATAGGACAGCGCACGCAATCCGATTCACCGGAAAGCGTCCATATCGGGTCATGCATAAGCACTGTGTTTCCTTGGACATGTAAAAACCTCCGAACCCAGAGTAAGCAACGGATGGCTAGAATCCAATAGATACTTTCAGAATACGAGCCTGCTTGGCAAGCACGGTTCGGAGGCAAAGAACAAAACTGTGGTCAACTCAAGGAAAACAACTTTTGGTCCTTACCAAACTTTGGCGAAGGACCCGAAAGAAACGTTGGTAACGA
Source organism: Acidithiobacillus sp. M4-SHS-6 (assembly GCF_047421495.1). Classification (GTDB taxonomy): domain Bacteria; phylum Pseudomonadota; class Gammaproteobacteria; order Acidithiobacillales; family Acidithiobacillaceae; genus Acidithiobacillus. The sequence goes on along the minus strand of NZ_CP175559.1, from coordinate 2,120,897 downwards.
GATAGCTCCTGCTCCAGGAGCAAGCGGCGGTCGGACATGGTTATCCGTGCCCGGCTATCCAATGCCTCTTCGACATTGAGCGCGTCCAGTTCCCCCATGAGAGCTTCCCATTTTTCGTTGACCAAATCATGTTGACTTTCCAATGCATCCAGAATATCCAGGATTGCGTAATCATCGGGGCGGCCTTCCAGCTCCCGCTTACCATACACAGAAGAAATGAATTTCATGACTTGCTCCAAGGCATTGCGCCTGTTTAATCTGTTGCCGATATTGTGGGAGGATACCCAAACACGGGATCCTCCCCACAGCTCTAATGACCTGCGTAGCTGGCCATTTTGGTCATCCGACCCCGAAAGACCCAAATCTGATAGGCGTTATACATGATCATGATGGGCACGAAACCCGTCATGAACAAGGTAAACACGGCAATGGAATTGGCGGGATTGGCCGCTGCCGAGATCGTCCAGGTTTCAGGCACGATATAGGGATACATGGTCGCCCACATGGCAAACCACAGCAGAACGACCACTCCCTCACCCCAGAGCAGGGCAGTAAAGTCGTGCTGCATGGAATGATTCATCATGGATTTGTAGGCAAAAAACAGTACCACCAAGAACCATAAAGCCCATACCCACCAATAAGAGCCCGTCCATTTTGCCGCCGCCCAGGGGAAAATCGCGTAAGACCAGATCAATATCACCACGATGGCCGCCAAGGCAAGGTACGAAAACCAGGTGGTCCAGCGTTGCGCTTTCACGTTGATGGGGTCTCCCTTCTCGAAACGGGCACACAGATACAATCCGCCAGCCAGTCCAGCCGCAATCACGGCTCCAAATCCCGTGAAAATACTGAAGGGGGTCAAAAAGGTCAGGGCATTACCGGTAAAATGAGGAACCGGAGAGTTCACAAAAAGGCCGGGAGCCCCTTTCGCCATGGCCGCGCCGGCATGCATGGGAAACCCCTGCAGGGTGGCACCCAAAGCCAGGCCGGCCCCAAAGGGTGCCAGGAAGCTGCCGCCGGCGAATGCCCAGCCCCAGAACCGTTTACTCCCAGTGGCATGCACATGAAACTCGAAGGCGACGGCCCGAGAAATGACTCCCCACAAGGCCAACATCAACGGGATCATCAGATAATTGAAGGCAGAGCCATACACCAATGGAAAAGCGCCAAACAAAACACCGCCTGCCACGACGAGCCAGGTTTCATTGCCATCCCATATCCCGGCCATGGACGCCATAATCGCGCCACGTTCCTGCTCATCCGGGGAAAACAAGGCAAAAACACCCGCCCCAAGATCTGCTCCGTCCAATGCAATGAAAAAAAGAAACAACAAACTGAGTAACAGCCACCACCACGTCGTCAGCGTCGTAGCGATTCGGGCAAGATCGAACATCATGATTGACTCCTTAAGAATGTCCCGTTCAACCCTTTCGGGTTGACCGGGAACCCCCCTGCAGCGCTTGCCGCCGGAGGGGCGTGATTAAAGATGTTTCCCCACGGCGGGCTTGGCAAAAGTCGGCGTGACCATGCCTCCGCCGGCGTGTTCGTCGCTGGCCACATCCTGTTCAGGGGCGCCCGGCAAGGGACTTTCCAGATCAGGACCTTTCCGGATGACGCGTGAAAAGAAATACCAGGCCCCGGCCCAGACGGTCAGTTCAAAAATGCCGTACCCGGTAAACCAGGCAATTTCCTGACCAAGCCCCATGTGACTTACCCCCTCGTAAGTACGCATGATGTTGAAGACCACCCAGGGTTGACGCCCTACTTCGCGGGTCCACCAGCCAGTCCAAACGGCCAGATAGGGGAGAAAGGCGCCGAACACCATCGCCCGCAGAAACCAGGGGCGTTGCCGCAGTCCTTCCACGGTGAGTTTGCCACGGATGATCAGTGAGGTACCCCACAAGGCCATGAAGAAGAGGAAGAAGCCAATGGCCACCATGATCCGGAAGGAATAGAAAGGCACCCACACATTCGGACGATCCTTGGCCGGGAACTGATCAAGGCCAGGAACCACGCCATTCCAGGTGTGCGTCTCCAGCAAGCTCAGGACATGAGGGATCTGAATGGAAAATAGGCTACCGTCGTTGTTGGCATTGGGAATGCTGATGAGATTCCAGGCGGTGTTAGGTTTTCCGTCCGGCAGGTACGTATGGTAATGCCCCTCCATGGCCGCCAGGGAGGTTGGCTCGCTATGGGCAACATCGACACCCAAGCTATCCCCTAACCATATTTGAATGGGCGTTATGATCAACAGCGCCAAAATCGCGGGTTTCAGCATCTTGACGAAGAGATCCGCATGACGGTTTCTGAGAATGAACCAGGCGCTGGTCCCTGCCAGCACAAAAAATCCCAGGATCATGGTCGCGACCCACATATGAGGAAATCCCCAATCATTACTTTCATTAAAAATGGCACTCCACCAGTTGGTCACCTGAAAGAGGCCATCTTTGAGTACTACACCATCCGGCGTCTGCATCCAGCCGTTGGCCACCAGAATCCAGTAGGCGGATAAACTGGAAGCAAAGGCCACATTGAAGGTGGCAAACAGGTGCATGCCCTTGCCAATTTTGTTCCATCCAAAAATCATGAGACCGATGAAACCCGCCTCATACATAAAAGCCGTGATGGTTTCGAAGCCGAGAATATTGCCGAAGAAAGGGCCTACGGCTTGAGAAAATGGGCCATAAAGGATCCCAAAGGCCATTTCCATGGTGACGCCAGTGGCAACGCCCGCACCGAAATTGATGATGAAGATTTTTTCGAAAAAGCGGTTGAGACGATACCATCGCTCGTCCTTGGTGCGTAACCAGGCCACCTCCAGCCCGAACAGAATCCAGGAAACACCAATGGTCAATGGTGTCCAGAGGATATGCATCGAAGTGATCCAGGCAAAGTCGAGGCGACTCAGCAGGATCGGTAAAGTGTTTTCCATTAACATTATAGCAAACTCCTCATGCAAACATGCTAAGAAAGTAAAGACGACTATCAGCAAAGCTTTCACCGTCATTTTTCTAGTAGCATGAAATGTGCCATTATTTCATTAACGGATAAACAATCAGTTAGTTATGAAGAATGATAATTATCATTTCCATGATGTATACTTGAACCGTGAAAAAAAACCGATCTGGTTGTTATAAACCAAGTAATCCACAAATTGATTTTCTGCAATTGAAGGTGTCAATGCTTATCCCTGGCATTGGCAGCACAGCAGAATCAGCAATGATTTTGGGAGCGCTGCAGGGCCGGGTTAATAAAGACAGTGAGACTGGTCAATAAAGGGGTGACAAGCGTTTGGTGATCGGAATGACCAGTACGGTGACGCCTGCCTGCTGCAAAGCTTTTTTGAAGTGCTCTGCAAACTCAACCAAGGAAGTTGACAGCACACTTGTTGCCCCATATCCCTGTGCCAGGGAAACGCAATCCAAACCCGGAAGGTCCAGCCCGGGAACATGGGGAGTGTTTTCCAGGATGGCAAATTGCTTGAGGATCCCATATTCCTCGTTCTGAAATACGACGGCAATGATCTGGAGCTGCTGTTGTACGCCCGTATAAAGCGCCTGAAGAGAGTATTGGAATGACCCGTCGCCCAGCAAGGCAAGCACGGGGCGATGGGTTCCGGCCTGCCGTTCACCAAGGGCTAGTCCTACGGCAGCTGGAAGTCCCCACCCCAGGCATCCAGAGGCAGCAGCATAGAAGGTATCCGGCGCGGAAAGTCGAAAAACGTCCTGCATCATGGGGACGATGGAAGGGCTCTCTTCAACCAGGAGACAGGGCGCGGCCATCGATTCTGCCATGACTTCCAAAACCGCATGCGGGTGGATCGGGCGCGCCGTCCGGTTGCTGCTTGGAGGACGATTTTTTTCGGCTTTAAACGGTCTTTTATGGGTCAATCCCAGAATGCCCTGAAGGAAAAGTCGACTATCACTGACCAGACTATCGCCAACGACCGCCTTAGCGGAAATGTCAGGATCATCTGTGACATGCAACAGGAGGGCGCCATCCGGCAGGTACTTTCCAGGAATCCAAGGGTAGTAACGAAAGACAGGAGCACCAACTACAATCACCAGATCATGTCCAGTTAGGGCTTGGGTAAGCGTCCCAATCCCCGAAGGCAGGGTCCCTTGAAACAAGGGATGGTTTCGGGAAAAGCATTTCGTTCGGAGAAAGGAGCCATCCATACTGGAGCGCCAAGGGTTTCGGCAAACTGAATGGCCTCATTCCACCCTTCACTTCTCGCCACGTCGGCACCATATACAATCACAGGTTGGCGGCTTTCGTTTATCCGTTGGGCAAAAACAGGCAGCAGCGCGGGATCGGGAGCTTGCCGCGTACAAACATTGCGCAAGACCTCGATTTCGACCATCTTCTTGTTCCAGTCATCCAGGGGAAGAAAGAGAAATACCGGCCCTTGGGGAGCCTGCATGGCTACTGCATAAGCTCGCATGAAAGCGCCCGGTACATCTTCCGGCCGGGTCGGTTCATAACTCCACTTGACCAATGGTTTTGGTAAGCTGATGGATTCGATGTTGGTTAGGAACAATAATGTTTAGATAGTAAGAATCATGGGGCATGGGTCACACGGTATCCGCAATGGATCGCCTCTATCCTTACAGACCTACCCCGAGGGGGGAATAGCGGCGACTGCCGGAAGACAGCGATGCAGGACGCGCACCGCATGGATGAAGGACCGGTCCTGGGCTGCCTGTCGGGTTTGCGCTGCCGCTTCGGTCATCAGGTGGCGGATAGCGGCATGGACCAATAGGAGGGCATAGAATTCCTGCTCTACCAATTCCAGTCGCTTACTCCGCAGCACGACACGGCGCTCGGCCAGATGGGTTTTGAGTTCATCGAAACTCGATTCGATGGCCCAGCGCTGATGATACAGGGCGGCCAACTCCACGGCCGGGGCTTCTATGGGGTCCAGCCAACTGGTCATCAGCCGGTAAGAAGATTCTGCATCGGGGATGCCCTTCAAGGTATATTCGATCACCCGCACGCGGATCCCATGGCGCTGTTTTTTCCGGTCTGTATGAAGTGGGATAAATCGTGCTGAGATAAGACCCGTCGGGCAAGATTTCTTCTCGGGGCAATTGCACCACGCGGCTCAGTCGAAACAGCAGTCTGGCGCCGGTGGCGAGGGAATGCTGCCAGAATGCGTAGCTATAAAACCCCGATCGGCGGTCACCAGCATGCTGGAATCCGCATGCGCCATGACCGATAAGGCCAAGTCCCGCTCTCCTTGTTGGTAAGGCCCGGGTTCCGCGTAGCACAAGGTGTGGGTGCCTCATTCGGCCATGGCGACAAATCGGAGCTGGGGAAAAGCCGATGCGCTCGGGATGCCGGTGGGTAGCCGTAGCATTCTGCATTGGCGGCTTCATCCGGCATATCCAGGGTGGAGCCGTCGATGGCCATGATCCGCAGACCGCGATAAAATACGCTTGGCATCCCCTGTGGGCCATGCGGCTGGACCTGCGCTTGATACAACGCCTTCAGTGGGCCTGGACCGACACGCCTGCGGGCTTGGGAGATCGCCCCTTTGCTGACCGTGCTCTGCAGTAAGCCCTCATTCCCGAGCAAAGGTCGCAGCCCTTCGAGCACCAAACGGAGCACCTCCTCGTAGGCGACATTGGCATAGAGCACCATCGCGAGTACGAAGTAGATCAGCACGTCATGGGGCAATCCACGTCGGCGTTGGCTTTCCAGACTTTGTTGCGCCAATGTCTCCCGGACTTTTCCAATGGGACAGCGCATCGCCAGATAGCCCACCGTCAGGTAGTCGGCCAGACGAGCGCCTGTGGATAATTGTGCCTTGGTACGTGCCATTGTCATGTCTCCCCCAAAGTAGAACATGGCCGCTATTCTGACAGAAAGTTATCTATCTAAACAGTATTGTAGTTAGTAGAGGTGTTGATTTGCTGGTTTTCCCTGAAATGTACTTGACGGGTTATGCCATCGGATTGCAGGCGGTACAAACGCTAGCCGAATTTGCCCACGGGGTATCGATGCAGGTCATAGCGGCTTGCGCGCGAGCGGCTAAACTGACGATTGTCTATGGGTATCCTGAGCGTGACCCGGCTGGTTTTGTCTATAATTCCATCAATGTCATTTCGTCTAATGGCGAGCTATTGCTGACATATCGAAAGGTGATGTTGTTTGGCAACGTAGATCGGGCACAGTTCAGTCCAGGGAAAGGATACTGTTTGCCTATTATGCTACATGGATTTCGTATAGGTTCCGGAATTTGTTATGATATTGAGTTTCCCGAGGTGGCAAGAACATTGGCATTGGCAGGTGCCGAAATTTTGGTGGTGCCGACAGCCAATATGCATCCGTTTGAATCAGTTTCAGATCGCCTAATTCCCGCCAGGGCACAAGAAAATGGGATGTTTGTCGTCTATGCCAATTATTCTGGGCACGATGCCATGTTTGATTATTTTGGGAAAAGTGTTATTTGTGATCCATTTGGCAATGATCTTGTACGCGCAGAGCGTGGCGAGCAATTGTTGGTTGCAGATATTCATCATGATATTATGTGTTCCGCAAGAGCTTTGAATGATTATCTCAAGGATTATCGTAATGCGGAGGCGTATATCCGGATCATGGATGCGTGAAAGCGTGAAATTGAAAGTGGTACATGTGAATTTTACCTCGGAAGAGCACCGGCAGGCACTTACAATACTCCTGAATAGCTATGCCAGTTTGCCGGTAGGGCAGGGGGAGGCTCTGAGCACGGATCGCCTTGCTGCCATTTGGCGGGCATTGGGTGAAAGGAGTTGGGTACACGCCTTCCTGGCCTATGACCACATGAAGCCTGTGGCTATGGCAATCTGTCTTGAGGGGTTTTCGACTTTTCAATGCGCACCATTGCTCAATATCCATGATTTTTATGTATCTGAGGATTTTCAGGGGCAGGGGGTGGGTAAAGCTCTGCTCTTGCAGATAGCCGAAGAGGCTAAGCAGGCAGGATTTTGCAAAATCACCCTTGAGGTTCTGGAAAACAATCTACCTGCCAAGGCACTATACCGTAGTTTGGGGTTTGTTCCCTATCATAACCCGATAGCTGGAAATGCGGAGTTCTGGCAAAAAATTTTACTTTCTGAAAATAGCGGCATCCGGCATTGATTTGTTCCTTTTTGGTGTAAATGGGTTGCTCATTAGGTGCAAAGGCTCCAATATGGTGCGCTTATTCCCTATATTTTACTAAAAAGTAAAAATTAAACCTTGTTCAGATGATGGCACTGGTTTTGCTTAAAATATTGCATCAAAAATGTGAACAATGCCGCAGGAGTATATTATGGCTATAAACCATCCGCAGGTGGGAACAGGACACGGTAAACTTTTCCTCGCCAAGGGCTTGAAGCGAGACGGGACCATGTTGGGCCTATTATTCGCGAGCCTTACTGGTATTATTGGTTCTGGCTGGTTGCTGGGTCCGATGCTGACGGCTCAGGTCGCGGGGCCCTATGGCATCTGGTCTTGGGCTATTGGCGGATTTTTAATCCTATCCCTCGCCATGTGTTATGCCGAATTGGGCCCCTTAATTCCCCGTAGTGGCGGTGCCGTGCACATCAGTCGGGTGGGAAACGGCCCCATGTTGGCTATGGTCTGGACCTGGATATTGTTTCTGGGCTATGTCACTACGGCACCAACGGAAGTGGTTGCCATGGTGACCTATGCCAACAATTATATACCAGGGCTGTTGCAGACTCACAGTTCTTTGTTGAGCGGGCTTGGGCTGGTGGTCAGCGGCGGTCTGCTAATCTTGTTGGCAGCCATTAATATGTTTCGCATTGGTACCATTCTGAATGTGAGCCGCGTGCTGATGGTGATTAAATTATTAATTCCCTTGATCGTCATCGTAATGTTCCTGAGTTATGCTTTTCATCCCGAAAATCTGCATGTGACGGCTGCCCATCACGCCGGTTACCTGAAGGGCATGTTTGCCAGTATTGCAACGACCGGTATTGTGTTTAGCTATCTTGGTTTTCGGCAGGCAGTGGAATTGGGGGGCGAAGCAAAAAATCCGCGAATCAGTATCCCCGTGGGAGTCACCATCTCGGTAGCCATTGGTATTGTGGTGTATGTGGGGCTGCAATGTGCTTTTCTTTTGAGTGTGGCCCCTCATTACCTAGCTGCAAAAGGCTGGACAGGCGTAAATTTTCCGGGTATTAACGGTCCTTTTGCCGCCATCGCCGGGATGTTGGGTTTGGGCTGGTTGGCTTATTTGCTTTATGCCGATGCCCTAGTATCTCCTACAGGTACGGCAATGATGTATACGACTACCAGTTCTCGCATCACCATGGCGATTGGTGAACTGTATCCCAAAAAACCAACGTCTAATTTGACGACTATCAATAAAATTGGCGTACCTTTTATCGCGGTGTTCGTGGTGATTGGGGTTGGCTTCTTGTTTTTGCTACCCTTTCCATCCTGGCAGAAAATGACCACCTATGTAGCATCCATAACTTCACTTTCATATGGTTTGGGCCCCATTGTTCTTTTGCAACTCCGCAAGGCCGCACCTGAGCTACATCGCCCCTTTCGCTTATGGGCCGCTCCCGTTATTGCCCCTTTCGCTTTCATTGCGGCTAACCTGATTATCTTCTGGTCAGGGGTGTCAACGCTCGATTTTCTCTTTGGCATGTTGCTGATTTTCATGGTGCTGGCTTTACTATGGTTTTATATGACTGGTCAGCATAAGATCACCGCCTTTGGCTGGAAGTATGGTTGGTGGTTGATTCCCTATTTTGGAGGCATGTGGGTCCTCACCAAATTGGGCACGTCAGAGGTGGGAGGCATTGGCTGGATTCCCTTCTATTGGGACATGTTGCTGGTGGCCCTATTCAGTTTAATAGTCTTGCGGTTAGCCCTGTATTGTGCCGTGCCACATTCTGAGTCCCGATCTTATCTGGAACAATTGGGTGATATGCCGGACATTGGAATGTGAGGATATTATGTCAGAATACATTGATTTTCAGGCATTATGTCCGGATTTTCCCTTTGATTATCTACGCTGGTTAACCGCTCAACCTGGATTGGGGAGCTTGCCAGAGGAGCGAAAGGGAACACCTGTAGCCATTGTTGGAGCAGGTATAGCTGGTATGGTGACCGCTTATGAATTAATGCGTCTTGGGTTGCGTCCTGTGGTGTATGAAGCGGGTTGGATAGGTGGACGTCTGCGTTCTCATCGCTTTGAGGGGGCGGATAGCGATATTGTCGCTGAACTTGGCGGGATGAGATTCCCCGCTTCGGGGAAACTATTCTGGCATTATGCAGACTTGCTGAATCTGCGCAGACAAGCGTTTCCCAATCCCATTTCAGAGGCGGCGGGGCATACCACCGTCGAACTATTGGGGAAACGCTATCATGGAAGCCGTCTTGAAGACTTTCCAGGCACTTTTACAGATATCCTGAGCGCTTGGCGCAATGCGCTCAATGAAGTCGGGCAAATGGACAAGTTGCAGCAAGCCATGGGTGAAAAGGATGTTATCACCATCAAGAAAATTTGGAATGATTTGGTCCGAGACTGGGATGACCGGACATTTTATGATTTTTTATGTAGCGCCCAGGCATTTGTGAACCTCCCCTATGAATTCAAGGAAACCTTCGGACAAATAGGTTTTGGTACAGGGGGATGGGACTCTGATTTTCAGAACACGATGCTGGAAATTTTCCGGGTAATTTTTTGCGAGTTTGATGATCATCAGTATATGGTGGTAGGTGGTGCCCAGCAGGTACCTTGTGGCCTCTGGAGTCATCGCTGTCATCATGATCACTCATTGAAAGAACTGAACGGCGGGGCTCCACACGGTAAAGTAAAACGAATATATCGGCATTATGATGGTGTTTCCCTGGTACTCGAAAATGAATGGGGCATGGCCGAATCTTATGCTGCCGTCGTATTGACATGTCAAAGCTGGTTGTTGACAACTTCCATTGAAGTAGAAGAAGCCCTTTTTTTCGGACCGCATGTGGATGGCTCTGGACCGAACTCGCTATATGCAGTCATCCAAGACCTTCGTGCTGGTGGACCGGCCCTTCTGGAAAAACCCACATTACGATGTGGAGGCTCAGTCACTGAGTATGACGCTTACAGACCGTTTGACACGAGGCACCTATCTTTTTGACTACGGCCTGGAGCGACCGGCGGTTATTTGCTTGACCTATTCCTGGATGGGGGATGCACTGAAAATGTTACCCCTGTCCATGGAAAAACGTACCAGACTGTCGTTGTCGTCCTTGTTGAAAATTTATCCTCATGTGGATATTGCTAGTCATATCAAAAGCAACCCAGTCACCATCTCATGGGAATTGGAAGAAAATTTTCTAGGTGCTTTCAAGGGCGCTTTACCTGGTCACTATCGATACAACAGGATGATGTACACTCACTTTTATCAACGAACATTTCCAATGGAGCAAAGAGGTGTTTTCCTCGCGGGTGACGATATTTCGTTTACCCCCGGATGGGCGGAAGGGGCTATTCAAACGGCTCTCAACGCTGTCTGGGGCGTTCTGCATCATCTTGGTGGTCAATCGCATCCGCAGAATCCAGGACCTGGTGATTGCCTTATTTTGATGCGCACACCGATACCTGGCCCGACGAAAGTCGCGAAAGTATCAGTCATGGGACGATGTTTTACAAAGCCGTGAAGGAAGGTCTTATTGATGTCGATCATTCAGTACAGGTAGGGATCCGTACCTGGAATGATGACACCTTGGGTATTCACCAGTTGCCAGCACCTATGGTGCATGAGCTGCCAGAGAAGGAGCTGGTTGGACAAATCCGCGAGATCCTCGGAGACGGTCCCGTGTACTTGACCTTTGACATTGATTGTCTGGATCCTGCTGCTGCACCTGGCACCGGTACGCCGGTTTCGGGTGGTCTTAGTAATTCCCAGGTGCTGGGCATACTGCGGGGTTTGGAGGGGGTGAATCTGATCGGTGCCGATGTCGTGGAGGTGGCGCCCGTTTATGACCACGGTGAAATTACGGCTATCGCCGCCGCCCATATTGCGGGAGAGATTCTCTGCCTTTTTGCTATATCTAACTCATAACTAGATAAAAAAATGAAGAACGCCTGCTAGACGCAGGTGTTCTTTGTATTGAAGCTGACTGATCTTAGAACCAGAAGCCGGTTTCAAGAATATCCCGGAACTGATCTGGTCTGTTGTCATTCCCAATACCGTTAGTGTAATTACTTAAACGAACATAGGACAACTCGTCACGGATGAAATAGCCGTTGTTCGTATAGGTGGGGGTAACCATGATACCCAAAGCACTGGATCCGGGACCATAGCCGAAATAAATACCATTTGTTTCTGATTGACTGGAATGCTCATAATCTACACCTGCAGCTATTGACCAGTGATTGTTGATATCATAGGCCCCGTGGATCATGGCACTGATGTTGTAAGAACTTGCCGTAGTCCCCAGCGTGATGCTCTTCGGAGTGTGAACGTACTGCACCTCTGGAGTGATGGTAAAATTAGATCCTGTGTACGTGTAATAAGCGCCATACATCTGACTATTATCCAGGGCAAGTTCACCATTGACATAACCATTAGGTGAGTAACGTGTTGTGCTTTTAATATTACCGGTATGGCCAGCGTTCCCCATACCATAAATAGATAGGGAGTTGTCAGCATTAATGGCGTAGGTGATTAATCCAGACACTACGTTGTAACGATTTGAATAGTAGCCATCATTCCAGGATACAGATGCGGAAATGGGTCCCATGCTGTAGTTTACTTGTACGCCACGACTCACCGTCGTTTGCAAATACCACGGAAAACCGCCTTCTATATTCATGCGCTGATAATCAAAACTTCCCGTATACCCTAATAGACTGGGAAGTTTACCAATACTCACCGAGAAATTGCTCAAGGGGGCAACAGTCACATAAGCAACGGGTAATACGCCAAAATCACTGATGGTCGAGCTGGTTGAGCTAAAAGGTTCCCCTAAAGAAGGAAAATTATAAGCACCGGCGGATAAGTTGAACTGGATCAATCCCGTTGATTTGCTAATGTTGATAAAAGCATTGGAAATATCAGCTCCAGCATTTTTGCCGTTTAACCCTGAACCTGAAGGATTGCTTTGCAAGAATCCCATACCGGAGACGACTCCCTGTACACTGACTTTGCCGATGGGGCCGGCATCTATTTTCAAAGGCGCAGGAATGGAAAATCCGGAAGCATGGGCACACCCAACTGATGCGATAGTTGCAGAAATTAGTCTTGTAAGAAGAGGTCGATAACGCAAAGATTGTTTCATGGAGGGCTCCATTGATGAGTTTATGTAGATGTGATTGCAACAGCTAAAACTAAGCAAGAACCATGCCATTTTAATGGTAATATTGTAACATTATGATTATTATTATTAAAGCAATATATAGATATCGCATGTTGATATGGGGTAGGCTGCTTTATAACTAAATTATAAAGATGTTGCACCGCTTTGGTGCTATAGGTGCCAAATAAAAAAGGCCGTGCACCACTTTGGTGCGTTGAGAAGGCGATATCTATTTGATAAATCAAGATTAAAGCTGAAAAGACGAGGGCTTGCAGATGTTGTGAGGACGGAGAAATGTTGGCATGTTTTTTGCTTTATTTCTATGGATATCCATTTAAGAGGTTTCTACAATGTCAACAAGCGCAAAACCATTAGGGAAAAATAAAATTCTAGGAAATTTGGTAACGAATCCAGTTCTAGAGGATTATTCCTTGCGTTATGCCCCATCCGGCTTTCGCAAGTGGTCGGAGTATGGGGTAGCCATGGCCGCATTGGGAAGTATTGCTTACATGGCCGATCTCGCGATTGGGGGTTCCCTGGCCATTCAATATGGTTTTACCAATGCTTTGTGGGGCATTCTTACCGCCGCCCTCATTATTTTCCTTACCGGCATCCCAATCGCTTATTACTCCTCCAAGTACAACGTAGATGTGGATTTGCTGACGCGTGGGGCAGGGTTTGGTTATTTAGGGTCTACTATCACCTCCCTCATATATGCTTCGTTTACTTTTATTTTCTTTGCCCTGGAAGGTTCGGTGATGTCTCAGGCATTCACCTTGTTTTTCGATATTCCCATTGCGCTTTCTTATGTGATCGCCTCGTTGATCATCATCCCATTGGTATTGTTCGGCATGACGGCATTGTCCGTGGTGCAGAAGTGGACCAACCCTGTCTGGATAGCCTTATTCGTGATTCCCATTGCAGCCATTTTGATCAAGGATCCGCAAACAGTGGCAGGGTGGATAGCTTTTGCCGGCAAATCTCCCAGCGGAAGTCACTTTGACCCTTTATTATGGGGAAGTGCTGCAGGTATTGCGCTCTCCTTGATTGCTCAAATCGGCGAGCAAGCTGATTATCTGCGGTTCATGCCAAAGGCGCGTAAAGATAAAAAATGGGTATGGTGGGCTGCTGTTTTAGCTGCTGGCCCGGGTTGGGTGATTTTGGGCGCTACCAAGCAATTGATGGGTTCCTTTCTCTCCTCAGTAGCGGTTTCCCATGGTACGGCCATGGCGAACGCGAACGAACCTATTCACATGTATATTGCGGGTTTCGGTTATGCATTCCCTGCCATTGCCTTGGTATTGGCGGCCATCTTCATTTTTATGTCGCAAATCAAGATCAATGTCACTAATGCTTATTCAGGATCATTGTCCTGGTCCAACTTTTTCTCGCGGATTACCCACAAACATCCTGGACGGGTGGTCTACATTTTCCTGAATGTGGGTATTGCACTGGCGTTGATGGAAGGCAATATGTTTTCCATCCTGGGAAGCATACTAGGATTTTATTCCAATGTCGCAGTGGCCTGGATTGGAGCCGTGGTCGCCGATCTGGTGATCAATAAACCCTTGCTGAAGTTGAGCCCCTCATATATCGAGTTTAAGCGGGCCCATCTTTATAACATCAATCCCGTAGGTTTTGGGGCTATGGTCATTGCCTCTGTGGTTTCCGTGGCTGCATTTTTCGGTGCTTTTGGGGTTTGGGGTGAGTCCTTTAGTGCGTTTATTGCGTTGTTTCTGGCTTTCTTCTTGTCTCCTGTGATTGCACTCATAACCAAGGGGAAATATTACATTGCCCGCGAACCACATTATCATGCTGGCACGCATCACGACATCTTGACATGTAGCAGTTGTGGTTACGAGTATGAAAAGGAAGACATGGCCTGTTGCCCGGCTCATGATGGTCCAATCTGTTCCTTATGCTGTTCTCTGGATAGTAATTGTCACGATGCTTGTAAACATGATGTAGGTATGTTGAAGGATATCCCAGTGAAGTGTGTATAATGGGGGCATTCAGACGTTATGCATGAGCATTTTCTGAAATGCTTCCGGCGGCGCACTGTTACGCCGACTATGGAATGGTGCCTTTATTACCGACCCACGCCAGCAGGTTAGACTCCGTGTAAGATCGGCACGTTAGATGAGAGAAGATTAGGTTGGACTCAAAGGTGCCCCATAAATATGCATGTTGCACAAAAGTGGGGCAAGAAAGGCACTAATAAGAAGCATAAAAAAACGCACATGTAGTCCTTATATTTTTAATCCATTGATAATAAATAGAAAATAAAATGGCACAAATGATGCTAGATTGAATGCGTAAGCTAGGGTTCCAGTTGTTGATACGCAATGTTCGGTCCGAGAGCTTAGCCCTGACAGTGGTCAGGGTTCACGGAGGGATAAAAGCCCGGGAGATACACTTTAGTGTGTGTCTCCCATTTTTTTGGGAGGATAGGGGAATGAAAAGCATAAAAACGCAAATCTTGGTGAGCATGTTTACTGCTTTCACACTAATGCCTACAGCAGCAATTGCCGCACCTGAGATCACATTGGGGTTAAGTAACTGGCCGGGCTGGGTAGCCTGGTATGTGGCCAAACACAACGGATACTTTAAGGAGTATCATGCTCATTTCAAATTAGTGTGGTTCAGTAGTTACATGACCTCAGTAGAAGCCCTTTCGGCTGGGAAAATAGATGCAAATTGCCAAGCATTGATAGACACGATAGCACCTGTTGAAAAAGGGGTTCCAATAAAAGTGGTATTGACAACGGATAATTCGGCAGGTAATGACGCACTGATGGTATCGAATAATATTAAAACCTTTAAACAGCTAGAGGGTAAAACAATAGCTGTGAGAATGGACTCTATAGAGCAATATTTAGATGAATATGCTCTAAAGAAGAATGATGTTCCGTTAAATAAAGTAAGTTTTACCAATATGTCAACAGCAGATGCTGCTGCTGCTCTCATGGCTGGCAGAGTCGGGGCAGCGGGTGTTTGGAATCCGTGGATACAGAGAATTGAACAACGACATACCGGGCATGTGCTTTTCTCAAGTGCCAGTGCGCCAGGCGTTATTCCCGATATTGTGGCGGCAAATAAGAGCATTATAAAGAAATATCCAGAACAGTTTGTGGCTCTCGCGAAAGTTTGGTACAAGACGGTTCAATTCATTGATAAACATCCGCAACAGGCTGCCAAGATAATGGCCCCTCACGTTGAGTTATCGCCTACGGTATATCAGCAGGCTTTGGCTGGAACACATTTGTTCGGAAAAGAGTTGAATTATCACTCAATGAACGCGAAATATAAAAACATGACAATTTCTTTGTATAAATCAACAGAAGACACCGGGAAATTTTTGTTGAAAGTAAAAGCAATTAATAAAGTTCCAGACCCGAGTATGTTCATTGATCCAACCTGTGTAAACGACGCAATCAAAAAATAGTGATAAAAGCTAGTACGAGGGTAAGGAGATACCATGAAGCCGAAATTAAGAGTTCCAATACGGAGGGATGTTTACTTCATAATTTCCATTCTAGGTTTCCTTGTCCCGCTAGTTATATGGCAAATGGTATGTTCTGAACACTTAGTAAGCCACCTTTTCCTGCCGACACCTGTGCAAGTCTGGGAGGCTATCAGGACATGGTCCAACGGAACACTGGGAGAGGATATTTATGTATCAGTTAAACAAGTTATTTTAGGTTTTCTTTACGCTGCGGTGATAGCTGTTCCTTTAGGTATTTATATTGGTCTATTCAAACCTATTGAAGCAGCGCTTCAACCCATAAATGATTTTTTTCGCTATATGCCAGCTTCGGCATTTATTCCGTTGGTCTTGTTATGGATAGGAATTGGTGATTCAGCAAAGGTATCCATAATATTTATTGGCGTTTTCTTTCAAATAATTGTCATGACAGCAGATGTAATAAGGAATGTTCCCCAAGATTATATTGATGCCTTATATACGATGGGAGCGAGGGATTCAGAAGCGATCAATTTGGTAGTTATTCGGTGTGCAGCCCCTGATATATTGAATATATTAAGAGTGAATATGGGTTGGGCCTGGACCTACCTAGTTGTGGCAGAAATGGTGGCCGCCAATCGTGGTCTTGGTTTTGCCATCATGCAAGCACAGCGTTTCATGGATACGCCAAGAATATTTGGCGGGATATTTATTATTGGGATGCTTGGAGTAATATTTGATCTTGCTTTTAGGTTTTTATACCATATTATTTTTAGGTGGAAAGTGATATGAATATTCAAGAAAATAATGCTTATATGGAAGTACGAAATATTTATAAAAGTTTTCCATCAGTCCAGAAAAGGAAAGAAAAAAAGCTGGTGCTTGAGAATATTTCTTTCGCGCTTAGAAAAGGCGAAAAACTGGCGATTGTTGGCGCCTCGGGCTGTGGCAAGTCAACGTTGCTGAGAATTCTTGCTGGTCTTGATGAAGCTAGCAGTGGTGATGTCTTCCTTGATGGAAATCGGGTGTCAGGCCCCGGCAAGGATAGGGGGTTCGTATTCCAAAAGGCCTCTTTGTTTCCATGGTTAACGGTTGAAAAGAATATTAAGAGTTCGCGGCAACTCAGAATCAATATGAGAATAGATGATAATGAGATTTCAAGAACAGTTTATCGAGCTAACATGCTTATAAATCTTATGGGGTTGCAAGGCACTGAACGTCTTTATCCTTCGCAGATTAGTGGCGGAATGCAGCAAAGAGTAAGCATTGCACGGGCTCTTGTTGCAAATCCTAAGGTTTTATTGATGGATGAGCCGTTTTCCGCGCTTGACAGTCAGACTAAAGAAAATCTATATAGAATTGTTAGTAAAATATTTATGATAGAAAATGCAACTTCTATTATTGTCACTCACGATGTGAATGAAGCGGTATTATTGTGTGATCGCGTCATAGTCTTGTCGCCAAACCCTGGAAGAATTGATAGCGAGTTTGATCTTCTTGATATTCCAAGAAATGATCAAGGCATGGCCAGGCAGGATAGTCACGGTTATCTGGATGTCGTTTTTGCCATACGTGAAAGGATACGTGGTACCACATTTTCATTGGAGGGTAAAGATATTATGATTGATTCTGGGTGATAACTACATTTAAAAAGTTTTAATTGTCCATAATATACTTGCTATTAGGAGTTTTGTCATGAAAAAAGATATCTGGTCAAATAATGGTCATTATTCTCGTAACCATCATCCTTCTTTTGACAAATCCAATCTGGATGGTTGGAAAGCGATGCATAAGGAAAAGGGCTTGCCCTCCACGAAATGGAACCTGGAAAAAGAAAATGCCCTAAAAAATGGCTTGCAAGGCTCTGATAGCATTGAAGACAAAAGCATTCCCACATTTTCACGCGGAGAGCTTCCCCACTTTGCTGGGATCAATACGTTTATGAAAGCCCCTTATGTGGAAGATATTAATGATGTCGGAGATTATGATGTAGCAGTTGTTGGCGTTCCCTTTGATGGTGGCACGACGTATCGCCCTGGAACTCGCTTTGGACCGCAGGGTATTCGGCGAATATCTGCTCTGTATACCCCTTACAATTATGAGATGGGTGTTGACCTGCGTGAACAAATGTCCTTGTGTGATGTCGGTGACATTTTCACCATTCCCGCGAATATTGAAAAATCATTCGATCAGATCAGTAAAGGAATTGGCCATATTTTTGCCAGCGGTGCCCTTCCCATAATATTGGGTGGTGATCATTCAATCGGTTTTGCAACTGTCCGTGGAATCGCCAGTCAAACCGATAAAAAAATTGGTATCATTCATTTTGATCGACACGCCGATATTCAAGAGAAGGATCTTGATGAACGTATGCACACGACACCATGGTTTCATGCAACCAATATCCCCAATGTTCCTGCTGAGAATTTAGTTCAAATTGGCATTGGTGGTTGGCAGGTTCCAAGAGAGGCTGTTGCTGAGGCAAGAAAAAGAAATACCACAATTCTAACCATGAATGACGTAGATCATCTTGGCTTGGAAAGAACCGCTGAAATTGCGCTGGAAATGGCCTGGAAAGGGATGGATGCCGTATATATTTCTTTTGATATCGATTGTGTCGACGCTGGATTTGTCCCTGGTACTGGTTGGCCTGAACCGGGTGGTTTCCTACCAAGGGAAATTCTTCGATTGCTGCAATTGGTTGCTAAAGAAGGTATCTGTGGGATGGAGGTTGTTGAGGTTTCTCCACCGTATGATGTTTCTGATATTACTTCGTTAATGGCTCTGCGAGCTATCGTGGATGTGCTTGGAACTGTTGTTGCCCATGGGAAAATGGGTTCCCATAAAAGGATCATTCGCGGTTACTAAGGCCATTCAGCCATGAAACGTAGAGGAATGACTACGCTCAACCAGACCCTGCACTTAGATGGCTTGTCCAGCCTATCCATATCCAGCGTCGCGCCACTGTTCAGTGTGGCCGCCGCTGGGCCAGCCATGGCGCAGGCTGCCGGGGTGGATGTCCCGGTGGCGATTATGCTCATTGCTTTGCCTTTTTTACTGGCTGCCTGGATTTTTCTTTCCTTGAACCAGCATTTTCCGCATGCCGGAGGATCCTATCATTGGGCACGGCGCATTTTGGGTGTGCATTACTCCAATTTCCAGGCCTGGATTTTGTTGATGGCCTATTTTTGGTCGATTCCACCCATCATCCTGCCCGCTGCGGAATATTCCCTGAACCTTTTGGGTATGCCCGTCACGCCCTGGCACAACTTGCTGATGGGCGGATTCTGGGTGCTGTTTTCTGGTAGTGTCTTGTTGCTGGGAGCACGGATGACCGCCTGGGTTACCCAGATTTTCCTGGCATTGGAAGTGCTCGCCGTTGGAGCTATGGCTTTTTGGGGGTACAGTCATTGGGGCATGCCGGTTGCTGGAGCGGAACCCTTTTCCTGGTCCCAGGTGAACTGGCCAGGCGTGGCTGTCTGTATGGTGCTTGGGGCGACCATTGTGGATGGTTGGGAAATCGATACCTATGCGGCAGAAGAAGCCATGCAACCCCGTAGTGCTCCGGGGTGGGGAGGCATTTTTGGTGCTGTGGCGGTGGTAGCGTATTATTTGCTGATTTGGCCCCTATTGCTGCATCAACTCCCGCTGAATGCCCTGTCCCAGAGCAATGACAGTCTCGCTTTGTGGACGTCAACGATGGCGCCTGCCTATGCGCCCTGGATGCGCCTTGCCGTACTGGCATCTACGGCGGGAAGCTTATGGCTGACTACGTTTATACTTTCACGCGCGCTGTTTGCCATGGGAAGAGACGGGACGATGACTCCCTGGCTCGCTCGCCTCAATACGCGACAGGTACCCACCTGGGCGGTGATCATTCCGCTGGGGCTGTCCCTCGTGATTTCCAGTCTGCAATTGTTTTTACCCAGCATCCGTTCGCTGTTTGATTTGCTGCTGAGTGCGGCGGGGTTTTTTCTGGTGGCCGAATTTTTGCTGGACGGCTTGAGTATGCTCCATTTTCTGACCAGAGGACACGCGCGTTTGGTCCATGGCCATCAGCCCTTGTCCGCACATCATCACCTGGGACTGCTGATGGCTGCTTTGGTCGTGGTATTGATGTTGTCGTCGGTAGAAATCCTGTTTCTGATCTATGGTCCCCAGTATATTGCACCAGGTATCGATCGGGTGGTGGCTGGCCTTCTGGCCTTGGGGGTCGGGTATGCCGCATGGCAGAGGTGGCAGCATCCCCATCAGCGAACGTTCATATTTCCCGTGGAGGAAACCCGCATTTCATGACTGAGGATAAGCACGGCCATCCGCGTTGGGAGGGACACCTGCAACTGCGTTTTGAACGGCGCCAGAACCAGACCCGATTAAGTCATCAGTTCGTCGCCATGCCGCTGGCCTTTCAGAAGGTGTATTACCCGGAGGGAGATCAGGTATGCCACGGGGTGATGCTGCATCCCTCCGGAGGGGTGGCCAAAGATGACCAGCTCTTGATCCGCGCCGATTTGGGGCCGGCCGCAGAAGTGCTGTTGACTACCCCTGGGGCGGGGAAAGTCTATCGCAGTGCTGACCGTGCGCGACAGCAGGTACACTTGCAATTAGACAGCGGTGCCTGTCTGGAATGGTTTCCCCAGGAAAGTATTGTATTTGACGGCGCCCAGGTGCAAAACCATTTACAGGTGGAGCTTGCCGAGGAGTCTTCCTGGTTCGGCTGGGATGTCTGGCGTTTGGGGCGGAGCGGAGCCGGAGAGCGCTTTACGCATGGCTCCTGGCAAGCAGTCACGGAGGTATGGCGTGAGGGTCGGCCACTCTGGGTGGATCGTCAGCAATTGCGGGGAGGCAGTGGGCTGCTGGATTCTCCCTACGGACTCAACGGCCAGTCCGTTTTGGGGACCATGGCTTTCCTCGGGCAGCCGGTTTCCAGGGACTTGCTGGAGACCTGCCGCGAAGCTGGTCAAGCGGCTATCGGTCAGGGTGATTGGGCACTGAGTCGTCTGGAATTTGGATTGGTTGCCCGCTATCGCGGCGCTTCCAGTGCCCGTGCCCGTAGTCTTTTCGTCGCTATCTGGGGTATTCTGCGCAAGACGCTGCGGCAGCGCACCCCGTGTATTCCGCGCATCTGGAACACCTGAGAGGACAGCATGCATCTGACCCCCCAAGAAAAAGACAAACTCTTGTTATTCACGGCGGCATTGGTGGCGGAACGCCGCCGTGCGCGTGGTCTCAAACTGAATTATCCAGAGGCTGTGGCTTACCTGTCCGCAGCCATTATGGAGGGTGCCAGAGACGGGAAAAGTGTCAGTCAGTTGATGAGTGAGGGCAGTCAGATCCTGGGCCGTGATGACGTCATGGAAGGCGTGGCGGAAATGCTCCCGGAGGTTCAGGTAGAGGCTACCTTTCCCGATGGCACCAAACTCGTGACGGTACACCATCCCATTCGCTGATCGACTTCAGGAGTAATTCCCCATGATTCCCGGTGAAATTCGTACACTCCCTGGCACCCTGATGCTGAATGCCGACTGCCTGCGCACTACGCTGTTGGTCACCAATACCGGTGATCGACCCATTCAAGTGGGTTCCCATTATCATTTTTATGAGGCCAACAGTGCCTTGCAATTCATGCGTGCAAAGGCCTTTGGCAAGCGTCTCGATATTCCAGCGGGTACGGCGATGCGTTTTGAACCCGGTGATGATCGGGAAGTGGTACTGATCCCCTTTGCCGGGGAGCGCCGCATCTATGGTTTCAACGCGCAGGTGGAAGGCCCCCTGGATGGAGGAAGCTGATCATGGCCGAGATGGATAGGGTGGCTTATGCCGAACATTTTGGCCCGACGACAGGAGACCGGGTGCGTTTGGCAGATACGGATCTCTGGATACAAATCGAACGCGATTTTACCCATTATGGCGATGAGGTGAAATTTGGCGGCGGCAAGGTCATCCGTGACGGGATGGGGCAATCGCCCCTGTCTCAGGCCGACGGGGCCATGGACCTGGTCATCACCAATGCGGTCATCGTGGACTGGTGGGGCATCGTCAAGGCCGACGTGGGAGTGCGGTTGGGGCGCATTGCGGCCATCGGTAAAGCGGGTAACCCCTACACCCAGGCCAACGTGGATATCATCATCGGACCGGGTACCGAGATCATTGCGGGGGAGGGGATGATCCTCACCCCGGGCGGGATCGACTCCCACATCCATTTCATCTGTCCCCAGCTGATCGAAACGGCCCTGGCCTCGGGAATCACCACCATGCTGGGCGGTGGAACGGGGCCAGCAGCGGGGAGCAACGCCACCACCTGTACCCCCGGCCCCTGGTATTTACAGCAGATGTTGCGCAGTGCCGATGCTTTTCCCATGAACCTCGGATTTCTGGGCAAGGGCAATTCGGCAAGACCCGAGGCGCTGCAGGAGCAAGTCGAGGCAGGCGCCATCGGGCTGAAGCTGCATGAGGATTGGGGTACCACGCCGGCTGCGATTGATTGTTGTCTGGGGGTGGCCGATGCCTACGATGTGCAGGTAGCCATTCATACCGATACCCTCAATGAAGCCGGATTTGTCGAAGATACCATTCGGGCTTTCAAGGGGCGGGCTATTCATAGTTACCACACCGAGGGTGCTGGCGGCGGTCACGCGCCCGACATCATCAAGTTATGTGGCGAGGGTAATGTGTTGCCTTCTTCCACCAATCCGACCCGGCCCTATACCGTCAACACCGTAGAAGAACATCTCGATATGCTCATGGTCTGTCACCATCTGGACGCGGCCATCGCCGAAGATCTGGCTTTTGCCGAATCGCGGATTCGCCGGGAAACCATTGCCGCTGAAGATATCCTGCAGGATCTGGGGGCTATTTCCATGATGGCTTCGGATTCCCAGGCCATGGGCAGGGTCGGCGAAGTGATTCTGCGCACCTGGCAGACGGCGCATAAGATGAAAGTGCAACGCGGTGCCCTGAAAGGCGATCCGGCAGCGCATGACAATACCCGAATCAAACGATATATAGCCAAGTACGGCATCAATCCCGCCATCACCCACGGGATGGCGACCGAAATCGGTTCCATAGAGGTCGGTAAACTCGCGGATCTGGTGCTTTGGCGCCCCGCATTTTTTGGTGTGAAGCCGGATTTGGTGCTGAAAGGCGGGATGATTGCCTGGGCACAAATGGGGGACGCCAATGCCAGTATTCCCACCCCGCAACCGGTCTATGGGCGGCCCATGTTTGCGGCTTTTGCTGGGGCGCGGCATCAGACTGCGCTGACCTTCGTGTCCCGCCATGCCTGGGAGCGCGATATTGCCGGTTCTCTGGGGCTGCACAGTCCAGTGGTTCCGGTTGCCGATACCCGACAACTCCGGAAACAAAACATGATCAACAATGATTATCTTCCGGTCATCGAAGTGGATCCGCAAAGTTACGCGGTTCGTGCCGATGGGGTTTTGCTACACTGTGAGCCCGCTACCGTATTACCCCTCGCGCAACGCTATTTTCTGTTTTGACCATGCAGACCGTTATCCGTCGTGCGCCTTGTGGAGACCGGGATAGGGAGGCCTTACCGGTCTTGATTCTGGATGCGGAAGCCAGGGAGCGGGCGCGTCAGGTTGTGCCGTTGCCGGATGGGCAGAGCCTCGTTTTGCAATTACCGCGTGGGACCGTCCTGGCGCCTGATGACGTGTTGTTGAACGCCGCAGGAACTGCGCTGGCTCTGGTAGAGGCTAAAATAGAGTCAGTTTACACCCTGCGCGCCGAAGACATTCTTCATCTGTTGCGGGCGGCATACCATCTGGGAAATCGTCATATCGCCATGGAAGTACAGCCGGACTATTTGCGCATCAAGCCCGATCCTGTGCTGGCGCATCTCGTTGCCCATCTGGGCGGCGTGCACCTCATCGAAGAAATGGCGCCTTTCGTGCCCGAGGGTGGCGCTTATAGCGGCCACGGTCATACCCACGGATGATGGTCGCGGATGCCGGCATGCTGGGGCGCTTATTGCAGTTGAGCAGTGCCAATCTGCCCGTTGGCGCCTTTGCCTACTCGGAAGGGCTGGAAACCCTGGTGGTTCAGGGCGTCGTTCAAACAGCGAAGGACTTACAGCAATGGCTGGTGGATGCCCTGGAATATGGGAGCATACGGGTAGATACCGCTGTGCTGCGGCGCCAGATGGCAGCCGTGGCGGCCAACGATAGGGACCGATTTCAATATTGGGATGCCTGGCTGGGAGCCAGTCGAGAAAGTGAAGAAATGCGCGCCCAAAGCCATCATATGGGACGGGCTTTGCAGCGTCTCTATCGGGAAATGAGCGACGACGAAACACCTTTATTCGCGGGAAGTGCGAGCCATTTTGTCAGTGGGTATGCCCAGGTAGCCGTTGCCTGGCATTTGCCGGTGACGGCAACGCTCTATGCCTATGTACATTCCTGGGCGGCCAATCTGATCACGGCGGGAGTGCGGCTCATCCCCCTTGGGCAGAGTGATGGACAGCGTATTTTGTGGCTGTTGCAGGAACGGATAGAAGCGGTGCTTTCTTATGCCGAAACCGCTGCAGATGAGGCGTTGTGCGCATGGAATTTTGGCCAGGCGTTAGCCAGTATGAGCCACGAAACCCTCTACAGTCGTCTTTATCGTAGTTGAAGTGCAAGGAGTCGGAAAAATGGAAGCGCTACGGATTGGCATTGCGGGGCCGGTAGGTTCGGGGAAAACCGCTTTACTGGAAGCTTTGTGCAAGGCGTTGCGGGAAAGTTACGAAATCGCCGTGGTAACCAATGATATTTATACGCGAGAAGATGCCGATTTTCTGGTACGCCATGAAGCCCTCGAAGCCGAGCGGATTATCGGCGTGGAGACGGGCGGTTGTCCCCATACCGCCATTCGTGAGGATGCCTCCATGAATCTTGCCGCTTTGGAAGACCTGGAAATCCGCTTTCCGCTGGTTCAACTGCTGTTTGTCGAAAGTGGAGGCGATAACCTGGCGGCCATGTTCAGTCCAGAACTGGTAGATGTCAGTATTTACGTCATTGACGTTGCTGCCGGCGACAAAATTCCCCGCAAGGGTGGTCCAGGCATCACCCGGTCTGATTTGCTGGTCATCAATAAAATCGACTTGGCGCCCTATGTGGGAGCCGACTTGGATATCATGGACGCGGATACCCGAAAAATGCGCGGTGACCGTCCCTTTGTGTTCACCAATCTGAAGACTGGGGAAGGGCTGCAGCAGGTTATCATGTTTATAAAGCAGCAATTGATGCTGCGGAATTAATTGGATTTAGAATTTTTGAGGTGTCCTGAATCTCGTGGACACTCCCGATTGGAAAGCCGTGATTCGCAAACAGGGTTGGCCAATAGCCGCGAAAACGCTTTGGCCATGTGCAGGCATCGGCTAGCTGCCCTACGGCGTTAGCAGTTGCTTACCCAGGGTAATCATCGCCAAGATGAAGAGGTATAGCCGCGAAAATACGCTACAATACTGAGACGTCATGGGGACGCCGATCAGGGGGACTGGGGGATGCGCGATCTGGAAGACATCATGTGGATGCAGGCCATAGATATGTTGGAGCGTGCGGAACGCCTGCAGCGGCGCTTCTTTCAACCGGCCCCGTCGGGTCGCCAGACAGCCTGGCAGCCGCCCATGGATGTCTTTGAGAGCAGTGGTGGGCTGCAGGTTGTCGTGGCATTACCCGGCGTTAACCCGGAGGAGGTACGGGTGGCGTTCAGCGGCAATGTCCTGATGGTGAGTGGTCAGCGCCGGCTCTCCGCGGAGCTGCAAACGGGGCATATCCATCGTCTGGAGATCCCTTACGGGGTTTTCGACCGGCGCCTGCAGATCCCCGATGATTTGACCTTGCATAGCTGGGAAATGCGAAATGGCTGCCTCCATTTGTCCTTTCGCCGGCAAGGGGGTATGAAATGAGCAATCCGCACGCGGAGGCGAGCGAAGGCGGCAAGCTGGTATTACCTGAAGGTGTTTTGCCGATATTGCCCATGCGCAATATTGTTCTTTTTCCAGGGGTCGTTCTGCCGCTCGGCATCGGCCGCGAGCAATCCGTCGCGGCGGCTCAGGAAGCCATCCGTCAGGAATGTTCCGTTGCCGTGTTGCTGCAAAGGGATCCCGGCAACGATGCCCCCGGCCCTGATGATCTATATTCGGTGGGTACGGTGGCCAACATATTGCGTTATGTGACCACTGGGGATGGCGGCCACCACCTCATTGCCCAGGGAGAAGGTCGTTTCCGGGTGCGCGAATTCTTGCCGGGTTATCCCTTTCTGGCGGCCCGTATCGAACGCCTGGAGGAAAGCACTGCCACCGGTTCGGAGATGGATGCCCGGGTTCTGCACCTGCGTCAGCAGGCCGCCGAGGCGCTGTCCCTCCTGCCCCAGGTGCCCCAGGAACTGGCCCAGGCCATTGCCCATGTGGAACAGCCGGGGGCGCTGGCGGATTTGATTGCCAACTTTCTGGATCTCAAGACCGAGGAGCGCCAGCAGATCCTGGAAAACCTCGACGTGCACAGCCGCGTGGAGCAGGTCTCGCAGTTTTTGAGCTATCGCATCGAGGTCCTGAAGCTTACCCACAAGATCGGCGAGCAGACCAAGGAAGTCATGGATCGCCGCCAGCGTGAGTATTTTCTGCGCGAGCAACTCAAGGCCATCCAGCAAGAGTTGGGGGAAGGAGAGGAGGGCAACGGTGAGATGGAGGCCCTGGGCCATGCCATTGACGAGGCCCACCTCCCCGCCGAGGTGGAGGCAGTGGCCCGCAAGGAACTGCGACGCCTGCAGCGGATGCCCGAAGGGGCCGGTGAGTATGGCATGGTGCGCAGTTATATCGATGCCATCCTGGCCCTCCCTTGGACCAAGGAGACAGCGGAGCGCATCGATATCGGCGAAGCACGGGGCATTCTCGACGAGGATCACTACGATCTCGACAAGATCAAGCGGCGCATCCTGGAGCATCTGGCGGTGCATCGCCTGAATCCCAAGGGGAAGAGTCCCATTCTTTGCTTCGTGGGACCGCCGGGGGTGGGCAAGACCTCTCTGGGCCAGAGCATCGCCCGCGCCATGGGGCGCAAGTTCGTGCGCGTGAGCCTGGGCGGCGTCCATGACGAGGCGGAGATCCGCGGTCATCGGCGCACCTATATTGGCGCCCTGCCGGGGAACATCCTCCAGGCCCTGGGCAAGGTGGAGGTACGCAACCCGGTGATGCTCCTGGACGAGATCGACAAGCTCGGCGCCGGCGGTTTTCACGGCGATCCTGCCGCCGCCCTGCTGGAGGTGCTGGATCCAGAGCAGAATCGCACCTTTCGCGACACCTATCTGGCCATGCCCTTTGACCTTAGCCAGGTCTTTTTCATCGCCACGGCCAATGTCCTGGATACCATCCCCGGTCCCCTGCGGGACCGCATGGAGATCATCACGCTGCCGGGTTATACGGAGGAGGAAAAGAGGCACATCGCCTCCCGCTATCTCCTGCCCCGGCAGCGGGAGGCGGCGGGGTTGACGGCGGAGCAGCTGGCGCTGGAAGAAGACACCTTGCTGGCCCTCATCCGCGGCTATACCCGCGAGGCCGGCTGCCGCAATCTGGAGCGGGAACTGGGGGCCATCTGCCGCTGGGTGGCGGTGCGCGTCGCCGAGGGCAGCAGCAGCGGGATGCGGGTCCGCCCCGATGACCTGGTCACCATTCTTGGTCCCCAGCGCTTCGAAAACGAAGTCGCCTCGCGAGTGGCCCTGCCCGGCGTGGCCACCGGCCTGGCCTGGACGCCGGTAGGCGGAGATATCCTCTTCATCGAGGCCAGCAAGAGCCCTGGCAACGGCCGCCTCATCCTGACCGGCCAGCTCGGTGATGTCATGAAGGAGAGCGCCCAGGCGGCCATGAGCCTGGTCAAGGCGCGGGCGGCGGACTGGCAGATTGCCCAGGAGAGCATCGACAAGAGCGATATTCATATCCACATCCCCGCCGGCGCCATCCCCAAGGATGGGCCCAGCGCGGGGGTGACCCTTGCCGTCGCGCTGATCTCCCTGCTCACCGGCCGCAAGGTGCGGCCGGATGTGGCCATGACCGGTGAGATCAGCCTGCGCGGCCTGGTCCTGCCCGTCGGGGGGATCAAGGAGAAGGTCCTGGCGGCCCTGCGTGCTGGAATCCACACGGTCTTGCTGCCGGCGCGTAACCGCCGGGATTACGAAGAGATCCCCGAGAATGCCCGGCAACAGCTCACCTTCATCTGGATAGAACGGGTGGAAGATGCAGTGGCGCAGGCGCTGGAAATAGGCCAGGAAAGGTAAGTTATCTGAATCGTGTTACAGGTCATGCCATCTGGATGCGGATGGTCAGGAAAGTCCATCGTGCACAAATTAAGCACTAGCCGTTAAGCCAAGTGCTTGTTTTTAATGGTGCCGGCAAGAGGAGTCGAACCTCCGACCTACCGATTACGAATCGGTTGCTCTACCAACTGAGCTACGCCGGCGTGGGCGCGATTGTACCTGCCACCGGGCATGGCGACAAGAATCCATCGCGCCTGGTGATCAGGCGATCTTTTCTGCCTCTTCGGGTAACTCTTCCCGACGGTGGATGAAGAAGCCCTTGAGGTAGTTGCTTTCCGGCACCGCCGGGTGAATGGGGTGATCCATATCCTGGGTGCCTTCGGCGATGATGGCGTAATCCCCCCGTTGGGCGCCAAAGGCAATATGATTGAGCAAGGTTTCCCGGCTCAGATGATGCGAGCAGGACGCGGTAAATAGTATGCCACCCGGTGCCAGCAGCCGCATGGCCAGATCATTGAAGCGTCGGTAGGCGATGCTGCCTTCCTTGAAGTCTTTTTTGGATTTGATCAAGGCGGGT
Organism: Acidithiobacillus sp. M4-SHS-6; assembly: GCF_047421495.1. Lineage (GTDB taxonomy): Bacteria > Pseudomonadota > Gammaproteobacteria > Acidithiobacillales > Acidithiobacillaceae > Acidithiobacillus. The sequence goes on along the minus strand of NZ_CP175559.1, from coordinate 2,092,317 downwards.
GGATCGAGGACGATCAGATCAAATTGTTCGCCACGATCCCGCAGCCTGGCCAGGCTGTCCATGGCATCGTCGTGGATGATCCGGATAGGAGGCACGGTATTGCGGTGGGCATTTTCCTCCAGTAATTTCAGAGCCGGTGCAGAGCTGTCTACTGCCGTCACTTCCTGGGCCCCTGCTTTAGCCAGAGGAATGCTGAAAGCACCCAGATAGGCGAAACAGTCCAGAACCCGTCGCCCTGCCGCATGGAGCATCAGGCGGCGGCGGTTGGCGCGATGATCGTAAAACCAGCCGGTTTTTTGGCCGCCGTAGGGGTCCATTTCAAATAGACAATCATTTTCCCAAACCATTAAGCGTTCTGGAACTTGACCAGACAAAACCTCGACCCGATCTTCCAGACCTTCCAGACGGCGTACTGCGCCACCTGCTTTCAGCAAGATACCAGTAGGACGCAATAAGACTTGCAACGCCTCACTAATCAGCGCGATATCCTGCTCCATACCGAGACTACCCGGTTGCAGGATCAGCGTATCCTCGTAGCGATCAATGATCAGACCGGGCAAGCCATCGCCCTCGCCATGCACGAGCCGATAAAAAGGCGCGGAAAATAAACGTTCGCGCATGCGCAAGGCCTGGAGCAGACGTTCCTGATAAAAGTGCTTGTCGATGATCTGATGCGGATTACGGCTGAGCAGGCGCCCGCACAGGAGAGTATGGGGGTTGATATGGGCCAGACCAATGGCCTTGCCTTGGGCATCTGCTATTTTGCAGACACTACCCGGAGTCACGTCCTGCAAAGGCGTCCTGGCGACATCAATTTCGTTGCTGTATATCCAGAGATGGCCGGCACGCAGGCGGCGGTCCTCCTTCGGACGCAGGCGCAGGGTAGGGTAAGTAGTGCTTGATGACATGATCAAAACCTGTAGGGAAAGGGAGTCTGCCGGTTTTTCCCCAAATCATCGGGGACGGGCAAGGGACAATATTTTACAGATATTTCGTTGATCCGTATATTGAGCGCGCCGGGTATTTTATCCGCCGCCACCCTAGTCTGCCACCCAGGAGATGATCTGTGCCTATTGTCGATAATATTCGTGCCATTCGTTGGGAAGACAACCGGCTGTGTTTACTGGATCAGCGCCTGTTGCCACAACAGGAAGTCTGGTTGAAGCTCAGTGATTATCGGGAAGTCGCCGTCGCCATTACCCAGATGGCGGTGCGGGGAGCACCGGCCATTGGCGTGACGGCGGCCTATGCCATGGCCCTGGCGCTCCAGGAGATGCGCGAACTGGCGGACTGGCAGCAGCGTTTGGCAGGAGCCGCAGCGGAGATCAAGGCGGCCCGGCCTACGGCTGTCAATCTGGCCTGGGCTACGGATCGGCAGTTGGCTCTGGCGCAAAAAGAGACTTCTGCGGATACCGCCGCCGCTATTTTGCTGCAGGCGGCCCATGCCCTGCTGGAGCAGGATATCGCCGATAATCAGCAGATGGGTCGCCACGGTGCAGCCTTGTTACCCGAGCAGGGTGGCATTCTGACCCATTGCAACACGGGAAGCCTCGCGACCGGTGGTTACGGGACCGCCCTTGGCGTCATCCGTGCGGGCATTTCGGCCGGCAAGCAGCTGCAGGTCTATGCGGATGAAACCCGACCCTGGCTCCAGGGCGCGCGCCTGACCGCCTGGGAATTGCAAAAAGATGGTATTCCCTTTCATCTGAACGCGGACAGTGCGGCGGCTTACCTGATGCAGCAGGGGCTTATCCAGGCGGTGATTGTGGGCGCTGATCGTATTGCCGCCAATGGGGATGCGGCCAACAAGATCGGCACCTATGGTCTGGCGGTTTTGGCCCAGTATCACCGCATCCCCTTTTATGTGGCGGCGCCCCTGAGCACCGTGGATTTTGCCATGCCTGCTGGCGCAGGAATCATCATCGAAGAGCGTCCGGAAAGTGAAGTGCGGCAGTGTGCAGGCCATGATGTAGCCCCGGCCGGAGTCCCGGTGCGCAACCCGGCCTTCGATGTGACGCCCGCGGCTTTGATTAGCGCGATTGTTACGGAAAGAGGGGTTGCCCGGCCGGACTATCTGCACAGCCTCGCGGAACTGCGGGTCTGAAACATGCAGAATGTTTCCTGTTATGGCATAATGCTGCGTTAAAATAATTCAGGATATCCGGTCCCCACATGATAGATTTCGCCAAAGAAACCATTCCCGTCAGCCTCGAAAAGGAAATGCGCCAATCCTATCTGGATTACGCCATGAGCGTGATCGTCGGACGAGCCCTTCCGGACGCCCGCGATGGCCTGAAACCCGTGCATCGGCGCGTACTTTTTGCCATGCATGAGATGAGCAATGACTGGAATAAGCCCTACAAGAAATCCGCGCGTGTGGTGGGTGATGTCATTGGTAAATACCATCCCCATGGGGATACTGCCGTGTATGACACCATGGTGCGGATGGCCCAGGACTTTTCCATGCGTTACCCGCTCATCGACGGGCAGGGTAACTTTGGCTCGGTGGACGGCGATAGTCCGGCCGCCATGCGTTATACCGAAGTCCGCATGTCGCGCATCGCCCATGAAATGCTCGCCGATCTCGAAAAGGAAACCGTGGATTTCGGACCGAATTATGATGAGAAAGAATGGGAACCCTTGGTCATGCCAGCGCGCATCCCCAATCTGCTCATCAATGGATCGGCGGGTATTGCGGTGGGTATGGCCACCAATATTCCGCCCCATAATCTGACGGAAATCATCAATGCCTGCCTGGCCCTAGTCGATGATCCGCAAATCCCCGATGAAGTACTTTTCGATTTGGTGCCTGCCCCGGATTTTCCTACCGCCGGTTACATTCTCGGTCGGGCGGGCAGCATCGAGGCATATCGCAGTGGTCGCGGCCGCGTGGTCATGCGTGCCCGCACGGAATTCGAGACGGACAAAAAAACCAACCGACAGAGCATCATTGTCACGGAATTGCCCTATCAGGTGAACAAGGCCCGCCTGATCGAACGCATTGCCGAGATGGTCAAGGAAAAGCGTCTGGAAGGCATCAGTGACCTGCGGGATGAATCGGACAAATCCGGTATGCGTATCGCCATTGAACTCAAACGGGATGCCAATGCCGATGTGGTGCTCAACAATTTGTTCCAGCACACGGCCATGCAAAGTGTTTTCAATATCAATATGGTCGCCCTGCTGGACGGAGCACCACGGACCCTGGGCTTACGGGATCTGCTGCAGGCCTTCCTGCAACACCGCCGTGAGGTGGTGACCCGGCGCAGTATTTTTGAGTTGAAAAAAGCCCGCGATCGCGCCCACATTCTGGAAGGTCTGGCGGTGGCGCTGGTCAATCTGGATCCCCTCATCAGTCTGATTCGAGCCGCCGCAAACCCGGTGGAAGCCAAGGCAAAGATGCTGGCACGGGTCTGGGAACCGGGCATGGTGGCCGCCCTGCTGGTGGAGCGGGGCGAGCCCTCTGAGGGCATGCAGGCCGATGGTTATCATCTTTCCGAAGCCCAGGCCCAGGCCATTCTCGACTTGCGTTTGCACCGTCTGACGGGTCTGGAGCAGGATAAAATTCGGGACGAGTATCTCGGTTTGTTGGATCGGATCAAGGAATTGCTGGAGATTCTCGGGTCCAACCAGCGCCTGATGGAAGTGATTCGTGGAGAACTGGAGGCTATTCTCGACCAGTACGGGGACGAACGCCGCAGTGAAATCCTGGCGGATACGGGCGATATCTCCAATGAAGACCTGATTGCCGAAGAGGAAATGGTGGTGACCTTTACCCATGCGGGTTACATCAAGGCCCAACCGGTCACGGTTTTCAATGCCCAGCGTCGTGGTGGCAAGGGCAAAATGGCGACGGCGACCAAGGAAGAAGATTTTGTGGAGCGCATGTTCTGCGCCTCTACCCACGCTTACTGTCTGTTTTTCAGTAATCTCGGCAAGGTCTTCTGGCAAAAGGTCTATCAGTTGCCCCAGGCTGGTCGGGGGGCCAGGGGTAAACCCATTGTCAACCTGTTGTCCCTGGCGCCCACGGAGCGCATTACGGCAGTGTTGCCGGTGCGGGATTTCACCGAAGGCCAGTTTGTCTGTATGGTCACCGCCCATGGCGTGGTCAAAAAAACCCCGGTGATGGATTATTCCCGGCCACGCAGTCAGGGCATCAATGCCATCCATCTGGATGATGGTGACCGTCTGGTGAGTGTCTGTCTCTCCGACGGGCAGCGCGAGGTCATGCTGTTTACGCGGCATGGCATGGCGGTGCGCTTTAATGAAGACAAAATCCGGGCCATGGGTCGTAATGCCCGGGGTGTGCGCGGCATTACCCTGGAAGAAACGGATCGGGTCATTTCCGCGCAACTGGTGGATCCCGATCAGGTGGTGCTGACGGCGACCACCCATGGTTATGGCAAGCTGACGACGGTGGACGAATACCGCCGCACCAACCGGGGCGGGAAGGGCGTCATTGCCATCCAGACCAACGAGCGTAATGGTGACGTGGTCGGCGCGCTGGCGGTAACGGAGCGGGACGAATTAATGCTGGTCTCCGACCATGGCACTCTGATTCGTATCGCGGTGAACAGTATCCGCCGCACCGGCCGGAATGCGCAGGGGGTGCGTTTGATTAATCTGGGCGAGGGTGAACAACTCGCGGGACTGGCATTGATTGCCGATACGGACGAAGAGGAGGGGGAGCAGACCGATCTGCCCCAGTAACTGCACTATGAATCAAACCATTTTCAATTTCAGCGCTGGTCCCGCAGTTTTACCCCATGTGGTTCTGGAACAGGTTCAGGCAGAGCTCCTGGATTGGCATGGCAGCGGCATGTCGGTCATGGAAATGAGCCATCGTGGTCCTGAATTCATGAAGATCGCCGCCGAGGCTGAACAGGATCTGCGTGATCTCCTGGACATTCCGGCCAATTACAAGATTTTGTTTTTGCAGGGCGGGGCGACGCTGCAATTCGCCATGGTTCCGCTTAACCTGCTGCGCGGTCATGGCAAGGCCAGCTATGTGCAGACGGGAATCTGGTCCAAGAAAGCGATTGCGGAAGCGCGGCGCTTCACTGCAGTGGAGGTTGCCGCCAGCAACGAGGATCGCCACGCCAGCTACGTGCCCATGCAGGCGGACTGGCAGGTCAGCCCGGACACTGCCTATGTGCACATCACCGGGAACGAAACCATCGGCGGCGTGGAGTTCGATTTCATTCCGGATCTGGGCGATATTCCGCTGGTCAGTGATGCCTCTTCCCATATTCTCTCCAAGCCCATGGATGTCAGCCGTTTCGGTCTGATATATGCCGGTGCGCAGAAAAATATCGGCCCTGCCGGTCTAACCCTGGTCATCGTCCGTGACGACCTCATCGGCCACGCGCCGGCAAGCATCCCCACCATGCTGGATTACGCCGTCCATGCCAAAGAGGAATCCATGCATAATACCCCGCCGACCTTCGCTATCTATGTCGCTGGTCTGGTTTTCAAGTGGCTCAAACAGCTCGGCGGCCTTGAAAAGATGGCGGAGATCAACGCGCGAAAGGCCCGGTTGCTCTATGACGCCATCGATGAATCCCATGGGTTTTATGCCAATCCGGTGGAACCCCGCAATCGCTCACGCATGAATGTGCCTTTTACGCTGGCGGATGCGGCCATGAATGAAGCCTTTCTCAAGGGCGCCAGGAGCCATGGCTTGATCCAGCTCAAGGGGCACCGCTCGGTGGGTGGCATGCGCGCCTCCATTTACAACGCGATGCCGGAAATTGGCGTACAGATCTTGGCGGACTACCTGCGGGACTTCGCCCGCCAGCACGGTTAGGAGCGTCACCATGCCGACCGTTTTGATCGCTGATAAAATGTCTGCACGTGCGGTAGAAATATTTCACCAACAGGGTATCGCCGTAGAGACAAGAACAGGTCTGGACAAAGAGGCCCTTTGCGCAATCATCGGTCAGTACGATGGTCTGGCGATACGCTCGGCGACCAACGTGGATGCCGACGTGCTCGCTGCTGCCAGCCGCCTGAAGGTGGTGGGGCGGGCTGGTATCGGCGTGGACAATGTCGATATCCATGCGGCCAGCAAACGCGGCGTGATCGTCATGAATACCCCCTATGGCAACACGGTGACGACTGCGGAACATGCCATCGCGCTGATGATGGCGGCGGCACGGATGATCCCCCAGGCCACCATGAGCCTGAAGGCGGGGCAGTGGGAAAAATCCCGTTTCCAGGGGGTCGAACTCTACCAGAAGACCCTGGGTATCATCGGCACGGGTAATATTGGCTCGCTGGTGATTGCCCGCGCCCAAGGTCTGGGGATGCGGGTCATCGCCTACGATCCCTACCTTTCCAAGATCCGTGCGGCCGACCTCGGCGTGGAACTGGTGGAGATGGATACGCTGCTGGCCCGTGCCGATTTTTTAACGGTCCATACGCCGCTGACGGAGGCTACCCGTAACCTTTTCCGTGCCGAGACCTTTGCCAAAATGAAGCCGGGTGCCATCCTGGTGAATGCCGCACGTGGCTGCATCGTGGATGAGGCAGCCCTGTACGATGCCCTGAAATCCCGGCACTTGCGCGCTGCGGCTCTGGATGTCTTCTGCAAGGAACCGGTGCATGGCGACAATCCTTTGCTGGAACTGGACAACTTCATCTGTACGCCACATCTCGGAGCTTCCACTGAAGAGGCGCAGGCCAATGTCGCCATCCAGGTGGCCGAGCAGATCAGTGCCTACCTGTTGCGTGGCGTGGTCCAGAATGCGGTCAATCTGCCGTCCGTCAAAGAGGAGGAATTGCTGCTCTTGCAGCCCTACCTCAACCTCGGAGAGCGGCTCGGACTGGTTCTGGGGCAACTGGCAGGTTCCGGACTGCGCGAAGTGGTGATCGAATATGCCGGCGAAGTTGCCGAACTCAATACGGCGGCCCTCACCACCGCCATTCTCAAGGGCATTCTGCAGAGTGCCCTGCCGGAAACCATCAACGCGGTCAACGCCCCGGTCCTCGCCAAGGAGCGCGGCATAGGCATCGAAACCCGCAAACGCGAATCAGCCGACGAACTGCGCTCCCGAATCGCGGTGACGCTGCGCATGGATCGGGGTGAGCGGGTGGCGGTGGGAACCCTGGTTCATGAGCATCAGGCCCGTTTGGTTCAACTGGATGGTATCGACGTGGAAATGCCTCTGGCGGGGGATCTGCTCTATATCCAGAATCGCGACGAGCCCGGTCTGATCGGGCGTATCGGTGGGTTGCTGGGCGCAGCGGGCATCAATATTGCGCAATTTCACCTGGGCCGCGAAAAACCCGCGGGAGCGGCACTCTCCTTCATCGCCGTCGACCAGCCGCTGACGGAAGTGTTGCTGGATCAGGTTGCCACCCTTCCGGGGGTCTTGGCTGCCCGCATGTTGCGGTTATGAAAAACCCGGAGCTGGCGGCCCTGCGTAAGGCCATCGATCAGGTGGATCAGCAGTTCCTGCAACTGCTCGGCGAGCGGGGCCGGCTTGCGCAGCAGGTGGGTGCCGTCAAGCAGGCTGCGGGCGAAGTGAATTTTTACCATCCGGACCGTGAGGCGGAGATTCTCCGCCGGGTCATGGCCGACAACCCGGGGCCCTTTTCCAGTGAACAGGTTGCCATCATTTTTCGGGAGATCATCTCTGCCGGCCTGGCCCTGGAGCAACCCTTGCAAGTAGCCTATCTTGGACCCGCCGGCACGTTTTCGCAGATCGCGGCGCAGAAGCATTTTGGGCGCGCGGCCGTTCTGCAGCCCACCGCGGGGATCGCCGAAATTTTCCGCCTGGTGGACAGTGGCCAGGCCCGGTTTGGTGTGGTGCCGGTAGAGAACAGCACTGAAGGTTCCGTCAACCTCAGTCTGGATCTGCTCCTGGATTACCCCTTGCAGATCTGTGGCGAGGTCCAGTTACGCATCGTCCATAATCTGATGGCCAAGGTGCCCATTTCCACCGTTCGCCGTGTCTACGTTCATTATCAGACCAGGGCCCAGTGCCGGCAGTGGCTCGCGACCCACATGCCGCAGGCGGAATTGGTGGATGTGGCCAGCAACGCGGTTGCCGCGGAACGGGCTGCGGCAGATGCCGAGGGCAGCGCCATTTCCACGATCCTCGCTGCGGAAGCGTACGGCCTCGACATTCTGGCCGCGGGGATCGAAGACAATCCGGAGAACACCACCCGTTTTCTGATCATTGGTAAAATCCATACGCGACCTACCGGGAATGACAAGACCAGCCTGGTGGTGGCCGGTGCCAATCGTCCGGGGAGTCTGCACGCGCTACTGTCACCGCTGGCCGACGCGGGCATCAGTTTGACGCGCATCGAGTCACGGCCCGCACGCTCGGCCATCTGGGAGTATGTCTTTTATCTCGATCTGCTTGGCCATTGTCAGGATGCCGCCATTGCACCGGTGCTGGATGCCCTTGCACAACAGGCGTCTTTCTATCGCTGTCTCGGCAGTTATCCCAGAGCGGTATTTTAATGCGCAATCACTATCTGGAATATGCGGCAGCAGGGGTATCCGACCTGCGTCCCTATCAGCCGGGCAAGCCCCTGGCGGAACTGGAACGGGAACTGGGTATCCGTGACGCCGTCAAACTGGCCTCCAATGAAAACCCTTTAGGTCCGAGCCCTCTCGCGCTGGCGGCCATCCGCGAGGTGTTGCCCGCCCTGGCGCAGTACCCCGAAGGATCGGCTCCGGAATTGCGCGCACTGCTGGCCCGTCAGTTCGATCTGGACCCTGGGCAATTTATTTTCGGCAACGGCTCCGATCAGGTGGTGGAGCTTGCGGTGCGTGCCTTTGCTGGGCCGGGTACGGAGGTGATTGTCTCGCAGTATGCCTTTGCCGCTTATGCCATTGCCGCGCAGGCCAGTGGTGCGACGGTACGGGTTGCCCCAGCGCGGGATTACGGTCATGACCTGGATGCCATGGCCAGCTTGCTCAACGCCAATACCCGGCTGGTTTTTATCGCCAATCCCAACAATCCCACGGGTACGTATCTTACGGCGGAAGCCCTGGAGACCTTTATCGACAGCGTGCCTTCCCATGCGCTGGTGGTACTGGACGAAGCCTATCTGGAACTGATGGACGCGGCGGATTATCCGGATGGCAGACGATGGCTTCGGCGCTTCAGTAACCTGATGCTTACCCGTACTTTTTCCAAGGCCTATGGGCTGGCGGGTCTGCGTTGCGGTTACGGCATCGGCCACCCCGACCTGATGGCGGTGCTGGAGCGGGTTCGTCAGCCCTTCAACGTCAATACGCTGGCGCAGGTGGCGGCGCATGCCGCACTGACGGATCGTGCCCATCTGCAGGCCACCCTGGACAACAACCGTCAGGGAATCGTGGCCCTCCGCGATGGATTGTGCAATCTTGGATTGACAATCCTGCCGCCTGCAGGCAACTTTATCGCCTTTGCCGTGCCGGGAGGTGGACAGCGCGTCTATGAGGCCTTGCTGCTTCGGGGCGTGATCGTCCGGCCGCTTACCCCTTACGGCATGCCGGATCATCTGCGGGTCAGTGTTGGTCTGCCGGTGGAAAACCAACGTTTTCTTACAATGCTGGGCGAGGTCCTGTAATCCCATGATCGTCATCGTCAAACCGCAAGTGAGCGCAGAGCAGATGGAGCAACTGCTGGAACGCATTCGTCAGTATGGCCTGCAGCCCATGGTCAGCACCGGTTCGGAACGGACGGTGGTGGGTCTGCTGGGTGACGAACGCTTGCTGCCGGAAGGCGCACTGGAATCCTTGCCTGCCGTGGAACAGGTCATGCCCATTCTCAAACCCTATAAATTGGTCAGCCGTGAATTCAAGTCCACCGATACCATTGTCGAGGTGCGGGGGATTCCCTTTGGCGGCAAGCAGATTCAGGTGATCGCCGGGCCTTGTTCGGTGGAAACGCCAGAGCAAATGTGCAGCGCTGCCGAGGCGGTGAAGGCTGCCGGTTGTCGCTTGATGCGCGGAGGCGCCTTCAAACCCCGTACCAGTCCATACACCTTTCAGGGCGTGGGCGATGAAGGGCTGGACTATTTCCGCACGGCTGCGGATGCGGTCGGCCTGCCCATTGTCACCGAGCTGATGGATGTGCGCAAGATTGATCTTTTCCTGGAAAAAGGCGTGGACATCATCCAGATCGGCACTCGCAACATGCAGAACTTCGATCTGCTCAAAGAGGTGGGTCGTCTGGATGTTCCCGTTATTCTCAAGCGTGGCCTCAGTGCGACCGTCAAGGAATGGCTGATGGCAGCGGAATACATTGCGGCCCATGGTAATCACAAGATCATTTTTGCCGAGCGTGGCATTCGTACCTTCGAGACTTCCTACCGGAATGTCCTGGATGTCACCGCCATTCCGGTACTCAAAAAAGAAACCCATCTGCCGGTCATTGTCGATCCCAGTCATGCGGGAGGCAAATCCTGGTTGGTTCCCGCACTCTCCAGGGCCGCCATTGCCGCCGGTGCCGATGGTCTCCTGGTGGAATCCCACCCCTGTCCCGAAGAGGCCTGGTGTGATGCCGATCAGGCACTCAGTCCCCAGCAGTTGATGGCGCTGATGAATGACTTGCATAAAGTTGCAGCGGCCATAGGTCGCGAACTGTAAGATGCCGGAAATTCCCTTTCAGCAATTGGCGATAGTAGGCCTCGGGCTGATGGGTGGCAGTGTTGCCAAGGCGCTGCGGGCTGCGGGATATGGAGGCCGCATCCGGGCGGCGCTGGCCAGCAGCGCTGCGGTAGAGTCTTTGCAGGATAGTGTCGAAGCTTGGCAGATTGAGTTGAGCCCGGTGTTGCCGGAAGTGCTGGCCGATGCCGATCTCATTTTGCTGGCCACCCCGCCCAGGATCATGCTGAACCAGCTTGACGAAATAGCGCGCTGGGCCGCTGCCTCGGCGCTGGTGACCGACATCGCCAGCACCAAAAATGCCATTACCCGACGTGCGATGGATTTGCTGGGCTCCCGCTTTGTAGGAGGGCATCCGGTAGTCGGTAGTGAATTGACCGGTTTCCATGCAGCACGCGAAGACCTGTATCGTGGGGCACAAGTGATTCTTACCCCCTTCCCGGGCCAGACCGATGCTCAGGCTGTGGAAAAACTGCGGCAGTTCTGGACGGCTCTGGGTGCCGAGGTCCAGGAAATGTCGCCCATGGCTCATGATGAAGCCCTGGCTGCCACCAGCCATGTCCCGCATTTGCTGGCTTTCATGTATCTGGCAGGTCTGGAAGCCCGGTTCCCCGGCTTGGAGAATCTTGCCGGCGGTGGCCTGCGAGACTTTTCGCGAATTGCTGATTCCAACCCCGCGCTGTGGGCCGAAATTCTCCTGGAAAACCGTCAGGCCGTGCGCCAGCAGTTGCAACAAGTCCAGCAAAATCTGCAACTCGCGGAGCAGCTTCTCGCCGCTGGGGCTACTGCCGAGCTGCAATCCTGGCTGTCCCGTGGCAAGACCGTCCGTCAACAATTTCATTTTCCTCCGGTACCCGTCTGAATGACTACCCGATATCTTGTGCGCCCCGGCTCAGCACTCAAAGGCCGCTTTCCTGTTCCCGGCGACAAATCCATTTCTCACCGCTCCGTCATCCTGGGCGCGCTGGCTGAGGGGGTCACGGAGATCAGCGGCTTGCTGGAAGGCGATGATGTGTTGGCCACCATCGCCGCTTTCCGGGCCATGGGCGTTTTAATGCATGGCCCGGATCAGGGCCATCTGCGTATTCAAGGGGTGGGCCTGCAGGGTCTGCAAGCGCCGCAAGAACCGCTGGATTGCGGTAATTCAGGCACGGCGATGCGCCTCATGGCCGGCGTTTTGGCCGGACAGACTTTTGCCAGCACCTTGGTCGGTGATGTCAGTCTGCACAAACGGCCCATGGACCGGATCTTGCAGCCGCTCACGGCCATGGGCGCGGATATTCATTCCCAGGATGGCAAAGCGCCTTTGCAGATTCAGGGTAAGCCCCTCACCGGCATCCATTACGATATGCCGGTGGCCAGTGCCCAGGTCAAATCCGCCGTTTTATTGGCGGGCTTGTATGCGCAAGGCGAAACCTGTGTCAGCGAGCCGGCGCCCACCCGGGACCATAGCGAACGGATGTTGAATGGTTTTGGCTACCCGGTATCCCGACAAGACCATCGCGTCTGCCTGGAAGGGGGCGGACGGCTCAGTGGGCAATCCATCCAGGTGCCCGGCGATATTTCATCGGCTGCCTTTTTTCTGTTGGGAGCCACTATTGCGCCGGGTTCTGACCTGCTGCTGGAAGGCGTGGGTATTAATCCCACCCGTACCGGGATTATCGAGATTCTCACCCGCATGGGTGCGCGGATTGATCTGACCGCCCTGCGCGAAATCGGTGGCGAACCGGTGGCGGACATCCGAGTACGCCATGCGCCCTTGCGGGGTATTGATGTGCCTCCCCATCTGGTGCCTCTCGCCATTGACGAATTTCCGGCCTTCTTTGTGGCTGCAGCCTGTGCAAAAACGCCCAGTACGATTACCGGCGCCGAAGAATTGCGGCTCAAGGAAAGTGATCGCATCGCCGTGATGGCGGAAGGCTTGCGCGCCCTGGGTGTACCGGTGGAAGAACGCCCGGATGGTGCGGTGATTACGCCTGCCTCCATCCAGGGTGGACAGGTGGATAGTCATGGTGATCATCGCATTGCCATGGCTTTTGCCATGGCCGGACTGGTAGCCTCGGGCAATATTGAAATTCTCGATTGTGCCAATGTGGCGACTTCTTTCCCCAGCTTTCCGGTGCTGGCCCAAGAGGCGGGATTAGGCCTGGATCTGTTGGACGCATGAGCAGGATACCGGTGGTGACGCTGGATGGACCGGGCGGGGTCGGCAAAGGAACTCTGGGGCGCTTGCTGGCCCGGGACATGGGCTGGCATTTGCTGGATAGCGGCGCCATTTATCGCGCTCTGGCATTGGCTGCAGAACGGGCCGGAATTCAGCGTGATGATGAGGCAGGGCTGGTCCAACTGGCGCTGAATTTGCCCCTGCGTTTCCGGGGCGAGGCTGAGCAGACCCAGGTACTGCTCCAGGATGAACCGGTCGATGAGGCTATACGGACTCCGCACATCAGTGTCCTGACCTCGCAAATTGCCGCCATTCCTGCCGTACGTACAGCCTTGCTGCAACGGCAAAGGGATTTTGCCCAGGCTCCCGGCCTGGTCGCCGATGGGCGGGATATGGGTACGGTGGTTTTCCCGGAAGCGTCATTGAAGGTTTTTTTGACGGCCAGTGCCGAAGAACGCGGTAAAAGGCGGCTCAATCAGTTGATGGAACAGGGTATTAGTGCTAACCTCGCCAGCGTTGTGGCGGAAATTGCCGAACGGGATGCCCGGGATCAACAACGCAGTGTCGCGCCGCTCCGGCCTGCTGCGGATGCTCGTATTCTGGATACCAGCGGGCAAACAGTCGTCGAAACATACAGGGTCTTGCAATCGTGGGTAAAAACCGCATTGCAGGAGAATCGAAACCGCCATTAAATTTGGCATTGAGCAGTAATCAGGGACACCTGCGGTGCTCCCGGTAAATGAGGCCTATTGAAATTTATGACCACCCCTAACGCTGAAATGCTTGCTGAACCCAGTTTTGCCGAGATGTTTGAGGAAAGCCAGAGTACCCAGGGCCTGAAGCCCGGCGAGTTACTCACTGGCACAGTGACCCGAGTGGATAATGATTTTGTCATTGTCGATGTTGGTCTGAAGTCTGAAGGGCCTATCCCCGCCGAGCAGTTCCGCAATGCCGAGGGTGAAATCGAGGTCAAGGTCGGGGACTCGGTTGAAGTCTGTCTGGAACTGGTGGAAGACGGCATGGGTGAAACCCGTCTGTCCCGGGAAAAAGCCCGGCGTGCCAAGACCTGGGTCGATCTGGAAAAAGCCTTTAATGACAATGCCGTGGTGCATGGCTTCCTGACCGGCAAGGTCAAGGGTGGTTTCACGGTCAGCATTGATGGGGTTCGGGCCTTCCTGCCCGGTTCGCTGGTGGACGTGCGTCCGGTGCGTGATGTGGCCTATCTCGAAGGCAAGGATCTCGAGATGAAAATCATCAAGCTGGATCGCAAGCGTAACAATGTGGTGGTATCGCGTCGCGCAGTGGTTGAGCAGGAACAAAGCGCGGAGCGTGGCGTATTGCTGGAAAGCATTCAGGAAGGTGCCATCCTCGATGGTGTGGTCAAGAACCTGACCGATTACGGTGCGTTTATTGATCTGGGTGGTATCGATGGCCTGCTGCATATTACGGATATGGGCTGGCGGCGTGTCAAGCACCCCAGCGAAGTGGTGACTGTGGGTGCCGAAGTGCGCGTGCTGGTACTCAAGTTCGACCGGGAAAGAGGCCGCATTTCTCTGGGTATGAAGCAGTTGGGAGAAGATCCGTGGCGCGATATTGCCCGTCGTTATCCCGAATCCACCCGCATTTTCGGTAAGGTCACCAATGTCACCGATTACGGTGCCTTTGTCGAAATTGAAGAGGGTGTGGAAGGTCTGGTGCATGTTTCCGAAATCGACTGGACCAACAAGAACATCAATCCCGCCAAGGCCTTGCATGTCGGTCAGGAAGTCGAGGTGATGATTCTCGACATTGATGAGGAACGTCGGCGCATTTCTTTGGGCATCAAGCAGTGTCTGCCTAACCCCTGGGAGGATTTTGCCCAGAACTTCCAGAAAGGCGACCGGGTTTCCGGCCAGATCAAGAGCATTACCGACTTCGGGGTTTTCGTCGGTCTGGATGGTGGCATTGACGGACTGATTCATCTTTCCGATCTCGCCTGGGATCGAAGTGGAGAAGAAGCGGTACGCGATTTCAAGAAAGGCGATACCCTGGAAGCCGTGGTCCTCAGCATTGATCCGGAACGTGAACGCATCAGTCTCGGTATCAAGCAGATGGAAACCGATCCCTTCATTCAGTTTGTTGTGGCCAATGAGAAAGGTGCTCTGGTAGAAGGAGAAGTTATTTCCGTCGATGGTCGTGGTGCGGAAATCCGCTTGGGTGAAGGTGTTGAGGGCCATCTGCCCCAGCGTGAACTGAACAAGGGGCAAACCCTGGCGGCAGGTGACAGGATCGAGGTGGCCATTGCCGCTGTCGATCGTAAAAACCGCACCCTGACCTTAAGCACCAGGGCCCGTGATGCGGTCGCGGCAGCTCCAACAGCCGAAGAACAGGCGTCGGCAGCCCAGCAGTATGCCCGGAGTGCAGCGACGGGTACCACCAGTCTGGGTGACCTCATCAAAGAGCAGCTCAAGCGTAAGCAGGGAGTAGAAAGTTAAGAGCAACACCACTCCCGGGATGAGCTGCTGGACATCCCGGGAGCCACTTTTTTGCTGTTTTTAGGATTCCAATCAATCAGTGCCCCATTTATTTGAAGAAGCTAATAACCATGACTAAATCTGAATTGATCAAAAACATCAGCGCTCAGTATCCGCATTTGAGTGTCCGTGATATCGAAATGGCTACCCGTCATATGCTGGATTATCTCAGTGATGCGCTGGCTGAAGGCGAGCGCATTGAAATTCGTGGTTTTGGCAGTTTTTCCCTACACGTGCGGCCCGCCAAGCAAGGGCGAAACCCCAAGACTGGCGAATCCGTTATGGTCCCGGAAAAACGGGTCCCACACTTCAAGCCGGGTAAGGAACTGCGTGAGCAGGTGGATTATCCGGAGACCGCATCCGGCAAGGCCTGATTGACCATAGCGGGGGTGGATTCCGCTATTGTCCTCGTCCTGGGGATAGCGATGGGTTTCGGCGCCCTGCTGGGCTTTTGGCTGGGGCGTAGTCGCAAGAATCCTGTCAGCAAAGCCATTCCCCAGGTATACATTCAGGGGCTGAACTATCTTCTGAGTGAGCGTCAGGACCAGGCCGTGGAGATTTTTCTCGATGCCTTGCGTCAGCATCCGGAAAGTGTGGGTATTCTTCTCGCGCTGGGGCGGCAGTTCCGCAGGCGTGGTGAACTGGAAAGAGCCTTGCGGGTGCATCAGTATCTGCTGGAACAACCGGCCTTGACACTGGAACTACGCCGGAGTGTTCTGTTTGAAATCGCCCGCGATTATCTGAAAGCTGGTATTCTGGATCGGGCGGAAAGTATTCTCAAGGAATTGCTGGATAGCCAGCCAGATCATGCCGAGGGCCTTGTTACCTTGGCTGAACTGTATGAATTAGGTAGTGAGTGGGCTTCCTCCATCGAGATTCGCAAACGCTTGTTACAGGCAGGGCTTCCTCAACAGCAAGAGGTAATCGCCTTGCTGTATGGAGAGCTGGCAGAAGAATCCTTGCTTAAGGGAGATCATGACCAGGCGCGAAGATATCTGCAGGCTGCCCGTCGGGAGTCCCCGGAGAACCCACGTGTGCTCATCATTGCCGGGCGACTGGCATTTATGGGGGAAGACTGGCAGAAAGCGCTCAAGTACTGGGAAAAATTGCTGGATCACGCTGCCGATTCGGCGATTTTGCTGGTGCTGGAGCCTTTTCTGCAGGCGCTGCAACATCTGGGAGATCGTCAGCACCAGGATTACCTGCAACGCCTGCAAGCCTGTTGCCATTCGCCACTGGCCATAAAGCGTCTGGCAGAAGCCTTGCAGATAGTGGAAGGCCAACAGGCGGCTGTCCGCTTTTTACGAGAGATACTGATCAGAACCCCCAATCTCAGGGTCTTTCAGCTGTTGTTGAGCATGGATGCCCAGGCACCAGAAGTGGAATTGATGGAGAAAATGGCCTTAGCAGTACGTCATTGGCAGATTGAGCCTGAGCTCTTCCATTGCCATGTTTGTGGCTATCAAAGTACGCAGTATTATTGGCGCTGCCCCAGTTGCCGTCAGTGGGGTACCTTCTCGGGAGGAGAAAAACCATGAAATCACCCCTGATTGTGGCACTGGATTATGCCGATCCGGGTGCGGCGCGGGCCATGGCCGCCCTGCTGGATCCATCCCAGTGTCGGGTCAAGGTGGGTAAGGAACTCTTCACGGCCGCTGGCCCTCTCCTTGTGGAGCAACTCCAGGACCAGGGCTTTGAAGTGTTTCTGGATCTCAAGTTTCATGATATTCCCCAGACCGTGGCCAAAGCCTGTCAAGCGGCTGCCCGTCTGGGGGTGTGGATGCTCAATGTCCATGCCAGCGGCGGCAAGTCCATGCTGGAGGCAGCGCGGGAGGCTGTGGATGCCTCCGGGCATCGCCCCTTGCTGATTGGCGTGACGGTATTGACGAGTCTGGATGCAGCCGCACTCATGCAAATAGGCGTGTCTGACCCCGTGGCTGTGCAAGTGGAAAGATTGGCGGCACTCAGTACAGCGGCCGGTCTGGATGGGCTGGTCTGTTCTGCCCGGGAAGCGCCGCAGCTCAAGGCGGCGCATCCGGATCTTTGTCTGGTAACGCCTGGCATTCGACCGCCGGAGCACATCGCCGATGATCAGAAAAGAACCATGACCCCGGCGGCGGCACTGGCCGCCGGCGCGGATTATCTGGTCATTGGGCGCCCCATCACGGCGGCAGCAGATCCGGCACAAGCCTTTTCGGCCATGCTGGCTGCTTGTGCAGGTTAGCTTGAGGATTGCTCGTATTCCCATTTCATGGAATCCGACCAATATGCCAGGTGACTGGGCACTTTAAGGGTTGAGGCTTGAAAACTTGGACGGTAGGTAACAGATTATTTTTTAGCGCAATGAATGGCCGCATGGTAAATGGACGGAGAGACAGCTTCAGTGACAGCCGATGACGTGGTGAATTTATACAAAAACGATGGTGCCTTGCTGCAGGGACATTTTTTATTGTCTTCTGGTTTGCATAGTGATACCTATTTGCAGTCCGCGAAAGTCCTGCAAAATCCGGAACACGCGGTAGCGCTTTGTGCGGCCATGGTGTCAGGTATTCCCGCAGCCCTGCGCCGGCAGATCCGTTGTGTGGTTGGGCCCGCCATGGGCGCGGTGCTGGTTTCCTATGAATGTGCCCGAGCGCTGGGCTTGCGCAGCCTTTTTACCGAACGCGAAAATGGTCAGATGGTGTTGCGGCGTGGCTTTGCCTTGTCTCCCGGCGAGGCCGTATTGGTCGTCGAAGATATCACCACTACGGGCGGTTCAACGCGTGAGTGTATTGCGGCAGTAGAGGCGGCGGGTGGAAAAGTAGTGGCCAGTTCAGCCATTATCGACCGCAGCGCAGGATTCCAGGATTTTGACGGAATTCCTTTTTATCCGCTCTTGCGTCTGCCGGTACGGACCTGGTCCGCAGAAGCCTGCCCGCTTTGCGCAGCGGGAGGTGTCCCGGTCAAACCGGGCAGTCGGGGGCTGCGCTGAGCTTGAGGGGCAGCGAGCATGTGTTTATGATGGGTATTCAGGCTTAGACCAAATGAAAAACAAGGATCAGTTCATGCAAATTTCCACACCGGAGGCTGCACCTCTGGAAAGACACATTCATGTGACCATTCCTGCCAGTGAGGTAGAAAGCGGCGTCACGCAACGATTACGCAACAAGGCGCGCTCGGCGCGCTTCCCGGGATTTCGCCCAGGCAAGGCCCCGCTGGCGATTGTCGAGCGGCACTACGGCTCAGATGCTCTCATGGAGACTTTTGATCAACTGATCAATGAGCATTACGCCCAGGCCGTGCGCGAACAGTCCTTGCGTCCTGTGGGTCGACCCGAGGTGCAGGTTGAAAAGGGCGGACGTGGAGAGGACCTGGTGTTCACGGCGGTGGTGGAAGTCTACCCCGAGTTTGAGCCGCAAGTCCCTGAGGCTGAGGTCATACGCAAAACTGCCGAGGTCACTGAGGCTGATGTGGATGCGACCATCGAGATCATGCGTCAACAGCGGCGCTTTTATGTCAAGACCGATCGTGCGGCACAAACCGAAGATCGGGTCACCCTGGATTTCCAGGGCTTGATGGACGGTGAACCCATGCCTGGTGGGGATGTGGTGGATTACCAGGTGGTGCTGGGTGCTGGGCGCCTGATTCCCGATATTGAGCAGGGTTTGGCAGGCCTTTCTGCCGGCGAGGAAAAAACCGTTTCTGTTCAGTTTCCTGAAGATTATCATGTGGCTGATCTGGCGGGGAAAAATGCCGAGTTTCACCTTCAGGTCAAGGAAGTGGCAGCTCCGCAGTTGCCTGAACTCAATGAGGAGTTTGCCCTGGCCTTGGGCATTGAAGATGGGGATGTGGCAGTCCTGCGCCAGGAGATCAAGGAGAATCTTGAACGTGAAGCCCAGCGCCTCAGTCATGCCCAGGTCAAGGCCCAGATTCTCGATCTGGTGGCCGAAAGTAACCAGCCGGACTTGCCCAAGCAGATGCTCACCCATGAACTGGAACAGTTGCAGAAAGACCCCAACGCCAGCAATGCCGCAGATCTGGAAACTGTGGCACGGCGCCGCGTGGTTTTGGGGCTGGTCCTGAGTGAGATTGTCCGGCGGGAAAAACTGCGGGCCAGTTCCGCCGAGGTAACCCAGGTCATTCGTGATATGGCAGAGCAGTATGAAGATCCGGACCAGTTTGTCGCCTGGTACCGCAGCAAGCCGGAACAACTGGAACAGGCTGAAGCCTTGGTTCTGGAAGACAAGGTGGTGGCATGGCTTCTGGAGCGTGTTAAAGTGACGGATGAGCCGGTGAGTTTCAATCAGCTGATTGGGCGTGCCCCGGTGCCAGAAGCCCCGTCCGAATAAAGAGCAGCGGACACATCGCGGATGTGTCCCTCAATGGAGAGCAGCAATGATGTGGAAACAAGCAGGAGACGCCATGACCCCCGCCCCACAAGGTTTAGGCTATGTACCGATTGTGGTCGAGCAAACCGGACGTGGCGAGCGTTCTTATGATATTTACTCCCGTCTGCTCAAGGAGCGGGTGATTTTCATGGTGGGCCAGGTTGAAGACATGATGGCCAACCTGGTGGTCGCCCAGTTGCTTTTTTTGGAAGCGGAAAATCCCGATAAAGATATCGCGCTGTATATCAACAGCCCAGGTGGTTCTGTCACGGCTGGCTTGGCGATTTATGATACCATGCAGTTCATTCGTCCCAAGGTCAGTACAGTCTGTATTGGTCAGGCTGCCAGTATGGGCGCGGTGTTGCTGGCTGCAGGAGCAGAGGGTAAACGTTATGCATTACCCAGCGCCCGGATCATGCTGCATCAGCCCTCTGGCGGTTTTCAGGGACAGGCCCATGATATCGAGATTCATACCAAGGAGATTCTCCGCATTCGTGAACGACTCAATGATATTCTGGTCCATCATACGGGACAGAGTCGTGATCGCATCGAACAGGATCTCGACCGGGATTTTTTCATGTCGGCCGAAGAGGCCCAAACCTATCATCTCGTGGATGCCGTGATTACCCACCGCGGTGATGGCGAGACCGCCTGAAACAGGCAGGAGAACAGCTATGGCTGGAAAGCATGAGGGAAGTGGTGAAAAGACTTTGTATTGTTCTTTTTGCGGCAAAAGTCAGCACGAAGTCCGCAAGTTGATTGCTGGCCCATCGGTATTCATCTGTGATGAATGCATTGAACTGTGCAATGATATCGTCAAGGATGAAATTCTTGACGACCAGCACGGAGATCAGCCTGACAAGCTGCCGAAACCCATGGATATTCGCAAGACCCTGGACGATTATGTGATTGGTCAGGAAAACGCCAAGAAAGTGCTCTCGGTGGCCGTCTACAATCACTACAAACGTCTGGAGCATGGCGGTAAGGACAATGAAGTGGAGCTTGACAAGAGCAATATCCTGCTGATTGGCCCCACCGGTTCGGGCAAGACCTTGCTGGCCCAGACCCTGGCGCGTCTTCTGAATGTGCCTTTCGCCATGGCGGATGCCACCACCCTCACCGAGGCGGGATATGTGGGCGAGGATGTGGAAAACATCATTCAGAAACTGCTGCAGAAATGCGATTATGATGTCGAGAAGGCGCAAACCGGCATCGTCTATATTGACGAAATCGACAAGATTACCCGCAAGTCGGAAAATCCTTCCATTACCCGTGATGTTTCTGGCGAAGGGGTGCAGCAGGCCTTGTTGAAGCTGATTGAAGGCACGATTGCATCGGTTCCTCCCCAGGGTGGTCGTAAGCATCCCCAGCAAGAGTTTTTGCAGGTAGATACCCGTCATATTCTGTTCATCTGCGGGGGCGCTTTTGCGGGTCTGGAAAAATCCGTCTCTGCGCGACTGGAGAAAGGTGGAATGGGTTTCAACGCGCCCCTGAAAAAAAGGGACAAGGACGCGACAGCCGCCATGTTGATGCAGAATCTGGAGCCGGAAGATCTGGTGCGCTATGGATTGATCCCCGAGTTTGTCGGGCGCTTGCCCATCCTGGCGCTCTTGGAAGAACTGGACGAGGAAGCCTTGATGTCCATTCTCACCGAACCCAAAAACGCCCTGATCAAGCAATACCAGAAAATGTTTTCTCTGGAAGGCGTGGCTTTGGAGTTCCGTCCGGAAGCCCTCAAGGCCATTGCCAAAAAAGCCTTGGCGCGCAAAACGGGTGCGCGCGGCTTGCGCTCCATCCTGGAACAGATTTTGCTGGACACCATGTACGAGTTGCCTTCCTTGACTGGCGTCAAAAAGGTGGTGGTGGACGCCGCCGTGGTGGACAGTGGTGGTAAGCCGCTTCTGGTATATGATGATGCCATCAAGGTGGATATGTCCCATCCTGCCTGAAAACAGAGGGGTGCGTTGAAAACCTCTAACAGCGCCCCCATCTGTACGCCTAATGATGGTTATCATCGAAATTCTGGAGTGAACCGTGGCGCAAATCGATAAAAGTCTCCTGGTAGAAGAAGAATCTCAAATGGTTCCTGTGCTTCCGTTGCGGGATGTGGTGGTTTTTCCTTATATGGTGATTCCGCTCTTTGTGGGTCGTGTGAAATCCATTCGTGCGTTGGAAGAAGCCATGTCTGGTGAAAAACAGATATTGCTGGTTTCCCAAAAAAATGCGGCGGATGATGACCCGCAACCAGAAAATATTTACCGGATCGGGACACTGGCAACCATCTTGCAGTTGCTCAAGCTGCCCGACGGGACGGTGAAAGTCCTGGTGGAAGGTACTGATCGGGCCAAAATAGTTTCCTTCTTGCCGGCCCATGAATATCTGCGTGCCCAGGTCCAGGTAGTAGCGAGCGGCGCTGCCAATGATCGTGAACTGGAAGCGCTGATGCGTTCGGTGAGTGCGCAGTTTGAATCCTATGTGAAGCTCAACAAGAAAATCCCACCCGAAATTTTGTCCACTTTGGCCAGTATGGATGATCCTGCGCGGCTCGCGGATACGGTGGCGGCACACCTTAGTCTCAAGTTGGAAGAAAAGCAGGATATTCTGGAAAAAGCCGATACGCGGGCCCGGCTGGAACATCTGCTCGGCATGATGGAGTCTGAAATTGATCTCCTGCAGGTCGAAAAGCGGATTCGCGGTCGTGTCAAACGGCAGATGGAAAAAAGTCAGCGTGAGTATTATCTGAATGAGCAGATGAAAGCCATTCAGAAGGAGTTGGGTGACCTCTCGGAAGAGGGCGGCAGCGAACTGGATGAACTCGCTCGGAAAATTGCAAAAGCCGGCATGCCCAAAGAAGTGCGGACCAAGGCCGATGTCGAGTTGAAAAAATTGCGGATGATGAGCCCGATGTCTGCAGAAGCCACGGTGGTGCGGAATTACATCGACTGGCTGGTGGGAGTGCCCTGGCGTAAACGTAGCAAGATCACCAAGGACCTTAAACGTGCCAAAGCCATACTGGATGCGGATCACTACGGGTTGGAAGACGTCAAGGAACGGATTCTCGAGTACCTCGCCGTACAGGAGCGAGTGGGCAACAGCCGTGGACCCATTTTGTGTCTGGTAGGCCCTCCCGGCGTTGGTAAAACCAGTCTGGGCCGATCCATTGCCGAAGCGACCAACCGTAAATTCGTACGGATGTCCTTGGGCGGTGTGCGCGACGAAGCCGAGATTCGCGGTCATCGACGCACTTACATTGGTGCCTTGCCCGGTAAGATTGTGCAGAGCCTGGCCAGGGTCGCTACACGCAATCCACTGATGCTGCTGGATGAGGTGGACAAGATGGCAATGGATTTCCGGGGTGATCCGGCTTCTGCGCTGCTTGAGGTACTGGATCCGGAGCAGAATGCGACCTTCAATGATCATTATCTGGAGGTGGATTTCAATTTGTCCGAGGTGATGTTCGTGACCACGGCCAACACCTTGAACATTCCCGCGCCGCTGATGGATCGCATGGAGGTCATCCGGATTTCCGGCTATACGGAGGATGAAAAAATCCATATCGCCAGCAAGTACTTGCTTCCCAAACAAATCGAGAAGGCGGGTTTGAAAGAAGGAGAAATGCAGGTTTCCCAAACCGTGATTCGGGATATTATTCGATATTATACCCGTGAAGCGGGCGTGCGGAATCTTGAACGGGAACTGGCGCGCATTTGTCGCAAGGTCGTCAAGGAGCTTTTGCTGGACAAAAAACGCACTAAAATTCAGGTATCCGATCGTAATCTGGATAAATATCTGGGAGTGCGGCGTTTCGATTTTGGCAAGGCAGAAAAAGAAAATCGTATCGGTGAAGTCACCGGTTTGGCCTGGACAGAAGTCGGTGGTGAATTGCTGAGCATTGAGGCGGTGGTCGTTCCGGGTCGTGGCAAGCTCCTGATTACCGGAAAACTGGGCGATGTCATGCAGGAGTCCATACAGGCGGCCATGAGTGTAGTGCGGGCGCGATCGCGTGTTCTGGGTATTCCGGCTGACTTCTATCAGAATCGTGATGTGCATATTCACGTTCCCGAAGGGGCAACTCCCAAAGATGGACCCAGTGCGGGTATTGGCATGGCGACGGCTCTGGTTTCTGCCCTCACCAATATTCCGGTAAAAGCCACGGTGGCCATGACCGGTGAAATCACCCTGCGCGGAGAGGTTCTGCCCATTGGGGGGTTGAAAGAGAAATTGCTGGCAGCTCATCGTGGGGGGATCAGCACGGTGATGATTCCGGCAGAAAATGAAAAGGATCTGCAGGAGATTCCTAAAAATGTGCGTGATGCACTTACCATCAAGCCGGTACGCTGGATTGACGAGGTTCTCGCTATTGCTCTGGAGACATCGCCCACCCCTTTACCCGATGATGGCGAAACGTTACCCGGCGTCATGCCGCCAGGGGTAGGAGAGAACGCCGAAGACAAGGCTACGGCGCACTAGATCCTGTTTTGATTGCCTCTGATGAGCAGTTTATCGTCAGAGGCGAATTTTATGGAACTTTAATGAACCTGCTTCGTAGATGATTTGCTGTATAAGACCGTCGCTGAATCACGACGAATATTGCTCAGGATGTGGGCTGTAACAATTGAAATCCGTTGTGGATTTTTGGGTGTTCTTGACAAGTGTTTTTTTACCCTGCTATAACCTTTACAGGTGTACGCGGATAAGTAGTTTTACTGAAAAAGTGCCTTGGTCTATAACAGGAGAAAGAAATTATGAACAAATCCGAATTGATCGAAAAAATTGCAGAAGAAGCGGGTGTTACCCGGGCGGCCGCAGGCCACACGCTGGATGCTGCCGTCAAGGTAGTCACCGAGGCATTGAAAGCGGGAGATCAGGTCACATTGGTGGGCTTTGGTTCTTTTATGGTTGCTGAACGCGAAGCACGCAAGGGTCGTAATCCGGCCACAGGTGCTGAAATCATGATTGCCGCCAGTCGCACGCCGAAATTTAAAGCTGGTAAAGCGCTGCGTGATGCCGTAAACTAACGCGTCTGGTTAGGGCGGTTAGCTCAGTTGGGAGAGCGTCGGCTTTACACGCCGAATGTCGGGGGTTCGAACCCCTCACCGCCCACCACCAATTTATTGGGGTGGTAGTTCAGTTGGTTAGAATGCCGGCCTGTCACGCCGGAGGTCGCGGGTTCGAGCCCCGTCCGCCCCGCCAAATGAAAAAAGGCGCCCTCGCAAGTGGGTGCCTTTTTTATCTTGTAGTAGTGCAGTATTCGAGCGGAACTTTTGAGACATAATCCGGCTTTGTAAATTTTTTACCCGCCGCTCCTTTTTGCGAGGATTATAATCATGATGGATGTTTTCCGTAACTTTGGACAATCATTTATTGCCAAGATAATCATGGCACTCATTGCTTTGTCTTTTGTCCTCTGGGGAGTGAGTGGGTATTTTATGTCAGGGAGCTCCGGCCCCGCTGCGGTGGCCTCCGTAAATGATCATAAAATTACAGCCGCTGTCTTTCAAAAACGGCTGCAAGAAACACAAGAGCGTTATAGTCAGGTTTTTGGAGCAGCCACGGCGGCCAAAATGGCAAAACAGAGCAGTTTTGCAGGTGACGTACTGAATGGTTTGATTGGGAATATATTGTTGGGAACAGAAGCTGCGCACATGGGTTTGCAAGTGCCGGATTCAGTCTTGGCCAAAAGAATTGAAGCGATTCCCGCATTCCACGAAAAAGGCAAATTTTCCAAGACGAAATATCAGGAAGTACTGAAAAATCATGGCATGACGCCTGCGCAATTTGAAAGCTTGTTGCGCGAGAGCTTGCGAATAGAACAAATTCAGGTTGTACCACAGATCATTGCCCATGCTTCTGATCAGGCGGCTCAGGAAGTTTGGGGCTGGTCCCAGGAATACCGCGATATCAGTACGGTTACGTTAAGTGATGCTGATTTTGCGCAACAGGCCAAGCCGGATGCGGCTGCAGTGCGCTCATTTTACCAGCAACATTTATCCGAGTTTAAATTGCCCGCCCAAGTCGAGGTGCAATATGTCGTTCTGGGACCGCAAGACTTTGTTGGGGGGGCTGCATCTACCCATGCTATTGCTGCTGCCACTTCATCCGCACACCAGATTACCGGAGTGGCTGATCAGACTGCTGAAAATGCCTTTCAGGCGCAGGTGGAAAATTTCAAGGATCGGCTTTTCAGTAGTCCGGATGGTCTGCAGTCAGTGGCAAAGGCCTACCATCTGCAGATTGCAAGCAGTGGTTTGTTGACGGAAGGGAAAGTGCCTTCCAGTGGTTTGTTTGCTGATCCGAAGGCGCTGGATCTGGCTTTCAGTAAAGCCGTGCTGGCGGGCAAAAACAGCAGGGCCCTGACCTTGAAAAATGGTAATCTACTGGCAGTTCATCTGTTACATTATCATCCGGGGACTGTACAGGACCTGCATGCTGTCCAGGATAAGATCATTGCCAGATTGACCGATGAAAAGGCGCAGCAGTTGGCCAAAGCCCAGGCGGAAACACTGCTTTCTCAAGCCCGGAAAGCCGGTAAAGTGACAGCGTTAAGTGATGACGGCCAATATCCGGTCAAGGTGCATTTGAATGTCACGCGGAAGGATGCCCAGGGCTTGTCTCCGGCTTTGTTGCGTGCAGTTTTTTTGGCACCGGCGCCGGTTGATCAGGTGCCTTCCATGGGCATGATTCGCGAGGACAAGGGTTATACCCTGTTCGCGGTTACCCAGGTCATGGCGCCTGCTTCAGCCGCGGTCAATCCCAAGGTGACCGCAGAAATTCGTGCCTCTCTGGAAGAACAACGGGGCAGATTGTTGTCGGCGGCCTACTTGAGTGACCTGCGCCAGCATGCCAAGGTTACCATTAACGATGCGCAGCTTGCGGAAGCAGCCCGACAATCATCCTGACTAGTGGTCGTTGACCTGCTTGGTTTGCTGCTTATCCCGCCCTGTTGGTGAGGGGTTAAAACCTTCACCGGGACGCTGCATCGAGAGTCTTGGGAGGAGAGCGGGTAACAGCCGTTTCCACTAATTGCAGATCCACGCTGCGGGGGGATGATTTACTGGGTATTTCCCGATAGGCCAAGTGGAACTGCTGGATGTTCAGGGGCGCCTCCAGATAACTGCTGCCTGGTGGATCCCAGGGGCCGATGGCGCCGTGGCTGATGGTGACGGGAGTTCCATAGTGGATGAGCCCGTATATTTTGCGTGCCGCGTTTTTGGGGATCTCCACGCACCCTGCACTTTGCGGAAAGCCATAACTTGCCCGGGGATAAAAGTGCACCGCGCGCCCTCTATCAAAATAATTGACCCAGCGGATATCCGGATCATCATAATGCTGATATTGCACCCAGTGATGATGATAGCGCGCATAGTGCACTGATTGGAGGGCATAGCCTGCCGACTTTGCGGCTTCATAAAGACGCACTTGTGCCTTGGATACGGGAATGGGAAAGCGACCGATCATGGCGGTATGGGTATCACGGGCATAGATCGGCCAGGTACCATCAGGTGTGGCATGCATGACCCCCGTATTGGCTTTGCTCTGGAAAATCCAGCCGCGGCCAGCCATAAACAGATGAATTTCTTCAGGTCGCGGAAATTTGGTCACCAAAATCCAGGTCCAGGGATCAGGATCCTTTTTCCGGGCATGGAGAAGGGCCTTTTCAATGGCCACTGGCAACCCACGTATTCCCATGGTTCCAGGAACAATCGGCAGGTCATGGACGGCTTCAAACTGATATAGCGCCCCTATGACCAGGGGGTTCCAGGGGTCTTGCCAGGCGTCGGAAGAAGCCAACGCCTGAAGTGCACGGGGAATTTTGAAGCGCCAACGGTAGCTGTGGTGAATGTGGCCATGTAGACCCAGAAAATCTACCGGGATGAGGGGAAGATAATGCAGACGCATCAGAATCTTTCGGGTTTCCTGGGCGTGCAGTAGCATTTGTGGTGCACTGGAAAGCGCTGCAGCGGTGGGTGAAGCCGGTATCAGCATGACAGTCCTTTTCCCGTGGTTATTGCACTAATTATAGGACGATTTTCATCCTATCCCTGGATTAGTCATCAGGCTGTCAATATAAGTTCCATTTTTGGATTTAGGGTTGGGAGGAATTATTCATCAGCAAGGACTTGTCAGGTGTCGTATGTGTTTCCACTTTCCAGGATTTTCTGAGCTCTGGAAATTCCCGACCCAGCAACTTTTCAAGCTGCTGAATTTCCGGTTCATAAAAAGCCTGTAAAAAAAGACGGGCTTCAATATCCATGGGTGGTTTGGAACTTTCCATCAGGAAAACATGACGCCAGATATAATCCCCCCAGCGACGTGGGAAAAAGTGTTCACCAATATGGCGACTGACGGGATGGCTGGCGAGAAAGCGCGCCCAGTTGCCGCGAGGCAGACGATAGGCATTATGGACGGACTGCAGGTTCATGGAATGGATGGCCTGTGGATCTATTCCCAAAAACTGCGTGATTTCCAGGAGTAAATGCGCAGGATTTTTCTGGAGATCTTCTAATAGACAGACATGGACGTTCTGAGTGCCAAAGCGTTCCTGGTATCTAGAAATTTGCCCGGCGTATTGGCCCAATTCCAGATACAATTGGGAGACTCCCCAACCTTTGTCAGGACGGGTCCAGTCATTTTTCAATGCCTCTAAAAAAGGTACATCGATGACGCCCTCATTATGATCCATGAGATAATGGGCATAAGCGCGCTGCACCGGGTCACGCAAAATGACGATGATCCGGGCATCTGGTCGGACCTGATAAATGCGTTCGGAAGCTTCAGGACACCAGAGATAGGAAGGGCTGGCATCGCCTACACAAAAAAAATTCTCAGCCCCCCGATACAACTGCTGGTATTCTTGTGCGCTGCTTACCCGCTGTATGAGGTGATCCTGTTCAGGAGCTGGCCTGACCTGAGCGAAATAATGAGGTTCTTTCATCTCCGGCAGAAAAACCTGGGGATGCTGTTTCAGATAGGCATAAAGTGAAGTGGTACCGCTTTTTACCGCCCCGACAATATAAAAATTCGGCCAGATATAGTCATGCATGGTCGAAGAGCCTACTGTTCAACCGGATAAAAATCATGAAAACCCATTCTTTTCATGGCGGCGATAGCCTGTACCGCAGCAATGCTATCGGGAAGAGGTCCTACCTGTACTTTGTAATAGGTCAGTCCTTTGACGAGGCCTGGCACTATCAGTACATCTTGAAAACCTGCAGCATTCAGTCGATTACGCTCTGCAGTGGCGTGATTCAGCGATTTGAAAGCGCCGGTTTGTAAATAGGTCTGAGTGGGACCTGGACTTTCCTGGGTCTGCATCTTTGGGGTCGGCGTGGAAGCCGTAGTCGCTGTTGAAGCACTGCTGACGGGTGTAAGCGCCACAATCTGCACAGCAGCAGTGCCTTGCCGGGTCATACCCAAGGCGTTGGCGGCTCCATAGGAGAGATCCATACTACGGCCATCCACGAAAGGACCACGATCATTGACCAGTACCACAATGCTGCGGCCATTGCTGAGATTGGTGACTCGGGCACAGGTGGGCAGTGGGAGATCGCGACTGGCGGCGGTATAAGCCCTCGGTCGAAAAGGGGTGCCCATGGATGTCATGGACCCGGATTCCCATCCATACCAGGAAGCCAGTCCACGCACATGATATCCGGCCGCATCTTGCAGAGGATGATAATGGCGGCCTTGAATCTGATAGGGCCGATTGTAGGCCGCTTGCAAGTTGGGCGCAGCGGCGCTGCAACTTGGTGAAGCGGGAGGAGAGACTTCATTGGCTGGAGGCTGGCTGACACCGGCGCAACCACCCATCAGCACCGCGCCAGCATTCAGGAGTCCATAAAAGGAGGCTTTGACAGACTTAATCATTCTGGCCCGAACCCAGCAAATTCAGCATGATTTCCGTATAAATCCGGGATAAGTCTTCCAGATCGCTTACCGCCACACATTCATTGAGCTTGTGAATGGTGCTGTTGACGGGACCCAGCTCGACCACCTGCCCACCCAGTTGGGCAATAAAACGACCGTCAGAAGTGCCGCCCCCCGTGGAAAGTTTGGCTTCATGCCCGAGGACTGTTTGCAAGGCCTGTTGAGTGGCCGCGACCAACTGACCGGGAGCCGTAAAAAAGGGTGGCCCCGACAACTGCCAATCAATGTGATAATGGATTTGCGCGGCATCCAGAATGCGGTGAACGCTGGCCTGCAAGGATTCGGGGGTGGATTCTGTGGAAAAACGAAAGTTGAAGTCAGCACTCAGCTCCCCAGGAATGACGTTGTTCGCCCCGGTTCCCGCATGAATATTGGAAAATTGCAGACGGGTTGGTGGGAAAAAAACATTTCCGGCATCCCAGGACCGATCGACCAATTCTGCCAAGGGGCGAAAGGCCCGATGAATAGGATTGTCGGCCTTGTCCGGATAAGCCACATGACCCTGGACGCCCTGCACGGTCAGATGGCCATTGAGAGAGCCGCGCCGACCATTTTTAATCACGTCACCCAAACGGTTTTCGGACGAAGGCTCACCCACGACGCACCAGTCAATGCTCACGTCCTGTTCGCGCAGCCAGTCCACGACATGGCGGGTGCCATGGGTGGCTATGCCTTCTTCATCGGAAGTCATCAGAAAGGCCAAACGTCCCGCATGGTCGGGATGCTTGCTCACAAAAGCTTCAGCAGCCACGAGCATGGCTGCGAGGCTACCTTTCATGTCGGCGGCTCCTCGCCCGTAAAGCATCCCACCACGAATACTCGGGCTGAATGGATCGCTGTGCCATGCCTCCAGGGGACCGGTGGGGACAACATCGGTATGTCCAGCAAAGCAGAGGCAGGGACCGGACTGTCCACGCTCGGCCCAGAAATTCTGCACCCCACCCGCCGGCAGACGAGTGACACGAAAGCCCAAGGCTTCCAGGCGGGCGATCATCAGGTCCTGACAACCGGCATCTTCAGGTGTTACTGAAGGCCTGGAGATCAGATCTTCGGCCAGGGCCAGCACGTTGCTTTTCATCATGGGCAAAAACTTCCTTCAGATATCCCGCAGGATTTCGTTGATGCCCACTTTGCTCAGGGTTTTGGCATCCACCTGCTTGACGATGACCGCGCAGTAAAGACTGTAGCTGCCGTCTTTGGCGGGCAGGCTGCCGGAAACCACGACAGAGCCAGCGGGAACCCGTCCATAGCTGATTTCGCCAGTGACACGGTTGAAGATGCGGGTACTGGCGCCGATGAACACGCCCATGGAAATGACGGAGCCCTCTTCGACAATGACACCTTCCACGACTTCGGAACGCGCACCGATAAAGCAGTTATCCTCGATGATGGTGGGATTGGCTTGCAGGGGTTCCAGAACGCCGCCAATGCCGACCCCACCAGAAAGATGTACATTTTTGCCAATCTGGGCGCAGGATCCCACCGTAGCCCAGGTGTCCACCATGCTGCCTTCGTCCACGTAGGCACCGATGTTCACGAAGGAGGGCATCAACACGCAGTTGCGGCCGATAAAGGCGCCACGTCGGGCCGTAGCGGGTGGCACCACGCGAAAGCCCCCGGTGCGGAAATCATTACTGTTATAGTCGGCAAATTTACCGGGAACCTTGTCATAAAAATTGGTCTCGGCACCGGGAATGCGACTGTTGTCGTGCAACCGGAAGGACAAGAGCACGGCTTTTTTGATCCACTGATGGGTGACCCATTGACCGTCACGTTTTTCGGCAACCCGGAGGACGCCCTTGTCCAACCCCTCGATGGTCTGATGGACCGCATCGCGCAAATCGACCGGGGCTTGTTTGGGGGAAATTTCCGCACGGTTTTCCCATGCGGCATCAATAATGGTTTCCAGATTCAGGCTCACGAAAACTCCTTCATAGAGTGGTTCAAATGGAAAATGAGGAAAGTGGATGGCTTTCCAGAAAATGGCGGATTCTCTGCAGTCCCTCGAGGCAATCTTCATGACTGCCAACCAGGGCTATACGCACCCGCTCCTGACCCGGGTGGCAGCCCTGGGCATCCCGGGATAAATAGGCACCGGGCAGACAACGCACATGTTCTGCGGCGTAGAGGGCTTTCACAAAAGCTTCACCATTACCGACATGAGGCCACAGGTAAAAGCCGCCCGCTGGAATCTCGATGGGCAAGTGACCACCGAGAATGCTCTGGGCGGCGGCAAATTTTTGGGCATAGCTGGCACGGGTTTGGATGACATGGGTTTCATCCTGCCAGGCGCTGATGGATGCTGCCTGAATAAAAGGTGGCATCGCGGCACCCAGATAAGTCCGGTACAGCACAAAAGCCTTGAGGATATCGGCATCGCCGGCCACAAAACCACTGCGTGCCCCAGGAATGCTGGAGCGCTTGGACAGACTCTGAAAGGCCAGCACATTGGCGAGGCTGCCGGTCTGGGCTGCTGCCTCCAGAATCCCGGCAGGTGCCTCATTCCCTGTGTATAATTCGCTATAGCATTCGTCCGCTGCCAATACAAAACCGTGCTGACGGGCTTTATCCATCAGCCAGCGTAAAGTGTCGAGGGGTAGGGTGGCTCCGGTGGGATTATGGGGCGAGTTGGTATAAAGCAGGGCGCAACGCGACCAGACGGCCTCGTCAATACGCTGGAAATCCGGCTGACCACTTTCCCCACAATTCAGATAATACGGCTCTGCTCCCGCCAGCAAGGCCGCACCTTCGTAAATCTGATAAAAAGGATTGGGCAGCAGCACCAGCGCTTGCGGCTTCGCACAGGCCGATAGGACGGCCTGGGCGATACTGAATAAAGCTTCACGACTACCATTGGCCGGTATGACCTGGGTTTCAGGATTCAGAAAACCTGGGGGCAGATGAAAGCGTTGGGTCGCCCAATGAGCAATGGCCTGACGCAGGCGCAAATCCCCCAGCACCTTGGGATACTCGGTCAGACCATGGAGATGGGCAATAATCGCTTCGCTGACCATAGCTGGTGCGGGGTGGCGGGGTTCGCCGATGGAAAAATCAATGAGCTCCCTGTCTGGAGGGGTGATGTCCGCAAGCAGTTGCCGCAGGCGCTCGAAAGGGTAAGCCTGCAGGGTATCCAGCAACGGGTTCATGGTCGTGGTCGTCATGGGATGTGATTCTGGGGCATGGACGGCGGTGATGACAAGTCCCACAGCAGTCAAGTGAGGTACTTATGCCAAAATTGTGCAACACCACCGCTTTCATGTTACCGCTTGTTGACTGGGTTCTTGGGGATTGCGCGGATCAGATCACCAGACTCTAGTTCCAGAGTGGTAAGTGTCTGTGGGTGAACGAAAAGATAACCACCACGATATTGCGCCGAACGTAAAGCTGCGCGAAATCCAATAGTTTGGCTATTGGAAATCATCCACTGTTCGGCTAGTACATCTTGTACAGGGGCGGCCATGATGGGACAAAAAATACTATTTTTTATGGTGAAAATATTTGAAATGGCTGACTTGAGGATGGGACCTCCATCCAGGATATCGATAGAGGACGTTTTTGAAAAGCCTTCCTTTTCAAGCATCCTTAGGGCGTTTTCTGTGTCTGCATGCACTTTGCCTATTAGTTTTTCAACATCCTGTCCAACAAGATGATAAGGGATATCATGTGCGGCAAGATGATATTCTGCAAAAATTTCTGGTTGACTTCCACGAAACTGATCTACAGCAGAGAAGGTTTTACCATAAAATGCGCTGCTAATTATTTTCCAAAATGGACTCTCACCGTAGGTGTCCACCCAGCCTCTAAGTTCAGCATGAATATAATCAGCAATGGGATTGGTAAAATTCGCTAGATACAAGAAACGACTTTTAGAGAGTAATCCTCCTAATCCATGATTTCGATAATTTTCACGGAGAAGCAATGATCCAAGTTTTATGGGGCTAATGGCAGCAGTTTCAAATCGCAGACATTGTTTGCCTTGATCGATAGTATAATGCGGGGCGAATGATTTTTCACGTTCAAGGCCGCTGATACCGGCAATACAATGTCGTCCAGTATCATAAAGGATCATTAAAATTCTTTGCCAATCCGCCAATGCGTGGCTTTTTTCACTCGCTATGGATTGGGCTATTTTTTCGGTAAGGATGCCTTTATCTTTTGGAAGGCTGGTAAGCTCCGCAGTCGATTGCTTCAAGAACGCAAACAGGGCGTCTATATCATCTTCCTTGACAGGGCGAATATACATGAAATAACTCAAACCAAAATATGCATTTTATAGGTCATAAAGGGAGTCGAAATGCAATATGCGACTGAGCGAATATAATGCTTCCTGGACTTCTCTTAGCAAAAGCGGGTCGGCAAGGTCTTCCACGTGAAGTCGGTCGCGATAGTGTGTGTGAATCCATAACCGTAGTTGCCTGTCCAATTCATGACTAAAAAATACTCCAGAGTATACAGAATCTAACGCATCCGGTATTAAGGGAATCCGTAATCGCAAGCAGGCAGGCCCTCCGCCATTACGCATGGATTGGCTCAGGTCGACAGTTTTTATTTCCGAAAATGGACAGTGGTGATCTAAAACCAATTCATTTAGATAATCCCAGACCTGAATGGTTTCACGACATTCTTCGGGAACAAGTAGAATGACTTTATTTTGTGATGTAGTGATAATTTGGCTATTGAAAATATAACTCTTAATTGCGTCAGCCAGAGTGATACGCTTTGCAGGGACCTCGATCCAATACAAGGTTTCTTCATGCGCAGCAAAAATAGCCGTAAGCCGCTGGTGTAGAGCATCCTGAGCCAAAAAAGCCTGCTCATGACAAAACATGATGTTTTTATGCGTGACAGATACCACATCATTATGAAAGGCACCTTGATCAATGGCTTCTGGATTTTGCTGGATAAAAAAACATAGATCGGTGTTTAAACCGTGCGAACGGGCAATGGCTTGTGAGGCTTCAAGTGTTTGCCGAGCAGGAAACTTTTGTGGTTGTCTCATACCTGACTGATAAGCAGAACGACCATAGATAAACAGAGAAATACCAGGCACTTCTGCGTCGAACCAGAGACGACAATGATTCGCCGCACCCTCATCGGCGAAATAGGGATGACTGGGCAAACTTGGATGATGAATAAAATAATTTTCATCGGAAAAAATCATTTTTAGAATTCGCGTGGTGTCTGATGTCTCCAGGGATCGATGAAAAGTGCTGTTGAGGTTAGCCGGAGTGATATGGGTTTTTCCATCCTGCGTATCCATTGGGGCTGAAACGCATGCTGCATTTGCCGCCCACATCGCAGCAGATGAATATATCGGACTGAGCAATTCAGGAGCTGTGCGAGCGCAATCTTCAATGATCTTGGTGTTACTACCAGAAAAGCCCAGTGTTTTCAGTACGGAAAGTCTGGGAGATGGTGGTGGAGGAAAAACACATTGCGACAACCCCAGATCATGCAAGTATTTCATCTTGTCGAGACCTTGTAATGCTGCCGCTTTTGGGTTGGCTACCTTGTGAGCGTTTTTTGTAGATGCAAGGTTGCCATGGCTGAGCCCAGCGTAGTGGTGGCTGGGTCCAACCAGGCCGTCCATGTTAAGCTCGATCATGGACATGGTTGATCAGGTTGCCTTGGTGGCGATGCCAATTTGAGTCACCCCAGCTTTTTGGCAAGTGTCCATCACATGTACGAATTGCTGGAATGGAACAACCTTATCTGCAGCTATAGTGACCTGGGTGTGTTCAACATCGCCATCTGCACTCAGAAAACTCTGCAATTGGTCCAGAGACATTTCTTTTCCCTTGACAATAACCTTACCCGATTTTTCGATATTTATCACAAAATGCGGGTGAGGCAGTTCTTTGGCAGTGCTGGAGGTCGGCAACTGTAATTTGAGGCCTTTATCAGTGATCATTTGTAAAGTGATCATGATGAAAAAGACCAGCAAAAAAAGCATAACATCGATCATCGGAATAATTTCGACACGACCTTTTTTACTGTTTCTTCGACGTGGGATCATAATTTACTCCTGAGTATCCTAAATACCAATCAGCTTTTGTTGGGGGCTCCATCTAGGCGATTGATGAGTAATAACTTTATTGATTCGAGCTGTTGGATGGTCTTGTCAATGGCATTATTAAAGGCATTGAATGTGATCAGGCCAACCATGGCGATAAACAACCCTGAAGCGGTAGCAATAAGGGCATCCGCCACGCCACCGGTTACCTGGGTAGGCGCATGACCAGGGGCAGCTAAAATCGAAAAAGCATGAAACATTCCCAGAATGGTTCCGAACAAGCCTAACAAGGGCGCCAGAGTGACCGTAGTATCAAGAATCCACAAACGTTTATCCAGGAAAGGCGTGGTCAAAAAGATGGCTTCGTCAAGGCGATTATCAAAAGCCTCGCCTCTGGCGCTTCCATAATGATGCACGAGATCCATATGACGATAAGCTGCAGTGATAATTTGTTCTTCGGGCTGACCTTTAGCTTCCTGCATCAACTCTTCCAGTTTTTCGCTGCTGAGCTTACCGACCTCTGCGAGTTGATGCATGATGCTTTTCCCTTTGCGCAAAGCCGAACGCATGAACCATGCGCGGTCAAAAATAACCGCCAATTCGATCAGAAATAGAATGGCGAGTACGTAAAGAACGCCATCAGAGTAATTGGCGAGGTGGATGAGGTATTGGAATGACATGGAATTAAGTTCCTCTTAGTAGCAAATTCAATAAATTCACATAATGTCTATTGGGACAGTGAATGATAAGGTATGTGGTGGCATATGGCTGGTAAAGGCCGGAAAGGTGCTATCCGTTACAGCTGCAACAGCAGCCTTACGAAGCAGCGGGTTTTGTGATCCTCCCACGACCTGAACATCCCTGGCTTTGCCACCGGAAGGATCCAGTTTGAAACTGACCATGACAGTACCCTTTAACCCCAATCTTTTGATGATGGCCGAGACATGCACATGGTTTCTTACCTGAGATCTGGCTCCAGAGCCATAAGCACCTACGCCACTATAAACCGGCGCTGGAGGCGGCGGAGGCGGCGGGGTTTTGACCGGCGGCGTCTTGACCACCTGCTTGGGTGGAGGCGGCGGTGCCGGTGGTGTCGGCGGCTTCACCGGGAGGGGAGCAGGATGGTGCACGACCGGTATCGGTATCTTTACCGGTTTAGGCGGGTGCGGTACAGGCTTCACTTTAGGTTTGGGCGGTGGTGGAGGCGGCGGTATATGGACAATCCGTACACTAATCACTTTAGGCGGTTTTTTGGGCTTTACGTGATCATGGGAGAGCAAGATCAAGCCGGCCACCAAGGCAACTTCTACAGCCAGTGCGCTGATAACGGCATATCGGAAACTTTTGGATTGACCCTGATAGCTCCAGCGTGAAGGTTTTTCAGGAACCTGGGGGGGGGTAGCTTCACCCACTTAATCACCTCTATTATTTTGTTTAATATGTAAAACTTAAAAAAGGCATGATGCAACTGCTTTGTTGATCAACCAGAATCACCGGATTCTAACACACAGTCAAGCCTTGAGAGCAAACGCAGGATGACTTTTTTTCGACTGTCCTCACCAAAGAAACGTATGATCAGCTCGGTACAGCGTTTGCCATTGTGCGAGATAGACGCTTCATGTATGTGAATACTATGCATGGATATCCCACGATTGGAGAATATGGCGGAAACCTGAAACAAGGTTCCGGGCTGATCCTGGACAATCAAGGTGATCACCTGTTCAGGTAATGTTTCGTATTCTAGATCTTCCATGCTTGCATTTTCTCCTGTATAGAGCGTGCTGTTTCAAGGAAAAGATACTGTTCACCTTCAGAAAGCGAGACAGGATAAACTGCATCCCATCCCTTGGGACTGATGATTACCGGAGCACCGATAGGCCCTTTTACTCCAAGAAATTCATTTTGTAATGATACTTGGGCAGCAATCACCGTATCTTTACCGCTGAGCATAGATTTAATCAGATCAACAGTGGCATTGGCTGTGGCGATATCCGTTTTGGATCCAGAAAAAAGCGTTAAATATGGTCCGACCATGATTCTCACGTCAGGAGGAAGGGCGTCAAAAAGATGGAATGCTTTTTCTAAATCACCACCTTGAGCGATCCTGATGAGATCATTGCGCATTCGAATCAAGGTTTCTGGAAAGTCACGGCTGCTGGTGCTGCTGCGGACCGTGCGAATGGCTCGTTGTGTTTCATTATCTGAAAAGCCCTGAATGGTGACGCTGCTCCATAAGGGAACAATGCCATCACCATGTTCGCCTAAAACCATGGCATGAACGGCTTCCCGGGACACATTGATAGAGCGGGCAACCTCTCGTCGAAAACGCAGGCTATCCTGATATGCCCCCATCCCAACAACTCTGTGTCGATCATAACGCTGCGAAAAAATTTCAACAATCAATTCGACTGGATTGGTCACGACTATAACCACCTCATGACCATGACCATATTGTGCCAGCGCATCGGCATAGGGGATGGCAATTTGCTGGTTATAGAGTGCTAATTCATCACGACTTGGAGGCGGAGAGTCAGGATCATTATGGGCTTGAATGGTCGATCCCGCGGTCATGATAATCATATCTGCCACGACTTCTTCGGGGTGCAAAGCAATATCAATAATAGGACAATGCTCAGCGAAAGCATCTTTCAGATCTTGCCGAAATCCATATAATGCCTGCGCACTTGGCCCTTTATTTCTACCTACCAGTTGTAGTCGATCCGTAGGCAGGAGAATTCGCTCCAATAATATGCGATTGGCCATGTGTTTACCGGTACTGCCATTGGCACCAATGATGGAGATATCCATAATTTAATAGCCCTCACGTTAATTGAGCCCAGGTAGTAAACGAATCAAGCCCTGACAAATAAAACGGATGGCAATGGCCCCGAGAATGAGACCGGCAATTTTGGTGATGACTTCAATACCGATATCCCCAAAAAAACGGGCAACATGATGAGCATTAACCATGGCAACATAGGCTGTAAACGAGGCGATGATAACATCAACCAGAATCAATCCATAACTCAAGGTAGAATGAGCATTTTGACCATAAATAATAACCGTGCCGATGGCACCAGGTCCTGCCAGGAGAGGGATGCCCAATGGCGTCACCAAGCGGCCGCTATTATAGGATTCTGATTGTCCTTTAGAAAAAACAGTACCGATATTGTCTGTGGTTAACATCTGAATGGACATGAGCAAAAGCAGCAGTCCGCCACTCACCTTAAATTCAGCAATGCCAATGTAAAAATAGGAAAGTATATCATTACCAAAGAGTGTGCTGACAATAAGCACCAGGGCGACCACGAGAGAAATGTGTTTTGCGGTGTTTTTTTGCTGTTCTTTGGTTTGTTCTTTGGTGAGTACCACAAATATGGGAACAATACCAATGGGGTCCATCAGTACAAACAGTGTCACTAGCGTTTGTATAAATATTTCTATATTGCTGGAATTCACGTGTATATCTCAGTTTTCGAAATTCTAAAAGTTGACCCGGGCAAAAACCCGGGCCGTTCTCCAGTAAGGACAAAATTCCGAATTATGAGAAACGTCCGGACAGACCTACCTCAATAAATCTCGGCATGCCGGGATAGGCCTCGGCATATGGCTGACCCACACCAGCAAATGCATATTCCTTATAGGCCTGGTAGTAGTGCAGGTAGTAGTGGTTGTCCAAGAGATTGTCGATGTTCAGACTGACTGTCACTGATGACAGGTGATCCTGGTGAATGGGTACCTTATAACTGGCTTGCAGGTTGGTGAGGAAATAAGGAGCCAGTTTTACGTCGGGGTTAGGTGTGGTCGCATCCTGCAGGAGCGGATTCGATTCGGTCGGGGGGAGGTCGTAGGTGGTCACCTGGGGTCCGGTATAGGACTCGATCAACGCGGCATGGAAGTTATGCCGATGATACCCAATGCGCAAACCCGCCAGCCAGTTGGGAACAGAAGCGAGTGGATCTCCCGCAAATACATAGCCATACTGCCCTTCAAATGGTGTCACGTTGGCCGAGAAACTGTTCATGTATTGCGCATTGGTATAGGAAACATGACCTGACACTGTCCACTCAGGGTTGATTTCGTATTTACCGGCCAATTCAAAACCTTTCATCTGTTCTTCACCTATATTGGCATATTGCGAGAAGCCAGTAAGGTAGTTGGTATAGAACGAAAACATTCCATGCATGTTTTGCAAGTAACCATCAAAATTGAGGTACAAATGTTTGCCCACATAGCGCAAGCCCGCTTCATAAGCATTCACCGTCTCCGGACCTGGAGCAACCGTAGTGCTGCCCGATGGGCCAAGAATATAGTCGTCAACCGGTGCAAAACGGGCACCCTTCCCATAACTGGCATAAGCAATGATCTTGTGCGTAATGTCATAGGATAGTCCAAGATAGGGTAATACCTCCTTATCGTAGTTGGACAAAGTGTAAGGATGGGGAGGGGTACCATAAAGGTTGGCTGGTACGTAATTGCTGGTGCTTACACCAGTCAAGGTTACACCTGGTTCAATGTGTAGCTTGTTGTTGATCAAATTGATTTTATCGGAAACATAACCGCTATATACCGTACGTTGTGCCTTTCCAGCAGGGTCGCCATAGGAGTTGTATCCGTAAATTTCAGGCATATTTAAGGTTCCATAGAAATAGTCTCCGCCGCCTGGCCCGGCCGTTTGCTGCGCTACCAGCCCGCCAATGGTGATGTCATTATGAGGGAGAAAGATGTTGATCTTGGGGGCGATTCCGATGGTATTCGAGCCTCCATAGTTAATCTGTGCTGCTTCCCCGGCATGGTAACTCCCGAATACCGCCACCGGATCATAGGTGTGGGGAATGACGCCCGGTGCGGCGGATGTGGGAGGCAATGGCCCGTATCCGGAGTATGGATTGTTGAAGTTCACCTGGTAAGGATACTCCGGACTAATATATTTGGGATCAAGGTACCCCGCAAGGTAGCTGTGCTTATGAATGAAGAACGCCTTGGCACCAATGACCAGATGACTGTTGATATACGTGCTGTCTCCCAGTATTGCTGTAAGATAGCGGTTTCTCTGGAAAGTGCTGGCCTCGGACAATGGATAATTATAAAAGATACCGTGCTTGTCCAGTTGCGCAACCGCGTTGGGGGCGCTAATGATGTATCCATGGGCGGTATTGTAAATGACTGTGCCGGTTACTTTTGACAAACCATAGTCATAAGGCTTGATGGCGGTAAAGAGAAAGTCGGTGTAGCGGGCCGGTGTGTTTTGGATATAGCCGTTTGTCTGGGTTTGACTCAAGCGGGTATAGATACGAAGGCCATCTGTACCAGGAATCTTTCCAGAGCTGGCATCAAAACCATAGGTATCTGTCGAAAACGATCCCACTTTGGTGAATATGTCAGCATAGCGTTTTTTCGGGGGAGTTTTGGTGGTATACGAAACGGTTCCGCCAACAGTGGCAAAGCCTCCGCGATCGGGCGGAGCGACCCCGGGGTAGACATGAATGCCAGATATCTGGCCGTTACTGATGATGGTGCCAACGTTGTTATTCAGATAGGCTCCTTGCCCTCCAGATAGCAGGTCGGTCATGGGAATGCCATCCAGCGTTTGTGCCAGTTGGGTCATACGCACCCCGCGAACCGTCAAAACAGGGGTTCCAGGGCCAATATTCTGTTGATATTCGTTCACCGACGGCGTTTGCTTCAGCAGACTATAGATGCTCTCTGCGGAGCTGGCGTGTTTGATTTGGGTAGGCCCA
The DNA here is from genome assembly GCF_047421495.1 of Acidithiobacillus sp. M4-SHS-6. GTDB lineage: Bacteria > Pseudomonadota > Gammaproteobacteria > Acidithiobacillales > Acidithiobacillaceae > Acidithiobacillus. The sequence goes on along the minus strand of NZ_CP175559.1, from coordinate 2,050,983 downwards.
ATGACGGACATGGCGGAGGCGATATTGCGTTCACCGACCAGTAGCCGCTCGTATTTCTTTTTGATTTCCTTCAGTTTGATGACTTTTTCTGGTTTGGCGCTACTGCTGACAGACGTTGTGTCTGTCGTGGCAGCAACCGCTGCGGAACTCAGGGCGGGATAAAGAGCAAACATCGTGGCTACTAATAACAGTTTGCTGCTTTGTGGCATACAATTAGCGGTATGCTTGGGCTTGCTGTGAAGATTGTTGCGTTTTGAATGCATAGTTTTTCTCCTGTGAATAAGAGTATTCTAAATATTTAACAGCGCCTGGCGAAGTGATGATGTTTTGGCATCCTGAAAAATACAGACTGAAAAGTATAGCAAATGTTGTGCCAATACGACAATAGTTATGGTTTTTTGGTGTCATAGTGGTTATAGCGAATGAATCTCTTTTGCAAATATGTTATAACAAGATGAATGTAAAGGTAAATTTTTATGCATTTATGGTTTTGGGGATGAGGTTGAGTTTGTGCCATGGGTGCTTGCGAGATTCGTCGCGCGATTTTTGTTCTTTATTGGTGCATTTCAGGATCAGTATGCCTTCAATTGGTGCGCCAGTTCTTTATCAAGTGATTATTATTCTCATGCAAAGCGCGATGCATGAATGTTATTCCAGTTTATCTTATTGAATATAAATGGATTATCTTGTACGTCAACGTGTAGCTGACTGGATTTTTCTAAATTTGACAGCTCCTTGTAACGTTTGTTGTCCATACCTGGATTCGATATTGAAAATATACAAGACACTGAAATATAATAAAAAAATCATTGTGGAGTTTCTGTCTGGTTTGGGTAGAGATGGATAAGATGCACTGTAGTGGTGCGATTCTGGAAATTGGGGCAGAATACGAGCCCTGAGCATTGTTCAGGTAGCGGAGCTGCTTCCTCGTATGCTTTGTTTGTAAAAGCCATTTTTTTGTCTATCCCGATGAAAAAAAAGGTTTTATGAGATTTGAGATCAGCGATTATGGATGCATCCCTCATTGAGGGTATAAAATTTGCTATTGAAACTGCTTGGCAAAAGTGATGAACGGAGAGTGGTCCATTGGTCATTTATCAATATTATGAAACAATTTTCTTTTTTATGAAAATGAGTCGGTTGCCGTTCTTGTCCCAGGAAAAACTCACCAGCCGTTGGAAATGAGGACGCCTGCGTGAATTTGACCAGACTTGATCAGATTGTTATGATTTTCATCCTCCTCATTTGGGGAAATGCCGCTCATGCGGATGATGGCCCTAAGATCCAAAATGGGGGTACGGTTGTCACCGTACCCGGGGTAGGATTGGCTCCACCAGCAGCCATGAATGGATTTAATCCTTTTTTGACATCTTCTGCCTACGACGCCGAAGCGGAAGGATTAATGTATCAGCCCTTGTTTTGGGTAAATCGTGATTTCAAGATCAACTTTAAGTTGAGTATTGCCAAGAAAATTGTGGTGGGTCCGCGACACCGAAGTTTTACCGTATATTTGCACAGGCACTGGAAATGGTCTGACGAGGTTAAGGTCACCACCACAGATATCGCATACACCTATCATATGCTCATGAAATTAGGGCCACTATATCCTGGGTGGGATAGTGGCGGTTTCCCTGGAGATATACAGTCTTTTAAAGTCATGGGCCCTTTTGTATTTCGTGTCATCACCAAGCAATCCGTGAATCCCCGATGGTTTGAATTATCCGGATTGTCCTATTTTAACCCTTATCCAGCACATAGTTGGCAACATTACTCTGTCAAGCAGATGAACGACAATATGACCAATCCACGTTTTTACTCGGTGGTGGATGGTCCTTTTCGCTTACAGAGCTTTCATCCTGGACGGTATGCCAGTATGATCCCCAACAAAGCCTATAGTGGCCCGGATAAGCCGCACATCAGCCGCTTGATATTCCGCTTCTTGAACTCCTATGCCAGTGTGTTCTTTGCATTGAAAAGTGGTGCTGTACAACTGGGTAATTTGCCGGCTCCATTATACCCTGCGCGCAAGCAATTAACGAATGATCATTTAACGATTGTTGGCCCAATATGGGGATTTAATTACTTAGGATTCAATTTTTCCAATCCAAAAATTGCTTTTGTCAAAAATCTGTTGGTCCGTCAGGCCATGATGCATGCCGTCAATCAAGATTTGATGATTAATGTCATGAGCTATGGATATGGTGATCGCGCTTACGGACTGGTACCTGGTAACCCACCCGTTTATTTATCACCGGAAGCGAAGGCTTTGCTCAAACATGGGGCGTATGATCCGGAACTGGCTGACAAACTGTTAGATGAAGCAGGATGGTATCGTGGTCCAGACGGTATCCGTGAAAAAAATGGCCAAAAAATGGCTTTTACCATGTATATGCCGCCCTCTATGGTTCGAGGACCAACTTTGTTGGCTACCATGTTTGCGAAAGTTGGGATTCTGGTGCGACTCAGGGAGATGCCCTTTAATGAAGTCTATGCTCAAATGGTTGATCCCCATAGTAAGAAATGGCAGGCTGTTTATTTGGCCTGGTCACAAACAGGGTTTCCCACGGGTGGGTCCATTTTCAAGTGTGGTGGGGTTCAAAACAGTTATCATTATTGCAATCATAGAATGGATGCGCTCATGGCTAAAATTCGTGTTACCCCAGGCCTGAATGCGCTCTATAAATTTCAAAACTACTTTACCGAGCAACAGCCGGTCATTGTACTTCCTAACATGAAAATATTTGTGATGGCCGCTAAAAATATTCATGGGGTCAGCCGTGCCATCACGCCCACTGGTGGTTTTTATCCTCAATACTTATGGGTGAGTCATGCTGAATCATAGTATTTTCCGACCCATAAAAATGTCCAGGAGTATTTTTTGATGCTGCGACGCATGATTTTCAATCGCTTGAGAACCTCCGTATTGTCCCTCATTTTGCTGGTGACCATCGTTTTTTTCCTGATCCACGCGACCCCCGGTGGTCCGGCATACAGTATTCTCGGAATGCATGCGACGCCTGAAGCGGTGGCGGCCTTGAATAAGGAAATGGGTCTCGACCATCCCCTCTGGCAACAATATGCCATCTGGTGGGAACACCTTTTTGAGGGGAATCTGGGGTACTCATACACCCAGCACGCGCCGGTGGCTTCCCTGATGGGATCCTATCTGGCCAATTCCATCATTCTTTATGTGCTGGCGACGATGATCGCCATTTTCTTTTCCGTATTGATTGGCATGTTTCAGGGCTACTGGGCAGAACGCACGCCGGGTGTATTGATAGGGGCCGGGCAGATCATTGTCTATTCCATTCCCACGTTTTTTATTGGCGTCATGCTGATTCTGTTTTTCGCCATTTATGTGAGTTGGTTCCCACCCGGTGGTATCGGCGGCGATCAGAGTGCCGGGGGAGCACTCCACATCGGCAGTTACTTTCACCATATGGTCTTGCCGGCCATCACGATTGCCTTGCCGTTGACGGCCGGTTTGTCCCGTTATTTCGGGCATCAGGCCCGCAGTGAATATCGCTTGGATTATGTGCGCACGGCGCGGGCCAGGGGCGTGCCGTCCCTGCGGATTGCCGTGAATCATGTGCTGCGCAACGCCATCCGTCCCCTCGTCACGGTTATCGGCATGATGATTCCCAGTATTTTTGTGGGCGGGATCCTGACCGAAAGTGTGTTCAATTATCCCGGTCTGGGCTGGCTGTTATGGCGTTCGGCGCTGGAACAGGATTATCCCACCCTATCCGCCATCGTGCTGCTCATCGGCGTGCTGACGATACTTGGCAATCTGGCAGCAGATCTCACCAACAGTATTCTGGATGTACGGGTGCGTTATGAGTAGTAGTCCGACGGATATGAATGTGAATAACAGCCTGGTGGCGCGTCCCATACCGGGCATGTTTACCCGAATTTGGACGGACTCCTTGCGTCATTGGGTGGGGCAGTACAGTCATCCCATGACCTGGACCGGTCTGGGATTGTTTGTTTTTTTGCTCTTGTTTTCCTGGGTTGGCCCGCTACTTTATCCCGCGAGTCCTTTGGCCATTCATGCCCATCACTTGTTGTTGGCCCCTTCCTGGCAATATCCCTTTGGCACCGACAATCTGGGTCGGAACATGCTCGCCCGTATGATGGACGGGGGCAAGGCGACCTTGGAAGTCGGTTTGCTGGGCGCTGTGATTGCCCTGTTTTTGGGGATTTTGTATGGCATGGTCGCCGCCATGAGTCCGCGCTGGCTGGATAAGATATTGATGCGTCTTCTGGATGCATTACTGGCCCTGCCAGGCATCGTATTGATGATTTTTTTCGCGGCGATTATTCCGCTCAACACCCTGAGTCTCATCTTGGTCCTGGGTTGTCTGTCCTGGCCGGGACTGGCCCGCATCGTGCGCAATGAGGCGCTGGCCTATAAAGAAAGGGACTATGTGCTGGCCGCCCGGCAGTTCGGGGCGAGTACCTTGTATATCGCCCGCGTGCATCTGTTGCGATCCATGTTGCCGATTCTGATTGTGAATGCCACCTTTATGGTCGCCGATCTGATACTGGCGCTCTCCGGCCTGTCATTTTTAGGGCTGGGCATTCAGCCTCCCCACGCATCCTGGGGTGGCTTGCTCAATGATGGCCTGCAACTGGTGATCATTGGTCCCTGGTGGTTGATCGTCTTTCCTGGAGTGGCCATTTTTCTGGCCATTGTGGCCATGAATGTGCTGGGTCAAGGACTACTGGCACGTTTGGAGGGCCGTTAACATGGGAGAAGGCGAATCTACAGGCTTGCAGGTGCGGAATCTGAGCGTGACGTTCGGGCGTGGGCGTAAAGCTTTTCAGGTCATTGAGGGGCTCAGTTTTGATGTGGCTGCGGGCGAAACCCTGGGGTTGGTGGGGGAGTCAGGCTCCGGCAAATCCATGACCGCAGCAGCGCTGATGGGCTTGTTACCGTGGGGCGGGCGCGTGAGTAGTGGTTCCGTCCGATTGGGCGAGACAGAAATCACGCGCTTATCCAACGCTGCCTTGCGGACGGCCCGCGGTCGAGAAATCGGGATGATTTTTCAGAATCCTTTATCTTCGCTCAACCCCAGCCTCACGATTGTCCAGCAGATTGCCGAACCCTATCGCTTGTATTGTGGGGCGTCGGTATCGGCTGCCCGCAACCACGCCCTGGAATTACTACAAGAAGTCGGTGTTCCAGATGCCGAAAAGCGTCTGGATGATTACCCCCACCAGTTTTCCGGAGGGATGCGGCAACGCGTGATGATTGCCATGGCACTGGCCTGTAATCCGCGTTTGCTCATTGCCGATGAACCCACCACTGCCCTGGATGTGATCAATCAGGCCCAGATCTTGCGGTTGATCCAGCGCTTACAGAAAGAGCAGGGAATGGCCGTCATTTTTATCACCCATGATCTTTCACTGGTAGCGGAATATGCACACAAGGTGATGGTGCTCTATGCGGGTAAAACGGTAGAACAAGGCTCGGCGGAGGATTTTTTTCAGGCCCCCCGCCATCCTTACAGTCAGGCCCTGTTGAATGCCATTCCTCGGCTCATGAGCACGGGTAAGCGACTCACGGATATCGATGGACTACCGCCCCGGCCCCAGGAGTTTCCCCGGGGCTGTCGTTTTGCGGAGCGTTGCCCGGCCATGACTCCCGAATGTTTGCTGGCGTATCCAGAGCGAAGCGGTACCGATGCCCATCATTTTTTCTGTATTCATCCGGTGGGAGGTGCTGCATGAGCCACTGGCTGGAAGTCAAAAACCTGGATGTGCGTTTTCATCTGGGGGAGGGCGGGTTACTCCGGCAAAGTCAAGGAACCATTCATGCCTTGAGCGACATTCACTTTGGTTTGGAGCAGGGGCAAACCGTCGGACTGATTGGTGAATCGGGTTCCGGAAAGAGTACACTGGGGCGGGCGATTCTGCATTTGGTGCGCCCCAGTGCCGGAGAGGTGTGCCTCAATGGCACGAATCTGACGACGCTCAGTGAAAAAAAGATGCGTCCCTACCGTCAGCAGATGCAGATGGTCTTTCAGGATCCCTTCGATTCCATGAATGCGCGCATGACGGTAGGGCAGATCATCATGGAGCCCTTGCTGCTGCAACGGCTGGGCAACAGCAGTACCCGACGTCACAAGGCCGAAGCACTGCTGGAAAGGATGGGTTTGGACCGACGGGCGATGAATCGTTATCCCGGACAATATTCGGGTGGACAGCGTCAGCGTATCGCCATTGCCCGGGCGTTGAGCACGGAACCACAGCTACTGGTATTGGATGAGCCCACCTCTGGTCTGGATGTTTCGATGCAGGCCCGTATTTTGAATCTGTTACAAGATTTGCAGAAAGAGATGGGGCTGAGTTATGTGTTTATCAGCCACGATCTGGGAGCCGTGTCCTATTTGGCGCAAACCATCATCGTGTTGTATCTGGGGCGCATCGTGGAAGTTGCCCCTACAGCTACCCTCATTGCCAATCCCGCACATCCCTATACCGCATCTTTAATGGATGCGTTACCGCCGATGGTGCGACAAAATAATGCCATGCATTTACCTATGCCCGTGGGTGAGCCGCCTTCACCGGTCAATCCTCCATTGGGTTGTGCCTTTCATACCCGTTGTCCCAAGGCCGAGGCCCGTTGCAGTAGTGAAAGACCTGCGCTCCGACCAATGAGGTCGGGACATCAAGTGGCCTGCCACTTTCCTTTACAAATAGTGGAGCAAGATATGGAGTCCACGCATGTCGGGTCATAGTTTTTCGCGGGCAGAAAATTTGCGGGCGAGTGCCTATCGCGCTGCGGATTTACTGAAGTCATGTGCTTATTGGTCTGTTTTGGTAGAAGATCGCTCGCAATTAAGCGTATCGCTACGCAGAGGCGCCGCTGCTGCTCCTGAGCGTGAAACACTGAAAGCCGCGCTGATTACACTGGGTACGAAGGATAATGTCAGCTATGCCTCAACCACCGATCTTACGGAAGAGGGATTGCGTCGAGCTATCACCAGCGCAAAAAAGCGTGCCGAGCAACTCGCATCCTATCGTCTCATGGATACTGCAAGCTGGCCTCGATCCCATAGCAAAGGGCAATGGCAATCCCCTCAGGGAGAAAACATGTCTTTGCAAGAGCGCTTCGATTATATGCGCGTGCTGGATGCCGCCCTGATGATCGATGAGCGTATCAAAGATCGTCACATTGTCCTGGCGAGTATGGAGAGACAGCGTTTTTTACTACATTGTGCTGGTGCCGAACAGACTCAGGAAACGCGCTTGTGTTTACCTTTTATGGAAGTAACCGCCAGCGACGGTCACGAAGTTCAGTCACGCAGTTATGGCCCTTATGTGCAGGGTGCTGTCAATACCGAAACCATGAACGCATTGGCGTTCACCTCAGAAACGGCAGCCTTGCTCGCCGGTGAAGCTCTGGAACTGTTATCGGCACCAGACTGCCCAACCGGTGTCATGGATATTCTTTTATCCCCTGCACAAATGACCTTGCAAATTCATGAAAGTATCGGTCATCCTTTAGAGTTGGACCGGATTCTTGGTGACGAAAGAAATTATGCAGGTTGGAGTTTTGTGCAACTCTCGGATTTTGGCAAACTTCAATATGGTAGCCCCTTACTGAACGTGTTGTTCGATCCAGGCGAAAAAACTGAGCTTGCCGGATATGCCTATGATGATGAAGGAACTCCGGCTTTGCCGACCTATCTGATCAAAGAGGGCATTTTACAGCGCCCATTGGGTGGAGCGCGCTCTTCTGCGAGGGTGGATATGGAAGCAGTGGCCTGTGCACGTGTCTGTGACCCTCTGCGGCAACCCATCGATCGAATGGCCAATATTAATTTAGAGCCGGGTCAGAGTAGTTTTCAGGGCATGGTGTCCCAGATCGAAAAGGGTATCTGGATGGATGTCAACAGGTCGTGGTCCATCGACCAGCGTCGCGATAAGTTTCAATTTGGCTGTGAATGGGGACGCCTTATTGAAAATGGAGCCGTTGGCGGCTGGGTTAAAAATCCCAACTATCGAGGGCGCACTTTGAATTTTTGGAATTCCTTGGCCGCTGTTGGGAATCGCGAAACCTATCGCGTTTCAGGAACTCCGTATTGTGGAAAAGGTGAACCCAATCAAGCCATCACGGTTGGTCATGCCTCTCCGATTTGCTGGTTTCGTAATATTGAAATCTTTGGCGGTGATGCATGATCGCGAACCTGCATGCCTATATTCAATCCTTGCCAGACTGGCTCAGCAGGATGGTAATCGGCCAAGAGCGTCTCTATGCCAAGGTTTATGGGGAAGAAACTCAATATGCGCGTTTGACTCAGTCTCGGGTGAATCAAAGTGGTGGCATTTTTCAGCAACAAATAACCTTCTATCTTTCTAATGGTCTATCTTTGGTCAGTATGTCCATTGAAGGCGAATTACCTTCGCTGTCACAAGTTGCTGTGATAGTTCAGTCATTACGGGAAGATTTAAATTATGTCCCTCGGGATCCCTGGCTGAACTTAAACGAAACTCCTGAGCAAAAAGCAACTGGAGATGCTCAAGTTCCTCAGTATTTTGAAGCACTGGTGAACAGTCTCTGTGTATCGGCTGGGAATGAGGATCTGGTTGGCCTGGTTTTGAGTGGTCCGCAAATAATGGCTGTTTGTAGTAGCCTTGGCCATCGTCTAATCCACCGAGCTGGTGGAGTCAGTATTGATCTGAGCTTTTTTGATACTGATCATAATGCTGTAAAGCGGATCCGCCGGAATCCCGGCTTGGCCGATATTCCTTCCTTGTTGACCGGGATGTCGCAGGAATTGAAGGTACTGCAACGGCCGTCCGTGTCTCCTAAACCTGGTATGTATCGGGCCTGGTTGTCTGCAGAAGCTTTGGGAGAATTGCTCGGCACGATCAGTTGGGAGGGCTTCTCTGTGGATTCTGTGCAGAGTGGAAGTAGTCCTCTTAATAAACTTTATAGAGGCGATAAACAACTCTCGTCGCAGATTTTTTTGTATGAAAATCGAGCAATGGGAGCTGTACCTTTATTTACCGATGAAGGTTTTTTATTGCCTGCTGAGGTGCCACTGATTCAAGGTGGAAAAGCCATTAACCCTTTGAGTGGACCACGTTCTGCCAAGGAGTTTGGCGTACCTATTAACAGTGATGACGGATCTCCATCGGCACTCTACCTTCAAGGTGGAGATTTGCCTGATACCGAAGTGCTACAAAAAATTGGCAAGGGTCTTTATATTGGAAGACTGTGGTATACGAATATTTCTGATCCAGGGAGTTGTCGTCTCACCGCCATGACACGATATGACTGCTTTTGGGTGGAAGATGGTGTTTTGGTTGGTCCTCTTTCTCCAGTACGGATGGACTCCAGTCTTTATGACTTACTAGGTGCAAACCTCGAAGCACTTGGAAAGAATGTGCATCAGATCCCGGTAACCCAGAGTTATGGGCGGCGGTCATGGGGTGCTTCGTGCGTTCCTGGCGTATTAACCGCTTTAAAAATAACGCTATAGGCTGTCAATAAATATGATTCGACGTTTCCGAGTATTAGCGACTGTCATCGGATGTATATTATGCAGCTATAGTCCGATCAGCGTGGCATTGGCTGTCACCACATCAATGACGACGGTGACTTCTGTGGGTTTATCACCACCCATGAATGTGAATTCTCTATTGCCTGTGGTCAACAATGATTCCAGCGCCAATAGTCAGATCATCACCTTGATGTTTAGGCCACTGTTATGGATTGGTACCAATCTAAAAATCAATTGGCAGCAATCTATTGCTAAAAGCATTACGGTTTCGCCAAATGGAAGACGGTATATTATTCATCTCAAGCCGTGGCGCTGGTCAGATGGAAGACCAGTGACTGCCCAAGATACACTGGCTTGTCTCAGAATGATCCAGGAATATGGGTCCAGATACCCCAATGCGGGTATGGGCGGAATGCCTGGATTGATCAAGAAGGCGATTGTTATGGACCCACAAACCCTGAAAGTCACCCTGAAACGCGCAGTGAACCCCATCTGGTTTGAACTGAATGGTTTGTCTCAGTTATTTCCCGTGCCTTTTTGGCGGTGGAAACACTATAGTATGAATGAACTCTATAAATTGCAGGATAATCCCGGTCTGGTCTCTGTAGTAGATGGTCCCTACAAGCTCGAACACTTCACTCAGGGTCGAGGGATAAGTTTTGTGCGCAACTCCTCATACTCAGGAAAACCAGCGGCATTGAAATATTTGCACTTTAAAATGTATACCTCGGATGCCAGTGCATTCTGGGCGCTCAAGACCGGGGTTCTTCAGGCTGGGATGATCCCGCACTATTTGTTTGATGCACGTTGGATGGTCAAGGGTTTGCAAACCTGTATCAGCAATGGAGGATATGGTTTTAACTATGTGACCTTGAATTTTACCAATCCGAAAGTGGCTTTTTTTCGGGAGGTGAAGGTTCGAGAAGCGCTTGCCCTTGCGGTTAACCAAAGGCAAATCATTCAAACAGCTTTTCATGGGTTGGGTGTGCCGAGTTTCAATCCCGTACCAACCACACCAGACACCTATCTTTCACCCGAAATGAAACAACTCGTGGCAGATCCAGCCCTTGCCTACAATCCTTCCGCAGCGAAAAAATTACTGGATGATGCAGGGTGGAAACCGGGACCAGAAGGCATTAGGATTCACGGTCGGCAACGGCTGCAGTTCACCATGATGGTTCCGGACACTAGTCAGACATTGATTGCAGTGGCTGAATTGCTCAAAGCAGATTGGCAGACCATTGGTGTGGATATGCGCTTGCGCGTGTTACCTTTCAATCTTGAACTTGCGAAATTGCATCCGCATGGAAAGTGGGAAGCATCCATGATTGTCTGGTCCTATAATCCTGACTTCTACCCTAGTGGAGATGGTCTATTTAATACTGATGGTGGCGCTAACTACGGGCAATACAGCAGCTCCAAGATGGATACGCTGATTCGTGAAAGCACTCAAAATAAAGGTATTAAATATCTCTATGAGTACGAAGACTACGCCTACGAACAACAACCGGTAATTTTTTTACCTTATCCTGAATATATTGTGAAATATGCTCAAGATATAACGCACGCACAGTTGATGGAAGGTGTCTACTCCGTTGATTGTAAGCCTAATCCTTTGCACTGAATTGTTTTCTTCAAATTTAGGCGTCATGTGAAAAAGGAAATTCAGGTTTATCTTGCAGATTTTCTACACGAACGCCAAATTATTGAACAGATTCGCATGAATGTATTTGTTCAAGAGCAAGGTGTGCCAGAATCTCTGGAAATGGATGATAGAGACAGATACTGTCAGCATTTCTTGGCAGTTCATGATGGTGTGGCTTGTGGGTACTGCACGACTGGATCCTGGTTTGAATGGCAAAGTAGGTCGTTTGGCAGTACTCTATCCATATAGGCGTAAGGGTGTTGGGAGGCGTTTGATGTCATTTTTGCATCAAAGCGCATGGGATATGGGTTTATCGGAAGTCTGGTGTCATGCCCAGCTTTCAGCGCAAGGTTTTTATACCCAGTTGGGTTATACTAAGGAGGGTGCGGTCTTCCAAGAGGCCGGAATTGATCATATTACTATGCGCTGTGTTCGGAATTGATTTTTTAAACTTTATATTTTTATATTTTTTAAATGGGTGGGTGGGTAGAATGTATAAGACTTTCGAGAATATGATTGATATATTCCGAGATCATGAAACACATGAAATTATTGATCATACTGATCGCTCTTCGGTGTGGAATTTTTATTGGAATTATATATCTCAAGTAAAAGGATCTATGGTTTTGCTTTTTTTTGCAGGCTTTGTAACCGCTATTGTAGATCTTTCTATTCCTGTTTTTATTGGTAAGATAACTGGTTATGTGGCTCATGCGAAGTCTGATGCCTTGCCTGCAAGCGAGCTACATAGCATATTGCTCATGGCTTTGGTCATCATCGTACTCCGTCCACTTATTCATTTCTTTCATGATTTGGTAACCAATCAGGCAATTGCTGCGAATTTTACCAATTTGATTCGTTGGCAGAATCATCGAGGCCTCATCCGTCAGGGCTGGAGTTTTTTTCAGAATGATTTTGCCGGACGTATCGCCAATCGAGTAATGCAAACGGGACCTTCCCTAAGAGAAAGTACAGTAGCCACGCTGACAGCAGTCTGGTATCTGCTAACTTATGGCATCAGCTCAATCATTATCCTCGCTCAGCAAAGTTGGGCGCTTTCTGCACCAGTTTTTATGTGGTTTTTTCTTTATGGACTCTTGATGTGGTTTTTTATCCCTCGCTTGACACAGCGTTCTAACTTACTTTCCAAGGCTCGCTCAGGTCTGACCGGAGCTATTGTGGATAGTTATACCAATATTCACACGGTTAAATTATTTGCCAAATCAGAAGACGAAGATCAATTTGTCCGAGACGCCCTAAGCAAGCATACCTCAGCGTTCCGTGCATCGTTGCGTATGGTCACTACCTGGATGACTTCCTTGACCATGCTGAATGCGTTGCTGCTCAGTGGTACCACCGGTGTAGGACTTTGGTTGTGGCATGATGGCATGATCTCAGTGGGGATTTTGGTTACTGCTGTGCCACTGGTTTGGCAGATCGCGAATATGTCGGGGTGGGTCGCGAATAATCTCTCGGCAATATTCGAGAATATTGGAACTGTTCAGGATGGTATGCGCTCCGTTGACCGTCCCCGCTTGATGGGCGATGCAGAAATGGCCAAACCCTTTATATTCAAAGCAGGTCAAATTGATTTTGACAATGTGTCATTTAGCTACCACCAGCAGGATGGAACCGTTGACGAGATCAAACATATTGATGATGTTTCGATTCATATCGCTCCGGGAGAAAGAGTGGCCATTGTGGGTCCTTCTGGATCAGGAAAATCTACGCTGGTCAGCTTGTTGTTGCGTTTTTTCGATGTAAATCAGGGGCATATTCTTATTGATGGTCAAGATGTCAGGGGTTTGCAGCAAGAAAGTTTTCGTCAGTATATCGGCGTAGTTTCTCAAGACACTTCCTTATTACATCGATCCATTTTCGATAATGTCAGGTATGGGCGGCAAAGTGCTACCCGGGAAGAAGTGAAAGCGGCTTTGCGTAAAGCCCGTGCAGACTCTTTTGTTATGGATTTAGTGGATTCTTACGGTAGAACCGGCCTGGACGCCCAGGTAGGTGAGCGTGGTATCAAGCTTTCTGGAGGACAGAGACAACGTATTGCGATTGCCCGCGTATTTCTCAAGAATGCCCCTATATTGATTCTCGATGAAGCTACATCCGCCTTGGATTCTGTGACAGAACAGGAGATTCAAAGTGAACTGGATGCGTTGATGGCCGGGCGTACAGTGATTTCCATTGCCCATCGTATTTCTACGATTGCTCACTTTGATCGTATTATTGTCATGGCTAATGGCCAGATTACTGAAATGGGTAATCATCAGCAGTTATTACAGGCTAAAGGACATTATGCAGAGTTATGGACGCGACAAAGTAAACCGATGAATCGTTGATATGGTACATGCATGGTTTGTTCAGAGGATCCTGTCCTGATTAATATCATTACATCACGACATCAGCATAGTCTACCCGTCATGGCCTTGCTGCTGGGTTCCAGTCTCTGGGGCGTTTTGTGGCTGCCTTTGCGCTATTTTAATCAGGCAGGCCTGCATGGTGCCTGGCTGATTCTGGTGACCTATCTGCTGCTGGCCCTGCCAGCGGGATGGTGGTCCTGGAGGCGACGAAGAGAGTTGCATGGACATCATTGGACGCTGCTGGGGCTCCTGGTTTTTGGCGGATGGACCAATGTGGCCTTCATGATGTCATTGGTCCATGGCGAAGTGGTACGGATGCTTTTGCTGTTCTATCTATCTCCGGTTTGGGCGATTTTTGCGGCGCGGATTTTTTTACGGGAAGCGGTAGGATGGCGAGGTGCCATGGCGGCACTGCTGGCGGTGGGTGGATCGGCGCTGGTGGTCAGCCATGGACAAGGATTTTCCCTGGATGATCTGAGCAGCAATGATCTCTTGTCAATTTCCTCGGGCCTCGCTTTTGCCCTCAGTAATGTAGTGCTGCGTGCGGACGAGGCTCTGGGGGATGTGCATCGTGCCACTTCCGTATGGTGGGGCTGTGTGCTCCTGGCTCTGCCTTTTGCCTGGTTCCAGTCCTGGCCGACGCTGTCTCCGGCGCATTATGTTGACTTGCTGGGCTTTTCCTGGTTCTGGATTGCTGGGGCAACCCTGGCTGTTCAGTATGGAGTGGCCAGAATGCCCGTGAGCGTTTCCGCCGTGATCATGCCTTTTGAGGTGATTGTCGGTGCGCTTTCTGCCTGGTGGCTGGCGGGAGAAAATCCAGGTTTTCTGGAACTGCTGGGCGGAATTTTGATTCTTTCTGCTGCCTTGCTGCAAATCACCCGCAGCCAGCAGCATCCCGTTTCATTGGGTGGCGTGGAAATGGAAAAGGGCGAGTTCTAGTGATTCGCTGCGGGCAATGATCTGGTCGGCACCCCAGTTTTCCAGAAGATCACCGGCTTCCACATAGCCCCAGCCCGCTGCCCAGCATTGGGTGCCCGCCGTACGGCCAGCGAGGATATCGCGATGATCATCACCAATCATGATGCTTTGCCGCGATTCGACACCCAGTTGTCGTAAGGCATGAAGAACTGGCAAGGGATCTGGCTTGGCGCGAGCTGTACTATCCCCACTGACCACCACGCCGGGAGAAACCGGCAAGGATAATGCCGCGAGCAGGGGAGTGGTCAGGAAACCCGGCTTGTTGGTCACGATCCCCCAGGGGATTTCTTGGTTTTCCAGCCAACGCAAAACCTGCGTCATGCCCGGAAACAAGGTGCTGTGCTGGCATATTTTAGACCTATATTGCTCCAGAAAAGCGTCGCGCATGGACGGGAAAGCCGCATCTTCCGGTTGCAGGCCAAAAGCCACGCGTAACAGCCCCCTGGCGCCCTGTGAAGCTACCGGACGCAAGGCACTGAGGGGCAGAGTAGAAAGTCCCTGCTGCGCGCGCAGATGGTTGGCGGCGGCTGCCAGATCGGGAGCGGTATCTACCAAGGTACCGTCCAGATCAAAGAGCACTGCGCCCCCCTTAGTCATCCTGTTTGCGGGTGTGCACCAGGTAATTGACGGTCACGTCATCATTGAGGCGGGCTTGATGGCGGATGGGGTCATAATGCATCCCTTTGAGGGCGAGGGTCTGCAAATCTGCCTTGCGTGTCATGGCAATGAGCTCGCTGGGACGGATGAACTTCTGGTAATCGTGGGTGCCGCGCGGCAGAAGACCCAAAACATACTCAGCGCCCAGAATCGCCAGAAGATAACTCTTGGGATGGCGGTTGAGGGTCGCAAAAAACGCTTCGCCGCCAGGCTTCAGCAATCGCGAGCAGGCGGCGACAATGCCGGCGGGATCGGGAACATGCTCCAGCATTTCCATGCAGGTGACGACATCGTAGGATTGTGGCTGTTCTTCGGCCAGATCCTCGACAGCCACTTTGCGGTACTGAATGGTTAGATGACCGATCTGCGCATGGGCCTGGGCCGCTTCGATGCCATCTGCTGCCAGGTCAATGCCCGTCACTATCCCACCCTGACGGGCCATGGCTTCCGCCAGCAGTCCGCCACCCGTACCCACATCGAGAATGCGTTTGCCGCGCAGTCCCTGGCAGCCATTGGCAATAAAATCAACCCGCAAGGGATTGATTTCGTGCAGCGTCCGGAAAGGTCCGTGGGGATCCCACCAGGTACTGGCGAGTGCATCGAATTTGCTGACTTCGGCTTGGTCCATATTCATGGGTTCTGATCCCTCTCGCGAATGCGCTTTACCCAATTCTGGGCACGGCTGAATAATACCGATGCATCCCAGTCCATAGCCAGCCCCTGGCAGATGCGGATTTTACCTTCTACCCAGACATGGGTGACCTGGTCGCGTCCGGCACAATAGACCACTTGGGACACCGGATCGTACACGGGGAAGGTCGCAGGATGATCGAGGGAAATGGCGATGCAATCGGCAGCCTTGCCAATTTCCAGACTGCCGGTCAGGTCTCCCCAGCCGATGGCTTCCGCACCATCCAGGGTGGCGGCTTCCAGGGCTTCCCAGGCAGGAAAAGCGGTTGGGTCGTTACTGATGCCTTTGGCGAGCAGGGCTGCCGTGCGCATCTCACCGAGCATGTCGAGATCATTATTGCTGGCCGCGCCGTCCGTACCAATGGCAAGGCCAATGCCTTGCTGGCGAATCCGGACTATGGGTGCAATACCCGAGCCCAGCTTGAGGTTGGATTCCGGGCAGTGGGCAATATGCAGTCCGCTATCCCGGCAGATGCGGAGGTCATCCGCATCCAATTGGGTCATGTGTACGGCCAGAAAACGTGGGTTGAGAAGGCCCAATGCTGCGAGGCGGGCCAGCGGGCGTTGCCCGTGCAGGGCGAGGGCTTCTTCCACTTCGTGGGCGGTCTCGTGGACGTGCATGTGAATGGGTAGTTGCTCGGCCTCTGCCAGTTCCCGGGTACCGCGCAAGCCCGCATCGGCGACTGTGTAGGGCGCATGGGGCGCCAGACTTTGCCGAATCAGCGGCAGCTTGCGCAGACGCGGGAGGAGATCAGCGGCGGCCTGCAGACAGGCGTCGGCATTGGCCGCATAGGCCGTAGGAAAATCCATGATGACATGGCCGATATGTGCCCGCATGCCCATGTCTTGCGCGCTGAGAGCCGCTGCTTCCGGAAAAAAATACATGTCGTTGAAGGTGGTGGTACCGCCGCGCAGCATTTCGGCAATGGCCAGTTCCGTGCCCGTGCGGACAAATTCCGGGCTGACAAAGCGTCCTTCCACCGGCCAGATGTGTTCGTTCAGCCAGGTCAGCAGGGGCAGGTCATCGGCAAGACCGCGCATCAGAGTCATGGCTGCATGGGTATGGGCATTGACGAAACCGGGCATCAGGACATGCTGATCCAGCGTTGTGCTCTCGGCTGCGCTGTAGTTGTCCAAAATCTCGTCGCGCGGGCCAATGGCAACAATGCGCCCCTGGGCAATGGCCAGAGCATGATGGTGCAGAACTGTGCGGGGACGGACAGGAATGATCCAACGGGCGCTGATAATCTGGTCGACGCGAGTTTTTGCAGCGGGTTGTATGGGCACACCGGGCCTCATGGCAAGGTATCAGGAGAGCCTCATCTTAGCACAGAGGCGATGATCCGAGACAATGTGCCGAGACCATCGCCCTCTGGTGCAACACGGCAAGTAATCAGCCGTTCAGGGCGTGTTGAATGGCCTGGGCATAAGCCCACACAGTCGCAGAATAATAGACGCTGGGATTATAGCCCATGATGGCGTAGAAATTGGGATAGGCAATAAACAAGGTCGGTCCCTCGGCGGTTTGCAGGCGGAGCAGGCCGACGGGGGTGTCAGCCGGTAAACCCGATGGCGCTTCGGGCCGAATTCCGGCGGCCAGTAATTGTCCCAGAGGATGCTTGCCGTGCAGGAAGAAGTCTGTGTTTCCCCCAGCGGTGCCGGCCACTCGCCCCATCACCGGTTGACCGGGTTGCCAACCGTGGGCCAGGAAAAAGTTGGCGGTGGAAGCCAGCACATCGGCCGGAGAAGTCCAGAGATTGGGGAGCGGGCCGCCGGGGGGATCATTCCAGACTATGCCGTAGCGCAAGTAACTGCTGGCCAGGAATTGCGACATGCCCATGGCACCCGCCTCGGAGCCCGTCAAGCTCGCCGGTGAAACCCCCAGTTTTTGGGCGAGTTTCAGGGTTTCTGCGGTTTCGTGCAGAAAAAAGCGACGCCGACCCGGCAAGGCCAAAGCCAGACTGAGATTGCTGTTCAGCACCGAAAAATTGCCCATGAACGAACCAAAACCTGTTTCGATATTGAGAATCCCCATCAGGATGGATCCCGGAACCCCGTATTTCTGACTGACCTCTTCAAGCAGGGTGCGATGGGCGTTCCAAAACTGTAACCCGCGCTGAATGCGGTCGGGATGGAGAAATTGATCTCGATAACGCCACCAGGGATAGGGGACGACGGGTTTATTGCTGGGCGGCGGCGGTGTCATCAGTGCCACTGCGCGCGCGTTGAAACGGGCATTTTGCAGGGAGGGAATGACATAACTGGCGGGCAGGCCGTCCCTTACCTGCAGGTGGCAGGCAATCTCCCGGAGTTGCCGCTGATATTGCTGGGGAAAGTTGGGAAAATAAACGGCTCGGACACAGGATTCGAGAGCCGTTGGTGGCAAGGTTTGCTGTGCAGCAGGTTCCGTTGGAGCCTGGGTGCGGGGCATGGGGACTGCTGCAGGCAGACTGGCAGGGGCCGGAGAGGGGCTGCCGACCTCGGTCGCACATGCGGAAAGCAGGGTGGCGGTGATGCTGATACTCAGCAGGGTTCTGATGAGGATTTTCGGGGGCATGTGCGCAGTCTTCCGTCAAAAATCAGTAAGCTTCGGGATGATTTATTCATCACGCATGGCCAGTAATTCTCTGGGCATGGGTCGGCGCACCCCATCCAGACGTTCCGCCCAATAAGGAATTTGCAGACTTTGTACGGCGACTCCCTGGCGTCGATTCAGGGCACTGACGAATTGCTGTCCGCCGATATAAATACCCACATGGGAAAATGGCTGTCCCATGGTGTTGAAAAACACCAGATCGCCGGGGCGGATGCGGCTCAAGGGAACGGCGGGTAGGGCGGCCGCCTGGGCAAAGGAGGTTCTGGGAATGTCTACACCGGACTGTTCCAGTACATATTGAATGAGGCCGCTGCAGTCGAAACCGGTTTGTGGTGATTCACCACCCCAACGATAAGCCTTGCCAATTTCAGAAATGGCATGTACCAGGACGGCGTCCAGGGTGGTGGCTTCGGCACGCCGGGAATAGCCTGAATTTTGCGCCGGGGGCGGGTATGGAGCGGAAGGCGGGAGGGCGGTACTGGGTGCCATGCTGGCGCAGCCGTTCAAAGTCAAAGCCCCTAATAGAAGCGCGATCCCGCCCAACTGGAGGGGATTTTTAGCGAACATAAAGTACTGCCTTGACATAGGCGTCTTCCTCATTCTTTTTTCTAAGAAAAGTAAATAGCCTAATTATCGGGATTTGGCAAGTGAGGTTGTTGGAGTTGCTTGGGGACTGCGTTGCTTGACCTGAGAGGTCTTGGTTGGTATTTTACCGATTCCTTGGATGGAACATCCAAGGGTGGTTGGCTCGGTGGAAGAGCGCCTCTTCACATGGTAATGCTTATTACTTGCTAATCAAAGTGTTATAAAGGCCGGTGCAGATGCTGGTGCAGTATCGGCCACTGGTGCATAAAAAATGGGTCGTTAGCTCAGGGGTAGAGCGCCGTCTTCACACGGCGGAAGTCAGTGGTTCGAGACCACTACGACCCACCATTTCGGGGCCGTCTGGATACGGTCGAAAATGCTTTTTCCAAGGCTTTCGCGCTGGGTTTGCCCTTGCAGGTGGCATAACCTGCGATGGTTTCTGCCAAGCCGTCCTCTGCACTCGGCTGCACCGTGACGCGGCTGCTAGGTTCCACGGCGAACTCCGGCCAATGGGTCAAAAGCTCCTTGTGAAAACCCGGGTGATGGAAGCCGATGCGGTTTTGCTGCCATCGTTGTAGCCAGTCAGTGCTTTGTGTCTTTAGCCATTTGCGCCGCTGCTATCGCTTTTAGGGGCATCCTCGGCAGCCCATTCACGAGCCAGGGCATTGAGGCCATCCAGGATACTGCCCAGTTGCCGGCCTCTTTCCGTAAGGCCGTAACTCACTTCGGGGGGGACTGTGGGACGATAATCGCGGTAGAGGATTCCCGCCTCTTCCAGCAAGCGCAGGCGCTGGGTCAGGACCCGCGCCGAAATCTGTCCCAGCTGCCGTAGCAAGGCCCCAAAACGCAAGGCTCCCTGAGTGCGGAGCACCCATAGGATCTGGGTAGTCCAGGGCCCCATGAGCAGGCGTAGCAAGGCATCCATGGGGCAGGGATTTTCTTCTCGGGTCTTTCTCATGGTTACTAATCGGTACCTACTTTTATCAAACAAGTAAAGGTCATACTATGGGAAAAACCGGGGTAATCCAAGCACGCCCCAAGGAGCGAGCCATGAAAGAAAATTCTCTGCGTGCCATCGAACGTCTCGTCAGCGGCCGCCCTACCAGTGACGGTGCAGGTGTCCGCCTGACCCGACTTTTTGAGCGGGATCTGCAACGCCGCCTCGATCCATTTCTGATGCTGGACTTTTTTGGCAGTGAAACGCCGGACGATTACCTCGCCGGGTTTCCCGACCATCCGCACCGCGGTTTCGAGACCATCACCTACATGCTGGAAGGCCGCATGCGCCACCGGGACAGCGCCGGCCATGAAGGCCTCTTGGAAACGGGCGGGATGCAATGGATGATCGCCGGGAGAGGCGTCATTCACTCGGAATTACCCGAACAGAACGAAGGGCGCATGGCCGGCTTTCAGCTCTGGCTGAATCTGCCTGCGGCCGACAAGCTCTGTGCGCCCTGGTATCGGGATTTTCCGGCGGAAGAATTGCCACGCTTCACTTTGGCCAACGGCATCACCGGCATCGTCCTGGCCGGGAAAAGTCAGGGCGTTATCGGTGCGGTGCAACGACCCATCACCGAGCCCCTGATCCTGGACCTGCACCTGCCCGCCGGGGCACGTTTCGAGCAAGAAATCCCCGCCGATCGCCATGCCTTCCTGGTCCCCTATACCGGTGAGGTCCAGGTCCTGGGGCAGTCCGTCTCGGCAGCGCAGCTGGGCATACTCGGGCCAGGGGAAGCCGTCGAGCTGCAGGGCACCGAAGCCAGCCGGGTTTTGCTGGTGGCGGGCCAGGCGCTGGACGAGCCCATCGTCCAGTACGGGCCTTTCGTGATGAACGACGAGCCGGGTATCCGGACGGCCATGGAAGATTTTCGCGCAGGCCGTCTGGCCTGAGTTTTTTCATCCACAAGGAGGCGAATATGAGCAAGATCCTGGTGCTGTATCATAGTTTATGGGGCCACGTGGAAAGTCTGGCCGAGGCCGAGGCCGAAGGGGCCCGGTCCGTGGCCGGCGTGGAGGTGGTCATCAAGCGGGTTCCGGAAACCATAGAGGCGGAGAAGCAGGCCGCCATCCACGTCAAGGCCCAGGCGGCGCCCGAGGCAGACCCCGACGAACTGGGGGATTACGATGCCATCATCTTTGGCACTCCCACCCGCTTTGGCAACATGAGCGGGCAGATGCGCAATTTTCTGGACCGCACGGGCGCGCTCTGGCAGAAGGGCGCCCTGGTGGGCAAGGTCGGCAGCGTCTTCGTCAGCACCGCCACCCAGCATGGGGGCCAGGAAAGCACCATCCTGAGCTTTCATCCCTTCCTGTTCCATCAGGGGATGGTGGTCGTCGGCGTCCCCTATAGTTGCCGGGAGCTCAGCAATATGAGCGAAATCACCGGCGGCGGCCCCTACGGTGCCGGCACCCTGGCCAAGAGCGACGGCAGCCGCCAGCCCTCGGCCAACGAGTTGGCCATCGCCCGCTTCCAGGGAAGACACGTCGCGGAAATCACGCACCGGCTTTTCGGTTGAACCGGCCCAAATCCTGGGGCGGACACTCTCCGGTTTCGTGGCGGGTACCTGCATCGAAGGGATCCGTCAGTGGTGGTAAGCGGATCGTTCGCGAATGATCGCAGAGGTAGTCCGCCATCCCAGTTTGGCCGCCACGAGCGGTGACACAGGCAGCAGGTATTCCCATGGAATCCTAACCGGCTGAAAGATAAAGATTTCATGGGTATTCAAGAGCCTTCACACGGCAGGGGCCACCGGTTCGAACCCATACCGCCCAGCAAATCCTGCAGTAATGTAATTTCAGGTTTGTATTTCCAGCGCAGAGCCAGTGAAATCAGAGCAGCTTCTTCATTTCATACAAAAAATCCAGGGCTTCTCTGGGGCTGATCTCGTTGGGATCCAGTTGCTGCAGACGCTCCAGGAGCGGATGGGGTGTTACGGTAAACAGGGGAATCTGTGTCGGCACCGGCGCTTGACGGGATGGGGCTGTGGGCTGCTCGGGTGCAGTATTCTCCAAAAGCTGCAGCCGCTTGCGGGCGGCAGTCACCACGCTTTCCGGGATACCGGCCAAGCTGGCAACGGCCAGACCATAACTCTGGGTAGCGGGCCCTTCTTCGACGTGATGTAAAAAAATCACCCGCTCATTCTGGGTGACGGCATCCACATGGAGATTGGACAGCCCGGGGTTTTCCAGGGCGGTCAACTCAAAATAATGGGTGGCAAAAAGCGTGAAAGCGCCGCGCTCCAGCAAGGCTTCTGCCGTAGCCCAGGCAATGGCGAGTCCGTCATAGGTGGCGGTTCCACGCCCGATTTCATCCAGAATCACCAGACTCCGGGCGGTGGCCAGATGGAGAATTCGCGCCGTTTCACTCATTTCCACCATGAAAGTGGAACGGCCACCCGCCAGATCGTCCGCTGCACCAATGCGGGTGAATATCTGGTCAATGGGTCCAATGGTGGCTTCCCGGGCGGGAACCCAGCTGCCAATATGGGCCAGCAGGACGATGAGCGCGTTTTGGCGCATGTAGGTGGATTTGCCGCCCATGTTGGGACCGGTAATCAGGTGCATCCGCTGCTGGGTATCCAGATGCAGATCGTTGGGTACAAACTGGCTGCCGATTTGTGCCTCAACCACGGGGTGCCGTCCATCGTGAATATGCAGACAGTTTTCAGTCACCAGTCGTGGGGCGGACCAATCCAGCGATATGGCCCGTTCGGCCAGGGTGCTGAGTACGTCCAGTTCGGCAACTGCCGTCATGGTGTTCTGCAGGGCAGCAACTTCTGGTAGCAGCGTCTCCAGCACCGTCGAAAACAACAGGCGTTCCCGGCTGAGAGCCAGACTCTCGGCAGACAGGGCCTGATCTTCGATAATTTTGAGCGCATCGTTGATGTAACGTTCGGCATTTTTGGTGGTCTGGCGGCGGCGGTAATCGTCGGGAATGGGTCCTTGATAACTGCGGCTGATTTCAATATAAAAGCCGTGAACGCGGTTGTACTGAATTTTGAGTTGGCTGATGCCGGTGCGCTGGCGCTCTTCCTGTTCCAGATTGCGCAGCACATCCTGGAGGTTGTGGTTCAAGGCCTGCAAACGGTCGAGTTCCGCATCATATCCAGAGCGCATATAACCCCCATCTCTCTGGGTCATGGGGGGGTGGTCGACAATGGCGTTTTCCAGGAGCTGCGTCGTGGCCGTAAACAAGCCGATGCGCTCCCCATAAGTCGCCAACACGCCCGACGTGAAATTGCCCAGGTTTTCGCGCAGGGCGGGGAGGGCCTGAAGGGTGCTGCGCAACTGGGCGAGATCGCGTGGATTGGCGCTGCGCAAGGCGATGCGGGTGAGAATGCGCTCGGCATCGGCAATGCCTTGCAGAGCCTTTTGCAGTGGAGCTGGACCCTGGCCTTCCATGAGCGCGCTGACGAGTTGCTGGCGCTGCAACAAAGCCGGACCCTGGCGCAGGGGGCGCAACAACCAGCGGCGCAGAAGCCGTGCTCCCATGGCGGTACGGGTTTTCTGGAGCAGGGACAGCAAGGTTGGACCTTGCCCCTGAAGGCTTTCCAGCACTTCCAGGGCGCGAAAAGCGGTAGCATCCAGATAGAGTTCCTCTTCTGCACGCTCGGGGTACAAATGTTGAATCTGCGCCAGGCTGCCGCGCAACTGTGATTCCGCATAATGGAGGAGGGCTCCGGCAGCACGCAGGGCCAGGGGCCAATCGTTGCAGCCAAAGCTGTCGAGACGCTCGCCAAAGTAGCGATCCAGCACCGCCTGACTGCGATGTGCCTGAAAAATGTGTTTATCCAGACTCTGGGCAGGCATGCCTTGCAGACGGATAAGCAGGTCTGCGTCCTCAGGCAGGATGATTTCTGCGACGGGGCGCCGGGCCAGCAGGTCAGTCAGGCTGACCAGAGGAATTTCCCGCAGCATCAGGCGCCCTCCGGCGGCATCCAGCCAGGCAAGACCGCATCGTTCTCCCTCCGGACAGATGGCCAGCAGCAGCGGTTCCTGCTGGCTGTCCAGCAAGGCGCCATCGACGATGGTGCCGGGGGTCAATATCCGAACAATGGCCCTTTCGACGGGACCTTTACTGCTGGCCGGGTCGCCAATTTGTTCACCAATGGCAATTTTTTCACCCAAAGCCACCAATTTAGCCAGATAGCCATCGACACTGTGAACGGGAACCCCGGCCATGGGAATAGGCTCTCCCGCACTGTGCCCGCGACTGGTAAGGGTAATACCCAACAGGCAGGAGGCTTTCTGTGCGTCTTCGTAAAACAACTCGTAAAAATCGCCCATGCGGTAAAACAGCAGGGCATCAGGACATTCTGCCTTCAGCCCGAGATATTGTTGCATCATGGGAGTGTGCTTCGCGGAAGATTCAGCGGAGCTCATGGACAAATCGTTTCTGGCGGATGGGTTTTTTCATTGCGCAGAGCATAGCGCAAGGCTGGTAGCGGAGCTATATCCGCCACAGGGGGTGGCGGATATGATAGGCAGGAAAAACTGCGGAGTTCAGCTGCGGTTGTTGCCGCCGAAAATCTCCAGCAGGGCCATGAAGAGGTTGATGATGTCCAGATAGAGGCCCACCACCAGCAACACGGGTTCCTGGATGCCGCCCCGGACCATGCGCTGGGTATCAAACAGAATCAAACCGCTGAACACCAGGACGATTACCCCGGCGATAGCCAGTTGCAGGGCCGGCAGATGCAGGAAGAACATGTTCAGCAACGACACTACAATTGCCAGAATCAATCCGGTGATGAGGAAACCGCCGATATTGCTGAAATCCCGTCGAGTGGTCATGGCGTAGGCGGAAAGGCCGATGAACATGGCGGCGGTGGTCCCCAGTGCTTCGGCAATGACCGTCGCGCCGTCGGGCATGCGCAGATATATCTCAATGGCCGGCCCCATCATCATGCCCATGCCAGCGGCAAAGAGGAAAACCAGGGGAACGGCAAAAGGACTGCGATGGGCACCGGTATATTGCACGGCAAAAAGCAGGGCAAAGGACCCGATCATCAGGATGAAAGGATGCTCATAGGCAAAGGGTGAACTCATCCCATACACGGCAGCGATGGCCGAGACCACGAGGGTAGCCGCCAGCAGGGCGTAGGTTTTTCCCAAAAGGGCACCAATCGACGTGCCGGCACGACTTCCCTGGGGATTCATGCTGTCGGGAAACTGATAGGGATTTTGATCCTGATTCATTACTGACTCCTTCAAACAAGCAACGCGCTTGGTACAACGGAACAATGGGGGTTTCTATTCAATAAATCAATGGTCAAATCAAGGGTCCTGGCGATATTTTTCAAAGAGACTATCCGGGGTAAGAGCCTGACTGAAAGGAAAAGTTCCGGAAATTGTCACTTGCCCATTGCAGAACACACCATTAACCTGCAGTTCCTTTCTCTGATCCACACTGGAGCCGGTATGCGCGCACTGATTTTTGACACGGAAACGACGGGACGGGTGGAGCCCGAACTGATCGAGGCAGCCTGGCTGGCGGTCAGTGACCTCAAGACCCTGGAAGTGGAAGCACAGTTTGTGCAACGTTATCGCCCGGATAAACCCATCGAGATGGGTGCCATGGCGGTCCATCACATTCTCGACGAAGACCTGCTCGATTGCCCCTCGGCACGGACCTTTACCCTGCCGGAGGATACGGCTTATCTGGTGGGACACAGTATTGATTATGACTGGGGCGTGATCGGCAAGCCCGATGTCAAGCGGATCTGCACCTATGCCATGACCCGCAAACTCTGGCCGGAAGTGGATAGCCATTCCCAGTCCGCGCTGATGTTTCATTTCAGCAAGGACCGCAAAAAAACCCGGGATAATCTCAAAAATGCCCATTCTGCTCTGGCCGATGTGAAATTTTGCCGCATATTGCTCAACAAGGTCATTCTTGCCGTGCGGCCATCCTCCTGGGAGGATCTTTGGGAGTTCAGTGAGCGCGCCCGCATTCCCGAGACCATGCCTTTCGGCAAGTACAAGGGAGTCAAAATCCTTGATCTTCCTGACGATTATCGGAAATGGGCGCTCAACAATCTGACCGACATGGATGTTTATTTGCGCAAGGCGCTGGAAAGCTGAGCATTTTGCACGGCCTCCAGTAGCAGCATCCCGCACTGGGCAGCGGTATGTCCGGTGGCGATGATGCCGTCTTCGTGTCCCGCCATTTGCAGCAGCAGGGGAAGACGGGCATCCCGGACTAGGCGGCTGATGGCTTCGGCCATGGCGGGGGTACCATATTCCGCATCTTTTGGGGTGGCCGGTATACCCAGCCGTTCGGCCGCCTGCCAGAGTGCCGGGCTGTGGACATGAAACACCCAGTGGATGTCCGGATGGGCGGCGTAACAGGCGGCATGACTCAGGGCTTCGGAAGAGGGCGCTTGTGGCCCCCTGGCATGGATTTGATTGCCCGCAATATTCCATCCGGTCACCGTGCAGAAATGGGCTGCCGTCAAGGTTGGCAGCACCCCGGTTTGGGTGGCGCTGATCAGAAATCCCTGGGGGCAGCGGCAACTCACATTGCCAAATCCGATTCCACCGTAGCGTAACGGATCGGCACCAATGAGCCGGCGTGCGAACAGCACATCGCGCCAGTCCTGCAAGGTGGCGATTTCTGCCTGACTTGGGGCGGCAGCATGTTCCCAGTGCAGCGCAAATTTGGTGATGCCTTCTTCCAGGTTACTCATGGGATTTAGCGCCGGGCAAAAATTTTCTGGAGGAGACGGTACCAGCCGGGGAGGGCGACCGGAGCGGATGGGGCTTGAGGCCTTGACACATTGTCGGGCGTTGCCCGTTGCTTGGGTAAGGGGACGTCTGGGGGATAAATATCCACCAGGGTGGCTCCCCAGCTACTGCGGTCATTGGCCAGGCGAAAATTTTTGACCATGGGCTCGCGGCGCAGCAGGGCATGGACAGTTTCCCGGAGCACGCCCCGTCCTTTGCCGTGAATAATCCGAATTTCGGTAATACCAGCAGCCCGGCAACTGTGTAAGTATTCACGAACCAGATCGGGCACCTCCCTGGGGCGGAAAGCATGCAGATCCAGCACTCCATCTATCCGGGTTCGAAAAACCGGATCCTCTTCAGGCTTTCTTGTCATGGGCTGATGGTCCCTGCCCAATGGGTGCTCAGGGCAATGCTGACCAGGCAGACGGGCAATATCATGGCCAGAGCGGGTAGCTGAAAAAGGAAAAAAGCAAACACTATCGCCCCCGTCAGATAGGCAAAGAGAGCGGCGACCTGCTGGTGCCAGGCAAAGGGCAGGGACTGCTTTTTGCGCAGACTTTCTACCAGGGTGATGACGATAGTAGTCAGGGTGTTGGTGAAAACTACCGAGGGTACGCCGGCGACGTTGATGAGGCGGGCAGCCACACTCTGCAGGCCCATGCTCAGTGCGGAAAAAACAATCAGGGCGTAGAGCACGGCCCCGTCCGCAGGAAATCCCCAAACTATCCACAACAAGGCGTAGAGGCCGAGAAAAGTGACTTCCAGACCGAGAACCATCCTGAGCGCCTGGGGATGGTCTTTCCAGAGCGTGGCCAGCATGATTCCGACGATGAAGCCGATCAGAGCAGCCAGGGAATGGGTGGCCGACAGGAGATGCCCTTGTCCTACGGCAATGCCAAAGAGCGCCAGGTTGCCAGTCATGGCAGAAGTGAACACCATATGGAATTGAAGAAAAGCAACAATATCCGCCCCCCCGGAGGTGGCCGAGAGCAGGTGCATGGTCCGGTCGGTTTTCCCCAGACGTTGGGATGGGAGAGACGGGGTCAGAGCAGTACCCTCTCGATGCCCCCCTGCCGGGTAGCATCGATAAAACCCTGCTGCCACTGCGCACCCAGAATTTTCCGCGCCAGCTCCACGACAATGTAGTCCGTATCCAGACCCGTATCTTCCCGGTAGCGCTCCAGACCCTGCTGGCAGGCGGGACAGCTGGTCAGCAAGCGCACGTTATTGTCCACGGCCTTGTTGCTGCCGGTCAGCTGGAAAACCCCTTCTTTCAGCACTTCTTCTTTACGGAAGCGCAACTGGGTGGCGATATCGGGACGGCTGCTGGCCAAGGTTCCGGCTTCGCCACAGCAGCGTGCGGACTGGGTCACCTCCTGGCCGAGGAGGCGACTGGCTACCGCCTGAGCTTTGTAGGTTTTCATGGGGCTATGACAGGGGTCGTGGTAGAGATACTGCACTCCCGCCACGCCATCCAGAGCAATTCCCTTTTCCATCAGATATTCGTGAATATCCAGCAGACGGCAACCGGGAAATATCTGCTGGAACTGATATTGCAGTAACTGGTCCATGCAGGTACCGCAGGATACAATCACGGTTTTGATATCCAGATAATTGAGGGTGTTGGCCACCCGATGGAAGAGGACCTGATTGCGCACGGAGATTTCCTGGCCTCTATCCTCCTGTCCGCCGGCCGTTTGCGGGTAGCCGCAGCAGAGATAGCCGGGGGGCAGGACCGTTTGTGCGCCAAGGTGATGGAGCATGGCCAGGGTCGCGAGTCCGATGTCGCTGAACAGGCGCTCACTGCCGCAGCCGGGGAAATAAAACACGGCATCACTGTCGTCGTTGACCTTGGCGCTGTCACGAATGATGGGTACGGTCTTGTCGTCGACGATGGCCAAAAGCTGGCGCATGGTCTGGGCGCCCATTTTGGTGGGCAGGGGCTTGCGTAAAAGGTGCATGACTTCCGCACGTACATGGGCCTTGCCCGTGGTGGCCGGGGGTGGTCCCTTGGGTAACAAGGGCTTGATCACATCATGGGCGATAGCCTGGGCCTTGAACATGGTCTGGAGAACGCCCTGACGGAGAAAATGCACCTTTCCGGGTTCGGTGGCGTTCAGGTAGCTCATGGCCAGCCGCGTGCCCATATTGAAGGATTTCTCACCCCGTGCCCGGAGGATGTTGCGCATGTGGGTGGAGACCTTGCCAAAATCAATATCCACCGGGCAGGGCGTCAGGCATTTGTGGCAGGTGGTACAATGATCCGCCACGTCATTCATAGCCTCGAAATGTTGCCGGGAAACCCCGCGGCGGGTCTGCTCTTCATACAGAAAAGCCTCGATGAGCAAGCCGGTTGCGAGAATCTTGTTGCGCGGCGAGTAAAGCAAATTGGCGCGGGGGATGTGGGTCATGCAGACCGGTTTGCACTTGCCGCAACGCAGGCAGTCCTTGATTTCGCGGTTCAACGCACCGAGTTCACTGGCTTCGAGGAGCAAGGCTTCCTGTTCCACCAGTTGCAGGGAGGGAGTGTAGGCATTATCCAGGCCTGAACCCGCCTGCAGCTTGCCCGGATTGAATAGATCATCCGGGTCGGCCTTGGCCTTGTAACGGGCAAAGGCGGCGATTTTTTCCGGATCCAGCCAACGCATTTTGGTAATACCTATGCCGTGTTCGCCGGAGATCACCCCACCCAGTTGCAGGGCGATGGCCATGATCCGGTCAACCATGGCGTCAGCTTCCTGGAGCATGGCGTGATTGCTGGACAGAACCGGGATATTGGTGTGGATGTTGCCATCACCGGCGTGCATGTGCAGAGCCACGAAGAGGCGGGCACGTTTATGCTCCCCGTGAATTTCCCGGATCCGTTCGCGCAGGGCGGTGAAGGCATCTCCCGCAAAGAGCGCCTCCAGTGGCCGTCCTATCCGCTCCCGGTAGCTGACCCGCAATACCCCGCGCAGGAGCAGATCGATAAGGGTTTCTTCGGGATGCATGACCGTCGATGACTGGGCATCCAGCAGCTCCGGGTGTAACTCGGCCGCTTCATCCAGATGCTGGAGCAAGACTTCCCAACGCTGGCGCGTGTCTTCAATCAGGGCCAGAGCGGCTGTTCTTTTGGCCGCAACAATGGCCTGATCTTCGCTGGAATCTTCATAGTCCTTGGCTTTACGGATTTCTGCCAGATCGCCGTGAAAATATTCATCCAGAGCCATCAGACTGCGCAATTTGCTGCTGATGGACTGTTCGATATTGATGCACTCCACCGCCCTGGTATAGGCCCCCAGTTGTTCCAGAGGGATGACCACATCTTCGTTGATTTTGAAGGCGTTGGTATGGGCGGATATGGCAGCGGTGCGGCCGCGGTCCGCCCAGAAACGCCGACGGGATTCAGGGGTGGTGGCGATAAAGCCTTCACCCCCCCGGGCATTGGCAATGCGGACCACCGCCGCCGCCGTGGCTCCCGCCGCGTTCGGATCATCGCTGGCAATGTCCGCCAAGAGCAGCATTTTGGGCCGCTCATGGCGGGGCGCCTTGTTGCTGTACTTGATGGCCTTCAGATAGCGTTCGTCCAGATGCTCCAGTCCGGTCAGCAGAACATGGGTCTGGCTTTCCACGTAGGATTTGACTTCGACGATGGCCGGTACGGCTGCATGCAGATCAGTACCGTAAAATTCGAGGCAGACGGTGCGGATATGCGCGGGCATACGATGCAGCAGAAAACGCCCGGAAGTGATGATGCCATCGCAACCTTCTTTCTGGATGCCGGGCAGGCCGCCGAGAAATTTGTCGGTAACATCCTTGCCCAGGCCAGCCTTGCGCAAGCTGGCGCCAGGTAGCGTCAAGGTTTCCGCTTCCCCGAGAGGAGTCTGGCCATCGGCAGCATAACGCCGGAGCAGAAAATCGACCTGGGGCTGGTCATGGATTTTGCCCAGGTTATGATTCAGGCGCTCCACTTCCAGCCAGTTCCCATCGGCAGTGACCATGCGCCAGGAGAGCAGGTTATCCAGAGCCGTACCCCAGAGTACGGCTTTTTTGCCGCCCGCATTCATGGCGATGTTGCCACCGATGGTGGAGGCATCCATGGAGGTGGGATCGACGGCAAAAACCAGACCCGCCGCATCGGCGGCATCGGCCACCACTTTGGTGACCACACCCGCACCGGCTGAGATGCTGGGAACTGTTCTGCTCAGTCCGGCCGGAGTGACCCATTCAATGGCCGAGATCTGTTCCAGTTTTTCGGTATTGATGACCGCCGTATGGCGACGGAGTGGGATCGCTCCACCAGTATAGCCGGTTCCGCCCCCCCGAGGAATGATGGACAGACCCAGCTCTCGACAGGCCAGCACCATGCGCTGGACCTCGGCTTCGTCGGCGGGATAAAGCACGACAAAAGGGATTTCCACCCGCCAGTCGGAAGCATCGGTAATATGGGCAATGCGCGCATAGGCACTGAAATCCACGTTATCCCGGACCGTTATTTTCAAAAAACGCTTTTCGGATTTTTTGCGGAGCTGAAGGTCTTCGTCGAACTGTCGTATGAACGTCTGGATGGCTTCCTGGGTGTTATCCAGGAGCCGCAAAACCAGCGCATTTCCTTTGTCCCGCGCCCGGATATCCTTGAGCCGATGCGCCAGGGCGTTCCACAGGGCTTCGCGCCGGCCCTGATCCCGGGCGAGATCATCCTGAATGTATGGATTACGCTCCACGACCCAAAGATCGCCCAGGACTTCAAACAGCATCCGTGCCGAACGCCCGGTGACCCGTTGCCCGCGCAGATCCTCGAGGATGCGCCAGGTTTCCGTGCCGATCAGGCGACTGACAATTTCGCCATCGGAAAAGGACGTGTAGTTGTAAGGAATTTCTCGGAGACGCGGGTTCATAAGGGAATCATAACATTGTCGATGAGCCGGGTCTGCCCGAGATGTGCGGCGGCAAACCAGCGCGCACCCGGTAATCCATGATCCAGGAGTTGCAAGGTCTGGCTATCCCGCAATTCCAGATAATCCACGACAAAACCCGCCTGCTCCAGGCTGTCCCGACCCGCTTGGGCGAGTTCGGCAATCATGGCCCCGGATCTGCTGCGCTGGGCCAGATCGACAAGGGTGGCGGCCAGGAGCGGAGCAATCTGTCGCTCGGCGGGGCTGAGCAAGGCGTTGCGTGAACTGTAGGCCAGCCCGTCGGCTTCTCTTTGCAGTGGACCGGGGAGTACCTGCACGGTCATGTTCATGTCGGCCACCATTTGCTGCACAATCCGCAATTGCTGATAGTCCTTTTCACCCAGAATCAGAATTTCGGGCTGGACCATCTG
Source organism: Acidithiobacillus sp. M4-SHS-6 (assembly GCF_047421495.1). GTDB lineage: Bacteria > Pseudomonadota > Gammaproteobacteria > Acidithiobacillales > Acidithiobacillaceae > Acidithiobacillus. The sequence goes on along the minus strand of NZ_CP175559.1, from coordinate 2,018,915 downwards.
CAGCAGTTTGTTCACTACCGTGCAGACCCCGGCGAAATGCCCCGGACGCCGGGCGCCGCACAGGGGCTTGGACAGACTGCGGGCGGGCATGATGATGGAGAGATCTTTTCTTCCCCGGGGATACATCAGCGCATCGTCCGGAGTAAAAACGGTGGAACATCCCGCTGCGTGGAGTTGCTGTAAATCCTTGTCGAGGCTGCGCGGATAGCGCGCGAAATCCTCCTGCGGACCGAATTGCAGGGGGTTCACGTAAATGCTGACCAGCACATGTTCGGCACGGGCCGCGGCCAGACGTACCAGGGCCATGTGCCCATCGTGCAGATTGCCCATGGTGGGGACAAAAGCCAGGGGGCCCTGCAGACCTTGCCGCCACTGACGCAGGCTGGAGATATCCTTGAAGACGGGCATGTCAGTGTGTACGCCGCGGCGGGAACTGTCCCTTGCCAACGTCCTGGACATAATGGGCGAGGGCTTCCTGCATCTGCTTGCCAGCCTCCAGGTAGCGGCGGGCGAAGGGTGGGCTTTCCGCTTCCAGGCCCAGCAGGTCATGGGCTACCAGTACCTGGGCATCGGTATCCGGTCCGGCACCAATACCGATGGTGACGGCCTCAATTCCCTGGCTGATGCGGGTAGCGACGGCATCCGGCACGGCCTCCAGAACGACAAAGCGCGCCCCGGCTTCGCTGAGCATGCTGGCTTCATGATGCAGACGCTGCGCTCCGGCATCGCTGGTACCCTGACGCTGGAAGCTTCCCCATTGTCGCACCCGCTGCGGAGTCAGACCAATATGGGCGCAGATATTGATGCCGCGTTCGGCACAGAAGGCGACTGTGGCCGCCATTTCTGCTCCGCCTTCCAACTTGATGACGTCGGCTCCGGCCCGGAGCAAGGCCCCGGCGGACTCCCAGGCCTGTTCCGGACTTTTTTCATAACTGCCAAAAGGCAGATCGGCAAATACCAGGCAATCTCCAGCGCCGCGCCGCACCATCCGGGTGTGATAGCACATCTGTTCCAGGGTCACGTTGAGGGTGTCCTGATCTCCGCAGACCACCATGCCCAATGAGTCTCCGACCAATAAGCCATGCATTCCGGCCGCCGCCGCAAAGCGCGCCATGGGGTAATCATATGCGGTCACCAGTGCTCTCTTGATGCCCTGTTGTTTGTCTTTAAGCCAGCGGGAAATTTTCTTGTGCATAGTGCTCCTCAATGATTTGCAGGTGATACTTGATCGTTTTAATCAAGTTTTGATTATGCCGTGCTTCATGGACAAAATCCATTTGTCCGGTATTGATATCCAGGCAGGGCGCCGTATAGCGGCGACGCCAGTTCTGATAGGCCTGCTGGACTTTGGCCAGATAGGCGGTGTCGAGATGTTGTTCATAGGGCCGGGCACGGAACAGAATGCGTTCCCCGAGGGTCGCCAGGGGAGCATCCAGAAAAATCAGCAGATCGGCAGGAACCGGCTGATAGTGCAGCCCCGCCTTGATTTGCTGGAACAACTGCAACTCGTTGGCGGGCAGGGTCAGGGGGGTGAATATTTCATCCTTGCGGACACTGTAATCGCTGATGATATAGGGCGCAGCGACAGGAGCAGCCTGCCATTGTGCCATGCGCTGGAGCAAAAACTGCAGTTCGGTAGCCAGTGCTCCGTCCGTCTGGCGGTAAAAATCCGGCAGGAAAGGATTGTTTTCGGGTCTTTCCAGTATCAGACTGCCGCCCAGAGTTTCGGCGAGGCGGCAGGCCAGGGTGGTTTTGCCCGCGCCGATGGGGCCTTCGATACTGATAATGCAGGGGCGAATCACGCGCTGGCCCTGTGGGTGTTGGCCTTTATTGGAGATGTTACTGATGATTCGGGCAGGCGCGTGACAGACTGCACCGCAACGGCCATCATGTAATCGGCAATGCAGCCGCATCCCGGTAATACCAGGCCGTGATCGAATTCTGCCAAGGGGATCAGTACAAAGGCCCTTTCGGTCATACGAGGATGCGGAATGCGCAGGGCCGGGTCGTTGGAAATCAGATCACCATGGCTGAGCAAATCCAGGTCGAGCACGCGCGGACCCCAGAATATTTCGGTATTGCGCTTCCGGCCCGCAAGGGCTTCGAGATTTTGCAGAAGGGCCATCAATGCTCGGGCTGACAAATGGGTGTGCAAACGGGCAACGGCATTAATGAAAGCAGGTTGTTCGACACCGCCCAGGGGTTCCGTACGATACAGATGGGAGTGCCAGAGCAGTTCAGAGTCTGGCAGTTCCGCCAATGCTCCAAGCGCCTTTTGAACCTGTGCAATCGGCTGCTCCATGTTGCTGCCGATACTGATCCAGGCAATTACCGAGGATTCGCTGGCAGAATGCCCTGTTTGATCAACCATTGTTGCGCAGTTTCCTTGTCAGATATTTCGCCATCCAGTTGAGCGTCCCGTAGCAATTTCAAGACATTCCCCAGCGACGGCCCCGCCGTGAGCCCCAGCGCTTGTAGTTCCTGTCCATTGAGCATCGGCTGGAGATGTTTCTGTTTCAGCAAATAAAGACGGGCACTGTCCACGAGCACCGGGTTATCGGGATACATCGCCATGGCCGCCAGTATGCCCGCGACCGAGCAGCCTTGCCAGATCTTTGCTCTCTGGCTGGGGCGAATGCTTTGCGGAATGGTCTTGGGCAAATCGGGGATGATGCGCAGATCCGCTTGCAGTCGGCTCCGATCCGGGATAGGCCACTGGTCAAGATGCTGTTGAATATCGGCCAGGGGCGAATCCTGCCAGAGCAGGATCAGCATGACGGTGGTCACGGCTATGGGTTCCTGGGGAAAATGTTGCTGCATCCACTGGATTTGCTCCTGGCCGCGCTGGATCAAAGCCTGAATGGCATGGATATCAGCAGGTGCGGGACGCAGCAAGAACCAGAGATTCCAGTCGGATAACAGTGACAATGCCTGGGGTAAAACTGCCAGTTCGAGCAGGTAGCGAAGTTCACGCCACAGCCGCGCAGCACTCAGGCGAGCAAAAATATCGGCTTGCAAGGCCTCTCTGAGTTGCTGACGGCTCTCCGGGACGAGGGCCATCTGGAATCGCGCCGCAAAACGCAGGCCGCGTAAAATACGCGTCGGATCATCCAGGAAGGAACGGGAATGCAGGGTTCTCAGTTGGCCGCGTTGCAGGTCGGCCTGTCCCGCATAGGGGTCAAGCAGCTTTCCGAAATGCTCAGGATCCAGTCGCAGCGCCATGGCATTGACTGTGAAGTCCCGACGGGCCAGATCGGCGAGGATGTCGCCGGGACGGACTTCTGGCAAAGCGGCGGGGGCGGGATAATGTTCCAGACGGCATTGGGCCATATCCAGGGCAAAGCCATGGGGGTTCTGCAGAGTAGCCGTGCCAAAACGCTCATGATATTGGTAATCGGCGCCGGGGATCTGCGCCTTGCAGGCTTCCGCCAGTGCCCGGACATCACCCTCGACGGCGATATCCATATCCGGCGCGTAACGCTGCAGAAACAAGTCACGAACAGCGCCACCTACCAGATAGGCTGCTATGCCCCGTTGTTGCGCAATTTTGCCGATCTGCTGCAGATATTGCAGTCTGGTAATCCCCCACTGATTTTTCAACAAAGGGAGAATATTGACGCTATGGGCTTCCATGGTTTGCACAGGGGCATGACCCGTCAGTCGTTGCCCGCCACCATCTCCGTGTTATCCGCAGTTTTGGTGGATGCCGCCTCACTGTGAGGAGCCCGGCGACGGCGTCGTCTGGGGCGGCGACTGCGGGTGGCAGGCAGTGGCCCGAGGGTGGTTTCCTGGCCGCTTTCTTCCAGACGCGCCGCTTCAATCAGGGTGCGGCGACCTTCATGATCCGCTGACTGAAATTGCTCCCACCAGGCCGCCAATTCGGCAGGAATTTCTCCAGCCTGACTGCGCAGCAACAAAAAATCATAGGCAGCCCGGAAACGCGGATGAGCCAGCAGAGCATGGGGGCGTCTTCCACCCCTGCGCAAGAAACGCGCCTGCAGATCCCAGATTTCGCGCATGGGTAAGGAGAAACGTCGGGGTACCGCAACCCTCCCCATGCACTCCTGGAGAACATCACTGGCGGCTTGCTGCAAGGCGATGGCGGCAGGTTTACCCTGCTGTTCCAGCACTTGGCTTTGCTGTTGCAAAACGGGCCAGAAGAGTGCGGCAAACAAAAAGGCCGGGGTCACGGATTTATTGTCGCGGACCCGCTGATCCGTTCCCTCCAGGGCGCCTTGCAATAAAATCCGGGCAGGCTCGGCGCTGTCCGTGTCCAGGATGGCGTCCACTTGCGGGAACAAAGCCGCAAACAAACCATGCTGGCGGAGCAGTTCAAAGCTGGAACGAGCGTTGCCGTTCAGAAACAGCTTGAGGATTTCCTCAAAGAGGCGCGCGGAGGGCACTTCCTGTAAACAATTCCGACAGGCACTAATGGGCGCGCGGGCTGCTTCATCCAGAGAAAATCCCAATTTGGCGGCAAAGCGCACGGCCCTTAACATCCGTACCGGATCCTCGCGATAGCGCTGTTCAGGATTCCCAATGATGCGCAGACGGCCTGCACGCAGGTCTTCCATGCCTGTGGAGAAATCCAGAATGCTCCGATCGGCAATGTTGTAGTACAGGGCATTGGCGGTGAAATCCCGGCGGCGGGCATCTTCTTCCAGGGAACCGTAGACATTGTCCGCGAGAATGCGCCCGCTTTCGCTGCGTTCACTGGCTTGATTCTGTTTGCCGTCGGTTGCCCCGCGAAAGGTGGCAACTTCTATGATTTCACTACCAAACTGCACATGCACCAGGATAAAGCGCCGGCCAATCAGGCGAGCGTTGCGACGAAACAGCTTGCGCACCTGCTCGGGATGGGCATCCGTAGCCACGTCAAAATCCTTGGGTTCACGACCCAGCAACAGATCACGGACTCCTCCGCCCACCATGTAGGCCTGGAAACCTGCCCTGTGTAAGCCGTTCAACACCTGCAGGGCACCTTCGCTGATGTCCCGACGGGAAATGTTGTGATCCGAACGCGGGGTGACCGTGGCGCCGGGAATCTGCACGGGAAGCGGAGTCGACATATCCACCGCAGTGCCCGAGACGGGCTCTGCAAGATTTAACTGACTGGTTATAAAAGATTTTAAAGATACCAAGCGGGGTCCCTAGTGAGGGTAATCTGTCCATCTCGGCGACAGTGTACCTGAAAATTCCGGGAAAAGCAGTCGAAAGGGTCACCAAGCCTCAACGAGGGGTAAACTTCGATGGGATGGCCATAGACCGGCGTGGTGATCATCAGCCAGATGGCAGTGAGAAATGCCGGCAAGGAAACTGGGTCGATTTTTTAGCCCGGGTCCTCTGGAAAAGCCCCGGTGCTTTAGCTATATTACGGGATGCCTTTTATCATGGGGCTGGGACGCCAAACCCGGCCCTTTTTCTGTTTAGGGGTGACCCAACCATGCAATTGATCGACGAAGCTCTCACCTTTGATGATGTCTTACTGGTCCCCGCCCACTCTGCGGTACTCCCCCGCGATGTCCAGATCGCGACGCCGTTGACGCGACGCCTGCGTCTCAATGTGCCGCTGCTTTCGGCGGCCATGGACACGGTGACCGAAGCCCCCATGGCCATCGGTATGGCCCAGGAGGGGGGTATCGGTATTATCCACAAGAATATGTCGCCCGATCAGCAGGCGTCATTGGTAAGGCGGGTCAAAAAATTCGAAGCCGGCGTCATCAAGGATCCCATCACCACCCGCCCGGATGTCAGTATTCGGGAAGTCTTGCAAGTCATGGCCCTGCATGGAATTTCCGGGGTGCCCGTGGTAGAGGATGAACGTCTGGCAGGGATTGTCACCCATCGGGATCTGCGCTTTGAAACGCGCATGGATGCTCCGGTGAGTAGCGTGATGACGCCTCGGGAGCGTTTGGTGACGGTGCCCGAAGGAACCAGCCTTGATGCAACCAAGGCCCTGCTGCATCAGCACCGCATTGAAAAAATATTGGTGGTGAACGATCGCTTTGAGTTGCGGGGACTGATTACCGTCAAGGATATTCGTAAAGCCACCGAGCATCCTCTGGCCTGTCGAGATGCACAGGGCCGCTTGCTGGTGGGGGCCGCGGTGGGCGTAGGCGAGGGTACGGATCTCCGGGTGCAGGCGCTGGCTGAAGCCGGTGTGGATGTCATCATCGTCGATACGGCCCACGGCCACAGTCAGGGCGTGCTGGATCGGGTGCGCTGGATCAAGGAGCATTATCCCGATGTGGACGTGATCGGTGGGAACATCGCCACCGGTGAGGCGGCCCTGGCGCTGGTGGAAGCGGGTGCGGACGGGGTGAAGGTCGGTATCGGTCCCGGCTCCATTTGTACGACCCGGATTGTGGCCGGAGTCGGCGTACCGCAGGTGACGGCCATCAGCAACGTAGCCGATGCCCTCGCCCATACGGGTATCCCCTTGATTGCCGACGGAGGTATCCGCTTTTCCGGGGATTTTGCCAAGGCCCTGGCAGCCGGGGCGCACTCGGTCATGGTCGGCGGGCTTCTGGCCGGTACCGACGAGGCACCTGGCGAAATCGAACTTTATCAGGGACGTTCCTATAAAGCTTACCGGGGTATGGGTTCATTGGGAGCCATGCAGCAGGGATCGGCAGACCGCTATTTCCAGGATGCCAGTCCCGAAGCGCCCAAATTGGTGCCTGAAGGGGTGGAGGGACGTGTTCCTTACAAGGGGCCGGCCGGCCAGGTGATTCATCAATTACTCGGTGGCTTGCGTTCCAGTATGGGCTATTTGGGAGCCGAAGATCTGGCCGCCTTGCGCAGCCGGGCACGCTTCATCAAGATCACCCAGGCAGGCGTCCGCGAAAGTCACGTCCACGATGTCAATATCACCAAGGAAGCCCCTAATTACCGGGTGGAGTAGCTCATGCAAGAACGCATCCTGATTCTCGATTTTGGTTCCCAATTCACCCAGCTGATCGCGCGGCGAGTGCGTGAAGCCCATGTTTACTGTGAAATTCATCCTCACAGCATGTCTCTGACGGACATTCAGAACTGGGAGCCCCAGGGAATCATTTTGTCGGGGGGTCCCTCTTCGGTGCATGATCAGGATGCGCCCATGGTCGATCCGGGCATTTTTGTGCTCGGCTTGCCCATTCTTGGCATTTGCTATGGTTTGCAACTGATGGCTCATGTTTTGGGTGGCAAGGTGGCCAAGGCGGAACACCGGGAATATGGCCGGGCACATGTGCAGATTCACGAAGCCCTGGGGCCCCTCTTGCCCTTTAAAAGTGCCGGAGATAGGGAAGAGGTGTGGATGAGTCACGGGGATCGCATTGAAAAAATGCCGGACGGTTTCCGCGTGCTGGCCAGCAGCACCAATTCCCCCTTGGCGGCCATTGGTGATCCTGCCCGGCATTTTTACGGTGTGCAGTTTCACCTGGAGGTCGTCCATACTCCCCGTGGTGCCGAAATGCTGACGGCTTTCGTGCGCGGGGTTTGCGCTTGTACGGGGCAATGGACCATGCATTCCTACGTGGAAACTGCCATCGCCACTATTCGTGCCCAAGTGGGAAAGGAGGGCAAAGTCATTGCTGCCCTGTCGGGTGGAGTGGATTCGGCGGTGGCTGCAGTGCTGATTCATCGGGCCATTGGTGATCAATTGACCTGCATATTTGTGGATAATGGCCTGTTGCGCTTTGGCGAGTCAGAAAAAGTCCAGACAGTGTTCCGCAATTATTTTCAGATTCCCCTGCAGGTCATAGATGCCCGGCAGCGTTTTCTGGAGGTATTGGCGCAGATCACGGACCCGGAAAAAAAACGCAAGACCATTGGCAATCTGTTTATCGAAATCTTTGAGGAAGAAGCCAAAAAGGTGGAGGGGGCTGATTTTCTGGCCCAAGGCACGCTTTACCCCGATGTGATCGAGTCGGTTTCCTTCAAGGGTCCCAGTGCCACCATCAAATCCCACCACAATGTCGGTGGTCTTCCCGAGCGCATGCATCTGAAGCTGGTCGAACCCCTGCGCGAGTTGTTCAAGGATGAGGTCAGGGAACTGGGTCGGGAATTGGGCATGCCGGAAGAAGTCATTCGCCGCCAGCCCTTTCCTGGCCCTGGTCTGGCCATCCGCTGTCTGGGTGCCATTGATGAACGGCGTCTGGAAGTCCTGCGGCGCGCCGACCGCATCGTCATGGAAGAAGTGCGTGAGGCAGGCCTGTATGACCGACTCTGGCAGGCCTTTGCCGTGCTCCTGCCGGTACGCAGTGTGGGCGTCATGGGCGATGCCCGCACCTACGATGAGACCATGGCCCTGCGTGCGGTGGAGTCAGCAGATGGCATGACCGCAGATTGGGCGCATTTGCCCTATGAACTGCTGGGCCGCATTTCTACCCGGATTATCAATGAGGTGACCGGCATCAACCGGGTGGTTTACGATATTTCTTCCAAACCGCCGGCAACTATCGAGTGGGAGTGAGGCAGCGGTCTGGTACCAGGCCACTTATGACTATTGTGAGAATCTTCGCTGCGCTTATTCCATGGTCATTTCGACGGCAGGGCGACTCTTTCATTAAACTATGATATATTTAAAAATATTAACTGTTTATTTGGGTAACCATGAAAAATAAATCACCGGAAAAATCACGGAATTTATTACAGATAAAAGCACAGCGTTGGATTATAAAAATAGGCAGCAGCCTACTCACGGATGAAGGCCGTGGGCTGGATAGGGAAGCGATTCGGACCTGGGTCCAGCAAATTGTCGCCCTGCGGCGTGCGGGTATCGAGGTGATTCTGGTTTCCTCGGGGTCTGTCAGTGCCGGAGTGCAGCGTCTGGGTTGGTCACCGCGACCGGCCAACCTCAAGGAGCGTCAGGCTGCAGCCAGTGTGGGTCAGTCGGCGTTGATCCATACCTACGAAGAACTGCTCCGGGACGAGGATGTTCCCGATGAGGTGCCGATCCATTGCGGTCAGGTGCTTTTGACCCATGATGATTTGCGTAGCCGACGGCGCTATTTGAATGCGCGCTCAGCCTTGCTGACCCTGCTGGAAATGAACGTTTTACCCATTATCAACGAGAATGATACGGTATCCTACAATGCCATTAATCTGGGTGATAATGACACCCTGGCGGCTGTGGTCAGTAATTTATTGGATGCCGATTTGTTGGTCATCCTGACTGATCAGGATGGCATATTTGATGCGGATCCGCGCAGTAACCCCGATGCGAAATTGCTCGCAGAGGTCAATGCGGGTGCCGCAATGCTGGAAAAGGTGGCGGGCAGCGGCGGCTCTGGCGTGGGTACTGGCGGCATGTTGGCCAAGGTGCGCGCCGCCTCCCGTGCGGCCCGATCCGGTACCTCCACCATCATTGCCAACGGTCGTTGCCCAGATGTTCTGCTGCGGATCCGCCATGGCGAGGCCCTGGGTACATTCATTCATGCCCGGCTTCCCAAGCTGGATGCCCGTAAACGCTGGCTGGCCGGTCATCTGCGCGCACGGGGCGTGCTGCATCTGGACAGCGGCGCCGTTCTCGCCTTGAAGCAGGAGGGGGGAAGTCTCTTGCCCGTGGGAGTGACGGCGCTGGAGGGCAATTTCCATCGCGGTGATCTGGTACTGTGCAAAGATCCCGAGGGACATGAATTCGCTCGGGGGCTGGTTAATTGGGATGTGACTGTGGCGCAACGCTGCCTGGGCAAGAAAAGCGGTGAAATCGCCGATGATCCGGATGCGGCGGAAGGTATCCTGATTCATCGCGATAATTTGTTGATTCATTGAGGACCCGATTCCAGGGAATCCTGGGCTTTACCCGTGGTCCCATTGACGGGAAGAATCTGACTGGGAATGATGTGCACATCCTGCTGTTGATGAGCCAGGCGAATATTATGGCGCAACAGGCTCTCTACCACGGATGCCCGTAAATCGGTTTGCACATTGAAGCTTTTATTGCAATCATCCAGATAAACGCGCAAATAAAATTGCAGGGCATTTTCATTGACATCCAGTAACAAGGCCGTCGGCGGAATACCGCGAGGATCATCCTGCAAAACATCGGGATGATTTTGCCCTTCTTTGACCAACAGTTCCTTGACCAGCTCAATATCCGCACTGTGAGCCACATAAAAAGGAATCATCAAGCGCAGCACATTATTGGTATACATCCAGTTGGTAACCTGCCCGGAAATGAGCTCGGAATTGGGCACGAAGACTTCGGTACGGTCAAAAGTCAGAATCAAGGTATAGCGAATACTCATTTTTTGAACGTATCCCTGGGTGCTCCCGACCTGAATCCAGTCTCCCACGCGAATGGGCCTCTCCAGTAATAAAATGAGTCCGGAAACGAAATTGTTGACGATATTTTGTAACCCAAAACCAATACCGACAGATAGGGCACCAGCAATGATGGCGAGATTATGCAGTGCAACGCCTGCTGTGGAGAGAGCCACCAGTATGGCTATGATAAAACCCGTATAGCGGACTATGGATAATATGGAGTGCCTTGCCCCACTTTCCAGGTGACCAATGATACGGGAATTCTCGGAAAGATATCTTTGTACGAGTGTATTGATGTTAATGAGCAGTACCAGCAGGGCGATGGCAATAATCCAACGGAATGGCTGGATATGAAAAGTGCCGACGGTGAAGCCGGTAATAAAATATTTCCAGATCAGGGAAAATCCTGTATGGGTTAATCCCCAGGCATAGAGAACAAAAGCAGCGATGGCGAGCCAGACCGTGATATGACTGAGCGCGCTGAACCAACCGAGCCAGGGAAGGGGTTGGTCATCGTTCAGACCCAGGCGCTGTTTGAGGACATGCTGCCAGCGCCCGTTTTTGCGTGCCGTGTAATTCCAGAAATCACTGAGCCCCCAGGAAACAAACAAACCGCAACCCAGGGCTAACAAGGACATTAATATACCAAAAAACAGATAGTCCGTGAGATTGCGATAACCCAATAGGGTAAACAGCGCGGTGGCCGACAGAGAGATCAGGATGATGATCCGTAAAAAAGGATATGCCCGAAAAGGTTTTTTGACACCAGCCACCCATACCAGCCGGAAAACGGCGGCCAACATCAAAAGTTGATAGATCGACCAAAAAAATGCTTGCTGTTGAGAGTGGAGATAATCCTGTGGAGCGGTAAGCAACCACGCTACGGCAAAGGCCGAAAGCAGGGCGATAAAGCGCAGATTGCGCAAGGTGGAACGTAAGGATTTCGGTCCCCAGGCAAAATGATGGAAAACCATGCCGCTCGGACGCAAAGCCCAGGTGACCAGGATGGCCAGCAAGGCGTAAGTACCCCAAGTAAACAGCACGACACGTGCCAGTGGCGAAAAAACCCCCATAAGATGAGCGACCAGCATCGTAGCCGCAACTCCAGCTATGATTGGGAGGTAGTGATACAGACTTTTTTGGGCCGCCGATAACTGGGTGCCATGATTGCCGCTTTCCGGCAGCGATTTGCGCACAACCAGTAGGAGCAAGAAAACAAACAGACCAATAGCAATGGCTATTTGTAGACTCTTTTGGGCGAGAATGAAATGATGATGCTGAATCAGCCAGTAATTTTTTTCCTGGTTCCAGGTATGGCTGCTTACCGCTGTCAAGGTCGTCAGTTGTTCCCAGATATTTTTATCCCGACGTAACAAAATTCGGGCATGCAGGTTTTCCCGGGTGCTATCCACTTCCTGACCCAGATCCGTGCTGGCAACGGCAAGCACCTTGCAGGTGGCTATTTCTCCCTGTAGGCTTTTTTGCCGATTACTCAGCTTTATTCTTAATGCGGAAATATTTGCGGGTTCACCAGCGACGGCGGGTCCAAGGATTTTCAGACCATTATCGGTCTGTTTAAGCTGTTTGCCTTTGTTGTTTATGCAACGTTCTGCTTTGTCCTTAATAATATCGATGCTTTTGTGCCAGTCGAGGAGTTGCTGCATGGAAACCGGTTGTTCCAAGGCAGTGTGGATCTCCTGCAAAGTCTTGCTGTCTTGATTGATGCTGTCGCGGGTCGACGCGTCGGCAGTAAATGGCAAGGCCAATATCAAGAATAGGAAAAGATAAATAAAAAAGGAGCGCGCGGAGAACTGTGGGGAATAGGTATTGGCTGAAAGCGAAAAAAGAGTTTTTCGTTCTGTCACAATGACTCCTCTGCAAGACGAATAAATCATGGCTTTCGCAAAATAGTTTCAATGAGATATACCATAAAACACCGGTAACGACCAATTACGCGGGCTGTAGCCATTTGCGACAGCATGGGCGGCGGTTCTGTCGTCACAAGGCGACAGAAAAGCGAGGATTGCCGCGCTTGCTGATTCCAGATGGCACAATCGATTTCTGCTAGAAACATCACAAATAAAACAAAATCAATGAGTTAAAAATATATGATTTATAATGGGAGGTGGCCCGCTTGTATGGCATGATTATTGCTTTATGATTCTTGAGGCGCATTGTGATGAAGTAAAGAAGGAACCACCATGAAAAAGTCATTGACCAATACGGTTGTCACTCTTTTGATTGCCACCCCCTTTTTGGCGTTGGGGAGCTTTGTGCATGCTGTTACTCCACTTCATGGAGGAATGCCGGAGGCTCGGACGCACTCTGCCGTGAAAACGGAATTTGCAGCGGTTCACGAAGTCCGGCAAACAGTGGCTCATCTGGAATCGGCCAAATGGTTGCAGTTGCAGAAAAAGCATCCCTCCATTCGCACCTGGTCCCTTTAACTGACCAAGGCGCGACGGGCACTGCGTTCCAACAAAGGCAGTGCCAGTTTTTGCAGGGTGGGGGGGAGTGATACCGGTTTGAGCAGCATTTTGATGGCCATTTCGAAGGGATAGTGGCGGCTGACCCAGTCTCCCATCCGTTCGCGAAATGCAGCGAAATCCTTTCCGGAGAAAGTCTGCCCGGGGTTTTTTACCTCAAAGGCATTTTTGATGGCGAGATAGCTGTCTTCCTGGTCCGCTTCGGAGACTCTTTTCCAGAGTTCCCGAGCGATGCGCCAGCGCGAATTTTTTTCCTGGCGCTGATATTCCTGAAAAAACTTGTAAAAGTATTTGTAATGGTGCACTTCATCAGCGCGAATGCGTCCTGCCAGATCTCGAAGCACCGGCTCCGGACTGGCCGCCTGAATCATGGTGTAAAAACTCGTGGTACCCGTTTCGACCACGCAACGGGAAGCCATTTCCAGAGCCTGGGTGGGTCCCAGTAAATCCGTCTGGCAATAGGGCTGGTAGGCCTTGACGAAGTTCTGATAGGCGCGATCCCAGTCGAAATCCGGCCAGACCTTCAGCACATAGGTTTTCAGGGCCAAACCATGCTGCACTTCTTCCTGTTCCCATTGTTGGCCGAGCCAGGTGGTGGCGGGTAGATTTTCGTGAAAGTATTCCACCAGGTTGCGGGCATAAAGATCAGACAGGCTTTCGACAAAGGAAGCGCCGGCCAACAGATAAAACCAGTCTGTTTGATCTTTGATGCTGGGTTTCTCGATGCTTGCATAGGGAATATCCGCAATCGACCAAGTGGGATGTGTTCTATCAACGTGCATGGATTATGTCTGTCTCCTTCGTGTGAAATACCACCCAATTAATTATCATAGCCCATATCCGGGTCGTTGACTGCGGCCAGGGCAAAAGCGGCCTTCCTTTTCTGGCATTGTGGACAGAATCCGCAGGGCTGTTCGCGTCCGAGCAGGCAACTGTAGGTTTTTTTCCAGGGAATACCCAGACCATTACCGTACTGAATGATGGCGGCTTTGCCAAGATGGATGAGGGGTGTTTCCAGTTGCAGGCCCAGGCTGCCCAGTGTGTCGCGAATGGCGCTTTGAAATGCCGGCCCGGAGCAGGCGTCGACTTCTGCATCATCGGCGCTCAGGCCTATGACTATACGGGGAATCTTCATGTTGCTGGCAATGGCGGCAATGGCAGCAATAGCCATAAAATTGCGATGGGGCAGGGGAACGTGGTAACGCTCCGTACGCAAGGCGCCGACAGCAGCTCCGAATGCCGAAAGATCATAGCGTTGGGGATGGATATGGAGTTGTGCGCTCAGTGTCTGAACGGCTTGCCACTCTTGCCGGGCGGCGCGCTGCGCATAATCCAGGAAAACCGGTTGGGGATGTTCCTTTTGGGCGAGTTGAAACAACAGCGTACTGCTTTCTATACCGCCACTCATGAGCAGCAGGCAACGGGAGTCTGGTGACAAAGGCTCAGGCTGGCGTATGATCGTTGTGGTTTCGGATCGGGTATTCATAGGAGCTAAAGATAACATGAGTTCATGCGTAAGGGTGCATCCTGTGAATCCCCAATGGCGTCTGCTGGAGCCCGTGCTGGAAGTGCTGCGGGAGGGAGGACTGATCGTCTTCCCGACGGATACCTGTTACGCCTTGGGTTGTATGGTGGGCGCCCGTGAAGCCCAGGAACGTTTGCGCCGGATCCGTCAGCTGGATTTGCAGCATGATCTTTCCTTGCTCTTTTCGGGTATTGCGCAACTGGCTGAATATGCCAAGCTGGATGATCGCGCTTTTGCCTTGCTGCGCAAGGCGTTGCCGGGTCCCTACACGTTTATTCTCCCGGCGACCAAGGATGTGCCCCGGCGTTTGGCGGACCCCAAAAAACGGAGTATCGGGGTGCGTATTCCGGCCCACCCCATTTGTGAAATGCTCCTGACAGAATTGGGTGAACCCTTGATGAGTTCGACTTTACAACTTCCCGATGCGGATCTGCCCCTGGCTGATCCTGAAGAAATTTGCGCGCTTTTGGGTAATCAGGTGGATAAGGTCATCCTGGCGGAGCCAGGACGTGTCAAGTGTTCGACCGTAATTGATTTGCTGCAATGGCCGCCCCGGTTGCGGCGCAATGGGGCGGGGGATCCGGCGGCTCTGGGTCTTGAAGCATAGTGTCTGCCCAGGGCTGCATTAGCTAGCCCATAGCTCCTGCTGATATACTCCCGGCCATGTTTGATCTTACCCATTTTATACGCACCCTGGCGATCTGGGCGATTCCGGTGCTGTTTGCCATTACCGTGCATGAGGTCGCCCATGGCTGGGTGGCCTGGAAACGCGGTGACCCCACGGCGATGCTCATGGGCCGCCTGACCTTGAACCCCATCAAGCACATTGATCCTTTTGGGACCATTCTGCTGCCGGGCATTTTGTTGCTCTTGCATTCCCCTTTTCTGTTTGGTTATGCCAAACCGGTGCCGGTCAATTTTGCGGGCCTAAAAAAGCCCAAGAGCGACATGGTCTTGGTAGCCATTGCGGGTCCCGCCGCCAATCTGCTGATGGCCATTTTCTGGACGGCAGTGCTGTGGTTGGGGGGGCATCTGCCCGGAGCCCTGGCTTATGTGGCCGAACCCATGCGGTTGATGGGCGAGGCGGGCATCATCATCAATGTCATCTTGATCATTTTCAACCTGATTCCCATCCCGCCGCTGGATGGTGGGCGGGTGGCCGTGGGCTTGTTGCCCGCTTCTGCCAGCATCGCCCTCAGCCGGGTTGAACCTTACGGGTTTATCATTCTCATCGTGCTGCTGTTTACCGGCATCTTGTGGGATGTGCTGGGTCCATTGTTCTTGTGGGTTTATCATTTTTTTCTGGCAGTAGGTGTCGGATCATGAAAGAAATTATCGTGTCTGGAATGCGTCCTACCGGGCGTTTGCATATTGGCCATTATCATGGTGTGCTGAAAAACTGGGTGCATTTGCAGGATCAAGGGGAATGCTATTTTTTTGTCGCGGACTGGCATGCCCTGACTACCCATTATGAAAGCACGGGAGGTATCTCCACAGCCGTCTGGGATATGCTGGTCGAATGGTTGGCGGTGGGGATAGACCCGGAAAAGGCGGTGCTCTTCATTCAGTCCCAGGTACCCCAACATGCCGAATTATCCCTGCTGCTCGGGATGCTGACGCCCTTGTCCTGGCTGGAACGGGTACCGACTTTCAAGGATCAGCAGGAAAAGCTCCGGGAGCGTGATCTGGCGACTTTCGGTTTTCTGGGTTATCCCGTGTTGATGACTGCCGATATTCTCCTCTATGAAGCCCAGCAGGTTCCGGTGGGTGCGGATCAGGTGGCGCATCTGGAAATCAGCCGGGAATTGGCACGGCGTTTCAACAGTTTTTATGGTCGGGATGAAGAATTTCAAGAGCTTGTCGATAAGGGCTTGCAGGCCATGGGGAAAAGCGCTGCCAAAACCTTTGCCAAATTACAGCAGCGCTTTCAACAGAACGGCGATTTGTTGGCAGTCACGGAAGCCGCCGATTTTCTTCGGCAACAGGCGGGATTGAGTCCGGCAATGCAGGCCCAGCTTCTGGCCCATCTGGAAGGGAAGGGTCGGGAAATTCTCCGGGAGCCCCAGGCTTTGTTGACCGAAGCCTCCAAATTGCCGGGTCTGGATGGCCAGAAAATGAGTAAATCCTACGGAAATACCATTCCGTTGCGGGAAGATCCTGCCCGAGTGCAGAAGAAAATTCGCACCATGCCCACGGACCCTGCCCGAGTCCTGCGAACTGATCCGGGGACTCCGGAAAAGTGTCCGGTATGGAGTTTCCACCAGGTCTATTCCAGTCCAGAAACCCAGGCATGGGTACGACAGGGCTGTACCAGTGCCGGGATCGGCTGCGTGGATTGCAAGCAACCGGTGATTGACGCCGTGCTGGCAGAACTGGCCCCCATTCGCGAGCGGGCGGAGTACTGGGCGGCACGACCGGAACAATTACGGGAAATCGCCCATGCCGGAGCTCAACGCGCCCGCCACAAGGCCGAGCAGACCATGACAAAAGTCCGGGCAGCGATGGGGTTGGCCCATGAGCGGGGTAGGGGCTGAGTGCTGCAGGGTGTGAGCGTTGGCCACGGGCTCGTAGGGCAGGGCGTGCAGGTGCATGGTCAGCCTCTGAATGCTTTACCCGAGGGTTTGTTCATTCCTCCCGATGCCCTGGAGCTGTTGCTTGACGGCTTTTCCGGCCCGCTGGAGTTGTTGCTCTGGCTGATCCGACGTAATCGCATGGATATCCGCGACATTCCGGTTGCCGAAGTCACGCGCCAGTATTTACTGTATTTGCAGGAAGCGCGGCGGCGTAATCTGGAGTTGGCGGCAGAATATCTGCTCATGGCGGCCTGGCTCGCGGAAATCAAGGCGCGCATGCTGCTGCCCCTGCCTCCGGCCAGTGATGCAGAGGAAATGGATCCCCGCCTGGAGCTGGTGCGGCGTCTGGAGGCCCTGGCGCTAGTACAGGCCCAGGCGGAAAAACTGCATCAATTGCCCCGTTCCGGTCAAGACTTCTGGATGGCTGCAGCCATTCGTCCCGACCACTGGCCCCTGTCTCCACCTTTGTTGACTTTGCAGGATATCGCCGATGTCTGGTTGCGTATCCAGACGCGACCAGAGCCTGGCGAAGTGCCGGCACACCAGCTTTCCCAACCGCAAATGGGCTTGCGGCAACGCATGCTGGACCTGTTGCGGTATTGTCGTCAGGATGTCTCCCGCTCCTGGTATTTCGCGGAATTGCTGCCTGATCTGAACCGCCATACTTTGGCGATATCCCTATTGGCTATTCTGGAGTTGTTGCGCCAGCAAGCGCTGCAACTGCGGCAAGATGCGTCCGGTGTGTGGCAAGTACAGATTGCCGGTATGGAGAAACTGGTCCATGCGTGAAGCCTTGCTGGCCCTGTTTTTGTCCAGTACGGAACCCTTGTCCCGCAAGCAGTTGGCGGCCCTCTTTACAGAGGATCCCGCCTATGCGGGCTGGGAGGCGGCGCTGGATATCCTGCTGGCAACGGGGGAAGGGCCCTTGCAACTGGTGTCCGTCGCAGGGGGATATCGCCTGCAGATTCATCCCCGACATCATGGTCTCCTGGCCCGTTTGCATGTGGATGCACCCCGCCCCTTGTCCAAAGCCGTGCTCGAAACCCTTGCGGTCATTGCCTATCAGCAGCCGGTTACCCGGCCGGAAATCGAACACTGGCGCGGCGTTTCGGTGAATGCGCAGATCATGCAGCAGTTGCAGGAACTGGGGTGGATTAGTGTGGTAGGGCACAGAGAAACTCCGGGGCGTCCAGCACTTTGGGCAACGACATCGGAGTTTATGCAACATTTCGGACTGGCTTCCCTGGAAGACTTGCCCGTAGTCAGTGTAAGTAAATAGAAAAATTATTACAATATTAGAAAAAACTTATTTGACGACGTGATAATATGGTCTCATATTTTCTTGAGAATTTGTAGATGACGGGTCTGTAAATGGATGCCGACATCCGCACTCAGTGAGATGTGGTCAATAATGTGACGAGGAGCAGACCAATGGCACATGTAGTGATTTTAGGGGCAGGTACAGGTGGCATGCCCGCAGCGTACGAAATGAAGGAAGCCTTGGGTTCCGGGCATGAAGTGACGCTCATCAGCGCCAATGATTATTTTCAGTTTGTACCATCCAATCCATGGGTTGGCGTGGGTTGGCGCAAACGTGATGACATCGTTTTTCCGATCAAACCTTATGTGGAACGCAAAGGTATTCATTTCATTCCCCAGGCAGCGGAAAAAATTGATGCTGAAGGTCAGGAAATTACTCTGGCGGATGGCAGCAAGGTACATTATGACTATCTGATGATCACTACGGGACCCAAGTTGGCATTTGAAAATGTGCCCGGTTCCAATCCCCATGAAGGTCCCATCCAGTCCATTTGTACAGTGGATCATGCTGAAAAAGCTTATCAGGACTATCAGGCCCTGCTGGCCGAACCCGGCCCCATTGTGATGGGTGCCATGGCCGGTGCCAGTTGTTTGGGTCCGGCCTACGAATACGCCATGATTGTGGCTTCTGATCTCAAAAAACGTGGAATGCGCGACAAGATTCCTTCTTTTACCTTTGTCACCAGCGAGCCCTATATCGGCCATCTGGGTATTCAGGGGGTCGGTGATTCTACTGGTATTCTCACCAAGGCCCTGAAAGAAGAGAATATCGACATCTATACCAATTGCAAGGTCACCAAGGTAGAAGATGGTAAAATGTATATCACCCAGTTCAACGACAAGGGTGAAGAGGTCAAGGAATTTACCCTGCCCGTCAAGTTCGGCATGATGATTCCCGCTTTCAAGGGTGTGCCTGCCGTAGCGAATGTGGAAGGACTGTGTAATCCCGGTGGTTTTGTGCTGGTGGATGAACATCAGCGCAGCAAGAAGTACGCCAATATTTTTGCCGCTGGCATTGCCATTGCCATCCCTCCGGTGGAAACCACCCCCGTACCTACCGGCGCGCCCAAGACCGGTTACATGATTGAATCCATGGTGACTGCTGCGGTGCACAATATCAAGGCGGATCTGGAAGGGCGCAAGGGAGAGCAGACCATGGGTACCTGGAATGCCGTCTGCTTTGCCGACTTTGGCGAGTCTGGTGCGGCTTTCGTGGCCCTGCCCGAATTGCGGCCCCGTAAAATAGACGTATTTGCCACTGGCCGCTGGGTGCATTTGGCCAAGGTGGCCTTTGAAAAATATTTCATCCGCAAGATGAAAATAGGTGTTTCCGAACCTTTTTATGAAAAGGTACTGTTCAAGATGATGGGTATTACTCGTCTGAAGGAAGAAGTGCCGCCACATCGCAAAGCTTCCTGATTGTAACTGGTAAACATCCTGAAGACCCCGCCCAGTGCGGGGTTTTTTGTAGGGTTTGGGCACCAGACAGGATATGATGACGCACTCGCCCGATCCCTTCATCCAAGGAGCGGGCATGCTTGGAGATGGCGGATACATGGACGAAAAATTACAAAAAGTACTGGCACGCTTCGGTCTGGGTTCCCGGCGCTTGATGGAGCAGTGGATTGCCGCAGGTCGCGTTCAGGTCAACGGTCAGGTCGCAAGGCTCGGCGACCGGGTGACATCCCAGGACAAAATCGCCGTAGATGGTGAAGCACTGCGGATTCCTTCCTGGGTGCGTCCCCGTCTGCGGGTACTGCGTTATCATAAACCAGCAGGAGAACTCACCACTCGCAAGGATCCTGAAGGTCGCCCGACCGTGTTTGATCGCTTGCCCAAATTGCGCGGGAGTCGTTGGATTGCGGTTGGTCGCCTGGATTACAACACCGAGGGTTTGCTCCTGTTGACCAATGACGGTGATCTGGCCAATGCCTTGATGCATCCCCGATCAGGCATTGAGCGGGTCTATGCCGTGCGTACCCTGGGTGTGTTGACTGCAGAGCAGGAACATACGCTGCTGAAAGGCATCGCCCTGGAAGATGGGGAGGCCCGTTTTCTCCACATTGAAGATGCTGGCGGGGAAGGGGCCAACCATTGGTACCATGTGACCCTGGCCGAAGGACGTAACCGGGAAGTGCGGCGCATGTTTGAAGCATTGGGCATGGCGGTCAGCCGTTTGATTCGGATACGCTATGGTGTTGTGGAAATGCCGCGCTTGCTCAAAACCGGCTATTTCGATGAACTACCCGATGAGGACAGGGAAAACTTGCTGGCGAGCATTCACTGGGCGAATCCGGTAAGTCCCAAGAAAGATTAAAGTTACTTTTCCTTAAATCTCGCACATGGTCATTAAACCTGATCCTTCATGGATATCATCATTTCCGCAGGGGGTAAGCGCCGAATTCAGGATGAAGCGCATAAGGGCCATGGAGCAACAGGCATCCCCACCCATCAGTCCCTTTCAGGATTCAGTCTGCATGGGCAAGCAGTTCTTCCGCTTCCTGGCAAAGGCTTCGGCGTTCGAGCAGGCTGCCAGGAATGTGGCCGCCCGCCTGGCGCCAGAGAACGGCGGCGCGAATGCCGCTGAGCAGAAGGGTACGAATACGGGCGGCATCGTCGGGATCACTTAAAAAACGACTTTCACCACTGACAATGATACGTGGCCTCAAGCTGCCGATGGCTTCCGTATAGGTTTGCGCCAGGCCCGCAATGACGCTGCTCTGGGTGGTGTCACCAAAATGCTGGATCTGACGCTGGGCTTGCTGAATCCCTTCCTGGACCCGGCGCGCTGCTGCCACATTTTTCAGTAGCCGTTTACTCAGACTGTTCATGGCCATGGTGTAACGTAGGAGTTCGGCTTCCTGGGCGTTGGCCGGGCCCCGTTGCAGGAGGGGGCAGAGCAAGGCCAAGGGTTGGCGCAAACTCTGGATATTCCCCAGAGCCTCACGTATGTCCGGGCTTTCCAGGGCCAGAATACTGTGAATGCAAATGGCCAGTAAGGCCCCAGGTTGTTCACCATTGCGGGCAATATCTTGGACCAGCAAGGCACTCCGCAGAATACCTGCCAGCGCCAGGGTTCGATCACGGCGGCGATCGGGTCCGGGAATCAGAAAATTCCACATGCTCATTCTGTTTTTCTCTTATGGTCTGGAAACATGGTTCAGGGCTGTGCCTTGTTCAGTATGGCATCCAGTGTCTGCGCCAGTATCTTGCTTTGGGTTTCAGTCAATTGCCGCCCCCTTTCATTGAGGATGAAAAAGGTGTCTTCCACCCGTTCACCAAATGTCGATACCTTGGCACCATGTATATTCAGCTGCAAGGAGCGCAGGGCTTCACCCACCCGATAAAGTAGTCCGAGCTGATCAGCGGCCCGTACTTCCAGCAGGGTATAACGGGACAGGGCATGATTGTCGATGAGGATTTCTGCAGGACGCTGCGCAAAAAAGCGGTGGCGGGGGTCGCGATGGCGCAGACCGAAATGAGGCTTGCTTTCGCTTTCCCCTTCGATAATGGCGCGCAGGCGTGCTGCCAGAGCGTGATCCGCCTGTTCCGTTCGGGCAAAGGCATGACTGTCATCAATGACTAAAAAGGTATCGATGGCCCGACCATCTTCACTGGTGTCGATGCGGGCGTCGATGATGTTCAAGGATTGACGGTCCAGGGCCCCGGTGATCTGCTGGAACAGGCCAGGACGGTCAGGTCCATAAATCAGGATTTCGCTACCTTCTGGCTGATGCGGGCGCACCGCAACCAGGGTTTTTCGGCTTTTATGTGCCAGAATTTGCTGGGTATGCCAGAGCAGTTCAGTTTCGTTGTAGCGTAAGAAATAAGCCCCGGATAAATGCTGCCAAAGGATTTTGGCGCGGGTCTGGCTGTCCTTTGCCAGGGAGCGCAACACACTTTCCTGACGCTCACGGACGATCTGGGGAATGTCCTGCCGGTTGCGGTCTTCCTGTTGCAGCTCTCGGGCGGTGGCGCGATACAGGGTACTGAGCAGCAGGCCCTTCCAGTCATTCCAGAGCTCCGGATTGGTGGCGCGCATATCGGCTACGGTCAATAGCAGCAGATAAGCCAGGCGACGTTCATCGCCCACGCTTTTGGCAAAACCCTGAATGACCTGGGGGTCTTCCAGGTCCCGTCGTTGCGATACGGTGCTCATTTGCAGATGCTGTTCCACCAGCCAGACCATCAACTCGGTGTCGCGCTGGGATAAGTGCAGGCATTTGGCAAAGCGCCGTGCTTCCTGGGCGCCAATCTGGGAATGGTCGCCACCCCGGCCCTTGCCGATATCATGAAATAATCCCGCCAGCACCAGTAATTCTGGTTTATCAATCTGCTCCCAGGCCTGTTTCAGGACCACCATGCGCCCTTCCTCCTGATGGTGGAGTTGGCCGATATTGCGGATCAGGAAGAGGGTATGCTGATCAACGGTATAGACATGAAACAAGTCGTGTTGAATACGCCCGGTAATTCTGGCGAAAGCGGGAATCAGGTGGCCAAGAATGCCGCATTGCTGCATGATTTTCAGGCTGTGATACGCGCCTTCTGGCTGCGCCAGAAGGGTCAGCAGTTCGGTTCTGGCGACCGGGTCCTGTTCCAGAGAGCGGGGATGCACCTGAGCACGTAAGTGGTAGAGTTGCCGCTGGGTGAGGGCATCCAGGGTGCTGTCCTGGGGATTTTCGGCCAGTTCCCGAAACAGGCGCAGGATTTTCTGCAGCAGCTGTGGATCATTGGCCTGTAATGCGGGTATTTCTTTGGGGTTTTTTTTCTGCGGCCTTGAAGTAGCTTTGCTCTTGGCGGCCAGTTGCAGGGCAATATTTTCCTGGGCGATGGCGGAAATCCGCAGAATATCCGCAAAGGCCCGGTAAAGTTTCTGCATGAGTTGCTCTACCGGGCTGCGTCCAGGACGTTCCACATAACCTAAAGTAGCCGCCAATTGGCGCTGCTGGTCGAGACGCAGACGGTCTTCATGGCGGGCGGTGGCTTCATGCAGGGCGATGCGCAGCCGGGTCAGGAAGGCCTGCGCCCGCAAAAGCTGGCGATATTCGTCGGGACCGACCAGGTTTTTCTGGCGCAGGCAGGACAGGCTGCTATCCCCAAAAATCGTACCGGTCAGCCATTGCAGCTGGTGAATGTCCCGAAGTCCGCCCGGACCCTCTTTGAGGTTGGGCTCCAGATGAAAAGCCGTATCACTGCAACGGGCATGGCGGTTTTCCTGTTCGGCCAGTTTGGCTGCAAAAAATACGGCGGGTTTCCAGGGGGGGGTGGCGAGAAGCGTTTTTTCCAGCCGTTGATAGTGTTCGTAGGAGCCGCAGAGATAACGGGTTTCCAGAAGGGTGCTGGCAATGCTGAGGTCTTCGCGGGCCTGATCCAGACATTCCGGTATGGAGCGGACGCTGACACCTACCGCCATTTGCAAATCCCAGAGAGCGGTCAGGAACTGATGCAGGAAGTCTTCGACAGCCTTGGAAAGCTGAGCGGGGGTGAGAATCAGCAGATCGAGATCCGAGCCGGGAAACAGGGTACCGCGTCCATATCCGCCTACGGCCACCAGACTGAGTTCAGCGTTCTTTAGCTGAAGCCGGGTTTCTATGTGTTTCCAGAGTTGGCACAACATCTTGTCCATCAGCGCCGCATGCTGGCGCAAGAAGGCGCGACCATTTTGCCGGGAAGAAAATTCGGCCAGCAGGAGAGACCGTTCCTGACGCAGGCTTTCCGGGACAATCGGCAGAGCGTCATCGGCTCTGGAAGTGGACATGCTCAGAGGGGATCGCCGGGGAGTTGAGTCAAAACCTCATAGCCATCATCGGTCACCAGAATGGTATGTTCCCACTGCGCCGAGGCACTGTGATCCTTGGTCACAATGGTCCAGCCGTCAGGCAGGGCCTTGATGTGCCGCTTGCCAGCGTTGATCATGGGCTCAATGGTAAAGGTCATGCCCGGCATCAGCTCAACACCCTCACCGGGATTACCATAGTGCAGTACTTGGGGTTCATCATGAAATACCCGCCCGATACCATGACCGCAGAACTCCCGCACCACCGAACAATGCTGGGCTTCCGCAAATACCTGAATGGCATGGCCGACATCCCCCAGGGTAGCGCCAGGACGGACCTGCTGAATACCACGGACCATGGCTTCATGGGCGACTTCCATGACCCGCCTGGAGCGCAGGGGAACTTCTCCGACCGTAAACATCTTGCTGCTGTCGCCGTGATAGCCATCCTTGATGACGGTCACGTCAATATTGAGCATGTCACCATCTTTCAGAACCCGATCCCCTGGAATGCCATGGCAGATGACATGATTGAGGGAAATGCAGACGGATTTGGGAAAGGGGGGATATTCCGGACTGGGCTGATAGTTCAGCGGAGCAGGAATCCCTTGCAGGTCGTTGACGATGTAATCGTGGCAAATCCGGTCCAGTTCTCCGGTGGTGATTCCTGCTTTGACATGGGGGCGAATCATGTTGAGCACCATGGCGGTCAACTGCCCGGCGGTACGCATTTTTTCGATTTCTTCGGGAGTCTTGATATTGCCTTGGCTCGGGCTTCTACGACGTTGTAACATGGGAATTCTCCTGGGCGATCGAAAGAGAGAGGCTAAAACAGCAGCTTCTCTGCCATATCAATCCTTATTTTATCAGGACTGACCCGGCTCCGGTAGGCCAGAATTTCCACCCCCGCATGGCGTGCCTTCCGGAGGGCCTGTCCATAGGCCGGGTCTATATGGTCGGCGGGGGCAAAACCCTGGCCATCTTCCCGCCCGATCAGGAAAAACATCACGGCCCGACCGCCATTTTCCACCACCCCACGCAATGCCGTCAGATGTCGCAGGGCGCGGGCGCTGACCGCATCGGGAAAGCGAATGATGCCATCAGGTTCCAACAAGGTACAGGACTTGACCTCCACGTAGCAGGGCGCGCGTCCAGTGGCCTGCAAGAGGATATCCACCCGCTCATGCTGACCATAAGGCACTTCCCGGCGCAGCTCGCTATAACCTTGCAGGGCAGGTATCTGGCCGCTGCTAATGGCTTCGGCGACGATGGTGTTGGGGTGCTGAGTATTGATGCAGACCCAACTGCGTCCGCTCCAGTATAACTCCCAGGTCCAGGCGAATTTGCGGCGGGGATTGGGGCTGCGGGAAATCAGGATCGGTTGACCGGGTTCTGCACAACTGGTCATACTTCCTGAATTGGGACAGTGAATGGTGATTTCTTCGCCGGATGCAAGTCGGCAGTCAGCCAGAAAGCGCTTATAACGGCGGATCAGTGTGGCTGGGAGCAGTTCCGGCAGTTTCATGGACGCAGCTTAATGCTGGTGGCGGATACATGCCAGGATACGGACTGCGTCCTGTCCCGCAGCTCTGTCAGCGCCCAGTTTCGCCATGCCGCAGCGGGTGCGTCGTGGAGGGTGGCTGGGGTGTTCCAGCCTAAGAGTTTCAGGGTCGCTTCCCAGGCGTGTCCAGGATCTCCTGCCCAGGCCGGACTTTGCTGGCTTTTGGATAACTTGCTGCCATCGGCATTGCAGAGGAGTGGCAGGTGGCCATAGTCGGGATTGGGCAGATCCAGGAGGCTTTGCAGGTAGCGCTGAACACCGGTCAATGGGCATAAATCACCGCCACGAATGACTTCGGTGACGCCCTGAGCGCCATCATCCACCACCGAGGCCAATAAATAGGCAAAATAAGCATCTGCGCGGTGCAGTACGGGATCGCCCTGTTCGGAAGGAGTGTTCTGCCTGCCGAGAAAGCGGTCTTCCCATGGGGGTAAAGCATCGGGTACCCGCAGGCGCCAGGACCGTCCGATGCGCCCGGGCGCGAGCCCGTTGCGGCAAGTGCCTGGATACTGTCCTCCGTGCAAGCGGATTTCCTGG
Source organism: Acidithiobacillus sp. M4-SHS-6 (assembly GCF_047421495.1). GTDB lineage: Bacteria > Pseudomonadota > Gammaproteobacteria > Acidithiobacillales > Acidithiobacillaceae > Acidithiobacillus. The sequence goes on along the minus strand of NZ_CP175559.1, from coordinate 1,992,886 downwards.
CGACTGCAGGCACAAGGATAGGCGTGACCTGCCTGGATCAATGCTTCGAGAGCCTGTTGATAGGCTTCACGACGTGTGGATTGCTGCCATACCGGGCCATCCCACTCCAGCCCCAGGGCTTCCAGTTGGCGGAGAATCTGGTCAGCCGCTCCAGAACGCTCCCGGTCCTTATCCACATCTTCCAGACGCAGGAGCCAGTGTCCACCCTGACTGCGGGCACTGAGATAGCTGCCGATGGCGGCGACCAGCGAGCCCGCATGGAGAGGACCGCTGGGGGAGGGGGCAAAGCGGCCAATGACGGGTCTGCCCTGGTCCCTTGTTCGGGAGAATGGTAAAACTCTGTGCATACGCTGCTCAGTTCGGCCTTGCGTCAGGACCGCTTCATACGGACTATGGTTTACCCTGGATTACTGTACAATTCCCATCAATCTAGCACAGGGAAGCGCGCGCATATATGCGTGGTCGGGCTGTTCACTTTCGGAGTCAAAATGGCGAACGAAGAATTTGCACTCATCGCGCAGTTGCAGAAGAGCTTGGGTCATGCCGGGAAAGGCGTGCTGCTGGGAATGGGGGATGATGCAGCCTGGCTGGATACCGAGGGGCGGAGTCTGGTGAGCAGCATGGATACGCTGGTGGCGGGTCGCCATTTTTTCGTCGACGTGCATCCCGCCGACCTCGCTTGGAAGGCCCTGGCCGTAAACCTCAGTGATCTGGCCGCCATGGGTGCCATTCCCCGCTGGTGTTTACTCAGTCTGGCGTTGCCTCCCCTGGCCGAGGGCTATGGGCAGTGGCTGCAGGATTTTGTAGCGGGTTGGCGGGAGTTGGCCGAGATGGCGGATGTGGCCTTGGTGGGGGGGGACACCGTAGCGACTGATGGCCCCCTGACCCTGTCCATCACGGCGCTGGGGGTGGTGGAACAGGGGGTGATGCGGCGGGACGCGGCCAGTGTCGGTGACCTCATCTGGGTGACGGGCACTCTGGGCGATGCCGCAGCGGCCCTGGATCGGGCGTTGGTGGCACGAGGGCTGCCCGGCTGGGATTTGGACTGTTCCGAAGCTTGTGCCCAGGCCCTGGAAAACCGGCGCCTGCGTCCATTACCGCGCCTGGATTTTGCCCGGGCGGCGCGAGCTGCTGGTGTGGCCTGCGCCCTGGATTGTTCAGATGGTTTTCTCGCGGATCTCGGTCATATTCTCCGGGCCTCCGGGCTGCGGGCCCGGGTCGATCTGGAAAGTCTCCCCCTCAGTTCGGCTTTGAGCGCTTGTATCGATGGGGATTTGCAGCGCCTGCAACGCTGGCCCCTGACCGGCGGAGATGATTATGAGCTGATTTTCTGCGCGCCGCCGACACTGACGCCAATCCTCATGGAACTGGCGGAAACCCGTGCCTTGCCGATCACTGCGGTGGGGCAGATTCTGCCAGCAGAGCCCCAGGCTCCCGAGGATGTGGATTTGTACTGGCAAGGGCTGCCCCTGCCGCTGCCCGAGAGTCGGGGGCACCAGCATGTTTTCTAGTCCCTGGTACCACTGGCTGGCTTTGGGTGGAGGCAGTGGTCTGTCGCCCGTCCTGCCGGGCACCATGGGCACCATTGCCGTCATTCCCCTCTATCTGTTGCTGGTTTTGCTGGTACATAGTCTCTGGGTATATACGGCAGTGCTGCTCTGTATGATGGCTGTCGGCCCCTGGCTTTGCGGTCAGACGGCCAAGGATTTACGCCAGGGTGCTGCCGGGAAGCGGGCTCTGGACCCGCCCGCCATCGTCTGGGATGAATGGGTGGGTTTACTGCTGACCTTATATTGGTTTCCCTTCGGTTGGTGGACCTTGCTTGCCGGTTTTCTGCTCTTTCGTTTTTTCGATATGCTCAAGCCTTGGCCCATATCCTGGCTGGATCGCCATGTGCATGGCGGAACAGGAATCATGCTGGACGATATGGCGGCGGCACTTCCTGCCTGGTTGATTTTGCTGGGAATGCGAGGGATGGGATGGTTATGACATCAACAGATGCTTTGCGTATTTTTTTACCCCTGCGTCCAGCAGCACTTGCTGAGGCCCAGCGTTTGCAAGCCTGGGCGCAACGCGCCGGTGTCTCGGCCGGAATAGAGCTGGCTTCAGCCCTGCCGGATAAGGCGGGCGCGGCTTTGGCCATCGGTGCTTTTCCCAACGGTGATGCCTGGAAATCCCTCTCGGGGCATGCACTGGTCCCGGCGGGTGATTGGCAGTCTTTGCAGGATTGGGCGAAGTCCTCTCTGCCAGCCTGTCCGCAAAGCTTCAGTTGCTTTACTGACCAGGGCCCCGGTCAAGAAATCTTGCCCGGCGAGTTCTGGATGGACGATCTCACCCAGGATGCCTTCAATCTGGCTATGGCTCCTCCCGAATGGGCCTTGTTGCAGCAATGTCCCAAAGCCGGAGGCCCCCGTCTGGCTCTGGCCGAATCCTGTACCGGCGGAGGTCTGGCGGCACGTATTACGGCCTTGCCCGGGGCTTCGGCACTCTTGCAGCATGGTCTGGTGACTTACAGTAATACCGCCAAGCGCCGTTATCTGGGGGTGCAGGCAAAAACCCTGATGCGCTATGGAGCGGTTTCTGAAGAAACTGCCCTCGAAATGCTCCATGGGTTGTTGCGGGAAGCCGACCTGGGTGCTGCGATTACAGGCATTGCTGGACCCGGCGGCGCCGTGCCCGGCAAGCCGGTGGGTACGGTGTGCATCGCCTGGGGGCGACGCGATGGTTCGCAACAGGTGAAAACCTGCCATTTCCGTGGGGATCGCTGGAATGTACAGTATGCGGCTGGGTCGGTGGCATTGGGCGGCCTGCTGGGTTTGCTGCTTGCCTGAGCCGGGTGGCTTTGCCCCTGCCGATTGCTCAGGTAGAATGCCCGACAAAGTAGATAGGATAACCGGGCGGTGAATGCCCGGACATCTGGAGCAAGCCGCCGCAGGGCAATGCCCGAGTGGAATATTCTCCTCATTATTCAGAAAAGGACAGCATGATGGATGATCAACGCAGCAAGGCTCTCTCGGCCGCTTTGTCCCAGATTGACAAGCAGTTTGGCAAGGGCGCGGTAATGCGCCTCGGTGACCACGATGCCATCAAGGATATCGCCGTCTATTCCACCGGCTCCCTGGGCCTGGATCTGGCTCTGGGAGTAGGGGGCTTGCCGCGAGGCCGGGTCGTCGAAATTTACGGGCCGGAATCCTCGGGCAAGACTACCCTGACCCTGCACGTCATTGCCAGTTGTCAGCAGGCCGGTGGCACGGCGGCCTTTATCGATGCCGAACATGCTCTGGATCCCGGATATGCCCACAAGCTGGGGGTGGATCTCGAAAATCTGCTGGTTTCCCAGCCGGATACGGGTGAGCAGGCCCTGGAAATCGCCGATATGCTGGTACGCTCCGGAGCGGTGGACCTGATCGTGGTGGACTCGGTAGCAGCCCTGACCCCCAAGGCCGAAATCGAAGGGGATATGGGTGACTCCCATGTCGGCTTGCAGGCGCGCTTGATGAGTCAGGCCCTGCGCAAGCTCACCGCCAACATCTCCCGAACCAATACCCTGGTCATTTTCATTAACCAGATTCGCATGAAAATCGGCGTCATGTACGGGAGTCCGGAAACCACGACCGGAGGTAATGCCCTCAAGTTCTATGCCTCGGTGCGCCTGGATATTCGCCGGATTGGCGCCATCAAGAAGGGTGACGAGGTCATAGGCAATGACACCCGGGTGAAAGTGGTCAAAAACAAGGTCGCCCCGCCATTCCGTGAAGCCGAATTTGCCATTTACTATGGTGAGGGCATTTCCCGCCTATCCGAACTGGTGGATCTGGGCGTCAAGTTCGAGATTGTTGACAAAAGCGGGGCTTGGTATTCCTATCAGGGCGAGCGGATTGGCCAGGGTAAGGATAATGCCCGGCAATATCTCAAGGAACACCCGGAGCTGGCCGCCCGGATCGAGCAACAGGTGCGTGCGGCGGCTGCCGGGAATCCGCTGGCCTTCACCGATGATGTGGCGGAGCCTGCGGCAGCGGAATAATTGACCAAAAACGCCCCCCCGGACCCCATGAGCATGGCATTGCGCCTGCTGGCGCGGCGCGAATACAGTCGCAAGGAGCTGCAGGACAAATTGCTTCATGCTGGTTTTGCGGCTCCGCAGGTACAGACGGTGCTCGACAGTCTGCAAACTGCCGGGTATCAGAATGACCAGCGCTATGCGGAAATGTTGAGGCGTACCCGGCTCAAGCAGGGGCACGGCCCCCTGCGCCTGCGCCAGGATTTGCGCCGCGCCGGGGTGGAAATCGAAGTTGGCGAAGGGGAGGAGCAAGCGCTTGACTGGCAGGCTCAGGCCCAAGCGGTTTACCGCAAGCGCTTTGGTGACAGCACTCCCGAAGATGCGCGGGATTATGCCCGGCGTGCCCGTTTTTTGGCGGGACGGGGCTTTTTGCCCGAACAGATTCGTCGGGTACTGGCAGATCCGGGTAAAAATCCGGATGATTTTAACGATTAGTTTTTTATGGATGACGAAAGACCGATGCAAGCGCAAGCCATTCGCCAAGCTTTTCTGGATTATTTTGCAGAACAGGGTCATCAGGTTGTACCCTCCAGTTCCCTGATCCCGCGTAATGATCCGACCCTGCTGTTTACCAACGCCGGGATGGTTCCCTTCAAGGACGTATTTCTGGGACTGGAGCAGCGTCCCTATCGGCGGGCGGTGTCTTCCCAGCGCTGCATGCGTGCCGGCGGCAAGCACAATGACCTGGAAAACGTCGGTTATACTGCACGGCATCACACCTTTTTCGAAATGCTCGGCAATTTTTCCTTTGGCGATTATTTCAAGCGTGAAGTCATCGGCTTCGCCTGGCGTTTCCTCACGGAAAAGCTGGCGCTTCCTGCTGCCAAACTCTGGATCACCGTCTATGAAGAAGACGATGAAGCGGCGCAAATCTGGATCAATGACATGGGCATAGATCCCGCCCGCATTTCCCGTTGCGGGATGAAGGACAACTTCTGGAGCATGGGCGATACCGGACCCTGTGGACCCTGTTCGGAAATTTTTTATGATCATGGCCCTGATGTCCCCGGGGGCCCTCCCGGCAGCCCGGAAGAAGATGGCGATCGTTACATCGAAATCTGGAATCTGGTTTTCATGCAGTATGACCGCGACAGCAGCGGCAAACTGACCCCTCTTCCCAAGCCTTCCGTGGATACGGGCATGGGCCTGGAGCGTCTGGCCGCCGTCCTGCAGGGCGTTCACAACAACTACGATACGGATCTTTTTCAGCCCTTGATTGCCGCAGCAGCAGCGCTTTCCGGCAAAAGGTATGGGCAGGATGCCGCCACGGATACCAGCCTGCGGGTTTTGGCGGATCATATTCGCGCCTGCAGTTTTCTGATTACGGATGGCGTGCTGCCAGCCAATGAGGGCCGTGGTTATGTCCTGCGGCGGATCATTCGCCGGGCGGTGCGTCATGGCCGCAAACTGGGCATGGAAACGGTGTTTTTTCATAAGCTGGTCGCTCCCCTGGTCCAGGAGATGGGCGGTGCCTTTCCTGAACTGGCCAAGGCCCAGCATGATGTGGAGCGTGCTCTGGAGCATGAGGAAACCCGTTTCCGGGAAACCCTCGAAAGGGGTCTGAATATGCTGGAAAATGCCATTTCCGGGCTTGCTGCCGATGCGGCCATTCCCGGCGACATCATTTTCCGTCTGGCCGATACCTATGGCTTTCCGGTGGATTTGACCGCCGATATTGCCCGGGAAAGAGCACTGCGCATGGATATGGAGGGCTATGAAGCCGCCATGACGGAGCAGCGTAATCGCTCCCGGGCTGCCTGGAGCGGCAGTGGCGAAGTCAAAATCGAACGGATTTATCATGATCTCGCCATGCGTCTTTCGCCTACCGCGTTTACGGGCTATACCCAGTACATGGGCGAAGGCCAAGTGCTGGCTCTGCTGCGGGATGGCGAAGAAGTCGCTTTTCTGGATGCGGGGGATCAGGGGGCGGTGATTCTCGATCAGACACCTTTTTATGGAGAGTCGGGTGGGCAGTCCGGTGATCGCGGTGAATTGCAATCAGAAAATGCGGTATTTATGGTAAGGGATACCCAAAAACCCATGGGGAGCTTACTTGTGCATCTGGGGACCTTGGAGTCTGGTCGTCTGCAGTTGGGCGACAGCGTCTTGGCCAGCGTCGACGAAGTCGCCCGCCGGGCGACGGCTGCCCACCATTCGGCCACCCACCTGCTGCATGCAGCCCTGCGTAATACCCTGGGATCCCATGTGCAGCAGAAAGGCTCTCTGGTCAATGCGGAACGCCTACGTTTTGATTTCAGTCATCCTGAAGCGCTGACAGCCGCACAGTTACAGACTATTGAGCGGGATGTGAATGCGATGATTCGGGAAAATTATGCCACCGACACCCAGGTATTGCCCATCGCCGAAGCTCAGGCCATGGGCGCCATGGCTCTCTTCGGTGAAAAGTATGGTGACGAGGTCCGCGTGGTTCGCATGGGCGACTTCTCGCTGGAACTCTGTGGGGGAACACACGTCCATGCGCTGGGGGATATGGGGATTTTCAAGATCCTCAGCGAAACGGGGGTGGCCGCTGGTATTCGCCGGATTGAAGCGGTGGCGGGGGCAAGCGCTCTGGACGTGATCCAGCGTGATGAACAACGTCTGCACGCTGCCGCAGCCTTGCTCAAGGTGTCCCCGGCAGAACTGGATCAGCGTCTGGGCCAAACCCTGGAGCGTTTACGGCAACTGGAAAAAGAGCTGGAAAAAATCAAACGCGATGAAGCGGCCCGTGCGGGTGCCGACCTCGCTGCCCAAAAGGAAGAAATGTCCGGTGTGGCGGTGCTCATCAGCCGTCTCGAAGGAATGGATGGCAAGGCACTGCGCGACGCCCTCGATCGCTTGCGCAGTCAGTTACCCGAAGCGGTGATTGTGCTGGCCGGGGTGGATGGAGAAAAGGTCGCCCTGCTTGCCAGTGTGTCGAAAACCTTGTCAGACCGCATTCATGCGGGTGAACTGGTCAATGTGGTAGCCCAGCCCCTGGGGGGTAAAGGGGGAGGGCGCCCGGATATGGCCCAGGCCGGGGCTGGCAATCCAGCGGGGTTGGATACTGCGCTCCAGGCCGCCCGCGATTGGGTCAGAAGCAGACTGATATAGTCACTAAACGGTGCCCGAATTCGGTAATCCTGAACCGGCGATGGCGCCTGCCGGGCGCTACAAACCGGTGCTTCTGGACAACGGATATATTAGTGTTGTGCCGGCTCCAATTGCCAATGCGGCCAGATGTCCTGGGCGTGATGATCGAGAACGGCTGCATAGATGACGGTGTTGGTCAGCACGTTCTGCACATAATTGCGGGTTTGTTGATAGGGGATATTGGCGGTAAATATGGGCCCTGCCCAAGGTCCCTGGGTCGGACCCGTCCAGCGCCCCAGCCAGCGTTTGGGGGCGCCGGGGCCGGCATTGTAGGCGGCTGCAGCCAATAACTCCGAGCCATCAAAACGCTGTTGTTGCAGGCTGAGATAATTGGAGCCCAGCACCAGGTTCCCCCAAATACTGTGCAGATCGGCATTGGCCGCAGCGGGAATATGGGATTGCAGCCAGGCCGCCGTGGATGGCATGACCTGCATCAATCCCTGTGCTCCTACATCGGAACGGATACCAAAAGCAAAGCCGGATTCCTGGCGGATCAAGCCCGCCAGAAAGGCCCGACGCAGCCCGGTGCGCATGGCAGCGGCACTGATGTCTTCGGCATAGGGAAGAATATAGCCTTGGCGCCAGTCGCCGCCATCAGGAATCAGGCTGCTCGCATGAATGCCCAGGAGCCATGCCTGTTGCTGGAAGGCCATGCGCGCTGCTGCCTTGATCTGGGCAGGATCAGAAAGTGTCTTCAGGTCATGATCCCATTCGCGCAAGGCGTCATAATACAGTCCCAGTCGATAAAGCGTGATAGCGGCTCGCTCGGAATCATTTTCTTGCAGATCCGGTAAAGCCACTGACTCCAGCCCAGGAGACGGTGGATGCAAACTGAGGGACTGTCCCAGAGCGGCCATGGCTAATTGTCCGTAGTAGGTCCAGGGCGAGGCGAGGGTGGCAAATTCTCCCTTGGCCAGAGATGGCTGGCCCAATTTCAGGTGAGCCACCGCGTTCCAGAACTGCCACTGCCGTTCATGGCGTTGCGCCGCATCCATGAGTGAAAGGGCGGAACTCACCATAGCCCAGCGCCCGTCACGAATGGCGGTGCGGATCATCCAGGCCAGTACTTCTGGCCGAGGATGAAACTGCGGATCCGTCGCATACGCCAGTTGATACCATTGACCTGATTCAGGACGAAAAGACTGGGTGGACTGAAAGGCAGCCTGGTAGAGGACCCGCGCCTTTTGTGCAGCATTCAGCGTCTGTAGTTGCGCGACATACGCTACCGCCTGATCGGGCTGGCTGGCCGCCAGACGCAACAGGGCGAGTTCAAGCAGACGGGTGGGTGTCACCGGCCAGGACCCGCTGCCATAGTGCTGGATTTGAGCCTGAATCCAGTGGTCCGGATGGTCGATGATGGACGCCAGTTGTGCTCCGGCACTTCCATTCAGATAGGGAGCAAACTGGCGGGCGGCAGTAAAGGCGGATGCCGCAAACATCTGTTGCAGGTGTTGCCAGAGCTGTTTCTGGGAAATCAGGCCTTGCTGCAGACTGTCGCGGGCCATGGCATTACAGGAGTGATCGTTTGCTGGGGCGCTGCTCCATAAAAAATAGGGTGAAACCACCGCCTCATTGTGCAGGGCGGGATCGCGGAAGGCATCACAGCGCAACTGGATGAGGTCCGGTTTGGTTCCGGACTGGTAAACGGTGGTAAAGGCATTCCAGTCCTGACGATGAGCCAGTTGGATCAGCCATTGCCGGCGCAGCAAGTGGTGAGCCACGCCGTCGGGGAAACGGGCGGAATACTGAAGATATTGTTTCTGAGTCAGGGTATTGAGGCGTGGTTGCAGTGACCAGTAACCCACCCAGGCACCCATGTAGGTATTTTCCAGTGCCGGGAATGCCGCTGCTGCAGGCAGATAATGACCCTGAGCAAATGCCTGGGCGGCCTTCTTCAACAAGGACTCCTGGCTTGCCGAAAGCGGGGTGTTGTCTGCGGCAGCGTTGCTGGAAAGGGCCAGAGCCCATGTCGCCAGCAGCAAGGGAATGAGGTGTTTTTTCACGATTGTTTTTTAATGTGCAGCCATCGGCTCAGATGCTTTGCCAGTGAAAGGGAACGTTGCGGATGATCTTTGGCCAGGGGGCCAACATGCAAATTCAGTGGTTCGCAGTGATCCTTGCCGTGGCAGATGACGCCGTGAGAGTCACAATTTTCACCGGCCTTTTTCAAAATTTGCACCATCTTGGCCTCGGCCTCGGCGCCACAACGGCCATCATACTGGATCAGAACGAGGTGTTTATCCGGCAGCACTTCCACATGCCCACCCATTTCCTCAAAAAACTTGAGTTCTGCCAATGCCGAGTCGGTAACTCCGTGCAGGGCACCACTGATGATAAAGCGATCGCGACGGTGTTCTTCTTGCTGGTTCATGCTTGTTTCCTGATATTATAGGGTTACGACAAAACAAATGTTCCGGAAATAATGTACCTGCAGCTCAGTATAGTGCCATCAGGCCACTTTGTCGGAAAGCCTTGATTGGTCCTCAGCGGCTATTTCCCGGAAGTGGGGCGAGGAGTGAAGCCAGATCTTCGGGACCAAATTGCAGCTTGTCCTTGCGCGCCTTGTCGAGCACTCCGGATGCCAGAATGGCTTTTCTCTCCTGCAGGGCCAGTATTTTTTCTTCAATGCTGCCGGCGACAATCAGTTTATAGACAAACACCCGACGTTGTTGACCAATGCGGTGAGCCCGGTCAGTAGCCTGATTTTCCGCGGCGGGGTTCCACCAGGGATCGTAATGGATCACCGTGTCGGCCGCGGTCAGATTCAGCCCCACGCCCCCGGCCCTGAGACTGATCAGGAACAGGGATACCTCACCCTTTTGAAAGCGGTCGATGGGTGTTTTCCGATCCTGGGTGCTCCCGGTGAGTTGCACATAGGGAATGTGCATTTTATCCAGGCGGGCACTGATCAGTGCCAGCATTTCCGTAAATTGGGAAAACAGCAAAATTTGCCGGCCTTCGGCCAATAATTCGGGAATCATTTCCATGAGCAGGGTGAGTTTGGCGCTTTCCTGAACCTTGCGGGCTTTGTCACTTTTCAGCAGGCGGGGGTCGCAGCAGACCTGCCGTAATTTGAGCATGGCGTCGAGAATGACGATCTGACTGCGCTGGAAACCCTTGGCGGCGATCTCCTGGCGGATGCGTTCGTCCATGGCGCTGCGTACGGTCTCGTACAGATCGCGCTGGGTGCCTTCGATGTCCACAGAACGGATGATCACGGTTTTCTCGGGGAGTTCCTGGGCCACTTCTGCTTTCTTGCGGCGCAGAATGAAGGGGCGGACGCGCTTGGCCAGCAGGTTCAGGCGATCGACATCACCGTGGCGTTCTATGGGGCTCCGCCAGATCTTCTGAAACGTGCGTGGATCGCCCATGAACCCGGGCAGGAGAAAATCAAACTGAGCCCAGAGTTCCCCCAGATGGTTTTCCAGGGGTGTGCCCGTCAAGGCGAGACGATGGACGGCGGGGATCTCACGAATGGCTTCGGCTGCGCGACTTTGTGCATTTTTGACCATCTGCGCTTCGTCCAGAATCAGCAGATGGAAATTCTGGTTCTTGAACAGTTCGATATCGCGCCAGACTAGCGGATAGGTCGTCAGTACCAGATCGTGCTGGGACATTTCCGAAAAATGATTCATTCGTTCCTTGCCGTGCAGAGACAGGACCCGTAACGCGGGTGCAAAGCGTCCGGCTTCTTCCCGCCAGTTATGAATGAGGGAGGTCGGCATGATAATCAGAGCGGGATTCTGCAGACGCCCGCTTTCTTTTTCCAGTAACAAATGGGCGAGGGTCTGGGCGGTTTTACCCAGACCCATATCATCAGCAAGAATCCCACCCAGGTCATGTTCCCGCAGAAATTGCAGCCAAGCCAACCCCTCCAGCTGATAAGGCCGCAATGGCAGGGCAAAGCCCTGAGGTGGTTGTACAGGGGGTATTTCACCGCTTTGCGGGAGGCGTTTACGCAGTCGGCGAATGGCATCCATGCCTTCACTGCGCCACTGCTGACTATCGGTCAGTTCTGTCAGGCGCGACACATCATAAGCGGAAACGCGCATCGGTCCTGAAGATCCCAGGCTGAACAAATCGATGAGCGTGCCCACCAGGGGTTTGAGTCGGTGCGCAGGGGTTTGAATGGGGATTCCCGAAGGGGTTTGTAAATGAATGGTTTCTTCATCGGGAATGCGGGTCAAGCCTCCAGGACTCAGCCAACGTGAATCCCGGGCAAACAGTGCACCCAAAAGCGGAGCCAGCGCCAGCCTCTCGCCCTCGACCACAATGCCGACATCCAGACCGAGCCAGCCTTCTTCTTCCCCATCCACCTGCATATCCCAGGCATCAATATGCAGAAAATAATGCCGGAAACCGTCAGGCCAGTGGACTTCCCAAGCAGCGTCGCGCAGTGTCTGGACCCCTTCCTGCATGAAGGTGCTCCAGTCCTTTTCGCTCGCCAGTCCAAAAATGGGCTGGGGCAGCAGGGAAAGGCTATGGAAAAGACTGGCTTTGGCAACCTTCATGCCGGTTCTGGCCAGGATTTTCAGGGCCTTTTTTTCACCCTCCCGATCTCGCTGGACGCGCACGGTTTCGCCGTTCGCCAGAGTGTGTATCTCGCTGTCGTCATCTATGCTTATATGCACAGGACCATAAATAAAACTGGGTTGACCATAATCAAAACGGCAGCTTGGACTCCATTGACCCGGATAATCCCGATAGGATTGCATACCCATCAACGATAAGGTGTCGCACCACAGGAACGGCTGGAGTGGTGCGGTTATGACCTGAATATCCTGTGCAGGATCGGCAACCGGAGCAGGCAGGTCCAGGGCTGATTCTTCCAGGATGTTTCTTAATAAAACGGCTTCTTGTGGATTCAGTGGCGGAGCCTGCAGGAGATCGTGCAACAGAGTGGGTTTGATGCGGGTGTCGATCGGTCCGATTTCGAGATTTTCTGCATCCAGATACCAGGGGACATCCAGTATCAGAAAGGCCTGGCAAGGCGGGTCGGTTTCCAGAACGGGATACTGCTCCGTGCCCTTGGCGGTTTTCCAGAGCAACTGGCCCTTACGGATGTCGCCCATTCGTAAAGGCGAAGAATCCGGTTGGTGCATATACAAGCGTTCACTGCCCGCCAATATGCCCAGAACGGCGCCGCCATGGCGAGGCCCCAGGGTGAAAAAGGCGCTTCTGGGGGCGTGAATGTCCTCAATGAGCAGGCGACGAATGGCCATCTGATCGGTTTCATCCAGAAAACCGGGAGGCCGGCGCAGTGCCGCTTCGTAATTGCTCCAAGGCGTGAGTTCGCTGCATATGCCTTGCTTGTTTAAGCGGGCTTTCAGACAGTGCAAGGTGGGTGCATGTTGTTGACCTACGTGAGTTTCCAGAATCCAGTGGAGTCGATAGGTGGTGGTCGGAATCCTGCGCGGTGGCGGATTCAGGTGCGAGCGCAACTCACCCAACCATTGCATGACATGGGGTCTGGGACTATTGATGGGCTCTGCATTACCCCGTTCGGCAAGATAAGTCAGTAGAACGGCGGCGACATGTTTACATCCGCTGGCCACCGGACAGGAACACAAGCTGATGAGTATCCCTTGACTGAGGTGAATATCGACATGATAAGGGCTACTCGCACTGCCCTGGACCAGAGCAGCCAGATCCGTATCCGTCAGGCGTTCCAGGTGGGTGACCGCATCAAGATAGGTCTGCGCTTTGCGGATTTCCAGATCACCCAGCCAATCACGAAGATCATTATAGTTGTAGCTGTCCAGACTGGGATACGCGTTATGGCCGCGATGCCAGTGCATCCATTCGTCATTTCTGGGCATTGTCTTGCTCGAACATCCTTTTGACCATCAACTTGCAATCATACACAGCCCGCCATGTTCTGGGAAAGTACGCCATTCTATCGTCGGCGCTTATATCTGGTTATCATGATGCAAAGCTTGTGCATAAATGGAGGAGTAAGCAGATGGCGGCATTTGGAACCAGCGGACTGAGGGGATTGGTGAGCGATCTGACAGATCAGGTGGTTTTTGTGCATGTGCGGGCATTCTTGCGCTATCTCCGGGACATCGGCGAGTATTGCAACGGCAACTCGGTCATTCTCGGCGGAGACTTGCGTCCCAGCACCCCACGCATACTGGCCGCCAGTTGGGCCGCTGTGCTGGCGGAGGGCGGGGTACCGCAATTCGCCGGCTTTTTGCCATCTCCCGCGCTGGCTTTTGCCGGTTTGACGGCGGGTGTCCCTGCGCTGATGGTGACGGGCAGTCATATTCCTTTTGACCGTAATGGCATCAAGTTCAATCGCCCCCACGGCGAACTGATGAAGGCCGATGAAGCAGGTATTCTCGCCCAGGACATGCAGGTAGCGCCGGGGATGTTTACGGAGGCGGGTGCCTTGTTGCAGGCGCCGGATTTGCCGGAACCGGATGCCCGATATCTGCGGATCTATCAGCAGCGCTATCTGGATTTTTTTGGCAGAGACTGTCTCGCGGGATTGCGGCTGGGCGTTTATCAGCACTCCGGCGTGGCCCGGGATCTCCTGGTGGATTTGCTGAGGGCTTTGGGTGCTGAAGTGTTACCACTGGGACGCTCTGCGGAATTCGTATCCCTGGATACGGAGGCCCTGCGCCCGGAAGATACGATGCTGGCTCGGCAAGCGGTAGCCGAACATCAACTGGATGCCTTGCTGACGACCGATGGTGACGCCGATCGTCCCATGATTGCCGATGCCGGCGGTCGCTGGTGGCGTGGCGATGTGCTGGGCGTGCTCACGGCTCATGTCCTGGGTGCGCACAGTGTCGTGACACCCATCAGCAGTAACAGCGTCTTGGAACGTTCGCAACTTTTTGCTCGGATTCGTCGCACCCGCATTGGTTCCCCCTATGTGATCGCAGCCATGCAGGCGGCGCTGGCTGCCGGTGAGGCGCCTGTGGTGGGTTATGAGGCCAATGGCGGTTTCCTCCTGGGTAGCCCCCTGCAGAGGCATGGCCATAGCCTGCACCCCTTGCCGACCCGGGACGCCATTCTCCCCATGCTCACCGTACTGACTGCGGCAAAACAGCGTGGCGTGCCCCTTGCGGCATTGCTGGATGGTCTTCCATCGCGTTTTACGGCCAGCGACCGGCTCCAGAACTTCCCAGGCACACTCAGTCAGCAATATCTGGAGGCGTTCAATGGAAGCGATGTGGCCCGGAATCTGACGGCGTTCAATCGATCCCTTGGCGAAGTGGCCGGCCCAGCCAACAGTATGGACCACAGCGATGGATTGCGTGTGACCCTGGAAAACGGGTCCATCATTCACCTGCGTCCTTCAGGTAATGCGCCGGAATTACGCTGTTATACGGAAGCGGATTCATCTGAGGAGGCCGAACGCATGCTGCGAGCCGCCTTGCAGATCATGCAGGGCTGGCGTGTTTAAGATGGGACCACGTTTTTCCCGAACGGGATGGATGTATGCAGGAATCGGATTGATTATTTTCGATCTGCTTCTGATGGTCGTTCGTTATCTGGGCGTGGTGTTCAAAACCAACGCCGTCGCGGTGCTGGCGGTACACCATGGCGTGGATGCCGAGGCCCAGAGCCTGCTGCACTTCGCCAATATCCTGAACATGGTGCGCTGGAAATGGATTGGCGGCATTTTTGTGCTGGGCATTTTTCTGCTGATTATCGGCTTTTGGCGCTCTTTTTCCCGGCGTCAGTAACGCTGATCTGGCTGCGTAGATAATCCTCATAACTGCCCTTGAAATCTTCAATGCCATGGGACGTAAATTCGATGATGCGGGTAGCCAGCGAGGAGACAAATTCCCGATCATGACTGACAAAAATCAGGGTTCCATCAAATTTTTCCAGGGCATTGTTCAGTGATTCGATGGATTCCATATCCAGATGGTTGGTCGGTTCATCCAGAATCAGCACATTGGGTTTTTGCAGGGTGAGCTTGCCAAAGAGCATCCGGCCTTTTTCCCCTCCTGATAGCACCTTGACCGAGCGGTTAACCTGATCTTGACCAAAAAGCAGGCGGCCCAGTACGCCGCGAATCACCTGATCGTCGTCCTTTTCACTCCGCCATTGACACATCCAGTCGAAGAGCGTCATGTCTTGCGTGAATTCCGAAGCGTAATCCTGGGCAAAATAACCGATTTTGACATTCTCCGCCCATTTAATGATCCCGGCATCAGCTTTTATTTCATCCACGAGGCACCGCAACAACGTGGTTTTTCCCAGGCCATTGGCACCAATGATGGCGATGCGTTCTCCAGCTTCAATGTGCAGGCGCAATTTATGGAAAAGGCGCAATTCTCCGAAAGATTTGGATAAATCCTTGGCATCCAGGGCGTAGCGATAGAGCTTGCGCTCCTGCTGGAAAACCAGATAGGGATTTTGCCGACTGGAAGGCTTGATTTCTTCCAACTGGATTTTTTCCAATTGGCGAGCGCGGGAAGTGGCCTGTTTGGCCTTGGAAGCATTGGCCGAAAAACGACTGACAAAGCTTTGCAGTTCGGCCATTTTTTCTTTCTTCTTGTCGTTATCAGCCAGTAATTGTTCTTTGACGAGGGTAGATGCCCGCATGTACTCATCATAATTACCGGGGTATATCCGCAATTCACCATAATCCAGGTCGGCCATGTGGGTGCAGACACTATTCAGAAAATGCCGATCGTGGGATATGATGATGATAGTGCTGGGGAGGGTCGCCAGTAATTCTTCCAGCCATTGGATAGTGTGAATGTCCAGGTTGTTGGTGGGCTCATCCAGCAGCAGGATATCGGGATCCGCAAACAAAGCCTGGGCCAACAGCACCCGCAATTTCCAGCCCGGGGCCACGGCCGACATCAAGCCGTTGTGCTGTTCCAGAGGAAAACCCACACCGGTCAGCAGTTCTCCGGCTCGCGCTTCCGCCGAATAACCGCCCAGTTCAGCAAAATCGCTTTCGATATGGGCTACCGCCATGCCGTCTTCTTCATTCATTGCGGTCAGGGAATACAGGCGATCGCGTTCCAGTTTGACCTTCCAGAATTCCGCGTGCCCCATCATCACCGTATCCAGTACGCTATGATTCTCGAAAGCAAACTGATCCTGACGCAGCTTGCCCAGGCGCTCGCCACTGCCCAGGCTGACATTGCCGGAGCTGGGCTCGAGGTCGCCGCCGAGAATTTTCATGAGGGTGGTTTTGCCACTGCCGTTGGCTCCTATCAGGCCATAGCGATTGCCGTCGCCGAAATCCACGGTCACATTTTCAAACAAAGGCTTGGAACCAAACTGCATGGTCAGTTGATGGGTGCTGAGCACGGCAAACTCCACAAAACGATAATGAACGGGCGGGATGATAGCACTGATCTGGAACCTGTGCCCTTAGCTTTGTATTCTCCAAAGGTCAGGATCAGCTTGACAGCCATCAGCACTATCCCTTAGTTTGCAAGCTTGTATCAACGCTGGGGGCGCCTGCCAGGGGGCAGGCTGAGAGGAACCCTTGGAACCTGATCCGGGTCATGCCGGCGTAGGGAAGCGCAGCAAGGCGGTATGCCCGCGTTTTCGGTCCGGATCACGTTTCATGTCAGACAATGGAACATGGAGGAAAACGCAATGGCGACACGTCCTACGGATCTGAGCAATACCCTGCAGGGAGCCTCAGTCACCCTGGGCCCAATACCAGGTTCCCGCAAAGTTTATCTCAACGGCGAATTATATCCAGAACTGCGCATCCCTTTGCGTGAAATCCTGCAGAGCGACTCCCGTAACCGCGACGGCAATGTCGAGCATAATCCTGCCATTCCCGTCTATGACGGTAGCGGTCCCTACACGGATCCCGAAACGCCCATTGATATTCATGCCGGACTCTCCGCCACCCGCTGGCAGTGGACGGCGATGGATACCCCACTGGAACATCGCCCCGAGCCCAGTTCCGCCTATGGTCGCGCCCGTCTGGCGGATGTCCACACGGCGGATCTGCGTTTTCATCATCGCCGTGAAATTCGCCGGGCGGCCAACGGCGGCAATGTCTCCCAGATGCACTATGCGCGGCGCGGTATCATCACCCCCGAAATGGAGTTCGTCGCCATCCGCGAAAACCAGGGTCTGGATCGTTTGCGGGCCAGCCATCCGGCGCTGTTCCGTGCCCATCGCGGCGAGTCCTTCGGCGCGCAGATCCCCGACACCATTACCCCGGAATTTGTGCGCGACGAAATCGCTCGGGGCCGCGCCATCATCCCCGCCAATATCAACCACCCGGAACTGGAGCCGATGATTATCGGCCGCAATTTCCTGGTGAAGATCAACGCCAATATCGGCAACTCCGCGGTCACCTCGTCCATTGCCGAGGAAGTGGAAAAAATGGTCTGGGCGATTCGCTGGGGCGCCGATACGGTCATGGATTTATCCACCGGCAGGCACATTCACGAAACCCGCGAATGGATTATCCGTAATAGTCCGGTACCCATCGGTACCGTGCCGATTTATCAGGCCCTGGAGAAGGTCGATGGTAAGGCCGAGGACCTCACCTGGGACTTGTTCCGGGATACGCTCATTGAACAGGCGGAGCAGGGTGTCGATTATTTTACCATCCATGCTGGCGTGCTGTTGCGTCATATCCCGCTGACGGCGAATCGTCTTACCGGCATCGTGTCGCGTGGTGGTTCCATCATGGCCAAATGGTGCCTCGCCCACCATCGGGAAAGCTTCCTCTACACCCATTTTGAAGACATCTGCGAGATCATGAAGACCTACGACGTGAGCTTCTCCCTCGGCGATGGTCTGCGTCCCGGCTCGCTGGCCGATGCCAATGACGAGGCGCAGTTTGCCGAGCTGCATACCTTGGGTGAACTCACCAAGCTTGCCTGGAAGCACGATGTGCAGGTCATGATCGAAGGCCCTGGCCACGTGCCCATGCAACTCATCAAGGCCAATATGGACGAAGAGCTACAGCACTGTTTCGAGGCCCCGTTCTACACCCTGGGACCGCTGACCACGGACATCGCCCCCGGCTACGACCATATCACCAGCGCCATCGGCGCCGCGCAGATCGGCTGGTACGGCACCGCCATGCTCTGCTACGTCACGCCCAAGGAGCATCTCGGCCTGCCGGACAAAAATGACGTGCGGGAAGGGGCCATCACCTACAAGATTGCCGCCCATGCCGCCGACCTGGCCAAGGGGCATCCCGGCGCGCAGGTACGGGATAATGCCCTGTCCAAGGCGCGTTTTGAATTTCGCTGGGAAGACCAGTTTCACCTCGGACTGGATCCGGAAAAGGCGCGGGAATATCACGACGAGACCTTGCCCCAGGAAGGTGCGAAAGCCGCCCATTTCTGCTCCATGTGCGGTCCCCATTTCTGTTCCATGAAAATCTCCCAGGATTTGCAGGAATACGCGCAATCCAAGGGTGAAGACATCGAGACGGCCCGACTGGAAGGGCTGCAGGAAAAGGCAGAGGATTTCAAGCGGCTGGGGAAGAATATCTACCTCAGATAACGGCGTCGGGATCAAGGCTTGTCAGCCAAATATTCTCCATATCCCCGCCATCCTGGCGGGGATGGCCAGCGCCAGATGGATATCGGAAATCAGCCTGATCTGCCAGGCGGCCAAAGGCCAGTCGGCAGCGGCCCGCCCCATGCGCAGGAACGGCACGATAAAAATATCGAGCAGAAAAAATTCCGCCAAACCAGAATACCGTAAGTATGCTCATTCATTCACCCCAGTAAAATGCGACCCAAATGCTTCGCCAGGGATAACACCGTCAGCGTCGGGGGCAAGCCCCAGGGTTCGGGAATCACCGACGCATCGCAGACATGGAGATTGGGGCTGCAGGATAGCCGCTCATCCAGGATGTGGCCGAGACGCACGCTGCCACCGGGGTGCGCGGCCAGCCAGGGCGAGAAGAATATGCGCCGCCCGCCCGCCGCGCGGAGGATGTCGGCGGCCAGTCCCATGCCGTTGCGCATGCGGGTTTTTTCGGCTGCGGAAAAGTGCCGCCAGACGCGCCCGTTGGTGTTGATTTCACCGCTGATTTCGTCGCGGATTTTCACCATGATCATCATGCTGCGCCGATAATGGGCAAGCATGTCGACCCTACCGGCCGTCCACGCGAAAGCACGATAAAAATTGGGCGGAACGGTCATGTCCGTCAGCATGTAACCGGCTTCCCGATCCACGAATCCCGCCGCCATGGGGAGTTCAACCTCCGGGTGCCCGTCTTCCCGCTGGAGCGCCACGCCAATGCGCAAGGGATCGCAAAAAAATCCCCGCCCCGCCTCGCTGATCCCGCTGCGCTGCAAAATCACGGGGCTTGCCACACCACCCGCCGCCAGAATGACCGTCCCCCCCATGAACCGGCGTAGCTGCCCGTTCTGGATGCCCTCCACCCCCACCGCACGCCCGTTCTGAAAAAGCACCCTGTTCACCTGAATGCCGGTTTCCAGTGTGGCGCCCAGTTGCATTGCCTGCGCCAGCAGCGAGGTCGCGGACCAGAAGGCTGCGGGTGGGCAGCCCCCGTCCCGGCAGAGTTCCTGATCAATCATTTTCGGCAACGCCTGCCAGGGCAGCCCCAAAGCGCGTGCGGCGGCGGTGATGCGTTGCGCGGCGGGACCCAGCAGCGACGCCTCCAGGGGTTGGTGCGGTAGTTCCGCCAGAACAGCCGCCAGATCCGGCGCCATTTCCACCCCATGGCGGGAAAACATCTCCAGGGGAGGCGATATGGCCGTGTGGTAGAAAACCGTGGAACCCCCTCCAACCCGCATGCCGCGGAGCAGGGCCACCCCCGGCGCCACATATAATGCCTCCTTGCGCCGCCAGAGCTTCCATAAATTCGGCGCTGATGCCGGCCCCGGCCCCGAAGTTTCCCCGCCCCGTTCCAGAATCCGCACGCGCGCTCCCGCGCGCGAGAGGTCTCTGGCCAGCATGGCGCCGGCAGGTCCGGAACCGGCAATGATCACATCGGATGTGGGCATTTTGCTGTGTATCCTCCGAAAATGAAGCCTTATCCCCAACGTGACAGCCAGGCCATGAGCCACCGCGTCCAGCGTCCGTAAGGGGGGCGCACCCATTCGCAGGCGCTCAGATGATTCTGCCGGAAGACGCCTTGGTAGTGCGAGAGGCGTTGAAACCCATAAATACCGCGATATTGGCCCATGCCGCTCAGGCCGATACCGCCGAAAGGAATCCCTGGTTGCGCCACATGGAAAATGGTGTCGTTGATGGTGACGCCTCCCGCGGCAATCCCCTCACAGTGCCGCAGGGCGCGCCGCTGATCCCGGTCGAAATAATACAGCGCCAGGGGCGCGGGGTGATCGCGTACGTAGGCCAGTGCCTCCTGGATGTCATCGTAGGTCAGAACCACCAGGATCGGCCCGAAGGTTTCTTCTTTCATGATTTTCATGTCGGGCCGCGCATTCCAGAGGAGGGTGGGCGGGAAGGGCCGCTGCGCGCCATCAATCGATGCGGGTGCCGGCGAGGGCTGCCAGAGTGAGGCTCCCTTTCCCTGGGCATCCTGCAGCAGGCCATCCAGTCGCTCCCAGAGCAGCCCATTGGGGATGCTGGTATAGTCCGGGTTGTCTGCCCAATTGGGATAGAGCGATATAGCGGCCGACTTCGCCAGCGCGATGAAATCGTCGCGCCGATCCGCCGCCACCAGGCAATAATCGGGGGCGATACAGGTTTGCCCGGCATTCACGAGCTTGCCTGCCATGATGGACCGGGCCGCCGTGGCCAGGGGGTAATCACGCTGGATGATGGCCGGACTCTTGCCGCTCATGGACAGGGTCACGGGCACCAGATTCCGCGCGGCGGCACGGGCGATCACCCGCCCGGTACGGGTGGCCCCCGAAAAAATCAGATGATCGAAAGGCAGCCCGGAAAACGCCTGATCCACACGGGGTGATCCCTGGACCAGCGCGATGGTATCCTCCGATGCCACTTCGCGCAGGCATTGTGCCAATAACGCCATGGTCCGAGGCACCAGGCGCGGCCCTTTGATCATCGCCCGATTGCCGGCGGCGATGGCCGAGACCAAGGGCAGCAGGGTCAGGAGCAAGGGATAATTCCAGGCGCCGATAACGCCGACCACCCCCACGGGTTGCGGAATGATCAGACTGCGGGCCGGCAGGAAGGGCCAGCGGGTATGCACCGCGCGCGGACGCATCCAACTCCGCAGATGCCTGAGCACGTAGGTGATCTCCGCCTGCAGGGGATAGATTTCATAGATTTCCGTCTCGCGGGGGTGGCGTCTGCCGAAATCCCGGGCGATGGCTTCGGTTAATTCCGTACCGTGTTGCCGCAGCATCCGCGCAAGGGCCCACAACAGCGTCCTACGTTGCCGGTAGTCGAGGGCGCCATTTTCCCGAAGCGCCGATTTTTGCGCCGCCAACAATTCGTCCACAGTACGCAATGGAATTCCTTATGAATAAAAAGGGGCCCGAAGGCCCCTGTGGCGGCTCCGCTTTTAGCGGAATCGTTTTCGGGTGTACAGGTAAGCAAGGCCTGCCAGGCTAAGGTAAATGAAAGGTATGAAAAAGATGATATCTTCCAGATCGACATAATGCATAGATAACTCCTTGTTTCCTAATGCGTTGGATCCTGCTTTCGCTGCTGTTCTTCATCCTGTCTGTCGAACATGATAGCACCTGCAGCAGCGATAAGAACGATCATGGTGGTCCCTACCAGCCAGGCAAAGTACCAGGGGCCGTAGTCACCGGTAATCACCGCCAGGAAAAGGGACAATACCATGATCGCCGCCATTCCAATAAATGTGAGCAACTTTTTCATGTTCGTCTCCTCTTAATAAGCATGGTCATCTTGCGTGTCGGGTGCCGCCACCTTGCCGCGCATCACCCGGAAACACCAAGTGGTGTAAGCGATGATGATAGGCAAAAAGATCAGGCCAAAGATGGTCATCCAGACCAGATTGTACTCGCTGCCCGTGCCGTTCCAGACCGTGAGACTCTGATCCGGATTGTCCGTGGAAGGCATCAGGAAGGGGAACATGGAAGTGCCCACCGCACCGATCACGCCGATCCATGCCACTGCACCCATCCACCAGCCGAGAATGGGCTTTTTGGCGCGCAGTGCGAGCGCCCCCAGGACCATGCCAGCCAAACCCAGCAAGGGCACCAGCCAGAGAATGGGGTGGGCGGAATAGTTGGCCATCCACGCCCCGTTCGCAAGAGTGACGGTCTGGCCGCTGACGGGATTCGCGGGCATGCCCGGATCACCGCTGACCAGTTGGAAACCCTTCATGCCGGACACTATGAATCCACCGATAATGAAGAGCACCACCGCCACAATGGCGCTGATGCTGGCGTAATTCCGTGCCCGGTCATACAGCGCACCGCTACCGCGTATCATGAGCATGGCGCCGCCTTGATAGATGGCCAGGCTCAGCGATAGCAGACCGCAGAGAATCGCAAAAGGATTCAGCAGATACCAGATGAAAGATTCGGTCTGGTAATACTGGCCGTCCCAGCCGAAGTGAAAGCCGACTCCCTCCAGAATATTCCCCATGGCAGCCCCGTAAACAATCATGGGCAGGGCACCGGAAATGAGGAAGACCCAGTCCCAGGAATCGCGCCAGCGATGACTGGGTACCTTGGAACGGTACTCAAAGGCGACAGGGCGCATGATCATGCTGAACAGCAGGAGGATCATGACGATGTAGAAGACCGAAAAAGACGTCGCATAGAGGCTTGGAAAGGCTGCGAAAATCGCGCCGCCGCCAAGAATGAACCACACCTGGTTACCGTCCCAGTGCGGGCCAACGATGTTCAGCGCCTCGCGGCGTTCGCCGTCGGTTTTGCCGACAAAGCGCATCAGAGTGCCAACGCCCATATCCATACCGACCATGATAGCGAGGCCCATCAACAGGATTCCCAGAACCAGGAACCAGAATATCTTTAAGTATACGTAAGCATCCATCTTGTGCTCTCCATTCAGTCGGGGGGTAAATCAACCCCCCTTGATTCTTCACGCAGGCGTTACTTGCGGTCCATGCTGGGTTTGGCGAAGGCTGGCTGACCTGCCAGGCCGCCACCCGCAGGTGCAGAACCGTGACCATGTTGATCAACCTGCGGACCCAGACGGGCGTATTTGAACATCAGGTAGAGCTCCGCCGCGATGAAGGAGGTGTACAGCAGGATGAACCCGATAAGCGAGAACACCATGTAGCCCACCGTATGGGTGGAGGCGGAGACGAAGGTAGGCAGCCAGCCGAAGACGGTCCAGGGCTGGCGGCCGTTTTCGGCAGTGACCCAACCGAATTCACAAGCTATCCAAGGCAAGGGAATACTCCACATCGCCAGTTTCAGCAAGGCCGGGTGCTTCTCGATCTCGTTCTTGAGGCTGTAGTAGGCAGCAAAGGCGAACAGCACCAGCATGAAGAAGCCGGCGGCCACCATCAGACGGAAGGCCCAGAATTCCACCCAGACATTGGGGATGGTATCCTTCGCGGTCTTGTCCAGAACACTGGGCAGGTTGCTGGCATCGATCTTCTTGAGGTTCTGGTCAGGGGCGTACTGCATGGCCAGGAAGCCGTAGCCCATGTCCTGTTCATGCTGCTTGAAGGTGGCCAGTGCCTGAGCGTTGCTGTGATCATGATTGTATTCCTGCAGGGCGATCATGGCCTGGATGCCACTCTTTATCTTTGGCTTGGCCTCTTGCTCCAACTGGTTGATGCCAGGAATGATGGTGTCTTCCGAGTGGGTCAGCAACGGCGTCAAGACATAGGGAATGGAGATCTCGAAGAGATTGCGGCCTTCGCTGCGGCTGGGAAAGGCGATGAGGTTCCAGGAGGCGGAAACGGGGTGCGGGTTGGTATTCCAGATGGCCTCCATGGCCGCCAGCTTGGTGGGTTGCACGCGGGCATCCATGTAGCCCAGGGCATCCCCTAGGGTAATCACACCGATGGTGGAAATCACGCCGAAGACGGTGGCAATCCGGAAGGAACGCAACGCCATATCTTTCCGCTTGTTGGTGAGCAGGTAATAGGCGCTGACGCCCATGACAAACATGGAGCCGGTCACAAAACCCGCGATGGAGGTATGAACGAACTTGGCTTGGGCATCGGGGTTGAAGATCAGTGAAATAAAGCTGGTAAATTGCATCCGCATGGTATTGGGATCAAAGGTGCCGCCCCGCGGGTACTGCATGAAACCATTGGCAATGAGAATCCACAGTGCAGATAGATTGGAACCCAGGGCCACCAGATAGGTGACCACGAGGTGCGCCTTGCGGCTGATGCGGTCCCAGCCGAAGAACATGACACCGACGAAGGTGGATTCCATGAAGAAGGCCATCAGCCCTTCGATAGCCAGCGGGGTGCCGAAAATGTCGCCCACGAAGTGGGAATACATGGACCAGTTGGTCCCGAATTCAAACTCCATGGTCAGACCGGTGGCGACACCCAGGGCAAAGTTGATGCCGAAGAGCTTGCCCCAGAACTGGGTCATTTCTTTATATATCTGTTTGCCGGTGATGACATACACCGTTTCCATGGTGGCCAGAATAAAGGTCATACCCAAGGTGAGTGGTACAAACAAGAAGTGGTAGAGAGCGGTCAGCGCGAATTGCAGGCGCGAAAGCTCAACCACCGTGGGATTGATTAACATATCCATGAACATCCTCCTACAGAGAAACCGGAGCCTTACGATCCGGAGTGTAACGGTACACCTCTTCATCCGGTGCCCCGGGTTTTTTTACTACTTGACTGGTTTTATTACTGTTTTTGCTGAACAGTCGGGAGTATTTTCCAAACATTTCCCGATGCCCGCGTTGGTTATGGAACCAGTGGTCTTTGCGGCGGATTTCTTCAACGCTGGTCAGGCGTCGTCCCTTGTTTTCCAGGCCGGGATACACCAGGGTTTCCCCCGGAAACGTCATCAAACGCTGAGTGATACTTTGATAGAGGATACGTGCGGCATCGGTGTTGGGGCAGGGCAGGGTGCTGTTGACCAACAGCGTCTTGCCGGTGAACAAGCGGTCTTCCCAGAAATAGGTCACCGCACAGGGGCTTTGCCCCGGTGTATGCAGTACCTGCAGGCTTTCTTCCCCAAAATACAGGATATCCTTGTGCCGCAGGCGCAAATCAATGGCTGCATACAGAGAGCTTTCATGGGCAACCATGCGGGCATCCGTGCCGGATTTTAACTGTTCACCGGCAGCGAACTGCTCCACTTCGTAATGTGTCTGCAGGATATAGGTCAGGATCAACCCCCGTTCATGGATGAACCGGGCCAGACTTTCCTGGAGTTCCGGTACCGGATCAATGATGACGGCTTCCCGGGTGACAGGATCTCCCAGCAGATAACTGAGCGTGCCTTTGCGCGCATGGCATAGTTGTCTGAAAATCATGGATCCCCATCCTTATCAGGTACTGATAGGAGACTATAAGCAAATCATGTGCCATTTTCAGACCCATATATACAAAAAACTTCACCGACATAAAATATTTGTGGATCAATTTGTTATGAGAGTTTATAAGGGATGATGCCTTTTGCTGCAGAGATGATCTCCATGCCATGTCTCGGCAAACTGTCAAAATTGACATGGACGATCTGACAGCGACTGCTACAATTATCAGAGCATACACAAGATTGTGGAGAATTCATGACTGATTTACTCAAGCAATTAAGGCCAGAAATGACCTCATTACTGGATTGTTTCAGTAGTCCCGCAGTCCTTTTATGTTGTGATTACACGGTTCTGGCGGCGAATCAGGCCTATCGGCGGACTTTTGGGGAAGGAAAACCCTTGCAGGGACGGCGTTGCGCGGAGATCATGGCCGAGGCTGGCTTTTCCTGTCAGCCGAGTGGCAACCATTGTCCTCTGGAAACCTGTCAGCAAACCGGGGAGAATCAGTATGGGGTGCAAATTCATACTGCCGGAAATATACAAATCGATTTATATCCCATTCGCAATGAGCGGGCGGAAGTCGTGTATTTTCTGGAATTGCTCCATGTGCTTTCGAGCGATGAAGCCCGGGCGGCTCCCGCCATGATTGGACAATCGGTGGCATGGCGGGAAGTGGTGCGTCTGATCAGGCGGGTGGCTCCCGGCGAAGCGGCCGTCCTCCTGCTGGGGGAATCCGGTACCGGCAAAGAACTCGCAGCAGCGGCTGTCCATCAGGCCAGCACGCAGTATCGGGGTCCCTTCATTACCGTAGACTGTTCCGGCTTGCCGGAAACGCTCTTCGAAAGTGAGCTGTTTGGTCATGAAAAGGGGGCTTTTACTGGCGCCCACTCCCGGAAAGTCGGCTTGGTGGAAGCGGCCAATGGAGGCAGTCTGTTTCTCGATGAGGTAGGCGATATTCCCCTGAATTTGCAGGTGAAGCTGCTTCGCCTGCTGGAAACTGGTACGTTTCGCCGGGTAGGTGGGATAGAACCTCTCCGTTCCCAATTCCGGCTGATTTCCGCCACCCATCGGAACCTCGAAAAAATGGTGGCCGAAGAACGCTTTCGTCAGGATCTTTACTACCGGATCAACACCTTTCCCATCACCTTGCCGGCCTTGCGCGAACGCCTGGATGATATTCCCCTGTTGGCCGAAGCCATTCTCCAACGGATTCCTGCAGCCAAAGGCTTGCAATTGCACCCGGAAACTTTACAGTTGCTGGAGCAGTATGCTTTTCCGGGGAACATCCGGGAATTGCGCAATATTCTCGAAAGAGCAGCGCTGCTGGCCGATGAGCAATGGATTCTTCCCCAGCATTTGCCTCTGGCTTTGCAACAGCCCATCCCTTCAGCAAAAACGGATGTGCAGAAACTACCTGGGGTAGATGCCCTTGTGACTTTGTCAGAGCTTGAGGCGCAGTATTTACGATGGGCACGCGGTACTTTTCCGGGTGACCGTCGCAGCTTGGCCGCGCGGCTGGGGGTCAGTGAGCGGACCCTGTATCGCAAACTCGATGCACTGAAGGAGGGGCGGTCCCTTGAATGAGAGGATCTGGCCGGAAGGCCTGTGGGTTCGTCCCGCCCATGAGGAAACGGCACCCTGCATCTTGTTGCTGCATGGCCTGGGTGCCTCCAAGGAGGATCTGGCTCCCCTCGCGGATTATATGGATCCCGAAAAGCATTTCCGATGGGTGTTTCCGGATGCGCCTGAAAAAGCGGTCACCCTCAATGCCGGGCGTAAAATGCGCGCCTGGTATGATATTTATGGACTGAGTCGGGATTCCGGAGAAGATGCGGCAGGCATGCAAGGAATGGGACAGCGCTTGGCCCTGCTGCTGGATCAGGAAAGGCAAAGAGCCGACCATCACCCCCTGATCCTCGGGGGATTTTCCCAGGGTGGGGCGATGTCTCTCTATCTGGCTTTACATCAGGGCTATCCCCTGGCAGCGGTACTGGCAATGAGTGCGTATTTGCCGTTGCGCCAGGATCTTCCCAAGGCGATACGGAATATCCCGATATTTTGGGGTCATGGCCGTTCCGACCCGGTTCTCCCCTTGGCTTATATGGAAACTGCCCGGGAAATTCTGGAATCCCTAGGGTGTGTACTCAGCACCCACGCCTACCCTATGGACCATAGTATTTGTGCCGAAGAACTCGGGGACGCGCGGCAGTTTGTGGACAGCATCATCATGCAAGGAAACAGGGCACTATCATGAATACCCTCTGGATTGAACAGTTTGTACATATTCTCGCGGTAATCGTCTGGATTGGCGGTCTGTTTTTTGTGACGATGGTGTTGGCTCCTACCCTGAAAAAGGAAATCACCCAGAACAGCACGCGTATTGCCCTGATGCACGGGTTATTGCGCCGTTTCTTTTTCTGGATGCTGCTCGCATCCGTGTTGTTGCTGTTGACGGGTTACAGCATGGTGTTTGTCTACTATGGAGGTTTTGCCGCCCTGTCCATTCCGGAATGGATCATGGTCGTTCTGGGTACCATCATGGTGATGATTGTTTTGCATAGTTATTTTGCACCGCTCAAGCGCTTGCGTCGGGCGGTGCGTGATCAGGACTGGCAGGCCGGCGCCAAGGCGCTGGGACAGGTCAGAATGTTGGCTAATACCAACCTCTGCCTGTCTTTTGTGGTCATCCTGGTGGGCATCTGGGGCGTGTTTGGAACGCCCTGGTAAGGCACGCTAAGGCTACTCTGCTGGCTCGCCAGCACCAAAAATTTGTTCTTCCAGTCCCCAGCGGGCCGCCAGGGTCTCGGTGGCGTTGACCAGTTCTTCGGCGCGGGAGGGATGATTGACGCGGGTTTCCGCGATGCGGCGGAGCGCCTCTTGGCGATTGCCGCTATTGGCGAGCAGATGAATCAGCTCGCCAGCATCCCGGCCGACAATTTCGCCTCCCAACAATTCACCGCTGTCCATGTCAGCCAGCAGCCGCACAAAACCTGCTGTGTCATCCTGCCCCAATGCGCGCGGAGACGTCTCAAAGGCGGCAAAGCCCACGGCTGGCTCAAAGCCTTCATCCTCGGCGGTATCTTCATCCAGCCCAATGCGGGCCAGTTCTACTGCGGAATACACCAGTTCCGGTACCCAGGCCGGATTGCGCGCCATTTTTTCCTTGCTGAGCAGGTTATGGACAATGATTTGCGCATCACTCATGGCCTGATTGGCATTCATGATCGGACCCACCACATCACCCAGTGCGAAAACACCGGGCTCTGCGGTTTCCAGATAGATATCGGTTGCCACGAAGCCCTGTTCATCAAGATTGACCGCCGTGTTCTCGAGGCCCAGTCCCTGGGTGAAGGGTTGCCGCCCCGTGGCGAGCAGGACCCAGTGTCCCTGAACGCTTTGTCCATCTTCCGCAAATACCGTCACGCCCTGCGCGTCATGGGCAACGCGGCTCACCCGGAAATGCTCCTGGGCATGAATATCGAGGGCATGGAGGGCAGCTTTCAGGGTATCCTTGGCCTGGGGTGAATATTGGGTATGGGACAGGGAAGGGGAGTTCACCAGCCACTGCACATCTTTACCCAGTTGCCGAAAAATATAGGCAAATTCTGTTCCGATCACGCCACCGCCAATGAGGATGACGCGTTTGCCGGCAGGTGCAGCTTCGTCGTAGAGCATATCGCTGGTGAGCACTTTCCCGGGGACCGTCTGAATACCTTGAGGTAGGGCAGGCGTAGAGCCCGTAGCAATGATGCTGTATCGGGTCTGTATCTGCTGGCTATCTCCATCCGGGTTTTGCACAACAATTGTCTGCGGATCCTGAAAACTGCCCCGGCCATCCAACAGTTGCACCCCCAGGCGCTTGAGGTAATCCATGTAACTGCCGCGCACCGTTTCCACGACCTGATGCTGGTGTTCCCAGGCCTGATTCATGTCTCCCGTCAAATCCGGACC
The DNA here is from genome assembly GCF_047421495.1 of Acidithiobacillus sp. M4-SHS-6. Taxonomy (GTDB): domain Bacteria; phylum Pseudomonadota; class Gammaproteobacteria; order Acidithiobacillales; family Acidithiobacillaceae; genus Acidithiobacillus. The sequence goes on along the minus strand of NZ_CP175559.1, from coordinate 1,963,416 downwards.
AATGACCCCCCGTTGGGCATAATGCCGACTTTGTTCAATCCATTTGGCGGTTTCGTGCCAGTCTTTTTTGGGGACGCAACCGCGATTGAGGCAGGTGCCTCCCCAGGTGGCCCTTTCGACAATAGCCACTTTTTGGCCACGCAAGGCCGCCAGCACAGCCGCCCGATAGCCTCCTGGGCCACTGCCAATAATCGTGAGATCTACTTGATAGTATTTCATAAACCCATCCTTTTCTTGTACTTGAACAATCTTTCAAAAGCTTTTAATGAGACTTTTTGAGTTCATAAATTATGCTGTTGTTTTTCAGCGACGCCATAATATTTGTTATGGTCCCGCCCGGGTGACCCCTGTTGCTGCATCAGTTTAACAGGAATTGACGATAAATTAATATTTTCAGGCTGTTGTAATGAACTTCCTGAAACAGTGGATAGGAATATCCATGTTTTGGGGCATTTTTCCTGGACAATCCTGGTGCATGGCGTCGGGCTTAAGCGACAGATTGATGCGATAAAATATAAAAAAGTTATTTTTAACAAAGAGTTAAAATATTGGCATGAGCTTTGCTTTAAGTATGATATGCGTAAATTTCATAACCATCGATCCTCTTGGAAGCTTGCTTCAGCTCTGCTGCTCGGTTTGTCTGGCTGGGCTTGTGGCGTTGCGGCTCTGGCAGGCGATTTTAACATGCGGACGGTTGAATCCAAGGCCTACACACTGATGGATAGGCCTTATAACCCCAAGCCCTTGCCGATTCCTGCCTTCCTTAAGAATCTCAGTCCTGAACAATATAGTCAGATTCAGGACATTACGCCCCTCTGGCAAAATGAGAACACCCCTTTCCAGGCGCAATTTTATCTGCCGGGTTCCTGGTTTCATCAGCCTGAAATGATCCGGGAAGTGGTGAATGGCCAGGTCCGTCCCATTCCCTTTAAACTCAGCGAGTTCAGCTTTGGCAATCTCAAGGTGCCTGCAGATCTGCCCAGCGACCTGGGTTATGCCGGTTTTCGTTTGCTGGCTCCACTCAATACCCCTCCGAACTATAATGAATTTATTTCCTTTCTGGGGGCAACGTATTTCCGCGCGGTAGGTAAGCATGCCATCTATGGCACTTCCGCTCGTGGTCTGGGAATTGATACCGCCCAGCCTTCCGGTGAAATTTTTCCGTATTTCAAGGAAATCTGGCTGGAAAAACCGCAGCCCGGAGCCCAGGACATGGTCGTGTACGCGCTCATGGACAGTCCGGTCGCGACCGGAGCTTATCGTTTCACCATTCAGCCTGGCGACAGCACTACCGTGCAGGTGCAGGCGACTATCTACCTGCGCAAGCCGGTGCAGGTTCTGGAACTCGCGCCCTTGACCAGCATGTATTGGCATGGTCATGGTCGCGGCATTACGGCCGGTGACTGGCATCCTGCCCAGCATGATTCCAGCGATCTGGTCATGGCCGACGGCAATGGCGAATGGCTAACCCGGCCCATTGATAATCCTCTGCATATTCAAACCACGACATACAGTATGGATCATCCCGTGGGTTTCGGGTTGATTCAGCAGGATCGCCGGTTTTCCGCCTATCAGGGCATCGAAACCCAGTATCAGCGGCGTCCCAGTGTCTGGGTGCAACCGGTGGGTGATTGGGGGAAGGGGCAGGTACGCCTGGTGGAATTGCCTACCAACAACCGGGACATGGACAATATTGATGTTTTCTGGGTGCCCGCCGCAGAACCCGCCCCCAAAACCCCCTTGCATTTTGCCTATAATCTCCGTTTTTTTCTGGATAACCACGGTTTGATTCCGTTGGCTCATCCGGTGGGAACCTACCTGGGTGATGATCCCAAAACGGCTGGAGCACGTACGGTGGTTATTGATTTTGCTGGCGGTGCCCTGACGAAATTGCCCGGCAATATGCCCATTGAGGCTCATCTTAGTGCAGAAAATGGTGGCAAGGTGCTCAGTCAAAAACTGGAATGGGATGCCCAAGCACATTTCTGGCGAGTGATTGCGATCATTCAACCCCAAACGGGTACACCCAGTAATGTGCGTTGTTATTTAACCCTCGATAAGCAGGTCATGACCAATACCTGGACTTATCTTCTTCATGCGGCAAAGGAGTAGGTGTTATGTTTAAAGATGAATCAAGCTATAGCGTCAATCCTGCGGGCGAATGGTCGCCGGGTTGGTCAGCAGAGGCCATGGTCGTCGCCAATAGCGCACCGGTACTTGTCCGTATGGAGCGCTACATGGCGCGTCTGGCACTCACCGATGCCCAGCGCTTATGGATTCGCGCCCAGGTAGTCAGTCAGTTGCAAGAGGTGGAATGGGACCAGGGTGCCCTTTTTGCACGGGCTTTTGCCAGCCTGCACCAGGCACTGGCGACCTTGGGTAATGGCGACGAGCTGGATGCCCGCCTGGATCTTTCCCTGTGCATGCCTGTCAATACGGCCCAGGATGCGCGCTCCTCCCGATACTTACAGCAATTGGTAGCCCCGGCCATTCATCGCAGTACCATGGCCTCTCTTCCCATGAATCGTTCCTGGGTGTACGCCGTGTCCCGTTTGTGGAAAGCCCTTTTCTGCCGCAGCAAGGTACGGGCCAGTCGCCACATTTTGACCGGAGAAGCCTGAATTGCTGCGGACCTCCTCGGCTCGACCATGGGAAACCATCAGCCGGTACCGACGCTACTGGCTCAGTGCTTTTATCATTTTGCCGGCCTGTAGCGCCGGTCTGATGCTGGATCAGGTGCTGACTGATCGTTTACCTCTCTGGCTGGAAATTCCTACCCTCCTCATTTTTTCCATGCTTTTTGCCTGGATATCCGCCGGGTTCTGGACAGCCCTGGTAGGCTTTATTCTGCTCATGAGCGGACGCACGGATACCGCCCCCGGCAGTCCGGAACTGCGTCTGGCCGAGCCCAATCCGCAACATAAAGTGGCCATTCTCATGCCTATCTATAATGAGGATGTGGAGCGTGTCGCCGCTGGCCTGCAGGCTACTTTTAAATCCTTGCAGCGGGCAGGGGCTCTGGCCCATTTTGAGTTTTTTCTCCTCAGTGACACCCGCAATCCGGATATCTGGTTGCGGGAAGAACTGGTCTGGTCCGCACTCTGCGAATCGCTGGACGCCTTTGGCAAAATTCACTACCGGCGACGTCCCGTCAACAACAAGGCCAAAAGTGGTAATGTCGCTGATTTTTGTCGACGCTGGGGGCGCGATTACGAATATATGGTGGTCCTCGACGCCGATAGTGTCATGAACGGCGAAACCCTTTACCGGATGCTGGAAATGATGGAGGGAAATCCCCAGGTGGGCATCATCCAGACCCAACCCGTCGCGGTGAACCGGGAAACCCTGTATGCGCGCCTCCAGCAATTTGCCCAGCATCTCTACGGACCCATTTTCAGTGCCGGATTACGCTTCTGGCAGTTGGGCGATGGCCATTATATTGGGCACAATGCCATATTGCGCACGGCACCTTTCACCGCGTTCTGTGCTCTGCCGGTGTTGCCCGGACGGCCGCCACTGGGTGGCCCTTTGTTGAGCCACGATTTTGTCGAGGCAGCACTCATGGCCCGAAATGGCTGGGAAGTCTGGTTTGTGCCCAGTCTTCCTGGCAGCTATGAAGAAGTGCCTCCCACCTTGATTGATGACCTGAAACGGGATCGGCGCTGGGCCCAGGGAAATTTGCAGCACTTACGGCTGCTGGCGGGAGAAGGGCTACGCTCTGCCCATCGCTTTTTGTTCATCAATGGCGCCATGTCTTTCCTCGCCGCACCGCTCTGGGGATTGTTTCTGATTCTGGGTGCCCTGGGTTCCCTGCATTGGGCCGGAGGCGGAAATGACGATGCGGTCACTCCCTTTCATTGGGGAAGCACCATCGACCCGATGCCCTTCTGGCTGTTTGGAGTCACGGCCATTTTATTGCTTTCTCCCAAGTGGATGGCCATTCTCTGGGTGGCCCGTCAGCCTGGCCGACGTCACCAATTTGGTGGCTTGTTCCATCTGGTTATCAGCATGTTGGTCGAAAGCGTGTTTTCCGTGCTGATGGCACCCATCCGGATGGCCTTTCACAGTCAGTTTGTGATTCAGACGCTGTTGGGAAAAGGGGTGCGTTGGGGGGCTCAGGTGCGGGGTGATCAGGAAACCAGTTGGCCCGTGGCTCTGGGTTTTTTTGGTTGGTGTTCTGCCCTGGGTTTGGTACTAACGGTAGCCCTTTACCCTTTTCTGGGTTGCTGGCATTTTATCTGGCTGGTGCCGATTTTGGGCGGGCTGATTGCCGCAGTGCCTTTGGGGGCCTGGACCAGTAGACCTGGATTGGGACGCTGGGCACGCCAGCACCGGCTGTTCGTGATCCCCGAAGAAGTCGTCGTCCCGGAAGAATTGCAGTCACTGGATAGCGACAGTGTGGCCTATCTGCCCCATATCGAGGGAGATGCTTTTGTTCAGGTCGTGGTAGATCCACGTTTCAATGCCATTCACAGCGCCTTGCAGCGCAATCGCACCGGATTATGGCCACGCGCCGCCAGTCTCTGTCATAAGGCGTTGGAAGAAGGCCCACAGCAACTGAGTAAGCGGGAACGTAATATCCTCTTGAGTGATCGAAATTCCATGCTGTCCCTGCATCGTGCCGTGTGGTCCATGAATGACCGGAAGCGCTTGACGGCCTGGGGGTTGGAGAGTGACGATCAGGATGAACTCATCAATGCGGCGGGACAATAAAACAATGGCGAAAAATGGGGAAACTCTGGATCTCATGGCTTTGGCGGGTATCCGCAATGACCTGAAGGACATGCGCGCGCGGGCCCAGGCGGGAGATCCTGTCGCCCAATTCAACATGGGTGTGAAATATGCGGAAGGTGTCGAAGTTCCCAGGGACTATCAGGAAGCGGCGCGGTGGTACAGTGCCGCTGCGGACCAGAATGACGCTCCCGCGCAATTCAACCTGGGGCTCCTGTTTTATCATGGACAGGGGCTGCAACAGGACCTGTCCAGCGCCTATGAGTTGTTCAGCCTTGCGGCAGCCCAGGGTGACACCCGTGCCCAGGCAGGTATGACTGCTATTCTCGGTGAGGTTTCCGCAGAGCAGGCCGAGGCGCTCATTGCCCAATTCGGCTGTGGCGACCAGGGGTCAATCCATTAGCTGTCATCTACGGCTGGTTTGCACCTGCGGTCCTTTCCAGAAGCAAAGATACTTTGCCTAGCGACGATTACGGATTTCAGAGAGACGCTCGGTATGTTGGCCTTTCCCGCCCAGGTAGCTTGGCACAATACTCTCGATAGCTGTTGTCTGGATGCCAAATACCTCCTGCAAGTCTTTTTTGGTGCAGATGTTGTCCACGGACAGGGAGCGTAAATTGTCGCGGGTCAGCACCTTGCCGGGCAGCTTTTCCATCAGACCAGCCTGCAGGTTGCCCAGCAAGGGACAAAGCGCAATCACCTTGCGGTGGGTGCCGATCAGGCTTTGGGTATAAGCGATCAACTCACCCAGGGTATAGACCTTGGGGCCACAAAGATCATAAGCCTTGCCATAGGTTTTTTCGTTGTCGATGGACTGCACGAAAGCGCTGACCACATCTTCAATCCATACTGGCTGCATTTTTGCCTGGGTGCCGGCCATGGGCAGGAAAAGCGGGATGTTGCGCAGTAATTGGGCGAAGCGGTTGAAAAAGCTGTCGCCTTCGCCAAATATTACGGAAGGGCGAAAAGAAGTCACTTTGAGCCCTCGACCCCAGAGCAGTTTCGGGCCATTCAGATAATTGAAGTACCCCTTTTGAGCGCTATCCTCGCCGGACTGACGAATGATTTCCTCACCGATGCCCTTGGAACGCAAATAGGCACTGGGCGCAATCGGACTCGCCCCCAGCGCGCTCATGTGCAGGAGGCGGGGTATGCCCAGATGTCCGCATAAATTGGCGACGCGACGGGGCAGTTCGATATGGTTTTTTTCAAAATCGCCGTGGCGTTCAGGTGGGTAGTCTGTTCGCCCAGGACGGTTCTCGTTGAGAATGCCCACCAGATTGATCACTACATCCCGTCCTTGCAGTTGCTGCTCCAGGGCAAAGGGATCATGCACATTACACTCGATCACTTCCACCTGCGGAAGAACCAGCAGATTTTCCCGATTACGCTCGCGATTGCGGGTCAGAATCCGGATATGATGTCCATCCTGACTGAGCCGCTCCGCCAGATGTCGTCCGACAAAACCCGTCCCACCCAGAATACAAATCTTATGTGTTGCCATGAGCTTGTACTCCTCCTCAAATTATCTGACAGAGCATAGCACAGGTTGCTTTGCGCAGAAGGCGCAGAAAGTTTGAATCAGGGCATGATGGTAGGCTATAAGGAAAGCACATTGAGGAGTAAGACGGATGCTGATCCCCCAAAACGATGCCTATCATAAACAACTGGATTTTGCCGATGCGGAAATTGGCGATGTGTTCTGGGTTGTGGAGCATGTTCCCTATAGCGGTACCATCAAGGGGGTACAAAAATATGAGGTGACTGAAATCCGCTCCAAACAGGTTCGCTGTCAGTCTGATACGGGCAAGGTACTGAAAATAAAACGCAGCACATTGCAGGAAAACTGTTATCTGGAAAATGACCCATATTTTGTCGAGATCAGAAAAACCTTTGAAATCAGTAGTCAGGTAGAAATGGTTCGCAAGCTGGTCAAGGAACATGAAAGCCGGGATTTTGATCAGGAGATAGTGGATGCCATTCTCGCCTGGCAACGGCGGGTGGAAGCACGGCGAGAGTAGCCATGTTTTCGCGGTATTTATCCATTCCTTATGATTCTGTTGGGCAACCATCTGATTAGATAACCGTTTTTTCGACAAAGGGATATTTTGTGGCGGCAAGGCCACAATCAGGGGTGTCGGAGGTCGTGATGATGGATACAAAGCAATAAGTGGCAACAAATAGTATTTGACAGTGTCAGAGCAAATCCATATATTACGCGACATCGGGGCCATAGCTCAGCTGGGAGAGCGCTTGAATGGCATTCAAGAGGTCAGCGGTTCGATCCCGCTTGGCTCCACCAGATACGCACAAAGAGTCAGAGTTCAGCTCTGGCTCTTTTTGTTTTGGCGTTTCATTCTGCCTGGAGGGGTTCGTGCACAATTTCAAGCGGCCATTTGCTTATGGACATGCTTCTGATCCGGATTGGCGCGTGGCTTTGGCGGGCGCGCTGGAAATGGTAGGGAATCAGGCGCGTACTGGAACCTTGGGATTTTTGTATGTCTCTGATTTATTGGAGAACGCTTTCCCGGACCTGCTCATGGAATTGAAACAGCGGTTGGACGTTCAACACTGGATAGGTTGTGTTGGTATGGGCATTTGTGCCACCGGCCAGGAATATCTGGATCAACCCGCCCTGGCTTTGATGGTTACAGATATTCCCGAATCAGAATTGGCTGTTTTTTCGAGCATGGCTTCCTTTGTTTCGTCCCCACCCCTGCAAGTCGGTACGAAGGTCCCATTTTTCGCGGTTGTGCATGCAGATACGTCCACACCCGATCTCCCTGATCTGGTACGTGACCTGGCCAGCAAGACCCAGAGCGGTTTTATCACCGGCGGACTCAGCAGTACGCGCGGCAAGGGTGTGCAAGTTGCGGATAAACTCGTTCACGGTGGGTTGAGCGGCGTTGCTTTCAGTGAAAAAGTTTCTATTGTGACGCGTCTTTCCCAGGGCTGTAGTCCTATCGGACCTTTGCATGTCATCGGAGATGCCAAAAGCAACATTGTCGGAACGCTCGATAAGCGGCCAGCCCTGGATGTTTTATATGAAGAAGTGGGTGAAATTCTTGCCCGAGATTTACAAAAGGCGGCCGGTTTTATTTTTGTCGCGTTGCCAGTAAAAAATGATGATCGCGGTGATTATACCGTTCGTAATCTGATTGCTGTGGATACGGATCGTAAATTGATGGCAATTGGCGAATATATCGAATCGGGTCAGTCGCTGATGTTTTGCAAGCGCGATGGTGGCACGGCTCGGGAAGATTTGTTGAGAATGCTGGACGAACTGGGAAAACTGGTCGCTGGAAGGCCTATTCGCGGAGGCTTGTATTTTTCCTGTCTGGGAAGAGGCGAGGGATTGTTTGGACCGGATTCTGCGGAATTGCGCTTGATTGAATCCCGGCTGGGCCATTTTCCGCTCGTCGGTTTTTTTGCCAACGGTGAAATATCCCATGATAAAATATATGGTTACACCGGAGTGTTGACCCTGTTTCTGGATGATTGAGTAGGGGATGTTTCCTTAACGGGATGAGACAAACGTAGGGCTGTGCTACAGTTCAATCAGTATATTAGAGGTTGATAATGTCTAAACCAGTACGCATAGATCAACGCTTGATGCAGGAAGGGCGACGAACCCGGGGTACCTTGTACTTCGGGATCGGGCTGGGTCTGGCAGCAGGACTGCTGATTATTCTCCAGGCCTTTATTCTGGCCCATATTGTCAATGGCGTCTCTTTTGAGGGACTTGGCCTCACTGCAGTCATGCCCTTGCTCTGGGCAATGCTGGCCTTGTTTGTGTTGCGGGCCGCCTTGTCCTGGGCTGGCGAACTGGTGGCGTTTCGGGCCAGTGCAAGCATTAAAAGCTATCTGCGTGAACAACTGCTGAATCATTTGTTGCAACTGGGGCCAGTGGCTATTGCCGGGGAGCGCAGCGCTGATATCGCCAGCACCATGATAGAGGGGGTCGAGGCACTGGAGCCTTATTTTTCCCGCTACTTACCGCAAATGGCCCTGGTCAGTCTGATCCCTCTGGCCATTCTGGTGGTGGTGTTTCCCGAGGATTGGATCAGTGGACTGATTTTGCTGATTACCGGGCCTCTGGTACCTTTTTTCATGGTGCTGGTCGGTTATGCGGCCGAAGCGGTCAATCAGCGGCAGTGGCGCAAAATGCTGCTGATGAGTGCGCACTTTCTGGATGTGGTGCAGGGCCTGACCACCCTCAAGATTTTCGGCCGTGCCAAAGATGAGATCGAAATCGTGGCGCGTATATCGGATGATTACCGGCGCACTACCATGGCGGGATTGCGGGTAGCCTTTTTGACCTCCGCCGTGCTGGAGTTTTTTGCCAGTCTGTCCATTGCCCTGGTGGCCGTTTCTCTGGGTGCCCGCCTGCTTGAGGTCCATGCGGCGGTCACTTTTTACACCGCCTTTTTTGTATTGCTGTTGGCTCCGGAGTATTTTAATCCGCTGCGCGGCCTTTCTACCCACTATCATGCCCGCATGAGCGCCATTGCTGCCGCCAAACGTATTTTCGAAATACTGGATATGCCCCTGCCGGAAAAATCCCAGCCTGCCATGAACTATGTACATTCCCGGGAAATCGGTCTGGTCATTCGCGATTTGTGTTTTTCCTATGAACCCGGTCGGATGGCGCTGGATGGAGTTACTGCCGAATTTCCCGCAGGTAAGGTCACGGCTCTGGTAGGTTCCAGCGGTGCTGGTAAAAGCACCCTGGCCAATGCCATTCTCGGATTTGTCCATGCGGACAAGGGCGAGATTCTCGTCAATGGGCAGATGCCCTTGAATGCCATAGATCCGCAACTGTGGTGGCGGCAACTCGCCTGGGTACCACAAAATCCCCGGCTTTTTCATGGGAGTATTGCCGACAATATCCGTTTGGGTCGACCGGATGCCGATCTGGCAGCTCTCCGCGAAGCGGCCAAAAATGCCCATGCCCTGGAATTTATCGAAGCCTTGCCTCAAGGGTTCGACAGTATGATCGGTGATCTCGGCCAGGGGCTTTCCGGGGGGCAAATTCAACGTATTGCCTTGGCGCGGGCATTTCTCAAAAATCCTCCGCTATTCATACTGGATGAAGCGACCGCCAACCTGGATATGGAAAACGAGGCCTTGGTGCTGGATGCCATGCAGACCTTGATTCACGGTCGTACAGCCATTGTGATCGCCCATCGCCTGGCCACGGCAGAAAGAGCCGATCATATCATTGTTCTGGAGGCGGGCAAGGTGGCAGAATGTGGAAGCCACGAGGAATTATTGGCCACCGGCGGTGTTTATGCCCGCATGGTGGCTGCTTATCGGGGAGAAATCCATGTCTGATTACTGGCGGCTTTTAAAACTGTTTTTCCCCTATAAATTCTGGATGCTGGGCGGTGCACTGCTGGCATTGCTGACCATATTGTCCAATTTTGGTCTGCTGGCGCTTTCCGGTTGGTTTCTGGCTAGTGCTGCTGTGGCTGGTCTGGGCGGTTACGCCACTCTTAATTTATATAATTTTTTCTTGCCGGCAGCCGGAGTCAGAGCCTTTGCCACGACCCGGGTCATCTCCCGCTGGCTGGAACGGGTGATCACCCACGAAGCCACTTTTCGTTTGCTGGCCCAGTTGCGCAGCTGGTTTTACAGTCGGCTCGAACCGCTGGCACCGGCGGGACTGCAGGGTTATCGTTCCGGAGATATTTTATCCCGCCTGGTCGCGGATATTGACACCCTCAACAACTTTTATCTGCGGGTGTTCACGCCATTTCTGGTAGCCGGTCTGGCAACGCTAGTGATGTCCGGTTTTTTTGCATTTTTTGCCTGGCGGCTGGCCATCGCCCTGTTTTTGTTTCTGGCCATTTCCGGACTGGCTTTGCCCCTGCTCGCGGAGCGTCTGGGCGCGCGCAGTGGCGCCGAAATGACCAATTTACAGTCCGAGTATAGGGTGCAGTTGGTGGATGGTATGCAGGGTATGGGTGAATTGCTCACTTACGGGGCGGGACCGGAAATTCTACGCCGCAGTAATAACTTGAATGATACCATCTTGCAGCGGCAGGCCAAAATGGCCCAGATCAGTGGACTTGGCACGGCCGGGATGAGCTTCATGGGGAATCTGGCTATCTGGGTGATTTTGATCCTGGCTATTCCCCTGATTCATGGTGGGCACCTCGGTCCTTCGGATTTGCCCATGTTTGCCTTGGGGGTGATGGGTTCTTTTGAGGCCATTGTCGCCTTACCACTGGCTTTTCAGTTTCTGGGACAGACCCGTCAGGCGGCACGACGGATTTTTTCCGTGGCCGACAGCCCCTTGCCCTTTCCCGATGCCAGTGGCCCGGCTCCAGAAGTGCAACAACCGGACCTGTTGCTGGAGAATTTACATTTGCGTTATCCCGGTAGCCAGCAGGATGCTCTGGCCGGCGTGAATCTCCAGATCAAGGCGGGCAGCAAGGTGGCGGTGCTGGGAGCAACGGGTGCCGGTAAAAGCAGCCTTGCCAATTTGTTGTTGCGATTTTATGACTACCAGTCCGGTACCGCGCAATTGGGGGGACATGAGCTCAAAAGTTTTCCTGCCGATCATTTGCGGGAATTTTTTGCCGTGGTTTCCCAGCGATCCTATTTATTTCACACCACCATCCGCGACAATCTGCTGGTCGCCAAAGGGGATGCGGAAGAAGAGGAACTCTGGAAGGCTCTGGCGGCGGCACAGCTGGACACCTTTGTGCGCAGTCAGCCAGACGGACTGGATACCATTGTCGGAGAGGGTGGAGTGAAACTATCGGGCGGGCAGGGCCGGCGCGTGGCTATTGCCAGAGCCATCCTCAAAAATGCGCCCTGGCTGGTTCTGGACGAGCCGACGGAAGGGCTGGATCCCGTCACGGAAATGGAATTTCTGCGGGATTTGCAGCCCCTCATGGCAGGGCGCACGGTGCTGTACATTACCCATCGTTTGCTGGGCCTGGAGCAGATGGATCAGGTATTTATCATGGATGAAGGGCGCATCGTGGAATCAGGAACCTATGCCGAGCTGTTGAAAAAAGGCGGACAGCTCAGCCATTTTGCGACTTTCCGGCATGGCGTTACCGGGGATAAGGTGTCCTGAAAGAGTCGGCTGTGGACTTGGGCGCCTTGTCACGACTTTGGCCAAAGCCGTTGTTATTCATGCTAAAATGCCGCGCCCGACAGACGAACTGTTTGAACCATGAAGGTGAGTTTTCGTCTGATAACTGCCTGGGATAACTTTATTGTTGGCTGCTGCCCGCACCGAGGCTGCCCAGCAACTGGTTCTCCAGCGCTTTTCCTTGCTGGGCTGCCGACTGACAAGCCGGACTTGACGGGTTATGCAGGCAACTGAGTTCCTTGCCGAGAATGAGCGTGCTCTTTTTTTCCAGGCTTGCCTGGGTACTTTGCGTATGGGCTGGGGTAGTGAGCCAGGATACGCCATAGCCCAATGCCGACGAGAGCATGGTGGCCACCAGGAATACCAGAAGCATCCGGGTAAATCCCGATTCCAGCCCCTGATCATCCAGAAAACGCTTGCTGTGCCAGGAAAATACCGGATAACTGACCAGCCCCGCGACAATCCCCCACATTATTCAAGCCTCTTTGGGCATGTCCAGTGGCAGGGTGTAAGGTAGTTTTTGCACGAGTAATTCTGCGCCGTTCAAGGCCCCCACCCGGAGTGTCTCGCCGATATTGGCGGCACGCAGAACCGCCAATGCCGCATACTGGCCAGGGCTGGATGCGGCGCTATTGATGATCAGACCGATACTTTGCTCCCCCATGCTGTCAGCAAATACTCCTGTGCCTACAGGCAGGGGATGACTGGCACTGACTGCATACATCTGATTTTTGAGTTTGCCCAGGTAGTGAGAGCGGGCAACGATTTCCTGACCGGGATAGCAGCCTTTTTTAAAATTGATTCCACCCAGTACTTCCAGATTGAGTTCCTGGGGAATGACTTTCTCGCTGGTATCCAGGCTGATGTAACCCACCCCTGCCTGAATGGCGGTCAAACGCCATTGTTCGCCAGAGGCTTCCTGCGCACCTGATCGCATCAGGGCATCTCGTAGTGCGGCCAGTTTTTCGGCCGGAGCGATCATCTGGTAGATTTCTTGCCCGGCCCAGGGCAGACGGCTCACTACCCAGTCATCCCGAACGATGCCCCCATTTTCATGCTCCGGCATGCCGCAGCCCAAAATCTGCGCCAGCCATTTCCCAGCACCCGTTCCATAGATGGCCATGAGCCCATGAGCGGGTTCCGCATTTTCAATTTCCAGCTTGGCCATCATCCGGAATTTGCGCAGGCGTTCTGCAACTATCTCCACCAAACTGCTGGAAAGGCTCAACCAGAAGTGATCATCAACACGTTGCACATAAAAATTGGCGATCATCCGTCCTTTGGCGGTGCTATAACTGCTCCATTGTCCCTGGCCGCTACTGGTCAAGCTGCGCAGATCATTGGAGAATTGACCCTGCAGAAATTTTTCGGCGTCCGCTCCATGAGCATGGATGAGTCCCAGTTCGCTGCTGAGGAGGGAAAACTGGATGGCGGCTGATGACATAAATGGATACTCCCGGAGAACCGTGCAGACAGTTTTCAATCATAGCGCGATGACTGACGGGGACAAAGGGCTGCCCCCGCTTTTCTGCGGGACGGTCCAGCAACAGGCACTACTGCACAGTCTGCCTTGTTTATTGGCGGGACTGTGTGCGCTCTTGTCCATGCTCGATCATTTCCGCTTCGGACTGCTGTTGTTGATTGTCGTGGCTGCCTGGGTGATAGGGCGCTGTCCCTGGTCTGTCCAGCGCCAGTTGCGGCTGCCCCTTGTCCTGCTGTCTGGACCAGAAAACCAATTACTGCTTCAGCTGGGCAATGGTGAACAGCGCGCGGTGCAGATGCAGGACCATCCCTTCCTGCATCCCCGGCTCGGACTGGTATCGCTGCAGGACAACCGCCGGGAAAAATACACCTTGACCGGTATTTTCCCCTTCAGGGACGAGGTCTGGCGTCTCTGGCGCCTGTATCTGCGGCAGGTATGGGACGAGCATAAGGTTGCTCCCGGTCGCGCTGGCTGATGACATCGAAAGGTTGTTCAGCGCAATCTGGATGATCCGTATTGAAATGACAGCCTCGGGATTCACGGCGAAACAGGGCGGAACGTAGCAGGATTTCCGCATTCTGACGCAAGTTGCGCAGCTCCTGATAACGCCTCGACACCCCGGAATTTTCGCCGATTTGCACGGACATGGCAGCCAGTTGCTCCAACGCCTTGCCCATGTCCTGATCGTTGCGAATAATGCCTCCAGACTGCCACATGCGTTGCTGAATGGTGTGGCGCATCTCAAGAATGCCGCGCTGATCGGGAAGCAACCCTCGGTGCCCCGGAGCAGCAAGTGCAGGAACATCTGCGTGGTAGATGGGCTGTTCCGGAAGACTTTCTTCTCCTTCCAGCGTTTGAACAATACTGGCTGCCCCTACCACACATTCCAGCAGGGAATTGCTGGCCAGGCGATTGGCCCCATGCAGTCCGGTGGCACTGACTTCTCCGGCGGCATAAAGGCCGGGTATGGTGCTGCGTCCGCAAGCGTCCACTACCACTCCACCACAGGTATAATGAGCGGCGGGCACCACCGGGATTGCCTCCCGGGTCAGATCGTAGCCGCGCTCCAGGCAATGGCGGTATATGGCGGGAAAATGCTGGCGCACGGCATCTGCAGTTTCTGCACTGATATCCAGGGTGACATGGGAAAGATGATGTTTTTTCATTTCCGTATCAATGGCGCGAGCGACAATGTCCCGAGCTGCCAACTCCGCACGCGGATCGTAACGGTCCAGAAAATGGCTGCCATCAGGCAGGCGGAGTACCGCTCCTTCGCCACGCAATGTTTCCGAAAGTAAAAAAGGGGCATGGCCAGGATCGTAGAGAGTCGTTGGGTGGAACTGGATGAACTCCAGATTGGCGATTTCCGCCCCGGCACGGTAAGCCAGGGCAATACCATCTCCTGTAGCCACCAGGGGATTGCTGCTATGCAGATACAGTTGACCGGCTCCGCCACTGGCCAAAATGATGGCTCGAGCGGTCCACAATTCCGGGGTGTCGTGGTGGGCATCCAGCACCCAGACCCCCTGACAGCGCCCATCGTGAAGCCATAATTCGCTGACCAAGTGATTTTCGAAGAGGTGGATCCTGGCTTGTTGCCGTACTTGCCCGAGCAAGGTACTTTCGATGGCGTTACCGGTGGTGTCGGCCCGATGGAGAACGCGTCGCACCCGGTGTCCTCCCTCTCGGGTCAGATGCCAGGCGCCATCCTTTTGCCGATCAAAAGGCACTCCCCAGTTGATCAATTGTTGGGCTGCTGCAGGACCCGCCTGAATAATCCGGGTTACCGCATCAGGATGACAAAGCCCCGCCCCGGCCCCCAGTGTGTCTTCAATATGCATGGCGATACTGTCCTGGGTAAAATCCATGACCGCTGCCATCCCTCCCTGGGCCCAGTCGCTGGCCGAGACAGAGGCTTGATCCTTGCTGAGAATGGCGACACTACCCAGACGGGCGAGCCCCAGGGCAGTGCTCAGACCGGCGGCACCGGAACCGATAATCAAAAAGTCAAAAGCGGGCATTCATCGTCCTGGATAAGATCATGGGGATGTTGTTGCAAGCAAACGCGTGGGTCATGATACGATGACGCGTTGATAAGGTGAAGAACGGCACCAGAACCATAAAGGACGGCTGAATGAGTAAAACAGGTGGACGCGGCTCCAGGGACGCGCCGGAAAGCGGCGCGTCCACTGACTTGCTTCTCGTTCAGCGCGTACAAAAAGGTGAAAAAAAGGCTTTTGATCTGTTGGTACGCAAATATCAACACAAGGTGGTGGCCTTGGTCGGACGCTTTGTGCGGACCCCGGAAGAAGCGGAAGATGTGGCCCAGGAAGCCTTTGTCAAAGCCTATCGGGCCCTGAAAAATTTTCGGGGGGATAGCGCCTTTTATACCTGGTTGTACCGCATCGCCGTCAACACCGCCAAAAACCATCTGGTTGCCCAGGGTCGGCAGGTGGCTATTGTCGACGCCGAGACGGAAGATGCGGAACAATTTGCCGGCGCTGATGGACTAAGGGAATATGATACTCCGGAAGGCGTTATGCTCAGCAAGGAACTGGCGGAGCATATTCATGGTGCCTTGTCGGAATTGCCGGAAGATTTGCGAACGGCAGTGACACTCAGGGAGTTTGAGGGTCTGAGTTATGACGAGATTGCGCAGGTGATGGAATGTCCAGTGGGGACGGTGAGATCCCGGATTTTCAGGGCACGGGAAGCCATTGCCAAGGTTTTGGCCCCTTTGTTAAACCAGGAACAGTCATGAATAATCAAGGCAGAGAAGATCTGATGGCCTTCATGGAAGGTGAAATGGGACCCTTGCAAGCCAATCGTATGGCCTCCAGGCTGCAAAACGAGCGTCGTCTTCGTGATGCCTGGGAAAATCAATACTGGATTTCCTTTTTGCTGCAAAATGACCGTACCGGAACCCGGTGGGCATCGCCTGGATTTGCCGATCGCATAGCGGCGCGGATTGCCGATGAGCCCAGTATTCTGGCCCCTCGAGCGTCAGGATCACGCCGTGTCTTGGGCCCGTTCTGGATGAAGGCCGGTGCGGTCGCTGCAGTCCTGGTGGTATCGGTCACCTTGGTAGGCCTGCTGCCCCGTAATACACTTTCTAGCGGACAAGTAGATCCTGTCCCTGCTGGTCATTACAACAGTCAGACGGCGCTGTTGAGTGGCACACAAGGGACCCAGGAAGTCTTTCATCTTCGCCCGGTAGGCGATTTCAATGTGAAGCCTACCGGACCTGATCTGATGATTCAACGCGATATCAAGCGGCTCTGGATTCCTGGCCAGAGTAATTATCTGCCCGTGTCAGCTTCGGCCAATTACGCCAATGCTGGGACGCTGCAAAATACGGTGTATAATTCCACAGCGGGAATCAGTAATATCTCTGCTTATCATTCTGCTGGCGGCTATCCATAAAAACGGCAGAAACTGTTGCCAGTCTGCCCCGATAACGAGATGATAAGCAGGGAATCTTGAATAAGTACTATTGGTGGTTGGGAGGGAGTGTACTTTGAATAATTGTGTGCGGCGTAAACAGCGCCCATTGGCGGCGCTTTGTGTAGGGTTTTCCTTGGGCTTTGCAGGGATGCTCCCGGCCATGGCGGATGTGGGCTCAATTCCTCCGGCAATGGTCGCACTTCCAGATTTTACACCCATTGTCAAACAATATGGCCCTGCCGTGGTGAACATCAGCACGACGGAAACCAAGGTGGCGCGTGGGGGCGGTTCTCCGTTTCCACCCAATTCCCCCCTGAATCAATTTTTTGCCCCTTTTTTTGGGGCGCCAGGTCAACCCGGTAATGATCAGGGTGAAGGGGCCGCTCCAGGTCATAAATATCAGATTCAGTCTCTGGGCTCTGGTTTTATTGTCAGTCCGGATGGTTACATTGTCACTGCGGCCCATGTCGTCAAAGGTGCCCAGAAAATTATCGTCAGCCTGACCAGTCATCAGCAGTACCCTGCCCGCCTGGTAGGCTTGTCTTCCCGGATGGATGTGGCTCTGCTCAAGATTGATGCCAACAACTTACCAACCGTGCAGATTGGCGATTCTAGCAGGCTAGAAGTGGGGCAGTGGGTGCTGGCTGTAGGTTCTCCCTTTGGTTTCGAAAATAGTGTCACCCAGGGAGTGGTCAGCGCTACTTCCCGACCCTTGCCGGATGATCCCTATATCCCCTTCATTCAGACGGATGTACCGATCAACCCGGGCAATTCCGGCGGCCCGTTGTTCAATATGCGTGGTCAGGTGATCGGTATCAATGACCAGATATACACCAGTAGTGGTGGCTACATGGGCTTGTCTTTTTCCATCCCCATCAATGTGGCCATGGATGCCGTCAAGCAACTCAAATTACACCAGAAAGTGCATTTTGGCTGGCTCGGGGTCATGGTTCAGGATGTCAGTATGGACTTGGCTAAATCCTTTCACATGAAAGAGCCCATCGGCGCCCTGGTATCCCAAGTGGTCCCCGACGGTCCCGCAGCCAAGGCGGGCTTGCATCCGGGTGACGTGATTGTTTCCTTTGATGGTCAAGCCATCTATAACTCGGGTCAATTGCCCCCCATGGTCGGGGCACTGCCCGCCGGGTTCAAGGCAAAGCTGGGAATCATTCGCGATGGCAAGCCGATGACGCTGAATATCGTGGTCGAAAGTTTGCCTGGGGATATGGAAAAATTGGCGGATAATGGTGCAACTTCCGGCACGCAAAACCAAAAAGGTGAAATCAAGCGGCTGCATATTGAAGTGGGTCCGCTCACGGCAGAGGCCCGCAAACAGTTGAATGTCAATACGGGCGTTCTGGTTTTGGGCGTGGCACCGGGAATCGCGGCAGAAGCGGGTATTCGCCCGGGAGATGTTATTCTCCAAGTGGCGCAACAGCCGATCGATAATGTCAGCACGTTGCAGAAACTGGTAGCGTCACTACCCGTCGGTCAACCCATCCCGGTGCTGGTACGTCGCGGCAATGGCAGCTTCTATCTGGTACTCTCGCTACCGCGCTGAAAAGCAGGATGATGGTCAAGGGCTGGGTGTGCCTCCCAGCCCTTTTTGTTATGGTGTCGAGCGAAACGGTACAATCTGTCGGTTCTCTGGGATTTAAGGGTATATGACTGAGCAGCAACATATTCGTAATTTTTCCATTATTGCCCATGTGGATCACGGCAAGTCCAGCCTCGCTGATCAGTTCATCCGCTTGTGTGGGGCGCTGACGGAACGGGAAATGTCCAGTCAGGTGCTGGATACCATGGATATTGAAAAAGAGCGGGGAATCACCATCAAGGCGCAAAGTGTGCGTCTGCAGTTCAAGGCCAAAAATGGTCAGGAATACCAGTTCAATCTGATTGACACTCCCGGCCACGTGGATTTTTCCTATGAGGTCAGCCGCTCCCTGGCGGCCTGTGAGGGCGCCTTGCTGGTGGTGGATGCTTCCCAGGGAGTAGAGGCACAGAGTGTCGCCAACTGCTACACAGCGCTGGAACATGATCTGGAGATCGTCCCGGTTCTCAATAAAATTGATCTGCCAGCGGCGGATCCTGCCCGGGTGCGCACGGAAATCGAAGAAATTGTCGGCCTCCCCGCCGATGACGCCATAGAAGCCAGCGCCAAGGAAGGTATTGGCATCCGGGAAATTCTGGAAAGGGTGGTCGAACGGATTCCCGCTCCCCAAGGTGATGGCAATGCCCCTCTGCAGGCCCTCATCATCGACTCCTGGTTCGACAATTATCTGGGCACGGTGGTTCTGGTGCGGGTCATGAACGGAGCGATTCGGCCCGGCCAACGAGTAGTCACCATGGTCGGGCAGAAAAATTATGTGGTCGAAAAGGTCGGCGTTTTTACCCCCAAATCGCTGACGGTACCGGTTCTGGAAACGGGTGCCGTGGGTTTTGTCATAGCCGGGGTCAAAAGCATTGAAGGCGCCCGGGTAGGTGACACCCTGACCGAACAGGATCGCCCGGCAAGCCAGGCCTTGCCGGGCTTTCGGGAAGTACAACCCCAGGTGTTTACCGGCTTGTATCCGGTAGATTCCTCCAATTATGAAGCTTTTCGTGAAGCCTTGCAGAAGCTACGTCTGAATGATGCGGCCCTGCAATTTGAACCGGAAACTTCCCAGGCCTTGGGTTTCGGCTTCCGCTGTGGTTTCCTTGGGTTGTTACACATGGAAATTGTGCAGGAGCGGCTGGAGCGTGAATATCAATTGGAACTCATCAGCACGGCACCGACTGTGGTATACCAAGTGATTACGACGGATGGGCAGACCCTGAAAATTTCCAACCCCGCAGAATTGCCCCCTGCTCAGAAAATCGCGGACTTTCAGGAACCCGTCATCAGTGCCAATATTTTGGTACCCGAAACCTATTTGGGACCCGTCATCGCTTTATGCGAAGAACGCCGTGGTCGGCAGAAGAATATGCAGTTTACCAGTGGACAAGTCATGTTGCGCTATGAATTACCCCATAACGAGGTGGTCCTGGACTTTTTCGACCGTCTGAAATCCGTCAGTCGGGGCTATGCCTCCATGGACTATGAATTCGCCCGCTTCGAGAGTGCTCCCTTGGTCAAGATGGACATTCTCATCAATGGCGAAAAACTGGATGCCCTGTCCTGGATTGTGCATCGGGACGTTTCCGAGCGGCGCGGTCGGGAGCTGGTAACACGTTTGCGTGAACTTATTCCCCGGCAAATGTTCGAAGTGGCCATACAAGCGGCCATTGGTGCCCGAATAATTGCCCGTGAATCCGTCAAGGCCATGCGCAAAAATGTGCTGGCCAAGTGTTACGGTGGTGATGTTTCCCGCAAAAGAAAATTGCTGGAGAAACAGAAAGAGGGCAAAAAGCGCATGAAACAGGTGGGGCATGTGGAAATTCCGCAAGAAGCTTTTCTCGCAGTGCTGAAGAGCGGTAAACGCTAAACAGGAAGGAAATATATCGATGGATTTTACTTTGGGGTTGTTTCTGGCGGTGCTCTTATCCGGTCTGATCTGGCTGGTGGATATTGTTTTTCTCCGGCGCAGACGTGACAAGGAAACCCGGGAATCCCTCATTGTAGAGTATGCCCGCAGCTTTTTCCCGGTTTTGTTGGTCGTATTTTTGATTCGCTCCTTTCTTTTTGAGCCTTTTCAGATTCCTTCCGGTTCCATGATTCCGACCCTGCGTGTCGGGGATTTTGTCCTCGTCAACAAATTCCAATGGGGCTTGCGTCTGCCTTTGATTCATACCCAGATTACCCGGGGCAGTCCGGTAGAGGCGGGGGATATCATGGTGTTTCGCTACCCCAAGAACCCCCGCATTGACTACATCAAGCGGGTCATTGGCTTGCCTGGAGATACCATTGAGGTGAAAGGCAATGCTCTTTATATCAATGGTAAATTGATTCCCCAAAAATATCTGGGTACCTTTGATTATCGTCCGGAAGGTCAGGGTGCCGAAGGCATGGTGATCCCCACTAAAGAATATGCCCAGGAACTGGGTGGTCATCATTTTCACATCATTGAGTTCGACACCCCTGAAGCCCGGATGGATTTCGGCCCCTACAAGGTACCGCCCCATTCCTACTTCATGATGGGAGATGATCGTGACAACAGTAATGACAGCCGTTTCTGGGGGGTCGTGCCGGAACGTAATATCGTGGGTAAAGCCATGTTTGTCTGGTTCTCCTGGGATGCGGAAGATTGGTCCATTCGCTGGAAGCAGATTGGTCGTTCCCTGGATGGCCGCCAATAATGCCGGATTACTCCTTGCGTGAATGATGGTTGCCGACTAAATAAGCAATGATTTCATTTGACGTGCCCGGAGTATTACATCATGCAAGGTCTTGTTCAGTGGTTCCGCAACCGGGGTGGTCTGTCCGTCAATCCTCCTGCCGTTCCTTCCCCGGAAGCCGGAATGGGGCTGATTGGGGTGATTTTCTGGATCTTGGCACTGGTGCTGGTGATTGCTTTCGTGGTCAAAGTGATGCCCAGTTATTACGATTACTGGTCCCTGCAAAATATCGTCAAGCAACAAGCGCAGCAGGCGGGCCCAGAGGAGTCTGCGGGACAAATTCTCTATAATCTGAACGGGCGTTTGGGTGTTGCTATGATTCATATTCCACAAAAGGATATCGTGATTGAAAGGGCTGGTAACGGACCCGTACTCATTACGGTGACCTACGATAAAATTGTTCCTCTGGCCGGGAATATGAGTCTGCTTCTGCATTTTCAGGCCAAAGGCGGGCATTGATCGGGGTTATGGTCCATTACCCGGAAGACTATCCCGGCCAAGCGCCGTTTTGGCGATTCAATCAAGAGTATCCGCAAGCAGTTCTTTCCGTGTATGATAAAATCATTTTTTTGTGTTTGAAGACGATAGAGACTGAAGTTATGGCTTCGCTGGATGTGCTGCAAAAAGCTATTGGATACCATTTTGCCGAGATGAACTGGCTCATTCAGGCGCTGACTCACCGTAGCGCTGGGGCGGCTCACAATGAACGACTGGAGTTTCTGGGCGATGCGGCCCTGAATTTTGTGGTCGCTGCGCGCTTGTTTGCCCGTTTTCCCAAGGTCAGCGAGGGCGATTTGTCGCGGATGCGAGCACGGCTGGTGCGTGAAGAAACCCTGGCGGAAATTGCCGGTGAAATTGCCCTGGCTGACCATCTCATTTTGGGACCGGGTGAGGTGCGTAGCGGTGGTGCAAGACGGGATTCCATTCGTGCCGATGCTCTGGAAGCCGTGATCGGCGCTGCTTTTCTGGATGGCGGTTTTCAGGCCGCGGAGGGAATTGTCCTGAAGCTGCTGGAGCCACGCATCACCGATCAGCTGGGAGATGCGGAACTACGCGACCCGAAAACCCGGTTGCAGGAGTTTTTGCAGGGCCGGGGGCGTCCTTTGCCGATTTATACCCTGATCGAAGAAAAAGGCCAGGCCCATGAAAGACGCTTTGTGGCGCGCTGTACGGTGCCCGATGTGGAGCCCACGGAAGCAGAAGATGGCAGTCGCCGCAAAGCCGAACAACAAGCGGCGGCTCTGATGCTTGCGCAACTGCAGAACCTGTCGCGTGTCTGAAAACGACTCGGTAGCAACCGGCAATCATTACCGGAGTGGCTATGTGGCCCTGCTGGGGCGTCCCAATGTGGGTAAATCCACACTCTTGAATCATCTTGTCGGGCAGAAAATCAGTATTACTGCCCCCCGCCCGCAAACCACGCGCGACCAGATTCTGGGCATTTTAACCCGTCCCGACGGCCAGGCGCTGTTTCTGGATACCCCGGGTGTGCATAGTGGTTACCGCAGTCTCAACCGGCATCTGTTGAGAGCCACCCGTGGCGCGCTGGAGTCTGCGGATCTGGGCGTCTTGGTGCTTGAGGCCATGCTCTGGATGGAAGATGATGAAGAAGCCTTGCGTTGGTTGCAACGCAGTGGTCTGCCCCTGCTGGCCGTTGTGAATAAAATTGATAAAATCAAGGCCAAGGAGCGCCTGTTCCCCTATTTGCAGCGCTTGACCGAGCGTGCCAATTTTGTGGCGGTGGTTCCGGTATCCGCGCGCAAAACCGGCGATATGGAAAAGTTGGCGGATATATTGATTCCCCTCTTGCCGGCCGCGCCCGCAATTTTCCCTGAAGATCAGGTCACGGATCGTCATTTACGGTTCATGGCCGCCGAGATTGTTCGCGAGCAGATTTTCCGGCAACTGGGGGCGGAGTTACCCTATGACACTGCTGTCGCTATTGACAGTTATCAGATAGAAAATGGGCAGCAACGCATCGAGGCTACCATTTATTGTCGCAAGCCGGGTCAGAAAGCCATTATTCTCGGTGAAGGGGGCGGTCGTTTACGGATGATTGGCAGCCGGGCCCGGGAAGCACTGCAACAGTTGACGGAAGAGCGGGTCTGGCTCGGCCTTTGGGTGAAGCAAAAAGAGCAATGGACGGAGGATACGCATATCCTGCGTGAGCTGGGGTATGACGACTGACTCTGGTGATCGGGCCTGGGTACTGCATCGCTATGTTTATGGGGATTCCAGTCTGGTAGTGGAGTTTTTCAGTCAGCAACATGGACGTTTGGGACTGCTGGCCAAAGGCGCACGACGTCCGCGTTCATCGCTCGCCAGCATCGAGGCGGGGCGGCCGCTCTGGATTCGCTGGCTGGGAAAAGGTGATCTCCCTTTGCTTGTGCAGGCCGAGGATCTGGGTCCTAACCAGCCCTTGAACGCCCTGCAAAAAATAAGTCTGTTTTATATGAACGAGTTATTACTGAGACTCACTCAGCGTGGTGATCCTTTCCCCCAATTTTTTGGCGAATATGAAAATACCCTCAGGGCCTTGTCTGAAGTCCCTGATATCGCCTGGAATCTTCGCCGTTATGAGCGTCGCTTGCTGGAAGCATTGGGCTGGGCAGCGGACCTGGGGCAATGCGGGCACTGTGGAATCGCCTTGACATCGGGTGCTACCTGGTTTTATGGGACCCAGACAGGTATTTTCTGTCCACGACATGCTCCGGGAGAGGCAGCTGTGGCCATACCCGCGGAAGTTCTGGAATGGCTCCGTGGTCCGATGAATTCTGCCCCGGCTTCCGGTTATAATGCCCACTTGCGGCACTATCTGGAACGTGAACTGCAAGTGCATCTCGGTAGACGGGCACTGGAGAGCCGCCGCCTCCTTGCGGCATACTTGCAGCGCGGTAAACGGACAGCATCCACCTGAATGATGAGGAGCAACTGGCATGATTGCCTTGGGCGTTAATATTGATCATGTGGCTACCCTGCGCCAGGCCCGGGGTACTCGTTATCCGGACCCCATCGAAGCGGCCTTTGTGGCCGAGCGCGCCGGAGCCGATGCCATTACCGCGCACCTCCGCGAGGATCGTCGGCATATCCAGGATCGGGACATTGAAATCCTCAGTCAGACCTTGCAAACCCGTCTCAATCTGGAAATGGCGGTGGATGAAGGAGTGCTGCGCATTGCCGAGCGACTGGCTCCCAGCGATTGCTGTCTGGTACCCGAGCGTCGCGCGGAACTCACCACGGAAGGCGGACTTGATGTCGCCGGGCAGATGCCGCGCATCAAGGAAGCCTGCCAGCGTCTGGCCACTGCCGAGGTGCGCGTTTCCCTGTTTGTCGATCCCGATCCCTTTCAACTGGAGGCTGCTGCAGAAAGCGGCGCCCCGGTCATCGAGCTGCATACGGGGCGTTATGCCAACGCCCATCATCCTGCAAAACGCCAGGAAGAGCTGGAGCTGATCATCAGAGCGGTCAGTTTTGCCGAGAGTCTGGGTTTGCAGGTGAATGCCGGCCATGGTCTGGATTATCACAATGTCCAGGCCATTGCGGCCATTCCCGGTATCCGTGAGTTGAATATCGGCCACGCCATCGTGTCCCACGCGGTATTTGCGGGATTGGCTGCTGCCGTGACAGAAATGAAGCGCTTGATGCTTGAGGCACGGGGATGATCATGGGGATGGGTACGGATATTGTGGCCGTCGAACGCATGGCCCGCCTGCATGCCCGCTATGGTCGCCGTTTCGCGGAACGGCTGCTCGGCGCTCTGGAGTGTGCCGAGTTGCCCGAGGAAAGCACCGCTGCTGCGGCCTTTCTGGCGCGGCGTTTTGCTGCCAAGGAAGCCGCCTATAAGGCGCTGGGAAGTGGCCTGGGTGAAGGTATGCGTTGGTCTGATGTGCAGGTGACCCATGATGCAGCCGGTCGTCCGCAGTTGCTCATGCAGGGAAAACCGGCCGAGTTGCTGGCGCAATGGGGAAGGGAAGTGCGTATCTGGCTGTCCATCAGTGACGAACGCCGTTATGCCACGGCCGTGGTTATTCTGGAATTGGGAGTATAACGCATGAAAATAACGGTCGTGGGAACGGGTTATGTGGGATTGGTCACGGGTGCCTGTCTCGCCCAGGTGGGCAATCAGGTGCTTTGCGTCGACATTGATGCCGAGAAAGTCGCGCGTCTGCGCGAGGCCGAGGTGCCTATCTACGAACCGGACCTGCCGAGCATTGTCCAGGAGGGTGTCAAAAGCGGGAGACTGCAGTTTACGACGGAAATTGCTGCCGGAGTCGCCCATGGTGATTTTATTTTCATTGCCGTAGGCACTCCTCCCGAAGAAGATGGATCAGCCGACTTGCGCCATGTTTTGGCCGTTGCCGATGAAATTGGTGGACACCTTCGAAATCCGGTGGTCGTGATCAACAAATCCACGGTTCCCGTGGGTACGGCTCGTAAAGTCCAGGAGCATATTGCGGCGGTCTTGCACAGACGCGGAGTGGATATTCCCTTTGTGGTCGTTTCCAATCCCGAGTTTCTCAAGGAAGGCACTGCGGTAGCGGACTTCATGAAGCCTGACCGGATTATCATCGGGACTGACGATCCGGCTGCGGCAGAAAAAATGCGCGCCCTCTATGCGCCTTTCAATCGCAATCATGACCGCCTCATCGTCATGGATCCACCCTCCGCTGAACTGACCAAATATGCCGCCAATGTCATGCTCGCCACCAAGATTTCCCTGATGAATGAACTGGCCGGATTGGCGGAGTGCGTGGGAGCGGATATTGAACAGGTGCGGCGCGGTATAGGTGCGGATCCGCGCATTGGTTACTCCTTCATTTATCCCGGTTGTGGTTATGGCGGGTCCTGTTTTCCCAAGGATGTACGCGCCCTCGAATACAGCGCCCGGCAGCATGATTTTGCCGCTCCACTGCTGACTGCTGTGGAAGCTGTCAATAATCGCCAGAAACAGGTTCTCGAAAAGAAACTGGTCGTGGCCTTGGGCGGAAACCTGGCCGGTAAAAATATTGCCATCTGGGGACTGGCGTTCAAGCCCAATACCGATGATCTGCGCGAGGCACCCAGTCGGGCGCTGATGGCGGGTATCTGGCGGAGAGGCGGGACTGTGCAGGCCTATGATCCGGTCGCGATGGATGAGCTAAGGCGACTCTATGGCGGTCAGGCAGCACTGACCCTCTGTGAAGACCCCTATGCCGCCTGTGAGGGGGCTGATGCCTTGGTCATCTGTACCGAATGGCAGGAATTTCGTAGCCCGGATTTTGCTAAAATGCGCCGCTTGTTGCGGCAGCCCATCATTGTGGATGGTCGCAATATTTATGAACCTGCCACCCTGCGGGCGGAAGGTTTCCGCTACTCCGCCATTGGACGTCCCTGAATGCGCCTGTCTCTAAAAAATCTCGATCAGGCCCATGTGGCCATCATCGGCGACGTGATGCTGGATCGCTATTGGTTCGGCAAGGTCGAGCGTATTTCTCCCGAAGCCCCCGTGCCTGTGGTGCAGGTGCGGCGGGAAGAAGAACGGCCGGGTGGGGCTGCCAATGTGGCGCTCAATGTAGTTTCTTTGGGGGCGAAGGCGCACTTGCTGGCTCCGGTGGGGCAGGATGCCGCCAGTACCCAACTTTCTGCCCTACTGGAAAAGGCTGGCGTGCAGACCAGCCTGATCGCTGATTCCGCATATTCCACGACCGTAAAATTGCGCGTCATTGGCCATCAACAGCAGTTACTGCGCATGGATTTCGAATCGCAACCCAGTCCCGAGCATGGGGCCGCCATGCGCGCCGAGCTTCATACTGCGCTGAATGGTGCTGGTGCCTTGTTGCTCTCCGATTATGGTAAGGGCGCTTTACGCGAGGTGGAAACCCTGATTGCTTCTGGAAGAGCGGCGGGCTTGCCGGTGTTGATTGATCCCAAGGGGCGGAATTACCGACCCTATGCCGGAGCCACCATCATTACTCCCAACGTGAGTGAATTTCAGGCGGTGGCAGGTACTTGGGACAATGAGGCGGCGTTTCTGGCCCTGGGAAAGGAATGGCGACAAAAATTGCAACTGGAAGCCCTGTTGGTGACCCGAGGAGAAGAGGGGATGACCCTCTTTACTGAAAACACCATCCATCATCACCCCGCCCAGGCGCGAGAAGTGTTTGATGTGACTGGTGCCGGGGATACGGTCATTGCCACCCTGGCTACCGCCCTGGCAGCAGCCTGGCCCATGGACCAGGCTGTGGAACTGGCCAATCGCGCGGCGGGCATTGTGGTGGGTAAGCTGGGTGCTGCGGTGGTCAGCCGTGAGGAACTCGCCACCCCGAGTGCGGGATGAATCCGGGGCTAGAGCCTTCAGTGGTTCCGCGTCTGCCCGTACCCAAGCTGCTGCAGCGGCGGATTGGTCGTGCCATAGCGGATTTTCGCATGATCCAGCCTGGTGACCGTATTTTGCTGGCTCTATCCGGGGGCAAGGATTCCCTGACCTTGCTGCATATGCTGCGGACCCTGCAGCGCCATTTCCCGGTGCCCTTTGAACTGGGTGTGGCGACGGTTGATCCCATGAGTCCCGATTACGATCCACAAGTGCTGGTCCCCTACATGGCATCTCTGGACATTCCCTATTTTCTGGAACGACAGGATATTTATGAGCGGGCCAAAAACCATCTGCTGCGTCCTTCTTATTGCAGTTTTTGTGCGCGGATGCGGCGGGGGGTGCTGTATCGTTGTGCCCGCCGGGAAGGCTACAATGTACTGGCCTTGGGACAACATCTGGATGATTTTGCCGAAAGCTTTTTCATGTCCATGTTTTACAATGGCGAAATGCGCACCATGAAAGCCCATTACCGGGTCCGGGAGGGAGACTTACGGGTGATAAGGCCACTGGTATATTGTCGTGAAAGACAGATGCGCCAGCATGCCGAAGAACAGCAGCTACCGGTGATTCAGGAGAATTGCCCCGCCTGCTTTGGTAAACCCACCGAACGCCAGCACATGAAAGAACTGCTGGCCCAACAGGAAGCCCATGATCCGCGCTTGTTCAAACAGCTGCAGCGGGCCATGCAGCCGTTAATGCGCAAGGGGCTGGAAGATTTGGATGTTGAGGATGACCATGACTGATTTTTCACAGAGCTTTTATTGGGAAATCCTGCCCTTGCGGGGTGCATGCTGCCGTCTGGATGCCATCTATACACGCGTATTGCGAGGTTTTCAGGGACATGCCGAAGTGGCGCAATTGCTGGGCGAAGTACTGGTAGGTCTTGCTTTGCTGGCCACCACCCAGAAAAATTATGAACGGCTGATCATTCAGGCGCAGAGCAAGGGTCCGTTAAAACTGCTGGTGGCAGAAATGACGGCCGCTGGCGGGATGCGGGCTTATGGCAACTGGGAAGAGGGCGTGTCGGTAGATTTATCGCGTTTACCCGAGGCCCTGCTGGCCATCACCGTCGATATGGGCATGGATCGGGATCGCTACCAGGGTTTAGTAGAACTTCGCGACAGTCTGGCCCTTTCCCTGAATGCCTATTTTGCGGAATCGGTGCAGTCGCCGGCTTACTTCCGGTTGGTTGCAGACCCGGAGCGTCAGCAAGCAGGGGGTTATTTCCTGCAACGCCTGCCCGGTGTACTGGCGGATGAAGATTGGGAATTGGCTAAGCAATTCATTGCGGTCGGGTCGGATCAATCCTTGCTGCAAGCCCATCCCGAGCAGTTCCTGCCGGAAATTTTTCCCGATTCCGCCGTGCGCTTGCGTGCGCCACAGGCGCTGAGTTTCGCCTGCTCCTGTTCCCGGGAAAAAGTGGAACGCATGCTGATTTCCCTGGGATCGGCAGAAGCGGAGGACACCCTGCGCAGTGAGGGTGCCATTGTGGTCACCTGCGAGTATTGTCAGGAGGTGTACCGCTTTGATGAAGCCGATGTGGCTTTGCTCTTCGCCCCGGCACACCTTTTGCATTGATTTTGGGGTTTTTCTAATAACGCTGTGGCGTAACTGCGGCTTCTACGCTATCATTCACCTCCAGGAGAGAGGAGGGGAAGTTTCGGCAACTTTTTTGATGTTGAACAGTCTAATGTTGACGTAAAAGGGGGCGACCGGCTTCGACGCAGGTCGCGAAGCCTTCGGTGCATGCAGAGCTGCGGTTTGCTCTTAAAACTGGTCGCAGATTCATAATTGCCAACGACAGCAATTACGCCCTCGCTGCTTAAGCAGTGAGCCCTCTGCCCGGATTTGTCCGGGGATCCGGAGCCGCAAGGCGCGCGGAGGGTCATGAAACACGGAATCGGGTCTGTTCTAGTCTGTGGAGCTGATCCTAAATCAAAGCAGAATCGCCGTAGCATCATCCTGTTTGTCGGAGGGTGGCGCGGTTAAAGCCAATAGACAAACTACGCATGTAGATCCGGTGGTCTAGGTCTTGCGGACGCGGGTTCAATTCCCGCCGCCTCCACCATATCCAAGGGCTCGGATAGTCTCCGGGCTCTTTATTTTGCCTGAAATCCCCGCACACGCGGCCCCAGTCTGCGCCAACGAGTGGCGTGCCGGTGTTTACGAAAAGCCGCGCATCAAATGCGGCGATTGCAGCAATCGTCTGCTGATCCCACTGTCCGCAGTGGGTTCTGATGTTGCCTGCGGAATGATGACGAATTCTCCCGGGCTTGAGCCATCACCACGCCTTGCCATAAAACCATCGCCTCACTCAAGCCTGGCCTGATTCTCGCGCAGTTCAGTCGTCAAGACCCTTCCCGTCACTGGTAATGAATCATGAACGCCCAACACAACAAATTTGAGCTGATATTTGGCATGAAATACTTTACTTAACCCCCAGTCACCGCTAACATGCCGCGCTTATGTTTTCCGCGAAAACACATAGTCTGTATATTGCCAAGGTGGCCGAACTGGGGGATACCCTCGCAGGTTCGGTGGACCTTGCGCTTTGGGCGCGACTGGCTGCGGCGCTGAAGCAACTGGATGTCGTCCAGGTGCAAGTGGTTTTGCGCCGGACCGGCTCGGTGGTGCTGGCAGAAGGGATGATCGAGGTGGAGGGGCAGATTCGTTGTGAGCGCTGTCTGGGGAATATGCCCTTGGTCCTGCAAGTCCCCGTACACAGTGCTCTGGCAGAGTCAGAAGCGGCAGTTGGCGCCTTGGACCCGGATCTGGATGTGGTTTTGGCCGAGAAGGGCGCGGTGGCTCTGCAGACCTGGCTGGAAGATGAAGTGTTGCTGGCCTTGCCCATGGTTCCGCGCTGTGCGGAGTGGCAGACCGGTATTTGTCCGGTGTCCGGACGGGAAGTATTTGTTACTGTTGATTAATGGAGAAAGTGAGACATGGCCGTTCCACAAAGTAAAACATCCCATTCGCGTCGTAACATGCGGCGCGCTCATGATTTTTTGGTGACCGTCAATCGTTCGGTCTGTGCCAATTGCGGTGCCGCCAAATTGCCCCATCATGTCTGCCCCGAGTGCGGATTCTACAAGGGCCGGGAAATGGTCAAGAAGTCTGTGGAAGCCTGAAAAACTTGCTGAGCGGGTTTGTAGCGAGGTGGTTCCCATGCCGCATATAGCGGTAGATGCCATGAGTGGAGACAGTGGTCCATCGACGGTGATTCCTGCCATTAAGGATCTGGTAGTGCATCATCCCGATGTCACTTTTCATTTGGTCGGTGACAGCAGCATTCTGCAAAGGGAATTGCAACGTGTACACCTTCGGGATGATGAACACATTCAACTGCATCATGCCAGCCAGGTGGTCGGGATGGATGAGGCTCCTTCCCAGGCCTTGCGTGGCAAGCGTGATTCCTCCATGCATGTGGCCATTACCCTGCTCCGGGACGGTCATGCCGATGCGGTGGTCAGCGCCGGTAATACAGGGGCACTGATGGCCATGGGCAAGGTTTTTTTGCGGACCATCCCCGGCATTGATCGGCCGGCCATTGCCGCTTTTCTGCCGACCACCACGGGACGTTTTCTGGCTCTGGACCTGGGGGCCAATGTGGATTGTCACCCGGAGCATCTGCTGCAATTCGCCGTCATGGGTTCCATTCTGGCCGAGCGGGTGATGGGTGTACCCAAACCGCGTGTCGGTCTGCTCAATATCGGCTCCGAAGAAATCAAGGGAAATGAACAGGTCAAGGAAGCTTCCTTGCTACTCCGTGCGGCGCGACTCAACTTTATCGGCAATGTGGAAGGCTCCGACATTTATCGCGGGGTTGCCGATGTGGTGGTCTGTGATGGTTTTGTCGGCAATGTCGCGCTGAAAACCTCCGAGGGCCTGGCCAGCATGATCAGTAACGAATTGCGGGCCAGCTATACCAAGGGATTGTACGGAAAACTGGCCTATCTGGTGAATCGTCCCATCTTGCAGCGTCTGAGAAAACGTCTGGACTCCCGGCAATATAATGGAGCGACTCTCCTGGGCCTCAATGGTATTGTCATCAAAAGTCATGGTAATGCGGATCGCTATGCTTTTGCCCGGGCGGTGGAAGTCGCCATAGCCGAGGCCAAGCATCGTCTGACTCTGCACATCGCCGAAGTCATTCAGGAAAACCTCGACCCCGTGGTGCGAAACAGCGCGTGAATCCCATGTATAGCCGTATTGTCGCCACCGGCGGCTATCTGCCCGAGCGGG
This sequence comes from Acidithiobacillus sp. M4-SHS-6, assembly GCF_047421495.1. Lineage (GTDB taxonomy): Bacteria > Pseudomonadota > Gammaproteobacteria > Acidithiobacillales > Acidithiobacillaceae > Acidithiobacillus. Next base: position 1,931,736 of record NZ_CP175559.1, on the reverse strand, counting down.
TCCTGCATAATGCCGATCTGGAGCAGATGGTCGACACCAGTGATGCCTGGATTTTTGAGCGCACCGGCATTCGCTCCCGCCATATCGTCGCCGAAAACGAGAAAACCGTCGACATGGCGGAGTTGGCCGCTCGCGAGGCGCTGCAGGATGCGGGCCTGGCGGCCGAAGATCTGGACCTCATCATTGTCGCCACCACTACGCCGGATCAGATTTTTCCCAGCACCGCCTGCCTCTTGCAAGCGCGGCTGGGCAATCGTGGCGCTCCGGCTTTTGATGTGCAGGCAGTGTGCACGGGTTTTATTTATGCCTTGGCGACTGCCGATCAGTTCATGCGCGGCGGTATCGTCAAAAACGCGCTGGTGGTGGGGGTGGAAAGCATGTCCCGGGTTGTGGACTGGTCCGACCGCTCCAGCTGCATTTTGTTTGGGGATGGCGCGGGAGCAGTCGTGTTACGGGCAGATGCGCAGCCGGGCATCATCTCTACGCACCTGCATGCCGATGGCGCCTATGCCGAACTGTTGCAGGTTCCCGAAGACCGGGAGCAACTGACCATGCAGGGGAATGCCGTATTCCGCATGGCGGTCCGTACACTGGGGGACATCGTTCAGGAAACCCTCATGAAAAACCAACTGGAGCCAGAGGATATTGATTGGTTGGTACCCCACCAGGCCAATATCCGCATCATTCAGGCTACCGCCGACAAATTGCAGATCCCCATGGATCGGGTAGTGACGACGGTAGAACATCATGGTAATACTTCTGCAGCATCGGTGCCTTTGGCGCTGAATGACGCTGCAAGGCGGGGTTGTTTCAAGGCAGATCAGAAAATTCTGCTGGAAGCTTTTGGTGCCGGCTTTACTTGGGGTTCGGCTTTATTGCGTTGGTCTTGAAGTTTTCGGCGGCAGCGCGCGTCGGCTGACAGTTTGCTTTTGGAGGAGGTTCGTTTGCACGGCTCTATCGCCTTTGTGTTTCCCGGTCAGGGTTCCCAGTCCATTCAAATGCTCGCCGATCTGGCGTCTACCCATCCTCTGGTGCAGGAAGTTTTTGCCGAGGCCTCCGAAGTGCTGGGAGAGGATCTCTGGGCACTCAGTCAAAATGGTCCTGTCGAAAAACTCAACCAGACTCGCTGGACCCAGCCGCTGATGCTGGCGGCAGGCTATGCCGTCTATCGGGTTTGGGAAGAAGAGGGCGGTGCTTATCCGGATTTTGTCGCTGGACATTCCCTGGGCGAATATACCGCCCTGGTGGTTGCCGAGGCTCTCGATTACAAGGACGCCGTGCGTCTGGTCGCTGAACGCGGCCGCTTGATGCAGGAAGCCGTGCCCGAGGGTACTGGAGCCATGGCGGCGGTGATTGGCCTGGCGGATGAGGATCTCAAGCGACTGTGTACCCAGGAAGCGCAGGGTGACGTCCTGGCCGCCGCCAACTTCAATGCCCCGGGGCAGGTGGTGGTGGCCGGTGAGTCGGCTGCCGTCGAAAGATTGGTGGAGGCCGCCCGCAATGCGGGTGTCAAACGGGTGGTCATGCTCCCGGTCAGCGTCCCCAGCCATTGCAGTTTGATGCGGGATGCAGCCCAGCAATTTGCAACGGTGCTGGAGTCCGTTTCCTTTCGTACCCCCAAGGCCATGCTGATTCACAATGCCGATGTGCAGAGTCACAATACCCCCGAAAGCATCCGGACGGTACTTGCCAAGCAGTTGTATAGCCCGGTGCGCTGGACAGAAATCATTCGGCATCTGGCTCGCCAGGGAGCCCTGACTTTTGTGGAGATGGGACCCGGGCGGGTCTTGTCCGGTTTGGGCAAACGCATCGAGCCCTCGCTGACCATGCTGCATGTGGAAGATGGTAAAAGTCTCAAGGCCGCCCTGGAGTTGGTCTGATGGATGCCCATTCCGATAAAACCGTGGCTCTGGTCACCGGCGGCAGTCGCGGCATCGGTCAGGAAATCGCCCGCGTGCTCGGACTGGAGGGTGCCTATGTGATTGCCACGGCAACGAGCAGCAAGGGCGCCGAAGCGATCACGGCAGATTTTGCGGCGCGGGGAATTCAAGGACTGGGAATGGTTCTGGATGTCACCGATGATGCGGCGATGGATGATTGCCTGAAACAGATCCAGAGTCATTACGGGGCTCCGGCCATTCTCGTGAATAATGCTGGCATCACCCGTGACCAGCTCCTCCTGCGCATGAAGGATGAGGATTGGGATGCGGTCATGGCCACCAATTTGCGCGCCGTCTATCGCCTCAGCAGGATTTGTGTGCGCGATATGCTTAAGGCGCGTTTTGGACGTATAATCAACATCACCTCGGTGGTGGGTAGTATGGGTAATGCCGGGCAGAGCAATTATGCCGCTGCCAAGGCCGGAGTGGCAGGATTTACCCGGGCCCTGGCGCGTGAGGTGGCCGCCCGGCAAGTGACGGTCAATTGTGTGGCCCCCGGTTTCATTGCCACCGATATGACAGAAGGACTGTCCGAGGCGCACAAGGAAGTTTTGCTGCAGCAGATTCCGGCAGGGCGCCTGGGTTCTGTGGCCGATGTGGCGGGAGCCGTGGCGTATCTGGCCAGTCCGCAGGCAAGCTACGTCACGGGACAGATTCTGCATGTCAATGGTGGTATGTGGATGGGATAGGACGGTGTTGGCTTTACAGGACTGCACCCCTGTGGTCCAATCTCGCCGACAATAATTTTTAACCAGCAAAGGAGTTTCTCCCAAATGGAAAATGTGGCAGAACGCGTAAAGAAAGTAGTAGTCGAGCAGTTGGGCGTGAATGAGGATGAAGTGACCAATGAAGCTTCCTTTGTGGATGATCTGGGCGCTGATTCTCTGGATACGGTAGAACTGGTCATGGCCCTCGAAGAAGAATTTGACTGCGAAATTCCCGATGAAGAAGCCGAAAAAATTGCTACCGTGCAGCAGGCCATTGATTATGTGACTTCTCATATACCCGCCAAGGATGCCTGAGTAGCAATTCCTTTCAGGATCATGAGGAGAGCCGAGATTTGAAGAAGCGCGTAGTCATTACGGGGCTGGGTATCGTCTCGCCGGTGGGTATCGGCATTCCTGCTGCATGGGATGCCATTGTCCAGGGGCGGAGCGGTATAGGCCGCGTCACACGTATTGATCCCGGTCCCTATAGCTCGCAGATTGCCGGGGAAGTGCGTGGTTTTGATATCACCCAGTACATTTCCAGCAAGGATGCCAAGAAAATGGATTTATTCATCCATTACGGCATCGTGGCGGCAATGGAGGCCATCGAGGATGCTGGTCTGAAAATCGGTCCGGACATTGCCGAGCGGGTTGGAGTATCCATCGGCAGCGGTATCGGTGGCTTGCCCGGCATTGAATCCGAACATCAGATTGTCACCGAAAGCGGTCCCCGTCGTATTTCTCCGTTTTTTATTCCGCGCTGTATCGTGAACATGGTCGCCGGACACATTTCCATCATGTATGGCGCCAAGGGCCCCAATATTGCCATGGCTACGGCCTGTTCCACGGGCACCCATTCCATCGGTGATGCGGCGCGGCTCATTGAATATGGAGATGCCGACGTCATGATTGCCGGGGGTACGGAAGCGGCTATCAGCCCCCTGGGTCTGGGTGGGTTCTCGGCGGCGCGGGCTCTCTCGACCCGCAATGACGCACCGGAAAAGGCCAGTCGCCCCTGGGACAAGGACCGTGATGGTTTTGTGCTGGGAGAAGGTGCCGGCATTCTGGTGCTGGAGGAATATGAGTTCGCCAGACGCCGTGGTGCCCGTATTTATGGGGAGCTGGCCGGTTATGGTATGAGCTCCGATGCCTATCACATGACCCAGCCCTCCCCAGGAGGGGAGGGAGCTGCTCGTTGTATGCGGGTTGCTCTGCATAATGCGGGTATTTCTCCTGAACAGGTGGGGTATATCAATGCTCATGGTACTTCCACTCCCTTGGGTGACTTGGTGGAAACGGAAGCGGTTCACACCGTATTTGGCGACCATGCGCGTTCTTTGGCCATGAGTTCCACCAAGTCCATGACGGGTCATCTGCTGGGCGCAGCGGGTGGGGTGGAAGCCGTATTCACCACCCTGGCCCTGTATCATGGGGTGTTGCCGCCCACCATCAACCTCGAAGAGGCGGATGAGGGCTGTGACCTGGATTATGTTCCCTTGCAGGCCCGCAAACAGGCCGTTGAAGTGGCCTTGAGCAATTCTTTCGGTTTTGGTGGGACCAACAGTACCCTCGTGTTTCGCCGTCATAGCGACTGATTTTTGCCGTGGGTGTGCAGGCCGCCATGATAGATGGGCTCCCGCAGGTAATGGGAGCCTGTCAGGCTGCACTGGATCGCGCTTTTCATTATGGGGATGGTCTGTTTGAGACGATCCCGGTCATTCAGGGGAAACCCCTGTTCTGGAACGAGCATCTGCACCGACTCCAGTCCGGTGCTGCCATGCTGCACATGGCCGCACCCCGTCCAGAGCAGTGGCGGGAAGACCTGCGCAAGCTGCAAGAAGAAATGGCCGGTTCCGAGCGCTATGTCCTCAAGCTGGTTTTGAGTCGAGGTTCGGGTTGGGGATACGGCATTCCTCGCCACAGTCCTCCCTGCCGCTATCTATTTGCCACGGACTGGCCTCAACGCAGTGCGGATCATTGGCAACCGGGCATCCTCACAGATATTTGCAGCGTACCCCTGCTGACCGGAGCGCCTTATCTGCAAGCCAAAACCCTCAATCGATTGAATCAGATCATGGCCCGGAATGCGCTTCCGGCGGCGTATGCGGAAGGCATTCTCCTCGATCAGCATGGTTTTCTGCGTGAAGGAATCATGTCCAATATATTCTGGGTTTCGGCAGGCATGGTGCATACTCCTTCACTGGAAACCGGTGGTATTGCCGGGATTCAGCGCAATGCCATCCTGAACTGTTTGCAGGAGTGGGGGATTTCTTCTGTTATGGGGGATTATCTTGCGGAATCTCTCGATGCTGCCGATGAAATTTTTTTCAGTAACAGCCTGATCGGCATCTGGCCGGTCAAACAGTTTCAGGGCCGCAGACTACCCGGTGATCGGGGAGAAATCAGCGCCCGAATACTGGCCTGGCAGTCTGCACTGGGTCTGGGTTATTGGTGATGCGGCGTATCCTCCTGTCATTTTTGCTGGTGATGATCCTGGCTCCGCTGGGATATTATGGTTTTACCATGTACTGGCCCCAGACTTTACCCAAAGGGGGAAAACAGGTGCCCATCCGACTCGGCAGCGGGGCCCTGGAAAGCATCCAAACTCTGCACCAGGCGGGTATTCTGCCTTATCCGCAGATGTTCCGACTTGCCTGGATGATGGCGGGGCATCCCATTCTGCAGGCGGGTCTGTATGATTTTCAGGGTCGGATTTCGCAGGAGCAAGTCTTGCGGCGTTTACGTAATGGACAATCCACGCCTTTGAATCTGGTGATTATTCCGGGATGGACCCTGTCGATGGTACTTCAGGCGCTGCACAATGATTCACCCTATCTGAACCTGCACGCACTTCCAGTGGGCGAGCAGGCAGGCCGGCAACTGGCGGATGTGGGGGTAGGGGCCAATGGCAGTGCCGAGGGTTGGCTTTTCCCGGATAGTTATCGTTATGTGCCTGGCTCTACTGCTCTAAGTATTCTCAAACGGGCCTATCAGCGTATGCACACCAATTTATGGCACTTATGGTCAAAACGTGCCGCCGGACTCCCTTTGCAAGACCCTTATCAGGCGCTCATTCTGGCTTCTATCGTCCAAAAGGAAGGGGCTCCTCCGGCACAGCAGGCTCATATAGCCGCTGTTTTCTTGAATCGCTTGCGCAAGGGGATGCCCCTGCAATCGGATCCCACGGTCATTTATGCCCTGGGCAAGCATTATCAGGGCCATTTGACGCCCCAGGATATGCAGGTTTCCAGCCCGTTTAATACCTATCTGCATGCGGGCTTACCCCCAACCCCCATTGCCATGCCCGGAATGAGCAGTTTACAGGCGGTATTGCATCCCAGTGACAGCCAGAATCTCTATTTTATCGCCCAAGGAAATACTTATCATTATTCCACCACTTATGCGCAACATATCCAGCAGATAAAACGGTATCTGCAAGCCACTGCAAGGACGGCTTCATGACAGTTCAGGAATCCACCATCCGGCGGGGAATGTTCATCACCCTGGAAGGTATTGAAGGTGCGGGCAAAAGCTCCGCCATACCCATACTGGCGGCTTTTTGCGAGGCCCAGGGATACGCTGTTGAGCGCACCCGGGAACCGGGAGGCGGGCCACTCGGGGAAGCTTTGCGCGGGATATTTTTGAATCCGGAATTGACCCTGGATGCGGAAGCAGAATTGCTCCTGCTCTATGCCGGGAGGCGCGACCATTGGTTGAACCGGATTCAACCAGCCCTGGCGGAAGGGAAAATCGTGCTTTGTGACCGCTATGAGGATTCTACTTATGCCTATCAGAGTGGCGGTCGGGGATTTCCCCAGGGACGCATTGCGGAACTGGCACGCTGGGCCGGCATCACCCAGGCCCCAGATCTGACTTTCTGGTTTGATGTGAGTCCGGAACTAGGTGCAGCCCGGATTCGCGCCCGCAAGGCTGATCGTCTGGAACAGGAACAAATGGCGTTTTTTACCCGGGTGCGGTCGGTTTTTGCCCAACGTCAGGCCGCTGAGCCTGGGCGCATTTTGCGCATTGACGCCGCAGCGTCCATCGATCAGGTTCATGCGACGCTGTTGGCGGACTTGGCCCCTCGTCTCAAGCAGCATTTTTCATGAAATTGTTCCGCCCTGATCCCCACGCTTGGCAACCCATCCGGGCTCTACTGAGTTCCGGCTTGCCCCAGGCCATGCTGGCCGCCGGAGAGCCCGGTTCTCTACTGGGCTGGTATCTGGATCTCCTGCAGGCAGCACAGCTATGTTTTATGCCGACTGACGATGGCTTTGCCTGCGGAGATTGCCGCTCCTGCAAGCTCCTCGCCGAAGCTGCTCATCCCGATCTCTGGATAGTAGCGGCCGAACCGGGAAAAGCCATCGCCATTGATGCTCTGCGTCAGGGCATGGAGTGGATTCACTATACCCCCCAGGTCAGCGCGACACGCTGGCTCCGCATCGATCATGCGGAAGCCATGACAGTGGCCGCTGCCAATGCCATTTTGAAAACCCTGGAAGAACCCCCCGCGCGTGCGCATGTGCTTTTGCACAGTGAGCAGATATCCCGGTTATTGCCCACCATTCGTTCCCGTCTGCAGCGTATCCCCCTACCAGTCATGGAAATGGCCGAATCCAGGCAGTGGCTGCAACAACAGGGGATAGATGCCGAAAATAGCATGGCTTTACTCCGTCAGTTAGGTAACCGTCCGGTGCGGGCGCTGGAGCTCTGGGAAGCAGGCTGGATCGACCAACGCCGGGAATGGATGCGCCATATGCTCGATTTGCCCGGACAGGGCGTGGTGGCAGCACTCAAGCTGGCAGAACAATGGAGCAAGAGTGCAGATCTGTTCCTGATCCGGGAAATGGTTTTGGGTCTCATCGCCGATTTCATGCGCCTGCAACAGGGCCTGCTGGACAGGATCGCCGATCTGGACTATCTAGATGAACTACAACCCATAGCGCCGGATATTTCTGCAGAAGCTTTGCAAGCGACCCTGGATGACTGGTTACAGTTGCCATTAACCTTGGCCCAGAACAGTAATGGCGTCATGGTGATGGAAAAATTGCTTTTGGACTGGCTGAAATTGTGGCCGAGGAGGACAAGCCATGGAGTTCAAAACTGAGTCCAAACCGGGAGGCGTGGCTACCGCCTTGTCCGTGGTGCTGCGCGATCCCCAAGCGGTGCAGCGTTGTTTCATGCCTGCCATCAAGGGCGGGGGCCTGCTGGTAGAAACGCCCAATATCCTGCCCATGGGCACAGAAGTATTGCTGATGATTACCCTGCCGGACAGTCAGCCCCGCGCCCCGGTAATGGGCAAGGTCATCTGGGTAACCCCCCTGGAAAACCGGGAGGGCCGCCCATCCGCCATCGGCGTGCAATTTCAGAATGATCGCTCAGGAGTGCTCACCCGTATTCAGAATGCCTTATCTGGATTGCCCTCCCATCCTGATGTCATCCTGAGTTTTTGAGAGCAGCGGCAACTCATCCTGCTTTTGCACCTGTCCGTTTGCTGGGGGCGTTGACCCGTTCACCCGTCTTAACAACGCGCCTTTTCTGATTGCTCTTTGAGCAGGGTCTGGGTTACACTTCGCAGCCTCAGGAGAGGTGACCGAGCGGCCGAAGGTGCAGCACTGGAAATGCTGTGTACTCCAAAAGGGTACCGTGGGTTCGAATCCCACCCTCTCCGCCATATTATATTAACTGCCTGATTTTCCACAAAGGAAGTTATCTTTCAATGGGTTGTGACTAGACACTGTGGCTAGAAGTGTAGCTAAAAGTGAGGTCAAGAACCCTATGTACCTGCTCCGCAGAGGTGCGCTCTTCCATTTTTCCCGCAAGCTCCCCGATGCTTTTCAAGGCCAGAATCTGCACCTCGCGTCCGGCCCCCGCAAAGTTGGCGGGAACGGTTATCTGCGGTTTTCCCTGGGTACCGGCAACCGCCGGGAAGCCGAACGCCTGGCCCGCCGCTATGCCGTTGAGGTGGACGAGGTCCTCCAGGCCCAGACACCTCCCGTGCACCGGGAAATCCCCTGTACAGACGAACCCGAAGGCACGATTCTGCAAGAGCTCTTCGACACCCTACCAGCGGAACAGCAGGCGGATCTCCTGCAGTTCGTCAAACCAGTTCCCCGTCCGAAGTTTTCGCCGGAAGAAATTCAACAAGCCGCACAGCTGATGTATGCCTCCATCCTGCAGGAAGACGAAGCAGAATATCGGCAGCTGATCACCTCCCAACTGGCTCCCGGGATGCCGGGCGATGACGCGGAAGACCGCTGGCTGATCCCGCGAGAGAGCCCTTATTTTGTGGGAGATCTCCCTCCGCCGGGGGTTGCCGGAGACATCGCTCTCCTGAAGGAGCTCAAAATCAACATCGCCCATTTCCTGCATCTGGCCACCGGACGGGACGTCAATTACTGGCGCCTGGAGGCAGGTTTCGAACCCTTCGCCACCGCCTTCCGGGCCGCCTCCCGGGACCTGCGTCGGCGCCAGGCGGGAGAATCTGTCGCCAGCCCGGAACTGCCCGTCACCCCATCGGAAAAGCAACCCACCGCACTCAGCTGGCAGGGCTTGCTGGAATACTGGCAGCAGGACTGCGAACGGCGCCCACGGACCGTGCAGGAGATGCAGACCCTGATCCAGTCCCTTTCCAGCTTCCTGCCCCATAAAACCCCCGCCACCCTGACCCGGCAGGATGCCACCGCCTGGCTACGCCACCAGCGCGACACCCGGGGGAATAAGGCCAAGACCCTGGAGAAGAAAGGCACCCTCATGGGCGCCCTGTTTTCTATTGCCGTCAAAGACGAAATGCTGCCCAGTAATCCCCTTGCCGATTTTGACTACGCCCGCTTTGTGCAGAAAATCGGTGTCGATACCGGGGAAGACCGCAAGCCCTTCAGCCTGGAACAACTGGCCCGGATCTTCTCCCCGGAAGGGCTTTTCTCCCAACGCCGACCAACCGGCGGCGGCGGGTACCATGCCCGGATCTGGCTCCCCCTCCTGGGGCTTTTTACCGGCGCCCGGCTGGATGAACTGGGCCGCCTCACCCTCCAGAATTTCGAAATCGTGCCGCTGCCGCATTTGCGCATTCGCCGAGGGAAAAACGACGAAAGCCTGCGGCAGATCCCCCTGCATCCTCAACTGATCGAACTGGGTTTTCTCGACTATGTGGAAGCCATCAGAGCCAGCGGACAGGAACGCCTGTGGCCCTTTCTCAAGACCAAAGGCATCAACAAGACCGACAGTGAAGTGCTGGGCCGCTGGTTCAACGGCTATATTCACAAACAGCTGGGGTTCCCGGACAATGTCGTATTCCATTCCTTCCGGCACACCTTCAAAGACCTCTGCCGCAATGCCCGCATTCCCAAGGATGCGCACCACCAGCTCACCGGGCATGCTTCCAGCGATACCGGGGACAGTTATGGAGAAGGCTTCGCCCTGGAGGTGTTATATGCGGAGATCCAACGGATCACGATCCCCTTCACGATCCCCCGACCATTGCCATTCACCGGCAGCAAAACCCTGACCAACAAAGCAGCAGGAGGGCACCCCCATAGGGTGCCCTGAAGACCGCGAGACGGGCGAAACGCTGGTAGCAGGACTAGACCAGGGATTCCAGGGCCGGGAAGACGCCCTAGCGCAGATGGCGGGAGCCGCAGCCACCAGACATCGCCGTCGCTGCGGGGTGCAGCGGGCGGCGCAGCCGACCTGCGGAACCCCTCTGGACGGATCGTGCGTCCAGCACGAACCGGGAAGAGGCTGGGGGGCGCCGATCAAAAGGACACACGATAGGGCCGCGCGTCCAGCGCGGCACCGTGTGGCCAGGCACCCCCAGGTGCCGGTTTTGAGTCGGGGGGCGGAGCCCCGTCCCCCGGGCCGCAGGCCGGGGGCAACTTGCTCAGGTGGAGGCGCGCAGCGCCGGAACCCGAGGAGCCGCAGGCGACGAAGCCGGTGCGCGTCCAGCGGCACCGTGTGAGCGGGTTGCCGCCGGGCGCAAAGCGCCCGGGGGACCGCTGTAAGGGGGCAGGCCAGTGCGTCCAGCACTGGGCCTGGAAATGGGGCGTTCAGCCCCAAATTTCCGGGCTTCCTGCCCCGAATCATGGCCCCCTTGGGGGCCATACTCCTGGGTGTAGAGCGCGGTAGCGATCGGAACCCATCCGGCACGAGGGTCGGTACATTGCCCCCAGCAGGCAAAGCCGCCGCAAGGGCGATCATGGCCGACCTCAGCGGACTGTGCAAACCGGGTGCTATATTGGGCATGGATACCTTACAGCAGCACCAGAAGAACCTCCTCGACGCCCTTGAAGCGATCAGCCGCTTTGGCTGGCTCACCCGCGACCAGATCACCCGCATCCTCTGGCCGGGCAGCACTCCTGCCACCCGCGAAAAGCTCGGCCAGCGGCTGCTCGGCAAAGCCCAGGAAAAGGGCCTGCTGCGGCGTCGGGTCATCGACGGCGGCGGCTCTGCCTATGTACTGCGCCCAGCTGGAGTGCGTTACCTAAAGAGCTTCCGGCCTACCGTAATCGCCAAGTCAGGACTGGATTTGCGGCTGGGCAATGTGCGGCACCGGAGCCTCAGTAATAATATTCTTATCACCCGGATGTTGCAGGGAATGCAAATCTGGACAGAATATGAAATCCAGACACGACGCACCCCCGACATCACGGTGGCCAACAAAGTGCCCGATGGCGCGACCCTGGAAGTTGATGCAACCGGTGCGGCCATGCAATGGGTGGAGGTGGAAGCACACAGCCGCAAGCGCCAGGATTTTGAAGCCCTCTGCCGCCTGATCCGGGGACCTCTGTCGAGGGCCTGGACGGCTGCCTACCAGATCAGCGAAGGGGTATATCTGATGGGGCTCGAACTGTACTATGCCGAGGAGCATCTGGGCGCGCTGTTGACGCATCGGTTGCTGCAGGTGGCGCACGCAGAAAGCTGGCCCGACAGCTTCCTGGCCAATGTTGAGCTATATTGGGCCCAGCAGACACCAAGAGGCCGCTGGAACGGAATAAAGCAGGTCGGCACCCTGCTGTATCCGCCGGAGACCTGGACCACCAAAAAACTGTCTGCCCTGGAATCGTCCTTGACACAGCGGGTGAATCGCCTAACTGCCGAACTGGAAGCACTGAAAGCCCAGGGAGGCCCGAACGGCTAAAAATGCTACCAAGAACCAGGCAGAGGACGAGGAACGATGCCAGAAGATTAATTTTATCAGGACCGGGGGATAGGGCTGCAGCAGACTGATTGCGGACATTCATTGATAATCAATAATTATTCTGGGATTATAGACCTGCAGGCAGATGGTGAGCGCATGGCGCGAGGCGGATCAGATGAGGCTCCATGTGGAGTACGAACAGGAAGAAGATGGGCGTTGGATAGCGGAGATACCGGAACTACCTGGCGTCATGTGTTATGGTGTGTCGCGTACTGACGCGGCGGCCAAAGTGGAGGCCATGGCGCTGCGGGCCATAGCGGAGCGTCTCGATGAAGGTGAAATGGCGGCCTCACCCATCACTATCGAGACGATGGAACGTGCTCAGGCATGAGTCAATGGCCTTCTTTGAAGGCGAGGCTGGTCTTGGCCGCACTTCTCCGGATTGGTTGGCGCGTCAAACGACAGACAGGGTCGCATCGAACGCTCACCAGACCGAACTGGCCGGACATAGTGTTTGCGTTTCACGACGGGGAAGAAATCGGCCCGAAGATGTTGGCACGGCTTGCCAAGCAGACCGGTCTTTCTCCAGAGGACTTGCGATGACGTTTTGTCTCGAAACAACCCTCACCCGGCAGGCGGAGAGCCCGGCAAAAATCAGGCTATCCGCCTATCCGAGTCAGCGGCCCATCAGTCAGAATGACGCGTTGTGTCCAAAATGGAGGCCTCAGGCAACTCACTCAAAATGTCGAGGAGCCTTTAATATGACAACTTCTAGCATTGCTAATAAAATTGCGAATGAAATAATATCCGCTATCGAAGGTGCCCATCATGAATATGTAAAATGGAGTGGCGGTTATTGGCTCTGGAGAGCACCAGAGTATTTTACTACCGTTCGTATTGCAGACAAACTTATTAAATTAAAAGAAATTTCTTACATAGAACTTGAACATGGCGTTAGGGATGCATTAGAAATTGCTGGGGCTAATGGTCCTGGTAGGCGACCTAAATTGCTTCGAGTGAATGGAAGATTTGATATTCTTTTATATGGTGAAAAAAATGATGCCGGAGATTATCTTCCTATGACGGCAGTTGAGGTGAAAGTCCGGCCATGGGATCACCAAAAATCTGATGAAGATGTGTGCAGGCTGATCGAGTTAATAAAGCTTCGTAATAGAAATTCCATACAGTTTTCTGTGTTTGCATTTCATGTATCTTACGATAATGGTAGAAGAGATAAAGCTGGCACAAGGATTAAAAACTTCTTTAAACGTATTGAGGGTAAAACTGAAGAAACACTAACAAATTCTAAGTATAAAAATATAAGTAAAAAAATCATATCTGGAGATATACATGTTGAAAGTACGAGCGCTTGGTGTGCTGGTACAATGATTCTCCAGACTGGATGTTAAAAGTTTTTCCGGACAACTAATGTTTAACAGACCAGCCGCACGTGTACTTGCCTTCTATACTAACCATCCTTCGAGCTCTTTAGCATACAAGGATTGAGCATATATTCTATCTCACAACTACCAACGGATGGCAAAAAGGAGAAAGCCATGGCAACATGTCAGGGAATGAGAATAAAGGGAAATGCTCATTGCCTCAGCACCTTGTACCGCTGCAAGAAATGCGGAAACGTGGGCTGCGATCATATGCGGCAAGGTGAATGCTCAAATCAGGGCTTCACGCTCGGAAGGTGTGTTAAGTGTGGCGGCCTTATGGAAAAATTGAAATAGACCTGATAGTTCCATTAGCCAGAAATTTAACCACTGGTGAATTTCCGTCGATATCAGATTTATCTTTGTATTTACAAGGAGTATTCATGACCGATTTTCCGCACCAAGAGATATTTGAGCGCGACAACTGGACATGTCAGTACTGTGGATTGTCTGGGACTGGAAGCTTCGAACAATGGAACAGAGCATGGTTCGCAATAGATCATATAACTCCTAAAAACATGGCGGGACTGATGATGCCACCAATTTGGTGGTCTCCTGCTACGTATGTAATAGCATAAAAGGTGCAGATAATTGCAGTTCCGTAGAAGATGGCAAGGAAATTATTGCACGCAAGAATGAAGGGCGTAAAAAATGGTATGAAAAACATGTATTGAAAAACCACCGTTTTCGGGAGTCTTCAGATGGCGGTGATTGTTGCACCGTAAATCAAAGGGTTGCAATTCTCGAAAACCATTCTCAGAAGACAGCTACGGTTTACAGCCATGGTGACGGGTTTCGAGAACATGATGGTCAGTCCGCTGGACGACTGCTTACGCTGCCTTGGAGACGTTTATCCAGGCTGATTTACAGAGGTTGGAAGCAAACATTCGAAGGATTGATGATGTCGGGAGGAGTCTGATAGATGGTCATTGCTTGATACTGATTGACACCGGCAATATTGATAACATCGCATGCTTCTGATAGTTTAGCGGCTTGATGCTGTATTTGTAACTAATCACTGTAACTATCTGGTCAAGGCGAGCGTTTGCAACTCATTGAAAGTAAATATTAAATGTGAGTGGAGGGCAGAATCCCACCCTCTCCGCCAATATATCAATGAGCTGTCCATACATTATAATCCGTTCCCGTTGGCAGGTGTGCAATGAGGGTGCAATTCAGCTTTCTCCTTGCACCAAAATTCCATTTCTATCATAGAAGGGGATTCTCGACGTAGAACTGTCTTGCCCGACGGGTTACCAGTTGGCTGGACCCCATAGAAGCTCCTGCCCTGGAGTTGTGGAGTTGGCCGCTCTTTGTCAACAACGCTGGACCATCATCCAGTTTTGATGAACGCAAAACGCATCTGGAGGAACGCCGGGTCGTGCTGCAGAATCAGCAAGTCCTTACTTGGACAAGGTAATGACCACATAGATGCTGGCTTTGCCCTGACGGACCAACAGGGGGATGGGTTGGTCGGCAGGTAGTCCGGCGACGATGTGGGCCAACTCGCCGACGTTGCGGACATCCTGCTGGTTGATCTGCTGAATGATCATGCCGGGCATGAGTCCAGCTTCTGCGGCGGGGCCTTCACTGACTCCCACCACCACGACACCGTGGTGCACATCCAGCTGCTTTTCAATGCGCGGGTTCAGATCCTGAACATGAATACCCATGCGCTGGATTTTCAGGGTCTTGACCGGAGCGGAGGGTTGTGCTGCGCTGCTGCTTTGTTCATCCATGTTTTTGGGCAGGGCGGTGACCAGCACGTTTTTGGTTTTCGCCACCCCATGACGGAGGATTCCCACCTCGGCATGGGTACCCGGCACCGTGTTGCCCACCATGGGCGGCAGTTGCCCCACGTTGTACACCGGCTTGCCGTTGTAGGTGACGATGACGTCACCGGGCCGGATACCGGCCTTGGCCGCCGGACTGTTGGGCATGACGGAAGCCACCAGCGCGCCGACGGGTTCCTGAAGATGCAGGGCCTGGGCCATTTGCGGCGTCACATCCTGCACTTCCACACCCAGATACCCGAACTGAATGGGCTTGTGGTCCTTGAAATCCTGGACCACGCGCATGACGGTATTGATGGGGATGGAGAATGACAGTCCCATGTAGCCGCCGCTGTTGGTATAAATCTGGTCGTTGATGCCGATCACCTGGCCTTTCATGTTGAACAGCGGCCCGCCGGAATTGCCGGGATTGATGGGCACATCACTCTGGATGAAAGGAATATATTCATCATCGGGCAGCGGCCGGTTCATGGCGCTGACCACCCCCTGGGTGACGGTATTGTAAAAGCCAAAGGGCGCGCCCACCGCCAGCAGCCACTGGCCGACTTTCAGATTGTCAGAATTCCCGATGGGCGCTGTAGGGAGGTTCTGGGCATCAATTTTGAGCAAGGCCGTATCATAACGCACGGAAAGACCGATCAGTTTGGCCGGATAGGCATGGTGATTGGTCAGGGTGACGACAATGTGATTGGCGCCACGGACCACATGCCCCGCCGTGACGATATAGCCATCGGGACTGATGATGAAACCCGAGCCCAGGGACTGGATTCTTTCGTGTTGCTCATGGCCGGGGCCTCCCTGTCCGGGAGGGCCGAAATGCTGAAAGAAGCGATAGAAAGGCGAGTCGGGCGGAAACGGATTGGCTTGCTGGTGGATGACCTTGTTGGTGGTGCTGCTGATATTCACCACCGCCGGGCCATAGCGATCAATGATGGGGGTGAAATCCGGGAGAGCCACCAGAGCCTGCTGCGGCGCCGTATTGGTGTGGATGGATAAGGCGGGGGCGGTAGCATCCGCCTGCGCCCATTCCGTGGTACCGAGGGTGAAACCAAAGCACGCGGCAACGACAGCGGTGATGAGCAGTTTCGGGCGTTTCAACAGGGTTTGGGGGCGACTATTCGCCATAGGACTCTCCTTTGGAGTTGTGGTTCGATGGTAAGCGCTGTTGATGTTCTGACACATCGAGGCGCAGACACATGACATAGTGCAAATTCAAACATGGGATCTAACATATCATTTACCCCTATGGTGCTCAAATTTCTCGTGCTCCATAGATTTTTTCTCCAGTTTGACTGGGTTATCAGCGATCGCGCGAGAGCTAGGCAAATCAAAAAATAGCACAAATCAGCTTGTGCGATTGGTCTAAAATCCACGCCTTTCAAAGGCTATACAGAGGTGATCATCGGGTAGACTCTCTATTGGTAGATATAAACATGTTGTATTAAAAAAATCACAAACATGTTGTGTGTCCGTAATTTTCTTAATTAGCATAAAACATAATAAACACTATTCAACACATTGCAGTTCGTTGGTTGACAGGCATTTGTGGGTATGATGGAACAATCAAATGCTGATGGAAAATTGATGGTTTATTGGGGTTGACGCCACCGTTTTTAAATTGTTAGCGTAGCAACGTCGTACAACGTCGTAGGTTATCCATGACGTTAGTCGATCGGGATTTTACCGTTTGAATTGTTTAAATGGAGGATATGGATGAAAGCATCAGATTCTCGCATGTTGATGGGTCTGGGGGTGTTTGTGTTAGGCACGGCAGTGGCTTTTGCCAGTGCAGCGGGCTACCAACCGCCACAGCAGCCCGCCATGCAACGGGGTGGGCAACCAGGACCAGAGCCCAGCCCCACCAATCAACCCCCCGGATATGGCCCGCAAGGCCGGGCATCCCCGCCCGCCACGCAACAGGGTGGGCAACCAGGACCAGCAGAGCCCAGCCCCACCAATCATCCTCCGGGATATGGCCCGCAAGGACAGGCATCCCCGCCCGCCATGCAGCAGCACGGCACACCCAATGCACAGCATCAACACAAACAGGCTTATGGTGGTCAAGCGGCAACGCAACCCAATCCCAATCAACCGCCTACTAACGACTCATAACGGCCGGTAGCAGATAGCCTCATGGGAGGCTGTCTGCTGTTCCATGACGCACAACCCTTGAACAGGAGTAAGGCTGCCGTTGCATTGATGCGGGATGGTTTTTGTATGGAAAAGCCCAAGTATTACTGTTGTATATTAGTTGTTTTTAAACAAAAAATGACCTTTGTATTTGATTGTAAAACAATTCAATGTTTATAAACGTTAGATTCACACAACAGAAATCAACGCATTTTTAATATTTATCGATTGTTTGACAAGTCATTAAGTTGTTTGTTAGCGTGGTAGGGATAGAGCGTTTGTTCTATCCCTCATAAGTCTATTCGTGCTCATTTTTAAGAAAAGGAGGAGCAACATTGAAAAGCATCAAGACACCTTTATCCATTGCATTGGGTACCTTTGTTTTAGGCACATCCGTGGCTTTTGCCAGCATGAACAATCCTATGTCCACCACTCAACCCCAACAATCCTCTCCGGCCGTGCAGAATGGTCCATCAACAACGCCACCGCCCATGCCTTCCAGTTCTCCGCAAGCGGGCGCTCAGCCCATGATGCCTGCTGCCCCGCAAGCAGGTCCAGCAGTGAGTCATGGAGAGCTCATGAAATTCGTTGCCGCAGTCAGGGAAATAGGACCGCTGACCAATAAGATGCGGGGCGAGGCGATGGCAAAAGGTGTGAGCAAGGCAAAGCAGCGACAACTGCAACAGACCTACTCGCGCGATGTGCAAGGGATTCTTGCCAAAAACCATCTTTCAGCAGGAACCTATGAAATGTTAATGAGTAAGGCACAAAAGGATCCGCAGTTTGCCCATAAAGTCGAGGCGGCTATAAAGTCAGGTTCATAACACCATTCCTATGGACTCTCACCATCAGAGATATCTCATCAGATATCTCTGATATTCTAAACCTGAGCATTAGATAATGAAAGATATTTCAAGCAAGCTAGCGCTGCTGTTATTTTCTTTTGTAGCAGTATCTGGATGTGCTATCGGTCCCACGCATCATGATGTGCGGCAGGCGTTAAGAAAACTCTATATGATGAATGCTAGAAATGCAATAGATCATTTAAATATTTCAAAAAATCAAGTTCAGGATATTGACCATAAGGTCCAGGAGACAAGAGTAAATGAATGTAGAAAACTGCACGGCTTGGTATATCGTTGCTCGTTGGTTATGAATGGTCAAATTCAGATTGTGGAGATTGGTAAAATTGGGAGGCACTGGGAAGTTGTAAACGACCAGTTAAATTAATTTTGACAAAATATCACTGTATTTACAGTCGGTTTTTGTGTTTCTTGGTCACGCGCGCAATGATACTATTTGCCGAGGCGTGAGGAGGTTTGACGGGAGCGTACGGAGCTAATCCACGGATATGATGATTATGGATAACGAGTCCATCGTCAGCTAACCATAAGTTAATAGAAGCGATATATGTTATCAATGATGCTTTTTCTGTAATTATAATATTAAACATACTGCTTATAATTTTATTTTGAGCAAGAATATATTCTGGAAGTCTTGCTGAAATCACACTTGAGATGTTTTTAATGCTATTATCTGCTATTCTTATTCTGTATTAATTGCAAAACACATTAAGCATGATACTTGGAATGTTGCAATAGCGTGCTATTGCTAGTTCGGATTATATTTGCGTCATCATTATTTACGTTGGAGCTTCTTGTCAATGGATCTAAAACAGCGGCGCTGGTATTCATAAAGGATTAGGTGCTTACATGGCTATGCAGCTTGTTGATACAATTCTTAGTGTTGGTGTATCCCTTGCAAATCGTGTGCAGCGTATCGTGGTGAGAACGCGAAGAAAAGTAGTAGACGATTAAAGAAATGCTGAAATGTGCAAAAAAATACAGGATAAATCTTTGAGGTATTTGTGAGTAGGCTGAATGATTATTGATAGTTTTAGCGATCAATGAAGACCTCGTTGAGAGCGCCAATCAGATCGAATTGTTAAGCAAGAGGTTCAGGTATGATTAACTACTGTTACGTGGATATCTATAAAAAAGCAATTAGGATATCAAAATCCGCTGTAATTTCCATTATCTTATATTCCACGAGTACATTCCTGGTGTTAGCTGTTTCCTCAACGGTATTTCAATTCGAAGGTAATAGTAGGCACCTAAATATATCAAATCATAAACTAGGGAGTTTTACCATCAATTTGGATGAGAGAATTATCGCTCCTATTAACATGCACAAGAACTCACTATTTATAAGCGCCGGTGAATCAAATCCGCAACAAGGAAAAGTCGTCAAAGTAGATGGAAATGATGGTCGAATTATATGGTCAACGAAGTTGCCTAATATAAGTATGACAGAACCCATTGTGACAAGGCACCTAGTAATCGTTGGTATGGGTGGCAAGCGTATGTTTGCGGTAAACAAGGGTTACTCTTGTCATTCTCCTTATGAACACGGTATTGTTGCCCTGTATAGAAAAACAGGAAACATTGCTTGGGAACATGCTACACGCTGTCAAGTGATGCCAACGCCTGCTTATGTGAATCACGAGATCCTCGTGCCTGATGGAGGAGGTCATTTCCTGTCTCTGAACGAGAAAACTGGCCATCTATTATGGAAAACAACCATCAGTGGTTGGTCGGCAATGTCTTCTCCCCTGCTTGTAAATAATCAGCTTTATTTTGGCACGGACAACTCATTCACAGGCAAAAATTATTTTTATGACATCAATTGGAAAACGCATAAAGTTGTATGGACAAAAAATTATTCTCATGCTCAGAATCTCGCTGAGGCATCTCCGGTCCTATCCCATGGAATTATTTATACTGCCTATATGCGTATCCCACCATATGGGTTCCTACAGATTATAAGGCATCTGTGGCGCCATGAGTATATGAGATATTTTACCTTTCAGGTTGTCGGCATGAAAGCCAAAACGGGTGATATGGTTGTGAATAAAACTATATATGTGAAGAGATTGCCTCCAAAAACCTGGATACATCAACGATTACTGGATGAAAAGTACTATTGGACTAGTTGGGGTATTACGGCCATTCGTAAAGCAGCGCATTTTTTAGGTGTACCGATTCATTTCTCCAGTATGTCCGATAGTGATCCCAAAAAAGCCGGAATTTATGATCCTCCACTCACGGCTTGGCATCGTATGATATTTGTAGAACCACGGCTAACTCATAGATTATATGCTTTAAGTGATAAAACTGGGCGCTTACTGTGGACCGTCCATACTGGTGAGGATGTCAGTAATCCTAATATTTATAATGATAAATTATATTTAGTAAATAGTCGTGGTGTATTGTTTACGATAAATCCCAACAATGGAAACATTTTATCCAAAACAAATCTTTCTACTGGATCGCCTGGACCAGCAGATGTTTTGCTCAGTAAGAAGCATTTAGTTGTGGGAGGATCATCTGGTAAGGTCGTATCCGTTAACCTTAACTAGTGCTTGACCGAAAATAATAGTGTCTATGGGTGGTTCCACTCGTTGGGGCCAGCATTGGTGCTCCACACAGTCGGCATTAACGAGATCCACGCGCTGCCACAATCGGGCTGGATGCCTGTTGGTTCGGTGGCATTTTGTCAGGCGGCGATGGCGCACCAAGGCATCCGGGAGCCAGCGCCATCGACTACCCCATATGCCTGGAAGATCTCTGATAGATCGACCGTTCCTGCTGCCTTGGGGAGTGATTCGGTGGTGGGCGCGATGAGAGCCGGGTTGTTCGGCGTCCTGAAGGTCGGCAATGCGAACGTCCGAATACTCCGTCCATTTCGCTATGATGGGGCCCTGGTAGAGGAACAGGAAGCTTATCATGGTTGAAATGACGCCTGATTTTTCACTCTCGGCTTTGTTCGGCATCTCTCGCGCGGATTGCGCGATGACCGGATGCCTCGAAGTTTCGGATCATCGTTCCTCATGGTTTTTCCTCTACTGTCTGGACCAAAAGCGGGTATGTTCAGACTGTCACATTCAGCTCGATGTTTCCCTGCCGCCGCTCGATGTTGACGGCGATGTCGTCGCCGTGACGTCGCACCATCAAATCCAGCTCGCCGCCCAGATGCTTCAGGCCACGGATGCGCAGCCAATCGATATAGTCAGGGATACGCGGGTGATGCAGGTGGATAGTCGGTATGGCCGGGTCGAAATGCAGTCCGAGGATCGCATCGATCAGCATGAACACTGCTCCGCTGGCCCAGGCCTGCGGGGCGCAGGCCACGGGATAGTGGGCGGGAGCCTGACCGGACAGGCGCTCGAAGCCGCAGAACAGTTCCGGCAGGCGGTGCAGGTCGAATCGGATGGCGGCGTTGAACAGCCCTTCGAGCAGTCTCAGAGTCTCGCTCTTGCGGCCGTAGCGCGCCATGCCGGCGGCGGCGATGGCGGTGTCGTGCGGCCATACCGAGCCGTTGTGGTAGGACATGGGGTTGTAGCGCGCCTCGCCTTCGAACACGGTGCGCAAACCCCAGCCGTTGAATGCCTCCGGTGACACCAGGGCCTGCGCCATGCGCGCGGCGCGCGCGGGATCGGCGATGCCGGTATAGAGCAGATGGCCGATATTGGAGCTGCGCACGGCACAGGGTGCACCCTCACCGTCAAGCGCCAGGGCGTAGAAGCCGGGTTCCTCCAGCCAGAACGCGGCCTCGAAGCGCTCACGCAGCCGCTCGGCCTGAGCACGCCAGCGCAGCGCCATTCGCGTCTCGCCGACCACCTCCGCCAGCTCCGCGCCGAGCAAAGCGGCGGCATATGCATAACCCTGTACCTCACACAGGGCGATGGGCGGGGCGGGCGGGCGGCCGTCGGCGTGGAAGACCGCATCGTCGGAATCCTTCCAACCCTGGTGGACCAAGCCCTTGTCGCCATGGGGGGCATAGACCAGAAAGCCGTGGCGGTCGAGATGGGACGTGACCCAGGCCATGGCGCGTTCCAGGCTTGGCCAGATCGTTCCGATGAAATCGCGCTCGCCACTGCGGCGGTAGTAGTGGCCGGCCAGCATCACGAACAGTGGTGTGGCATCCACCGAGCCGTAATAGCGGCGAAACGGCACCTCGCCCAGGGCGGCCATTTCGCCCTCGCGCATTTCGTGGATGATCTTGCCGGGTTCGGCCTCGCTGGCCGGATCGGTGCGCTCGGCCTGGGTGGCGGCGAGGAAGGCCAGCACGCCGCGCGCCACCACCGGCTGCGCCCAGAGCGTCTGCAGCGCGGTGATCAGGCCGTCGCGGCCGAATGGTGTCGAGAACCAGGGCACGCCGGCGTAAGGATAGGGGCCGTAGCGGGTCTGAGTGGTGAGCATCTGCAGGTCCGCTACCGAGCGGTTGATCCAGTCATTGAACTGCTCGTTGTCGGTGGTGATCTCGGCACGAGAGTGCCGGTCAGCGTCCACCTTGCGCTCGATGGCACCAACCGACTCGCTGTAGTTGGGCACGCAGAAATAGGTGTTGCCACTGTCGCAACTGATGGCGACCTCGATGATCGTGCACGTACGGGGTTTGAGCGCGATGTCGAAGTCAGCCGCATCCGCCGCGATGCAGGAAGGCCGGGGCTCGAAACCGATACGGGTGCGCCGCGTCACCCCGTCGAGTCCAGTATAGGCGAGGATTACCGCGTCATCGAGCAGCTCTGGCGGATGCCGCTTGCCGCGCCGCTCGCGGTGCGTACCCCGGATCTCGAAGATGTCGCGGAAATCCGCGTCGAAGTGATATTCCAGCCGCAGACGGCGCGCCTGTCCATGATAGTTGGTCAGAGTCAGGCGCTCGGTGAGCGTGCTGTCAGAGGCGGCCAGCTCGCGGTGCAGGTGGATCACGCCCTTGGGCAGCCACAGTGCGCCGTCCTTGAACAGGTCCGGCGTGGTCTGGTCGATCTCCAGGCGGCTGTTGTCGAGGCGTATCGTGGAGTTGAGCAGCATGGGTTCGCGCCCCTCCAGCAGCAGATGCCACCCCGAGAGGTGTCGCATTCCGAGGTGATAGAATCCCTGCTCGCCCAGTCCCGCACGCCCCAGCTCGCCGTGGCGGCTGAACACCACGAAACCGTCGTCGGACTTGAGCACCCGGATGCGGTCGTCGGCGCGCGAGGAGGTGGCGGGAATGTACCAGCGGTTGTCGATCTGGATCGCGTCGTCCATGTTTTCGTTCTCTCAGCAGCCTGTTCAGGCGTGGCCTTCGTGTTCCGTCTTGCTCGTCGCGTGGGCGGAAAGAATTGGATCGGTATGGCCACCGCGCACGGGACTCGGCGCACCGGCGCGTGGACAGTCGCTGTTGGCCGGTAAGGTCATGGCGCGCAGTTCACGGTATCGCTTGACATAACCCTCAGCCATTCGCTCGGCGGTGAAGTGCTGCTCGAAATAGGCGCGGCAGGCGGCACGGTCGATGGCATTGATGCGCTCCAGTGCGGCGACGGCAGTTTCCACCGAATCCACCACATAGCCGCTGACGCCATCCCGCATCACCTCCGGCACGGATCCCCGGCGAAAGGCGATCACCGGTGTGCCGCAGGCCATCGCCTCGATCATCACCAGGCCGAAGGGCTCCGGCCACTGGATGGGAAAGAGCAGGGCGCGCGCGCCGCCGAGCAGCTCGTTCTTGCCCCGCTCGCCCACCTCGCCGATGAACTCAATGAGAGGATGCTTGAGCAAGGGTTCGATGTGGCTGGTGAAATAGCCGCGGTCCACCTCGTCTACCTTGGCGGCCATCTTCAGCCGCATGCCCGCCCTCAGGGCGATCTCGATGGCCTGTTCCGGTCCCTTCTCGGGCGACATGCGACCGAGGAAAGCCAGATATTCACCGGCTTTGGGCTGGAAAGTGTATAGCTCCGCAGGGACGCCGTTGTAGATGGTACCGGCCCAGCGTGCCGTGGGCAGCGGCAAGCGCTGGTGGTCGGAGATGGAGACCACCGGCATGTCGCGGAACTCTTGATACAACGGTTTGAGATCCGCCAGGTCCAGTCGGCCATGCAGTGTCGTGATCTGCGGAACGTCCATCCTGCGCCACAATGGGAAATGCAGGAAATCGGTATGGAAGTGGATGATGTCGTAGTCGCCCGCCTCGCGCGCCACCTGGGCAAGCTGCAGCAGATGCCAGGTGAGCGGGTCGCGGCGCTCGCGCGACAGCCGCAAAGCCTCCGGAACAGTGGGACGCAACCGTGCGCTGGTGCAGGAATCGGCGCTGGCATACAGGGTGACTTCATGGCCTTGCCGGACCAGCGCCTCGGTCAGGTAGTGGACCACACGTTCGGTCCCGCCGTAGGTATGGGGCGGAACGCTTTCATGCAAAGGAGCGATCTGAGCGATTTTCATTGGTTTATAACCTCTTTACGGATGAGATCAAGACGATCGAAGAATCGTTCTGTTCCGTTTGCCGGAAACGATGCGTCCTATATGTTGGCCTCCATTGGACGAAATTCAAGAAAGAAACTGCAACCCGACGAAACTGAACGCTTTCAGCGCAGTGGTGGAGGCTAAAAATCAGATAGATATCCAGCATCTCTGCTCATGCCGGAGGTCATTCATCAGCATGACCATGCGGGTTCCCGCTTTTTGTGCGGTGCGGAAGTCCTCCTGGAAAAAATGCAGGAGTCCCATCGAGAAGAGGCAAGGAAAGACGCGATGCCGCTCCGCTTTCTGCCCGAAACCCATACCCGGGTGCATATCCCCGACAAGCCCCTGTCTTTACAATGACACCCAGGCGGCCCTCTATCCCGAGCGGGTCTATGACTTGTTTGCCCGCTGTCAGGACTGGCTGAACGGCACGGGACTGTACGCTCCTTCTTGGTACAAATGCTTTCCCCTCTTGGCGTGGAGCCCGCTTCGTTTTATCTTCCCAAAAAAACCGATTGAGCGTAAATCCCACGATGTCCATCCCCAGCATAATCCTGCGCGTTGTATTGTTCTGCATCTGCATGTGCAATCCGCTGCAGTCCTCGGCAGAGGATTCATTATGGCAACAAGTCAAACGCTGGGGCGAGGAGCAGTGGTCTATGGCCACGGCCACCATGCCCCGTTCGCCGGTCACTGTTCCAGCCAGAGGGACTATAGAGGTGACATTTTCCCCGCCAGGCGGAGCAACGGCAGCCATAGTGGAGGCGCTGGGCGCCGCGCGACAGCGGGTCTGGGTGCAGGCTTACAGTTTTACCAGCGCGCCCATTGCCAAGGCCGTATTGCAGGCGGCCCGCCGGGGGTTGGATGTGCAGGTGCTGCTGGATAAAAGCCAGCGCACCCAGAAGTATTCTGTCGCAGATTTTTTTGCGAATCAGGGGGTGCCGGTATTTATTGATGACCAGCATGCCATTGCCCATAACAAGGTCATGGTCATCGACGCAGACACCCTGATCACCGGCAGTTTCAATTTCAGTAAGGCGGCGGAGCAGGCCAATGCCGAAAATATGCTGATTTTCAGAGGGAATCCCGCCTTGCAACAACTATATGCCGACAATTTTCGTTTTCATCTGAGCCATTCCACCCCCTATGAGCCCCGCCATGGGCGGGATTGACAGGGAAGGCAGGGAAGATATCAGAAGTTCAAACGAGCCCTTCCAGCAACTGCACCTCCACGAGGCTGCCCGCCGGGGCGCCATCGGCTTCTGCGGCGAGAATGATCAGACAGTCCGCATGGGCGAGCCCGCTCATGATATGCGAGGCCTGCTGGCCGACTCCGGCAACTTCCAGGCCCTTTTCTCCGGAGACCAGCACCCCGCGTTGAAAGTCGGTTCTTCCCGGTTTTTTCTTGAGGGGATGGGCCAAAGGCAGCTTGAGAACGGGAGCCGTCCAGGGCGCATGGCTGCCCATGCGTTTCAGGATGCAGGGCCGTACGAACTGGTAAAAAGTCACCATGGTGGATACCGGATTGCCCGGCAGACCAAAAAAGGTGGCCGCTCCCAGCTTGCCAAAGGCCAGGGGCCGACCGGGTTTCATGTTTATTTTCCAGAAATGAATGCTGCCCATACTGCCCAGCAGTTCGGCAATATAATCGGCATCGCCGACGGACACGCCGCCCGTACTGATGACCAGATCAGCCATTCCGGCGGCCTGTTGCAAGGCCGCTTCCAGGCGTTTGGGATCATCTTCGATCCGGCCCAGATCATATATTTCACACCCCAGGCGCTGAAGCATGCCTTGCAGTGCATAGCGATTACTATCATAAATTTGCCCGGCTGCGAGCGTGCTTCCGAGGGGGCGCAGTTCATCTCCGGTGGAGAAAAAAGCGACCCGCAGTCGTCGGAACAGCTTCACTTCCGCAATGCCCAGACCGGCCAGCAGGGCAAGCTGGGCGGGATGCAGCAGGGTTCCGGCCTGCAGCGCCAGGGCGCCAGCCTGCAAATCTTCGCCGGCCTGACGAATATTGGCTCCCGCTTGAGGATGCTGCCGGGGGATGATCTGCTTATCCTTGATCTCGGCGAGTTCCTGAATCAGGACACTATCGGCCCCTTCGGGCACTACGGCGCCGGTCATGATCCGCACGCATTCACCGGGTCCTATCGGGTCAGTGAAGGGGTGGCCGGCAAAACAGTGACCGATCAGGCGCCGTGGTCCTTCGCCATCGGCGCTGCGCAGGGCGTAACCATCCATGGCGGAATTGGGCCAGGCGGGTACCGGTTGCGCCGCCAGCAGGTCTTCTGCCAGCACGCGCCCCAAGGCATCGCCAAGATGCCGTATCTCGGTGTCGATCAGGGCAGGACTGGCCGCAAGAATGCTGGCTCGCGCCTCTTCCACGCTTTTGGCCAAGGAATCATGTTCAATATCACTACAGCAGTGCGCCATTCAGGGCTCCTCGTGTATCCAGGTATGGATGAATTTGGCAATGGTTTCAGGGGCATTGAGGTCCAGTACCGAACAATGTATGGACAAAGGGACATCGCTGGCCACGGCGATGATCTGCGGATCTTCCAGGGCCAGCAAGGGTTTTTGCAGGGAAGGGCGATGCACCTCTATTTTGGGGATGGGTAATCCCTTGTGCCCTTCAAGGAATAACAAATCCGCAGGGGTGGGCAGACAGGCAGCCATACTTTCCAGGTCCACGGTCTCTGGCGCCCGGCAAGTCGTGAACCAGCGTTTGGGACCCTGTAAAAGAACGGCTTCGGCACCCGCCTCCCGGAGCCGGAAACTGTCTTTACCCGGTGTATCCCAGTCCACCTCGTGATGTGTGGCTTTGACCACGGCGATGCGTAATCCTTTGGCATGCAGTAATGGTATCAAGGCGCAGAGCAAAGTGGTTTTTCCGCTTCCGCTATATCCTATCACAGCTATCGTTTTCACGTCAGATCCTCGGGGGTGTTGCAGTTGCACAGAAGCGCTTCGTCCAGATGCAAGGTCGCGTATTCCAGATCCCGGAACCAGTCCTGGGCCTTGCGTCCTCCCTGCTCCAGATAGGTTTGCAGATGTGGTAGCAGACGCCGATGACACAAGACGATCACGGCATGTAAGCCGGTATCGCTGCGGACCACCACCAGATCCTTGTCCATTTTGGCCTGCCACATCTGGTGCAGCAGGTCATGGGGGAGGAGGGGGCTGTCCACGGGAATGCTGGCCACCCAATCCTCGCGGGCGGCTGCAAGGCCGGCACTCAACCCCATGAGGGGGCCTTCAAAGTGGCTATTGGTGTCGGTAATGACCCTGTGACCCAAAGCCCGGTATTGATCCAGATGACGGTTGGCACTGATCAGCATCTCCGCACTATTCCCTTGCAGGATCTGGATGGCATGGAGAATCAGCGGCCTTTCTTGCCAATGAACCCAGCCTTTATCTACCCCTCCCATACGTCGACCCGCCCCGCCGGCAAGAATCAGACCGCTTACCGGTAGGGACGGGGAAATGTTTTGCTGCTGGCGCATGTGATTTGGCGGCTGCCCTGTCATAAAAGCCTATGCTATCCTTCCACAATTCTCTGACAAGTAAAACCCGGAGCAGGTATGTGGGATTGGTTGCGGGGCAGGTCGGGACCGACGGTTCCTCCCCGCGGTGTGGTCGTGGATGCGGGTATTCCCAATCAGGAAAGGGTCGCGGAATTACCGCTGCCCGAAGCCCTGTTTATTCTGCATTATAATGGCTTTGGCCAGCTCCCGGAAAATGCCGCATTGCGGCAATTATTGCTGGATACCGCCCGGAATGGAGATTTTTTGCGCGATCTTCCCCGGGTCAGTGCCCGGCGCCTGGAGGAAAACCATGGGCTGCAATCCCGTTTTGGGGTGGAGCTGGAAAGCGTGGTGCGCTTTTTCAAGGTGTTACATAGTGAAATCACCCGGCGCATGTATGTGGATGCCGCGCGCCAGCGGGAAGATGTGGCTGGTGTGCAATTCACCCTCCGCAATCCTGACCAGGCTGATGCCGAGCAGCGTGCCATTGTGGAAGCCAATCCATGTGCTCTGGGTGCGGGTATTTATCCCTTGACCCAAATCCCGGAGAATCCGCATCCGGGAACCGAAAACCCCTTTATAATTCGTATCGTCTTGAAAAAGGATCTGGCATGAAAAAAATAGCGATTTTCCCGGGTGACGGGATTGGCCCCGAAATTGTCGATGCCGCACGTCTGGTGCTGGATGCGGTGGACCAGGCTGCCGGGCTGCAACTGCAATGTACCGATGGATTGGTCGGCGGCGCGGCTCTGGATGCTGCTGATGATCCTCTGCCGGAAGCTTCCCTGCGGTTGGCCATGGCTGCGGATGCGGTCATTCTCGGTGCTGTGGGTGGTCCGCGCTGGGATGGCCTGCCCCCTGCCAAGCGTCCCGAACAGGGCTTGCTGCGTTTGCGCAAGCACCTGGACCTTTTTGCCAACTTGCGACCAGCGCAGATTTTCCCGCAGTTGATAAGTGCCTCGCCCCTGCGTCCGGAACTGGTGCAGGACGTGGATATTCTGGTGGTGCGGGAACTCACCGGCGATATTTACTTCGGTCAGCCACGGGGGGTAGAGATGGTCAATGGCAAGCGGCGTGGTCACAACACCATGGTGTATGACGAAGACGAAATCCGCCGGATTGCCCATGTCGCCTTCAAAGCCGCCCAAGGACGCCGCAAGCAGTTATGTTCGGTGGACAAGGCGAATGTGCTGGAAACCACCCGTCTGTGGCGGGAAGTGGTGACGGAACTGGCCTCGGAATATCCCGATGTCAGCCTGAGTCATATGTATGTGGATAATGCGGCCATGCAGTTGGTTCGTGCCCCTGCTCAGTTTGATGTGTTGCTGACGGGCAATATGTTCGGCGACATTCTCTCGGATGAAGCCAGTCAGCTGACCGGTTCCATCGGCATGTTGCCCTCGGCTTCGCTGGGTGAAGGGCGGGGCATGTATGAACCCATTCATGGTTCAGCTCCGGACATCGCGGGTCAGGACAAAGCCAATCCCCTGGCCACCATTTTGTCTGTGGCCATGATGCTGCGGCATTCTCTGGGCGCCGAAGCCTGGGCGCAGCGGGTGGAGATGGCGGTCCAGAAAGTCCTGGATGCGGGTTTGCGTACCGCTGATATTGCCGCACCGGGTGAGGCCGTGATCGGCACCCGCGCCATGGGTCAGGCAGTTGTCCAGGCCTTGCAACTCTGAGGAAGTCCTTATATGAAAAAATCCCATTACAACGTGGCGGTGCTGGGGGCGACGGGGGCCGTCGGCGAAGTCATGCTGGAAATTCTGGAGCAGCGGAAATTTCCGGTCGATCAGCTCTATCTGCTGGCGAGCAGTCGCTCTGCGGGAGGGCGCTTGCCCTTTCGTGGCAAGCAGCTCCTGGTGCAGGACGCCGCGGATTTTGACTGGTCCCAGGCGGATATTGGCCTGTTTTCTGCCGGTGCCAAGGTCAGTGCCCAATTTGCTCCCAAGGCCGCCGATGCGGGCTGCGTGGTCATCGACAATACCTCCCAGTACCGTTACGACGATGACATTCCCCTGGTGGTGCCGGAGGTGAATCCCCGGCGTATCGCGAATTACGTCAATCGGGGCATTATTGCCAATCCCAATTGTTCGACGATCCAGATGTTGCTGGCATTGAAACCCATTGCCGATGCAGTGGGCATCGAGCGGGTGGTGGTCGCCACGTACCAGGCGGTGAGCGGCGCGGGCAAGCGGGCTATTGAAGAACTCGGTCAGCAGACCATAGCGCTGTTTCGCCACGAAGAGGCGGTTTGTGACGTGTTCCCCAAGCGTATTGCTTTCAACTGCTTGCCGCAAATCGATGTGTTTCAGGACAATGGTTACACCAAGGAAGAAATGAAAATGCTTTGGGAAACCCGAAAAATTCTGGAACTTCCCGAACTGGCCCTGACCGCCACCTGTGTGCGGGTACCGGTATTTTATGGACACTCCGAAGCCGTCAATGTGGTGACCCGCGACAAGATCAGCCCGGAGGCTGTGCGTGCTTTGCTGGAAAGGTCTCCTGGGGTGACGGTGGTGGATAATCGGGAGAAGCATTTGTGGCCTTCGGCACTGGATGCGGCAGGACAGGATACGACCTATGTCGGCCGTATCCGTGGGGATTGTTCTCATGATAAGGGCATTAATTTCTGGGTGGTTTCCGATAATATTCGCAAGGGCGCAGCCTTGAACAGCGTACAGATTGCAGAGTTGTTGATTCGCGACTATTTATAGCGGGCAATACGGGCCAAACCTGGCTCATCGCGGTACGCTTGCGCTACAGAAAAAGAGGAAACAACAATGGAGAGAAAGAGTTGGTTATGGGCCATGGCCGGGATGGGCTTGATGCTTCCGGGTATGGCCCAGGCGCTGGGTTTGGGATCTTTGCAGGTTCTCTCGGCCCCTGGGGAGCCCTTTCGGGCGGAAATAGCCATTCAGTCTGTCACTCCCCAGGCGGCTTCCAGCATGGATGCCAGTCTGGCACCGGCCAGTGCTTTTGCCATGATCGATCTGCCCCAGGCTCTGGCTCTGGAGCATTGGCATTTTACGGTGCGGCGTGGCGACCAGCCCGCCATTCTGATTTCCAGCCCCTTGCCGGTGAGCCAGCCCAATCTCCACTTTCTGGTCCAGCTCAACTGGTCGGGTGGTCAGTTGGTGCGGGAGTACACGGCCAGTACGGTGAATGCGGCTGCTATGCCCGTGACCAGTCCTGTTCCCCGTATGCCATCGGCAATGGCGCCAAGAAGCCTGCCAGCACCCACGCCATTCCCCCAGGCATCTGCTCCCGGCAGACTCTATCATGGCTGGTCCCGGGTAAATCGTTATGGCCCCGTTCCTGCCAACAGCTCCTTGTATGATATATCGCGATCCATTACCGATAGTAATGCGGTGACTCTGGATCAGGTCATGTCTGCGGTGGTCAAGGCCAATCCACAGGCTTTCAAAAACGCTGATCCAACATATTTGTATGCGGGAAGCATGTTAACATTGCCCAGCCTGAATCAGGTGCAGGCAATGGCTCCAGCACAGGCTACGGACTGGCTGGCCACCCAAAGTCGTGTGGATAAACCCGTTCAAACTGCCGCTCCGGTAGCCAATAAAAAGCAGCAGCCCGCAAAAACAACACTCAATCCCACTGAGAGTGCTACCCATTTGGTGTTGTCCAGTGCGCCTGCCAGTGCTGCTACGACAGTCAGTGCCTCTACCAGTTCTGCCAGTTCCGTGCCTCTGGCGGCGGATACGCTGGCTTTGCAGACGGAAAATCAGAAATTCAAAGGCGAACTGGCCGGACTCGACCAGCGTCTGAGTGCCGAGGAACGTCTCCTGGCTAACCAAGGCATGCAACTGGCTACCCTTTCGCGCAACAGTGCGAATAACAACCTGTTAAGCCATATTCCCCTGGTGATTTCCCTGGGTGGGAATTTGCTGCTCCTGATCCTGTTTCTCTGGATGCTGCGTCGCCAGAAGGAGTCGGAGCGGCGTCAGCGCGAGGTGTCGCAGCGTCTGTCTACATTGAATAATGCCAAGCCAAAGCCCGTTGCCGAGCCCCAGGAGGTGCCAGCGCCGGCTCCTGCACCTACTCCGGTTGCGGCCCCGGTTGCGGCATTCAATGCGGATCCTGAACCGGTAGTCAACATTCCGGCCGCTTCTGCTCCGGTCATGACTGCTGCTCCCGAATGGGCGGCGTTGGCTGCCGGCGCAGTGTCTTCCAAACGGGTTTCTGCGCCGCCATCCGCTGCAGACCATGACGATGTGATGGCAATTGATCCCATTGAACAAGCGGATCTTTATCTGACTTATGGTAAATCCGAGCAGGCCATCACCGTGATGAATGAGGCACTGGATGAAAATCCTCGCCGCAAGGAGTCATATGTCAAGCTCCTGGATATGTATGCAACGCTGGATCGCCGTGCGGATTATCTGGATCTGGCGGAACGCATGCGGGGACGCTTTGGACCGCACAATGTGGCCTGGCAGGAAGTGGCTGCTCAGGGTGCGCGTCTTTTTCCGGGTAATGCCTTGTTTGCCGATGAGGGTGGGGCCACAGAAGTGGCCGGATCTTCTCCCGTGGAAACGCCCGCTGACACCGTGCAGGAAATCCCGGTCAATGCCCAGGCGGATGCGGCAGATAAATTGGACTTCCACTATTCTCACGATCAGGAAGAAAGTAGGCCGGCATCCGGAATTGATCCTTTTCCTGCAGAAGAAAAAGATCGCTTGTTGCACGATATTGACGAGCAATTTCGGCTGATGGATGAGGAACATCCCCACACCGAAGCGGCAAGCGGAGAGGCAGTTGCTGCTGGGTATGAGCCTAGCCCGGTACCCGAGCCTGAAACCGCCCATGAAGAGACTCTGCCTTTCTCATTTGAATCCGGTTCCGCTGGAATCGACGACTGGGATGCCGTTGGTACCAAGCTGGATCTCGCGAAAGCCTATGTGGAAATGGGCGACAGTGAATCAGCGCGGGATCTGCTCGAAGAAGTGAGCAAGGAAGGCCGTGGCATCCAGCGTGAAGAAGCCCAGAAAATGCTCGAAGACTTGTAATTTGAGTGCGGGCGTTTTGGCAGATGACCCAAGGCCTGGCATCCGCTGGGCCTTGGGCATGGAATATGATGGAAGCGGTTTTTGTGGCTGGCAGCGTCAGTCAGGACAGCCCAGTGTGCAGCAGTCCCTGGAGGAGGCACTCAGCCGTCTGGCGCAAAGGGTCATTACGGTGACGGTGGCAGGGCGGACGGATACCGGTGTCCATGCCTTATGTCAGGTCGTGCATTTTGATGCCCCGGTGCAGCGCTCTGCGGAATCCTGGGTGCGAGCCACCAATACCTACCTGCCGGATGGTGTCGCCGTGCGCTGGGCGCAGCCGGTTCCCGCCCATTTTCACGCCCGGTTTTCGGCTACGGCCAGACGCTATCGCTACGTGATCGTGAATCGCCGGGAAAAATCGGCCTTGTGGCGTCATCATGCCGCCTGGATATATAGCCCCCTGCACATTGAGCCGATGCAGGCTGCTGCGGATCTGCTTCTGGGCACCCATGATTTTTCGGCCTTTCGGGCTTCATCCTGCCAGGCCAAAAATCCTGTGCGCAGTTTGCAGCGCCTGACGGTCAGTCGGCGCGGTGAGTTGATTGCCATCGATGCAGAAGCCAACGGTTTCTTGCATCATATGGTGCGCAACCTGGCGGGTGTGCTGATTGCCATTGGTCGCGGTGACCAGCCTCCGGCATGGGCAGCCACGGTACTGGCCAGTCGGGATCGCTGTCAGGCTGGCATAACCGCACCCCCCGGCGGACTGTATTTTGTCGCACCCCGATATCCCGATGAATTTGCTTTGCCGGTGGATGCAGTGGATGCCGGTTTTCTGACGGGCGGATAACAACAAGGGCGCGGCCTACGGTCGCAAAAAGCTTCCCCCTAAGCGGCGTTTTCAGGCTCATGCTTTATCCCATTGGCAGTGTTAGAATGCGCTGATGGTAAGAGTCAAAATTTGTGGTATAACCCAGGTGGATGACGCCAAGGCGGCAGCGCGGCTCGGCGCGGACGCCATTGGCCTGGTGTTTTACGAAAAAAGTCCACGCGCGGTCACCATTTCCCAGGCCCAGATGATGCTTCAGGCATTACCTCCCTTTGTCAGTTCGGTAGGACTTTTTGTGAATGCCGATCCGGCCCACGTAGAACAGGTCCTCGAACACTGCCCTCTGGATATCCTCCAGTTTCATGGGGATGAATCTCCCGAATTTTGTCGCCGCTTTGGGCGTCCTTACCTGAAAGTGTTGCGTGTGTCAGGTGAAACCGATCTGCGCCGTCCGGTGGACGATTATGCTGATGCCCAGGGCCTGTTGCTGGATTGTGCCGTGCCGGGGCAGTGGGGTGGTTCGGGACGGAGTTTTGCCTGGTGGGCCTTGCCGGAACTGGGTAAGCCGCTGATTCTGGCGGGAGGTTTACATGCGGATAACATCCGGGAAGCGGTTCGGGTGGCGCAGCCTTATGGGGTGGATGTCAGCAGTGGTGTGGAGCGGTCGCCTGGCAGCAAGGATCATGACAAAATGGCCGAGTTTATGGCTCGATTGCAAGGGCTTTGAGGAGAAAATATGGACGACTACGCATTGCCGGATACATCTGGACATTATGGCCCCTATGGCGGGCGTTTTGTGGCGGAAACCCTGATTCCGGCGCTGGATGAATTGAACCAGGCCTATCAGGAGGCCCAGGCAGATCCCGAGTTTCGGGCGGAATTACATAGTGAATTACGCCAGTTTGTCGGTCGTCCGAATCCTTTGTATCACGCTGAACGCATCTCCCGCATTCTGGGTGGCGCCCAGATTTATCTGAAACGGGAAGATCTCAATCATACGGGCGCCCACAAAATCAACAATGCCGTGGGCCAGGCCCTGTTGGCACGGCGTATGGGGAAAAAACGGATTATTGCCGAAACCGGAGCCGGACAGCACGGGGTCGCCACGGCCACTGTCGCCACCCGCTATGGGATGGAGTGTCTGGTCTATATGGGCGAAGAAGATATCCAACGGCAGTCCAGCAATGTCTTCCGGATGCGCTTGCTGGGCGCCCAGGTGGCGGCCGTCACCAGTGGTACCCGCACCCTCAAGGACGCCCTGAACGAGGCGCTGCGGGACTGGGTCACCCATGTGGAAAATACCTTCTATGTGATTGGCACCGTGGCCGGCCCCCATCCCTATCCGGTCATGGTCCGGGATTTTCATCGGGTGATTGGCGATGAGGCCCGGGCCCAGTGCCTGGAACTGACCGGGCGCTTGCCGGATGTGTGTATTGCCTGTGTGGGCGGTGGCAGTAATGCCATCGGTTTGTTCTATGCTTTCATCAACGACAAGTCCGTGCGCCTGATCGGCGTGGAGGCTGGCGGGCTGGGACTGAGTACGGGTCAGCATGCTGCCCCCCTGACGACGGGGCGACCAGGCGTATTACATGGTAATCGCACCTATCTGATGGAAGATGAAGATGGGCAGATTCTGCCGACCCATTCCATCTCCGCAGGGCTGGATTACCCTGGTGTGGGGCCAGAGCATGCCTACCTGAAGGATATTGGCCGTGCCGAATATGTGGCGGCTACGGATCAGGAAGCCTTGCAGGCATTTCATCAACTCTGCCGCACGGAAGGCATCATCCCGGCCCTGGAAACCTCCCACGCCCTGGCCCATGCTTTTGCCCTGGCGCCCAGCATGCGTTCGGACCAGACCATCATCGTCAATTTATCGGGCCGGGGTGACAAGGATATTCATACGGTGGCAGCGCTGGAGGGCATCCATTTATGAGTCGGCTAGCGGCCATGTTTGCGCACTTGCAGCAAGAAAACCGCGCTGCCCTCATTCCCTTCATCACCGCCGGGGATCCTTCCCTGACGGTTACCGTAGACTTGATGCATACCCTGGTGGCCTCCGGTGCTGATGCCATCGAGTTGGGCATGCCTTTTTCCGATCCCATGGCCGATGGCCCCAGTATTCAGCGAGCCAGCGAACGCGCTCTCGCCCGTGGGGTGAAGTTGCGCATGGTGCTGGAATGGGTCCGGGAGTTTCGGCGCAGTAACCCGCAGACTCCGGTGATTCTCATGGGTTATCTGAATCCCCTGGAAGCCATGGGCATGGCGACTTTTGCGGAGTCGGCCGCAGCGGCCGGTGTGGATGCGGTCATTATTGTGGACCTCACTCCCGAGGAAGCGCGTAATGAGTCGGCCCTGCTCAAAGCCCAGGGCATTGATCCGGTTTTTCTGCTGGCGCCTACCAGTGGGGCAGCACGGGTCCAGACGGTAAGGGCACTGGGCAGCGGCTTTGTGTATTACGTCTCCCTGCGCGGCATTACGGGTGCGGCCCAGTCCAACTGGGAAGAAGTGCTGGAGCGGGTGCGTGCCTTGCGCCAGGACCTGGTCCTGCCGGTAGCCATCGGCTTTGGTATTCGTGATGCCGAGACGGTAGCGCGGGTAGCCCAGGGTGCCGATGCGGTGGTCGTGGGGAGTGCCCTGGTGGAAAAACTGGCAGACTGTCCGGATGATCAGACGACTATTCAGG
Organism: Acidithiobacillus sp. M4-SHS-6; assembly: GCF_047421495.1. Classification (GTDB taxonomy): domain Bacteria; phylum Pseudomonadota; class Gammaproteobacteria; order Acidithiobacillales; family Acidithiobacillaceae; genus Acidithiobacillus. The sequence goes on along the minus strand of NZ_CP175559.1, from coordinate 1,895,257 downwards.
TGGCCAGGTCCTTCATACAAGAATTGTCTGCTGCCGTATATGCAGCACGGAGAGTACGATGAGTTGGTTCGACCGGATATTGCCCCCAAAAATCAAGAAAAATCCCACCCCGGAGTCCCAACCCAGCGAAAACAAGCGCACGGTTCCGGAAGGACTTTGGTCCAAGTGCCCTACCTGTCAGACGGTTTTGTATCGCACCGAACTTGAGGAGAATCTGTTTGTCTGCCCGAATTGCGGGCATCATCAGCGCATCACCGCGCGGCAGCGTCTGGATTTTTTTCTGGATACCGAACCGCGTCTGGAAATCGCCAAGGAGTTCGTTCCTGTAGATCCCCTCCGTTTCAAGGACCAGAAGCGTTACAAGGAGCGATTGCAGGAGGCCCAAGCCAAGACGGGTGAAAAAGATGCTTTGGTGGTAATGCGCGGCCTGCTCCATGGCCGACCGGTCGTCGCAGCGGCTTTTGCTTTTGAATTCATGGGCGGAAGCATGGGTTCGGTGGTGGGTGCTCGTTTTGTCCGGGCAGTGGAAACCGCCCTGGTGGAGCGTTGTCCCCTGGTCTGCTTTTCGGCCAGCGGCGGGGCACGGATGCAGGAAGGCCTGTTGTCGCTGATGCAGATGGCCAAGACTTCGGCAGCCGTTGAGCGCCTGGCCAAGGCTGGATTGCCGTTCATTTCGGTGCTGACCGACCCGACCATGGGCGGGGTATCGGCCAGTCTCGCGACCCTGGGGGATATCCTCATTGCCGAACCCAAGGCCCTCATTGGTTTTGCCGGGCCGCGCGTCATTGAACAGACCATTCGCGAGAAACTGCCGGTGGGTTTTCAGCGCTCGGAATATTTGCTGGAGCATGGCGCCATTGACCAGATTGTCGATCGTCGCCAGATGCGTAAGGTCGTCGGTGAAATTCTGGGCATGCTGACCCCGTCCAGCAGCCATGCCTGAGCTTTGATTGTGCCAAGTAGCGGGATCTGATCGTTGATGGATGCACTGAGTGATCGGGTGATCCGCATGGCCGGCCCCCCGGAGCATATGGTCCTGGGGCTGGAGCGCATGCGGGCAGCCATGCAGGAGTTGGGCATTCCGGAACGTTTGCCCATGCCGGTGATCATGGTGGGCGGGACGAACGGCAAAGGCTCCACGGTTGCCTGTCTGGAAATTTTTTATCGCCAGGCCGGTTATCGGGTCGCCGCCTATACCAGCCCGCATATCTGGGCGTTCAACGAACGTCTGCGTCTGGATGGTCTACCTGCTCCGGCAAGGGCCTGGGCAGACGCTTTGGATGCCATTGCGACTCTGGCTGGCAGCATTGCCCTCACTTATTTTGAAATAACTACCCTGGCGGCAGTGAAAATACTGTGCGCGGCACAGGTAGATCTGGCGATTCTGGAAGTGGGCCTGGGTGGGCGCCTGGATGCGGTCAATGCTTTTACGCCCGATTGCAGCATCATCACCACGGTGGATTTGGATCATCAGGTCTGGCTGGGGACGGATCGCTTGTCCATTGGCCGGGAAAAAGCCGGCATTTTTCGTCCCGATGTGCCCGCTCTTTACGGGGATGGAGAAAATCCCTGTGCCACGGTACTGGAAAGCGCCGCGCACAAGCAGGTGCCATTATACATCCTTGGGCGCGACTTTGATTTTGATGTGCAGACTCGCCGCTGGCAAGGTTTTGGGCAGGAGTTGCCCATGCCCGTGCCGCTCTGGGCGGTTGCTGCCCAGTGGCATAATTTGGCGCTGGCCCTGGCAGCCGTCCGTGTGTTGCAAAAAAAGTTGCCGGTGCCCGATGCTGCATTGAGTCATTGGCAGCTTCGCGCTGTTTTGCCGGGCAGGGCCCAGGAGTTGCGACCTTGGGGACCGAACACGCCCCGGCTGATTGTGGATGTGGCTCATAATCCCCAGGCAGTAGAGCAACTGGCTGGGCTGCTGGCAGGGCAAAAGGGGCGCTGCCACGCCATCGTCGCCATGCTGGCAGACAAGGACATACCCGGCACCCTGAAAAACTTGCTCGAGCGTGTGGAAGTCTGGCATGTCCTGGAAATTACCGATACTCCCCGAGCCGCCCGAGCCGCTCACTTGGCAGATTGTTTGCGGGAACTGGGGGCGGAACGGGTGGAGTTTGGCACAAATCTGCAAGGCGTCGTTCAGACATTGCTTTCGCAACTGTCGGCGGATGATATGATACTCTGTTTCGGGTCCTTTCATCTGGTCAATCAGTTGCCTCGTCACTGGCTGGAAGAGTCAAGTCCGTGAATGACTGGCTGGATGTCGTGGTCGTCGGACTAGTGGTGTTATCTGCGCTCTGGGGCTTGTTTCGCGGCATGGTTCGCGAGTTCTTTTCCCTGGCGGCCTGGATAGGGGGTTTTTATGTGGCCTGGACCTGGGGCGGAAGCTGGCTGGCCCCCCAGCTTTCCCATGATATTCCCGCAGGATGGCGGACACCATTGGCTTCTTTCATGTTGTTTTTTGGCTGTCTGGTGGTCGGCACGCTGTGTGCTTTTCTGGTTCGTAACTTATTATACGGTATTGGCTTTGGAGCAACCGACCGGTTTCTAGGGGCTTTTTTCGGGTTTTTGCGGGGTTTGGTGCTGATCGCTATTCTGGTTACTTTGGTACAATCTTCCGATTTGTCCCGTGAGTCCTGGTGGAAAAACTCCTGGCTGGCGCAGGAGCCCATAAAACACTGGTCACAGTCATTGACGGCGCCAGCCGTGTCCTATTGGGAGTCGCAGAAAATTGCACACTGAACGTTGGGAAGAGCCATGCATGGAAGATGATCATTTCCATGATGAATGTGGAGTGATTGGTGTTTTTGGACATCCGGAAGCAGCGAATCTGACTTATCTGGGCCTTTACGCTCTGCAGCATCGGGGTCAGGAGTCGGCCGGTATCGTTTCGGAAGATCAGGGCAAACTCCATGTCCAGCGTGGTATGGGGCGGGTGGCAGATGTTTTCGGACTGGAGCAGATCGGCAAACTCCCCGGTGAGCAGGCCATCGGGCATGTCCGTTATTCCACGGCGGGAGGTTCGGTTCTGCGCAATACCCAACCGATTTTCATTAATTACCGGCACGGCGCTTTTGCGGTCGGCCATAATGGCAATCTGGTCAATGCCGACGTATTGCGTGCTCGTCTGGAGCAGGAAGGAGCCATTTTTCATACGGACATGGACACGGAAGTGATCGTCCATCTGCTGGCCCGGGTGTCCGGAGAAGACCCCGGCACCCGGCTGACGGCCGCGCTGAAACAGGTATCGGGAGCCTACTCCCTGGTCTGCCTGACCGAAACCCGTTTGATAGGCGTGCGGGATCCCATGGGTTTCCGCCCATTGGTACTCGGACGTCTCATTGATTCCGGCGGTTTTGTGCTGGCGTCGGAGACCTGTGCATTGGATTTGATGGGCGCCGAATTCGTGCGGGATATCGAGCCGGGCGAACTCATCCTCATTTCCCGAGAGGGTATCGAAAGTCGCAAGCCTTTTGCCGCTGCCGAGCGCAGGATGTGCATTTTTGAGTATATTTATTTCGCCCGCCCGGATAGCGTCCTGGATGGTATCCATGTGTATTCCGCCCGGAAGCGCATTGGTCAGGCCCTGGCCCGTCTGCATCCACGGGAAGCCGACATGGTGGTGCCCGTACCCGATTCCGGGGTGGCCGCTGCCATGGGTTATGCGGAAGCTTCCGGTTTGCCCTTTGAACTGGGTCTGATCCGCAACCATTACGTCGGTCGGACCTTTATCCAGCCCGCCCAGCGCGGCCGGGATTTTGGTGTCAAGGTAAAACTCAACGCCCAACCCAATATTTTGCGCGGCAAGCGGGTGATCCTGGTGGACGATTCCATTGTTCGGGGTACGACCAGCGCCAAGATCGTCAATCTGGTCCGTGCGGCGGGAGCCCGGGAAGTGCATTTTCTGGTCAGCTCACCGCCGACCACTGGACCCTGCTATTACGGTATCGATACGCCGGATCGCTCCCAATTGATTGCGGCCCAGCATAGTATCGAGGAAGTGCGTAAAATCATCGGTGCGGACACCTTGGGATATATCAGTCTGGAGGCGCTCTACGCCGCCGTGGGATCGCGGGACAAAGGTTTTTGTGATGCCTGCTTCAGCGGTGATTATCCCTTACCTACCCCTGAAGGGCATGGCTCCCGTCAGTTACACTTGCTCAAGGAGGCGAAATGAGTTCAGAAAATGGGGACTGGACCACACGACTACATCCGGAAACCCTGGCCATTCGGTCCGGTATTCACCGCACCCAGGAACAGGAACACAGTGAGGCGATTTTCCCGACGTCCAGCTTTGTGTTCGGATCTGCGGAGGAAGCGGCAGAACGCTTTGCCGGTCGGTTACCGGGCAATATCTATGCGCGCTTTACCAATCCCACGGTGCGCACTTTCGAGGAACGTCTGGCCGCTCTGGAAGGTGCCGAGGCTTGTGTCGCTACGGCATCAGGGATGGCCGCCTGTATGACGGCGTTCATGGGCCTGCTGAAGGCAGGTGATCATATTGTCGCCTCACGGTCCATTTTTGGGACGACGGTGCAATTGCTCAGCACCATTCTGGGACGTTTTGGCGTCGAGACCACCTATGTGCCCCTGGCGGACCTGGATGCCTGGAAGGCCGCCATTCGCCCCGAAACCCGTCTGCTGTTTCTGGAAACGCCGTCCAATCCCCTGACGGAAATTGGCGATCTGAAGGTTTTGGCGGATCTGGCCCATGAGCATGATGCCTGGCTGGTGGTGGATAATTGTTTCTGTACCCCGGCCTTGCAGCAACCCTTGAAGTTCGGCGCGGATCTGGTGCTGCATTCTGCCACCAAATATCTGGACGGGCAGGGGAGAACTCTGGGGGGAGCTGTTTGTGGCAGTAATGCCTTGTTGAACAATGGCCCGCGCAATTTTGTCCGCACCGCCGGGCCCAGCTTGAGCCCTTTTAATGCCTGGGTGCAGCTCAAGGGCTTGGAAACCCTGGCTTTGCGGATGGAAAAGCATAGCGAGAATGCCCAACAGATTGCCGAATGGCTGGCTGCTCGCCAGGAAGTGGAAAGGGTGTATTTCCCGGGATTGAAAGGTCATCCCCAATATGCCCTGGCTGCGCAGCAACAAAGTCGTCCCGGTGCCATCCTGTCCTTTGATCTGAAAGGCGGGCAAGAAGCGGCCTGGCGCTTTGTCAATGGCCTGCGTCTGCTGTCCCTGACGGCAAACCTGGGGGATACCAAAACCACCATTACCCATCCCGCCAGCACGACGCACAGCCGGGTCAGCCCGGAAGCCCGTGCAGCAGCCGGTATTGGTGATGGCTTGCTGCGCATCAGCGTCGGGCTGGAACACGTGGACGATATTCAGGATGATCTGCACAGGGGTTTTGCAGCCGCAACTGCCTCGACCTGATTTGCGCTATGCTGTGTGAATATGGAGCTATTTCCTTTCATTGACCCAACGGAGAAAAAGAGATGACAAGATTCCGGGCCTTACAACGTCATGGCCTCCAGCCTGGCACCCGTGTTTGTTTGTTTGATAATGGCCTGCCCCTGAGTCTCACACCGGAAGACTCCGCGCTGAAAAGCATGACCGATCTGCGGCGGGTACCGGCCGCATCCATCAAACCCGAATCCAGCATTGATCAGGCCATGCAACGCATGATTCATAGGGGCGTGCGCCTGTTATTTGTCCTGGATGATCTGGGTATTCTGGTCGGTTTGATTACCGCCCGGGATATCATGGGCGAAAAGCCGGTACGCCTGGCTGCCGAAGAACATCTGGCGCGTGAGAGTATCCAGGTCCAGAGTGTCATGGTGCCTCTGGGGCAAATCGATGTGCTGGACCTTCCGGAAGTGGAGCGCTCCACGGTGGGAGATATTGTGCTCACCCTGCGCAAGGCGGGTCGCCAGCATGCACTGGTCCGCGAAGAAACACCCCATGGCATTGAAATTCGCGGCGTTTTTTCCATCAGCCAGATCGCGCGGCAGTTGGGTGTCACCCTGTCTAGTAACGATGTGGTCCAGAGTTTTGCCGGTCTGGAACAGCTCATTGCCAGCGATGACTGAAGCCGTCCGGAGCAAGCTGCTGCGGATGGGGGACTGCCCCCGTGACTGAAGCCAATGGGCTGCTGCTGGCAGCCCTCTTGATTTTATTGAATGGTTTTTTTGTGGCGGCAGAGTTTGCCCTGGTCCGCCTGCGCAGTACCCATGCTCGTACCCTCGCCCAGGAACACGGCTTTCGTGGCCGGATTCTGGTGCGCATGCATGGCCGTCTGGATGCTTACCTGTCGGCCACCCAACTGGGCATCACTTTTGCTTCTCTGGGCATCGGCTGGGTTGGCGAACCCGCCATGGCCCCTTTGCTGGAGCCCGTACTGGGGTTTTTCGGAGTACGCAATCCAGCCATCCTGCAGTCTGTCGCGCTGACCCTGGGCTTTGTCTTGGTTTCCTTTGTGGTCATTGTCATTGGCGAATTGGTGCCCAAATCCCTGGCCATCCGCAAAGTCGAAGCGGTATCGCTATGGACGGGGGCACCACTCTACGCTTTCTACTGGCTGATGTATCCAGCCATCTGGGTCCTCAACGGGGCAACGCGCATTGTCCTCCGGGTTTTCGCCTTGCGCCTGGATCAACATGCCGGGGATGCGCCCCATTCCCGGGATGAGCTGGCGATGATTCTGGCCCTCAGCCAGGCTCAGGGAACCTTGGGGCAGCGTACGGGGGATATTCTCGATCGCACCCTGGACTTCAGCGAATTGACGGCTGGCGATTTGATGCGTCCCGCTGCGGACATGATCTGTCTGTTGCGCGAAGACAGCCCCGCAGAAACCCGGGCGCTGATGTTGCGCCATCGTTTTACCCGCTACCCGGTTTGCGAGGGCGACCGCCAGCATGTGATCGGCCTGCTGCATGTCAAGGATGCCTTTGCGCGGCTGGCGCAGCATGGAGAACTGGGTGATCTCAAGGATCTGCTACGCCCACTGCCTTCGGTCAACAAGGCCCTACCCGCCATGGATCTGTTGAGCCATTTTCGTTCCGGCCATCCCCATTTTGCCCTGGTAGTGGATGATCTGGGTACCATCACCGGGTTTGTGACCCTGGATCATGTCCTGGAAAGTCTGCTCGGCGTCATTCCCGACGAGTTCCGGCATCAGCGCAAGGAGTGGCAGCGGCGTCCGGATGGCAGTTGGGTGGGCTCGGGCAGCCTCTCCCTCTACTCTTTGGAGCGTTGTCTGGATCGTGACATTGATGAGGATGGGGCAGATACCATTGGCGGACTGGTCATGCGGCAACTGGACAGAGTCCCGGAGGAAGGGGAGCGGGTCCATTTTGCCGATTTTGATGTGCTGGTATTACGCAAGAAAGGTCCGCGCATTACCCAGGTGCAAGTGATTCCCCATCCGGCAGAGGATGAAACGGACTGGTTTTCCTGAAATGAGTCAATATGCTGAAAAGTGATTTTTCCTACGACTTGCCCCCGGAGTTGATTGCCCAGGAACCCCTCGCCGAGCGCAGCGCCTCGCGCATGCTGGTGGTCGATGGTCATAGCGGGCAATGGCAGGATAACTGGATCCGTCAATTGCCCGAATTGCTGCATCCCGGCGATTTATTGGTTCTCAATGATACCCGAGTGCTTCCCGCCCGTCTCCACGCTCACAAGGAGACGGGCGGGGCCGTGGAATTATTGCTGGATCGGCTGCTGGGTGAACAGGACGGTTGGTTTCTGGCCAAATCTTCCAAAGCCTTGCGGCCTGGGATGCGCCTGCGTCTGGCCCATGGCGATCAGGTCGAAGTTCTTGAAAAAGAAGACATGGAAGTCCGCCTGCATCTTTACCATGGGTCCTGGTTGAAAATTCTGGAATCCGAGGGCAGTATGCCGCTTCCACCTTACATTCATCGTGCTCCCGAGCTCAGGGACCAGGAGCGCTACCAGACGGTCTATGCGGACAAGCCGGGGGCGATAGCCGCACCCACCGCCGGCCTGCATTTTGATCAGGCCTTGCTGGACGCCCTGGATGCTCGGGGAGTAGAGCGGCGTTTTGTCACCCTGCACGTCGGCGCCGGGACTTTTTTGCCAGTGCGCAGCCATAGCGTGCAGGAGCATGTCATGCACGCCGAAACCCTGATGGTTTCACAGGAAACGGTGGAGGCCATAGCCGCAACCAAGGCTCGGGGTGGACGAGTGATAGCGGTGGGCACAACGGCCTGTCGGGCATTGGAAACTGCTGGAGAAGACGGGACCTTGCGTGCTTACGTGGGTGAAACCCGTCTGTTTTTGTATCCGGGTAAAAAGTTTCAGGTCATTGATGCCCTGTTGACCAATTTTCACCTGCCCGAATCAACCCTGCTGATGCTGGTGTGTGCTTTTGCGGGTACTGAATGTATGCTTGCCGCCTACCGCCATGCGGTTACCGCCCGCTATCGTTTTTTCAGTTATGGAGATGCCATGTTCATTACCCCTGCAGCGCTCAAGAAGGGTTTGATCTGATGGGGATTTACGAATGTCTGGGTGAGGATGGCGCGGCCCGGCGCGGCATTGTCCACCTGCCACGCGGTGATATTCAGACGCCGGCCTTCATGCCGGTGGGCACCTATGGCACGGTCAAGGCCATGGCCCCTGAAGAACTCAAGGCTCTTGGTGCGGACATCATCCTCGGCAATACCTTTCATCTTTTTTTGCGCCCTGGTCTGGAGGTCATCAGCGCTCTGGGGGGATTGCACCAGATGATGCATTGGGATCGCCCCATTCTCACGGATTCCGGGGGCTTCCAAGTGTTCAGTCTCGGTGCCCTGCGCAAGCTGCGAGAGGCCGGGGTGGAATTTCGCGCCCCTACCGATGGGCACAAAATTTTTCTGGGGCCCGAAGAATCCATGCAGATTCAGGCGGCCTTGGGTTCGGATATTGCCATGGTTTTTGATGAATGCACGCCCCATCCGGCGACCTACACCGAAGCACGGACGAGCATGGAGCTTTCCCTGCGCTGGGCGGCACGTTCCTGCCTGGCTTATCAAGGGACTGGGCAGCTATTTGGCATTGTCCAGGGCGGGATCTACGCTGATTTACGGCGACGCTCTCTCGAAGGCTTGCAAAAGCTGGATTTCCCAGGCCTCGCCGTGGGTGGCCTCTCGGTAGGCGAAAGCAAGACCGAGATGATGCAAGTGTTGGAAGACCTCATGCCCTGGATGCCCAGGGATCGGCCACGCTATCTGATGGGGGTGGGGACGCCGGAAGACCTGGTCGAGGGAGTCTATCGGGGCGTGGACATGTTCGATTGCGTCATGCCGACCCGGAATGCCCGGAACGGTTGGTTATTTACCCGGGACGGCATCCTCAAGCTGCGTAACGCCCGCTACGAAAAGGACCCCTTGCCTCCGGATCCGGAGTGTGCTTGTTATACCTGCCAGAATTATAGTCGCGCTTACTTGCGGCACCTGCAGCGCAGCCAGGAGATATTGGGAGCCAGACTCAATACCCAACATAATCTCCATTATTACCAGGATCTCATGGCAGGTCTGCGCCAGGCCATCATGCAGGGGCGTCTGGAAGCTTTCCGGAAAGAATTTTATCAACGGCGTAGGACAAGTTCCCTCATTGACGCCTAAAGGCTACAATGGGCGCCCTCTCTAAGCAGATCAGGAGTGAATCATGAGTTTTTCACCGATTGCCAATGCCTATGCCGAAACCGCAGCCGGCGGGGGGTCAGACTCCGGATTGATCATGATTGTGTATATTCTGGTCTTTGGCGCCATCATCTATTTCATGATGATTCGACCGCAGATGAAAAAATCCAAAGAGCAGCGCCAACTCATGGCATCCCTTGCCAAGGGGGACGAGGTCGTGACGGTCGGCGGACTTGCTGGACGGATCATGCAACTGGGAGAGGAATACCTGCACATTGAAGTCGCTGAAGGGGTTACGGTGAAAGTCCAGAAAGCAGCTGTTACCCTGTTGCTTCCCAAAGGGACTCTGAAAAAACTTTAAGGCCTGTTCATGACCCGTTATCCGTGGTGGAAGTACCTGATCATTCTCCTGGTGGTTGTCCCTGCCTTTTTGTACGCACTGCCCAATTTTTATGGCTGGCATGCCGCTGTAGAAGTACGCGCACCCATCGGCACCATCATTCCACCCGCAGCGACCATGCAAGGCTGGCTGCAGGACGCCAAAATTCCTGTGACCCGGGTCAGCAGCGATGCCAAGGGCAGCACTTTTTTCTTCCCCGATGATAATGCCCAGGGGCTCGCGGAAACCTTGCTGCAGGACAAACTGCCGACCAACGCTCAGGTGATTCTCTCGCAAATGTCCGCCGAACCCGGCTGGCTGAAATTCATGGGCGGGACGCCCGTCAATCTGGGCCTGGATTTGCGTGGCGGTGTGTATTTGCTGCTGCGGGTCGATACGGATGCGGTCATCAAGCATGCTCTGGAACAGGATAGTGGCAGTTTGCGTACCTTCCTGCGCCACAAGGATCTGCAGTATCTGGCCGTCAATAGTACGAGTCCCGGTTCCCTGGACATTGAAATGGCCAGCCCGGCCCTGGCTCGGCAAGCGCAAAAAGTCATCGCCCAGCAATATCCCGATTATACGGTCACCGTCCAGCCCAAAGGCATCATAGACGTGAGCATCACTCCCGATGCTGCCAAAAAAATGAAAGATGATGCCTTGCAGCAGGCCATCGTGGTGATCCGGAATCGTATTGATGAACTGGGCGTCTCGGAACCGGTGATTCAGCGTCAGGGGGTGGAGCATATTGCCGTGCAGTTGCCGGGTGTACAGGATACCCAGCGCGCCAAGTCCATTATTGGTTCCACGGCCCAACTCGAGTTCAAGATGGTGGATGACCAGGCCAATATGGCGGATGCCCTGAAGGGACAGCTTCCACCAGGAACCGCCTTGTATTACGGTCTGCATGGTTCACCCTATGTGCTTTATACCGATACGGTGCTGACCGGCCGTTATTTGAGTAATGCCAGCGCCGGAGTGGATAACAATAATGGGGAATCCATCATTAACGTCAGTTTTAATAATGCCGGTACCCGGATTTTTGGCGATCTGACCAGCAAAAATGTGGGTAAGCGCATGGCGATTCTGCTGGACAACAAAGTGGTGACGGCACCCGTCATCCGTGAAGCCATCACCGGCGGCAGGGCCCAGATCACCGGTTTTGCCAATCTCAAGGCTGCCAGCAATGCCGCCATTGAGTTGCGGGCGGGTGCCTTACCGGCGCCCGTGCATATTTCCGAGGAACGCACGGTAGGCCCCACCCTGGGTCAGGATTCCATTCATGACGGGGTCATGGCGGTGCTGTTTGGGATGATTTTCGTGGTCGCATTCATGACCATTTATTATCGGGCCTTTGGATTGATTGCGGATCTGGCCATTCTGGTCAATATTCTCGCCATTCTGGCCGTGCTTTCCTTGATAGGAGGGACCCTGACCTTGCCCGGAATTGCGGGAATTGTGCTGAAAATCGGTTTGGCCGTGGATGCCAACGTGCTGGTATTTGAACGAATCCGCGAGGAATTGCGCCATGGCATGAGTGTACGCGCCGCCATTGACGCCGGATTCAAGAAAGCCTTTGCGACCATTGTCGACTCCAACATTACGGTGTTGATTGCCGCACTGGTGCTTTTCCAGTTTGGGACTGGAGCCATCAAGGGATTTGCGCTGGTGCTGACCATCGGGGTGATCACCTCCATGTTTACCGCGACCATGATGAGTCGCGGGATTATCGAACGCGTCCTCGGTAAGCGGCGCGTTCAAAAACTGTATATCTGAGGCCGCGCCATGGAAATATTCAAAGTTCGTACCCATGTGGATTTCATGTCGAGGCGCTGGATATTTCTCGGCATATCCGCGCTGTTGATTGTCGCCTCCGTGGCTGTTTTTCTGGTGCGTGGGCTCAACTACAGCATTGATTTTACCGGAGGTACCCTGGTGGAACTGGCTTTCAGCAAAACCCCGGATCTGGGCGCGGTGCGAGGTACACTGGCTGCTGCGGGATTTCACAATGTGGTGGTGCAAACCTTCGGAGGGGATCGAGACCTGCTGATTCGTCTGCGCACGCAACCGGGGGAGAGTAGTGCCGTAGGTACACGCATTTTGCAGGTCTTTCAGAAAAACCAGGCGGCCTATCCTGATGTACAGCTTCGGCGCACCGAGTATGTCGGCCCGGAAGTCGGCAAGGAGCTACGCAACAAGGGCATCATGGCCTTGATTATTGTGACCCTGGGAATTCTGATTTACGTGGGTTTCCGCTTTGAATGGCGTTTTGCGGTAGGTGGAGTGCTGGCCATGCTCCATGATCCTATTCTGGTGGTGGGCTTTTTTGCCATTAGTCAGGAAGAGTTTTCCCTGACAGTGATTGCGGCGCTACTGGTGATTATGGGTTACTCCTTGAATGATACGGTGGTGGTATTCGACCGCATGCGCGAAGACCTCCGCGCTTCGCGTAGCGGGGATGTAGCCGGAATTTTTAACGTAGCCATCAATGAAACCCTTTCCAGAACCGTCATTACCAGCTTCATTACTTTCATGGTGGCGCTCTCCCTGTTTTTGTTTGGCGGGCCGGTAATTCATGGCTTTGCCACTGCATTGGTCATTGGCGTGGTGGTCGGCACCTATTCTTCCATTTTTGTCGCCAGCCCCATTGCCCTGTGGTTGGGGCTGAAACGTGAGCATGTGCTCAAACGCCAGTTCATCAGTTCCAAGGATCGTAATGATGGAGCCCGTTTGTAAGGTGTGTTGCCAGCCCAGGTTCGATGGTATCTGATCGCCCGGATTTTGAGGGTGTTTTGAGGACTTGCCGAAGTTTTCATGAAAGCTTAATGTATGCCTGCCCGGAGAGGTACCGAAGTGGCCATAACGGCGCCGACTCGAAATCGGATGAACAGTAATGTTACGTGGGTTCGAATCCCACCCTCTCCGCCAATTAAATCAAAAGGTTGTCAATATTTACGAACGGTGGCGCATAGGCAATGTGTGCAATAATGTGTGCAGTTGGTGGTGCAACGCCACTGCACACATTGCACACTTACCCATTCTCCGCCTCCACCATGACCGCGCCCATCAACCGCACCCAGACCCAACAACTCCGGGTGTCACAGGCGCATGGCAAAGACAGACAAGACTTCCCTTTGCTGAGGCGTTATACTCCCTCTTAAGCAGGGGAGTTGTGGGGTAATGGCGTGAGACTACGCTTTAACAAGGTGGTACGAACGTCTATCGCGGATGAACTGAAAAAGGCATCCACCTACGGCGGGATTGGATTGGGGTTGCTGGGGTATTCCCTTAAAGCCCCTTATGTGCTGCTGGCAGCTTTTCTCTGGTGGATTACCTGCCAAGCTATCGCCAATCTGCTGCTGGCTATGGAAGATGACGAGGAGTAACCTATGAGCATGACGACTGCTGCATTTATTGGTATGGGAGCAGTGGTATTCTATGGGCTGGTGGCCTTGGGTCTTGCCGCGCTGCATGGAAAGCGAGAGCAGAGGGGCACAAACCGCCAGCACAAGCACGGCTGAATGGTCTAACATACTAGCCATTCTTCGCATCCACCATGACCGCGCCCATCAACCGCACCCACGCCCAGCTACTGTTGCGCTGAATCGTCGGAATCCGGGTGCCTTGTGCCCACCACTCATTGTTCGTCAGCAACACCACTCGCGGCTTCTGGATAACGCCCTCCAGCCAGACGGCGGGCAATAACTGGTCATAACAGATAGACGCCCAGACCCGCTTGCCATTGATTTTCTGAACGGGCGTCCACCATGCGGCGGGATACTCGGCCCGGTTCCGATAGCCTTTCCCCGGCTGCCACGGATGCCACATGGCGAATGGGACCGGGAATGTGGAACTGAACAGGATTTTTTGGGTTTGCGCCCTGCAAAGGGTTTGCGCCCTGCAAAGGGTTTGCGCCCTGCCAGCGGCTTTTGAGGTCGCATTTTGTGACTTCGAAGGGGATGTGAAGGGGTGTTTAGGGAAGTGGTCGCTGCTATACCACCCGCCTGGGTCTGCCTGGTCGCCGAACTGACGAGTTGGCGGATACCGGGTTGCTCGTCGGCAATCCCAGCAACCACTGCGTCACGTCCCTTTCCCGCCAGCGTCTGGCCCTTTTGGTACCGGGCAGCGTAATGGACGGGGGCAGGTCTTCCGGTTTACGATTCTGGAGCGTCCGGTGAGACACTCTTAGAATCCGGGCCAGGTCATGGATGGTCAGCAGACTGTCCATCGGCCCTCCATAGGTCACACATCAAAATATCTCTCTGTTACGCCTAAACGGAACCTTTCCAGGGACAAGTTGAGGTTTTGTCCAAATTCAGGATTCGTTGATATTGTGGATAACCCAGTATCCGTTTCCATCCGGATACCACTGGGCTTATTACCGGATGTGGGGAATTGGTGTTGTGGCATCCCGGTTGTAACCGCGCCAATTTCAGGGTTCCGGTAATAGGGCTACCAATTCACGGTAGCCATCATTTCAAGGAGTGCGAATATCGGTGCTACCCCGGCTGAAAGGCGTTTTCAGTTTTTCGCGAACAAGCATGCAGAAGAATACCTTTGAACATCTGGGCAAGCTGGCGGACACGTTGTTGTCAGACGAGACGGCGGAATTTGCCGGGTTGTTGAAATCCGTTCTGGGAAGTCTTTCCAGTCTCAAGCCCTCTGACGAGAAGAATGCGCAATCCTCTGGGAAACCAGCCAACGATGCGCGGGCATCCTCTTCCGCGAAACCCGGGACTCCCACCTCTGACGAGTCCTGTTTCGAGGAGTTGGTGAACCTGTTCATGCGTCATGTGGCATCTGACGAATCCTCGAACTCCTCAGAAAAGGCACCGGAACCTGCTGGAAAGTCCGGTTGCTGTGGTGGCGGGTGTCATGTCTCCGGGAAAAAGGCCGGTGACACGAAGCGTAGCAAGGACATGGACTGGAATTCAGCGGAGATGCTGGCGGTGCCTTATCCGCACGCCCTGGCTCTGCTGCTCATGACCATGGACGAAGATTTCCTGGCGGCTGCTCGCCTGGTGGGTATGCGGTTCGAGTTATCCGCGGAACTGGCGAACATTCTTCGGGTATTGAAGGAACGCGGAAGTCAGGACGCCGAAAATGTACTGCGGGCCTCTGACAGCCATCAATTCGACGGTAAAACTCGGGAAAAACACGTTTCCTGATTTCCGGGTCAACCACTCTCCCTAAACTCTGATGGGCTATAGGCCGAGCTTGTGAGAAAAGGCTCATGGCCGACCCGGCTCGGCCCTTATAAGAAATACGCGAGACTGCTTTGTGTCTGTAACCACGTTAATTATCTTTTTCCGGTAACTCCAGCAATCGGCAATGTCGCCGTGTGTTCTATGGGAGATGGTAATGGAAATGGAGTATGTTTATTTTTTGGTGCTCACCGAGCGTCTCGCGTTTGACAAGTACTTTCAGAAATACCTGTTATGGCGTCCCATTCCAAATGGTGATGGCGGTGGGTGGCAAAGAGACCCTGGCAAATATTGTATTCCCGGGGACCGATGGAATATCGGTAATGTATCATTCACCTTTATCGGGGTCCGTAAGGGTTTTGGAAATATGGATTGTTTTAGAGGGCAAGCGGGATTCATAGGATGTTTACGGGTATCTCCGAAGTTGAATAAGCGCTTGGAAAAGATGCTGCGGATAGACCCGAGGGTTGACCTCACGGAGTATCATGAGGTCCTCCGAATAGTAAGAGGGATGCCGCTGTATTACTTATTCAAGTCTGGGCGTGAGTATCGCGACATCCTTCTGGATGATTGAGGGTTTTTAACAATATGTCATAACCCTCGACATGATTTGTCATAATTTCCGGTCAGGATAGTCGAATCCTGCGATATCCGGTGGTGCCACGGCACCACTGGTTTATTTTTTCCACGTATCTGAATGGTTCCAGGTTTCGTATGGTTGGCATGGATGTGTACCACGTCTCCATGCTGGGAACCCCGCTTTTTATTTGCGTGACATGGGCGATACCTTGATTTCTGGGCAAGACGCCCACATGAAACAAACATTCCGGGTATTGCGCTGATAACGTGGCCAACAGATTCAGCGGAGACGGCCCCAGAGTTGTGAAATGAAAATTCAGCACACTCAACACATCCTGTGGATAATCCAGGTTCAGGGTTACATCGTAAGGCGGGGCTGGCAGTCCCCAGGCTTCCGCCTCATATTCCTGTACGTTGGCATATCCTGTTTCTCGAAACACCCGCAAGGCAGTGACCAACTCTTCCATGTCATCGGGGAATCGGGTTTCCAGTTTGCGGATACAGTGGGCCACCGGAATCCGCATCTCTTCGGAAAATTCCTCCCGGAGACAACGGAGGAAGTCTCTTGAAGGGAAGAGAATCTCCCGCAATAACGCATTCTTGAAGTCGATATACGGTAAGGTATCACGGTGCAACAGACACGCGGATTCCCGGGTTAGCGAGTAACTCATGCCGCCGGGTACGGGGAGAATCCTGTCCGTCAGCAGGATGTACTCCCCGCGTATATACGAGAAACATCGGGTAACCATCGAGAGCAGATTTTCGGGCGGCCCTTCTACCTGTACTGCGGTAAGCACTTCCTGTGTTTTGAAATCAGACATGGTGTTTTCTCAGTCCACCCGTTCCAGACAATATGCTCGGCTTCGGCGTATGGCGCCATCTTCTACCGGGTAAGGCAGCATCGTGGGATATCGGACAATCCGCCAGTTGCCGCTTTCCAGCGGGAACCGTCGGTTCGACAATCGGGACAGCCACATGCCCAGTCGGCGGGTTTTTCCCGCTTCGGTGTGTCGGTACTCGATAATGGTGGAGGGTACCTGCAATCGCTCCGACAACTGTACCAAGGAAGATACGGGAAACCAGTCGGGTTTATCGATACAGCGTGGCAAGTCCTTTTCGGACAATTCCTTGACCCATCCGGACACGAATTGCGAAATTTCGTCGGATTCTGCATCTGCATCCAGATACTTCTTCTGATTATCCAGGAATTGACGGTATAAGTTCCCCGGGAAGAACAGGTACAGGAACGACGTGACCAGCTTGGCGAAGTCCGTGAAGGATTCGAACTTCGGAATGAAGCCATTCACGTCCAGTGTATCTCCCAGAATGGGGAATCCCAACTTTTCCCAGACCAGCAAACAGGTATACAACGCCTGTTTGATGGTTACCTGGTGGGTCGCCAACTGTACGTATCCGGGTAAATCCGGATATCGAAATTCAATCCTGGAAGTGACAATATCCCGGGGCGGGTCGAGGTCGATGAAAACGATGCGTCGTGCCAGCTCATGCTGGATGACCGGATTGTTTCCGGTTCCCAGCAATAATAGGCCCGGTGGCATTCTCAGGGATTGGTTGCCCCCCAGTTTCCGTACCTCGTAGCTGCCGCCGGAAGTCAACAGATTGGTCAATGACGGTGAATCCAGACGGTTCAGGTTGTCGAACAACACCATGCGTTTACCGGTGGTGAATGCGGTTCCCATTCGTTTTTCCATCTCATCGTCGGAATCCGGGGCCGCAATCTGCATTACGCCACCCCAGAGATTTCCGAACGCCTGTACCAGCGTCGTCTTGCCGGCCCCACGCGCCGGTGCCTGTACCATGAAGAACGGGATGTTGTCACAAGCGGTTGTCAACAGGGGTGACAGGAACATGGCCAGCATGTTGGCATAGTCGGAAATCGTCGCAAAATGGAAATCCTCCATCAGCACCGGCAAATGGCACAGAAATTCCTTGCGAACCTGGTTGATGAGGCCCTTTCTTTCCCGCAGGGAATCCGGTACATCCCAGTTTCTCGCGTATTCATCGGATTTGCGATGTAAATCTCCTGCGAAATAGCCCTCGATATCCTCTTCCGAAAGGGTATCCTCGTTTTCGTGTTCCCGATTTTCCAGGGAAAGTTGTGCCCGGCGCAAACAGTTCAACTCGAAATCATCTGCACACAGGTAATATTTGGATACCGGGTCATAGCCGGGTTCCTTCAGGAATCGGTATGCCTTTCGGGAATACCGGCCTTCCGGCATATAGGACACCACAGTAGGCGACAACACTACATCCCGCAATACCCGCAGGTTCTGGTCTAGGACCCCTCGGGCGTAGGCAGAGTTGAACCAGTTGGCGATGCGTCCCCGGGGGGTTTGCATGTAGGTGAAATTACCGTTTGAGGATTCCATGAAGAAAGCTATCTTCTCGGAAATCGCGGCCATCAAGTCATCCACGCCCAGGGGTTCCAGCACGGCCCCCAGTAATTTGACGGGAACGGTTTCCGGAATACGCAGGTGCAGAAACCAGGAGTCCCGCTTGAACAGGGGCAGATGTTTATCCAGATAGGCGAACAAGTCCGCATCCGGATTATTCAGGTTGAACTCCAGGGGGGGAACTTCCGGTTCGGCGTTCGTCGGGGTTCCCGTGTCATTCGGTAATGGCGTGGGTAACGCGATGCTGGGTGTTTGGTCTCCCGAACCATATCGGGCATCCGACGTCTCCTGAAAAACACGGGCCATCGTGGTAATGCCGACTTCCGTCAGGTAGTCCAGCCAGTCGGTACCGTTTTCCATTTCCGGTGGAATATGCACATGGACGGAATATCCCCGTTCCCGTAAGGTAGCTACCGATTTCTTCAGATTGTCCAGTGTACCGTCGCGTTCCGCGCAAAGATGTATGGTGGTGATGCCCTCCGGCACATATATCTTGCCATAGCGGTTGGCCGCGCCACCCTGGGCATGGATATGCGCATCCTCAACGATGGCGCGAATGGCCATCATGCTCTCGACTCCCTCTCCCGTGTACAGGATGGGTGAGACACATCCCGGCGCCGACAGGTCAAAATAACCCTGAGAAGCGATTCGTGGGCGGCTGACGGGATACAATCGCTTGGCAACCCGAACATTCGGGTTCAGGCCCAGCCCCGTATCCGCCAGATAGGTGCGCAATACGGTAAGCGGTCGTCCTTCTTTGGATAACAACGTTCTCATTATCGGCGGGTCGCTTTCGGTGGCGGCACTCGCACGGATGGCGCGGGGCAGACTTTCCTCGTTTACTCCGGTAATACCACGAAAACGCAAATATTTTACGGCATACTCCGCATCCAGGGAGTGTATCCAGTCCCACAGGGCCGCAGCTTCGGCTTCCGCCGGACATTCCAGGCCCATCGCTTGCAGCCAGGTGGCGGCATCCTCGTAAAACAGGGCCTTGTCCAGGTCCGCGGCCGCATATATCCGCTCGAACAGGGCACAACCATCGGAAAATCCCCCGCAACTGTTACATACCGCCCCACCCGTATCCTCGAAATCGGTATACACATGAAATGCTTCCCCGGATTCTCCGATGTGAATGGGGCAATAACTGCCAATATCCGGGTCGCGATGGATGAACATCAGCCTTTCGGAGAGCTCTGACCGATGGTCCACAAGCCAGGATACGAAAGCAGGCCACCGCCCGATGAGTACGGCGGCGGTTTGCATCTTAATCAACGCAAAAGAATGAGTGGGCATATCCAGATACTCCTTGTTTGAACGGTTGAACAACAGGGGTTACCGGAATGGCGAAATTGGCCGGGCTCCCTCAATCCAAATAGTCCGGGATGGTTGGGCACTCGGATTTTGCGGACGCGGTGGAATGAAGTCGTGACGCATAATCTCAGGGTCCTGGGGTAACGCCTCACCCGTCCTAATTTTCGGATTCCGGTAATGCTGAGTGGTTGGGTTTTTCAGCAGGAGTTTTGAAGGTCAACTACCCTGCCCTGAAGGGTGGAGCTTGCAAGGTGGTACGCAGGCTGGGTTGACCAGGGGGCGCAAGCGGTAATGTGCAGACGTGGGATACGGGTCGTTGAGACCCACTCCGGGATGCTTCCTCAGTCCCGGACACTGGAAGGCAGGCATCACGCTGGCGAAAGGGAAAGCGCCGAAGGTGTCCGCCGCGTGTGTAAAAGCACGGAGCCGGTATCACACAGCCCCGAGGGGAGATGGGCTGAAAGGCACGCGTTACAAGCGTCCGTAAGGACACGGGGCCGTAAGGCCCCACCTATTCGAAAGATAGCTTTTACGCATAAGGAGGAGCGGGAACAGGCGCTATCCATCCCCGGTTATGCCGGGGTTCCCCGCGCAATCGGATGAAATCAGTAAGGATTGTACCGCAAACAGATGGGCAGCAGTTGGTATATTGTTATGGCATTCGTCTGGACACAGAGTGCATGGACGATGTGTGGTTACAGATTAAGAAAGCTCGCGCCCTGTACAACCAGATTATCGCCGTGATGCGTGAGGTGTATGATGAGATGCAGATATTCGTGCGGGACAGGTTGCCCGCGGAATCACAAGAGCGTTTGCAGCGTATCGAACAGTTGAACGCGGCTTTTACGGCGGCGCGGGCGGACAACGACGAAGCGCGGATGCGGGATGTTGCGGCGCAGCGTCGGGAAACCTGGAAAACGTTATCGACTGACTTGAAGGCGGTTCGCGCAGAATATAAGGCGGAGATGCAGGAGCGGTTCTATTCCAGGGTTGGAAACAACAGTCGTTGTGCGACGTATCAATGTCGTGCGGATGCCGTTCGGGATGGGTTGGGGCAGGCTACGGCAACAGCGATTCTGAACAATGCGTTAACTGCGTGGAAAATGTCCATGGCCCGGGGGCGCCCACCGCGTTTCGCCAGGGGTGAAGAGCGGCAACAGGACAGTTTGACGTTGCAGTTTGCGATGGCGGGTGGTCAACCCATCGAGAAGTTTTTTACGGGTCAGGACCAGAGTTTATCCATTCAATATCCGAAGAAGGGGTTTCGTCGGAAATCCTACAGTCAGTTCCGGTTTCGCCTGGGTGCTGCGAGTGCGGATTGTTATGCGACGGGGACGGTGCAGTTGCATCGGGAGATTCCGGCAGGGTCACATGTCGCCAAGGCGTTTCTGGTACGCTCGAAGCGGGGGCGGCATTGGCAATATGAATTACAGTTGATGGTGACGCTACCGGAACCACTCAATGGTGCGGGTACGCTGCGTAAGAAGCCGTTGGTGGCTATCCATTTCGGGTGGGCCCGTGAAGATGACGGCAGGAATCTTGCGGGTATCAGTGCGGATGGCCATCCGCTTCACGTGCAGATATTGCAGCTTCCGGCAGATGTGGAAGAGGATTTGGCTGAGTCCAATCAGCTACAGGCCATGCGGGACGCGTACCGGGATGAGATTTTTCCGAAGCTGAAAACCGAATGTGCGGATTTGCCACACGATGCGGAAAGTGAGGATTTTCTGAAGCGTCTCTGGGCAAAGTACCGTAGGCTTCCTGTGCAGCATGTTTCGGCGGACCAGTTGCAGCGGTTTGTGTCTGCCTTGCGGATGCGCGAGGAATATCCGTTGCCGAATTGGCTGGTGCGTTGGTACAAGGTGGACAAGCGTCTTGGAGACAGGGCGAAGGCTCTGGCGCGGAAGGCCAGAAACCGTCGGATGTATTTCTATCGTCAGGTGGCTTTGGGCCTGGCTCGGAATTATGAATCCATTCTGGTGGACATGCCGGAGTTGAAAAAGGCCGCCGAGATAGTGGACCCGGTTACGGGTGAGAGAACGGACATGACCAGGAAGGCCCGGAGTGGCCGTGTCGTGGCTTCCCTGTATTCGTTGGAATCCGCCATAAAATGGGCCGCCTGTAAGGAAGGCACCGCTGTTCTGGAATTGGGAAGCGAAGAAACGGTGCAGGATTGTGCATTTTGTGGCGCACACGGGTTACAGTCGGATGCGGAAAATGGTCAGGAGCTCTATTGTCCGGAATGCGGCAGCCGGGCTTCTCGCAAGGCAACAGGGGCCGCTAATTCGTGGCGTATTGCAAACGCGCGTCGGGAAGAACTGGTAACAGATTACTGGTACCAAACCCTGGAATTGCGGCAAAAAAAGATGGTCGCCAAGCAGGAGAAGAACGCGAAAATGGCCGAGGGACGCAGGAAATTTCGGGCGACCCGGTTGCGCGAACTGACAGCTTTGGCCGGATAGGCGGGGATTCCCGCACGGATGGGAAATATCCACCAGATGTGCGGGAATCCCCGTCATTACAGTGCGGGAGTATGCCAAAGCTGCGCCAATTTGGCATATCCGGTAACCCCGATGGGTTATGTTTTCGCTGTGAAACAGGGGTTCGCGGAACGTGCTGGATTTACAGCGGGAAATCATACGGTTACGATAACAGGGTTACAACGGCCATTGCGGGGGCATCGTACTTGCAACTCTTGGAAAAACTGAAAAACTCGGCTAATCCGGCGTTACAACGGCCATTGCGGGGGCATCGTACTTGCAACGACCAAATATGGGTTGGCAAAACCGCTCCAAATTGAGGTTACAACGGCCATTGCGGGGGCATCGTACTTGCAACTTTTTAATTTCGCGGCGGCTCGGGAATATATTGCGTTACAACGGCCATTGCGAGGGCATCGTACTTGCAACGACCCGCGATGATTGTGCGCCCGCGTGATGTAGCATTACAATGGCCATTGCAGGGGCAAGGTGGAAGAGCTATCCCTTATTCTGGGTATACACGTGCATTTCCTCCAGGATAAACATACCTGGCGTGAGGAAGAATAGTGCGATACCGCTCATCAGCAGTGCATCATGAATAAAACAGGAAACGCCGTAAACAATACCCTGGCTGGCAACAGCCTTTGTGAAAAGCATCCCGAGTAGGGTAACGGATATTGCTCCGCCGTAGTTTCTGACCAATGAAATGGTGGACGTGGCGGTTCCGAGATGTTCTCTGGGTGCGGAAAGTTGTGCGGCCAATATCAATGTTTGCAGGGTAAGGCCCATGCCCATTCCGATGAGTATGGTTCCGGAATAAAATCCATATATCCATATATGGGGGTCCGTGGATGTGAGTGATACGGTTATCAGTCCGGACGATGTGATGGGAAGGCCCATTAGCGGGAGTATCTTGTATCGTTGTTTCCTGGATGACCACCATCCGCCGAGAACGGATGATGTCATCATGGCGGCAAGCATCGGGAGCAACATCAACCCGGACGGTGTTGGTTTTATCCCTTGGGCGTCCTGTAGCCAGACGGGGATATACGACAGTGTTCCCATCAAGATGCCGCCCAGTAGTAATGAAGATGCGGCGGATACCACAAACGTCCGGCTATGGAACAGGTTCCTGGGGATGATAGACTGGTTTTCCAGCGTGGCTGCGAAAACAACCGCCAGAACGAGACACACGCCGCCGACAAGGACGTTTCCCACAAGGGGTAAGTGGGGTAACAGGAACAGTCCGGTCAACAGTGCGAGTAACAGGGCGGTTCCTCGAAAATCCCATTTTTGTGGAGTTGCCGGGTTCGGCAGGTATCGAATGGCAAACCATCCCGCCAGAATGCTGACCGGAATCGTTGCCAGGAACACCATGCGCCAATTCATGGAAACCAGCAAACCACCGGCCAGGGGGCCGAGGGTCAGGGCCACGGCGAATACCAGGCCAAACAGTCCCTGATATTTTCCCCGCAAGGATAACGGAATGATATCGCCGATGGCGGCCATGGCCACCACCAGCAGTCCGCCGGCTCCGGCCCCTTGCAGGGTACGGAACAGGACCAGCCAGATGAAACCGGGGCTTAGGGCACAAAGCAGGGTTCCAAGGGTAAAGATGCATTGCGCTATCAATAAAGCGGAACGTCTGCCTTGGGTATCCCCCAGTTTACCGTATACGGGCATGACCAGCGTGGAACTGAGTAGAAAACCGGACATAATCCAGGGCAACTCCCGGGTGTCATGAAATTGTCTGGCGAGGACCGGTAATGCCGTGGAAACGATGGTGGAGTCTATGGCTCCAAGAAATACGGCCAATAACAACGCCGTCAAACCCAATTTGCCGGTTTTATTCAGTCGAAAACTATCTATGGTCAATTAAAAAAATCCCCGAGTGCTGATGCAACCTATACCGGAATTACCGGATTCGCGCCCAAATTTTCGATTCCGGTAATAGGGGTACAGACACATCACGGGGGTTGAGTTGGATACGACATTGTTGGATGAAGTAAAGGATTTGGAGGCGCATCCGGAAAAGATATCCTTTTTTGGTACCTCCGCAGAACTGGATGCTCATCTGGAATCCAGTATCGATGGCATGATATTGGCGCATGACCACGCGATTCAGAAATTGGTTCAGGTAATGGAGACGTTGTTGATGTACATCCGGCGCGGTGACAAGAAACGGTTACTTTCCGCGCACCGGACCTTGTTCGGACGGACAACGGATTTACAAATGGTCGGTATCGAAGTGAGTGCGTACCAGACACATGTGCGTGAGATAGTGGCGTGGGGCAATCGGGAATCCCTGAAATTGATAGACTTTCTGGAGAGCCTGCGGGACGCTGTTGAGCGTCTGAATCAATATGTCCGGCATCTGGACGCGTCCCTGGATACAGGACATCGACTTTTGCCGGAATTCAGTGATGTGGAAGCGAAACAATCTTTCGAAAGTCGGTTGCACACCCTGTTCCTGTTGAGAACCAGTATGGAGCAGACGGCGCAGCAGTATCGATTGTTGGATGGGAAAATCGTCACGCAATTGCGGGAGTGGCGGGAACTGGTAACCAGGGTCATTCCGCTGTGGGTACAGAAGCAGGAAAGTATCCGGCTGGATGAGTCACTGGAACAGTTTTGCAAGGCGTTGAATCTTTTTAACCAGATAAGTGAACAGGCACAAGGGGTATGAACGTATGACAACCACGGAAATTTCAGCTTATAAGGTAAAGCTGGACAAAACACAGCTCTCCGAGTTTTGCCTGGGTGATGGGGACATGGACGAAATTGTCAATCTCGCGGGAACGTTGAATGAAAAATCCATGGATTCCATCTTCGATTTCGGGCGGGATTCCGGGAGCAGTCTGGCGCAGACTCAGGAGGCGTTTTCCCAGGTGCGAACCCTGCATACGGGTGATTTGGACGTGGCCGGTAAGAAAATGGAAATGGTGTTGAGTCTGACCCGGAAATACAAGGTGCATGCCGCAGAGAATCGCAGTCGCATACCGGTAGTGGGACGGGCTGTGGACTATGCGAAAGGATTTCTGTTCAAGACGGTCAACCGAATGGAGGCGGTGGGCACCCAGGTCGATGCTCTGTCCGGGGAGCTGTCGTCCATTCAGGACAGCTTGCGGCGACAAACGACGGATTTCGAGCAGACTTTTGCGCAGATTCAAAAGGAGGCGCATGAGCTTGGGTTGCATATTGCGGCCGGAAAACTCAAGCAGCAGCAGTTGGAGGGTCGCATCAACGAACTCGTGGCGGAAAATTCCAACAATCCGCTGGTACAACAGGAGTTGGCGGATATTCGCAATTTTGTCAGTCGGCTGGATATCCGGATAGGGCAGTTCGTGGCCGCCCAGCACTCGGCTTTCCAGACCTTGGCGGAAATCCGGTTGATTCAGGGTAACAGTCAGGTGGTGGTCGAGCGGTATTACACCATTCGGGATATCGTGTTGCCTGCCTGGCGACGTCAACTGGCGTTGCGTAATGGCCTGAACCTGCAAAGTACGGCCATCCAGATTGCGGATGCGATTGACGACACCACCCAGACATTGTGGGTGGAAAACGCCGCCATACTCCGCAAGAATGTGGTGGAAAGCGCCAAGGCGAACCAGCGGTTGTCCATCAAGCACAGCACTCTGCGCAAGGTGCAGGATGAGATATTTGCGGCCACGCGAGAGGTTGTCGCCGCCAATAAGGAAGGGGCGAACAAACGTCACTCGGAAGAGATGGAAATACCCCGGATGCGTGAAGAATTCAGGAAGCTCCAACAATGACATCATTATCAGTCCTGAATGGCGAGGATTCCTTTCTGCCAGCAGCGGCCCAAACAAGAAGAAACCCACCCTTGCGGGGTGGGCTATAATCATCAACAAACCAACAGATTGCTGATACATGTAACAGTCTGGTCAACCGCCCTAAGATGGTCGATGAGGCTGTTTTCCAACTGTACCAGCGACTCTACGGCGTCGTGGTGTATACACCCATATGTTCCACACCCCGCAGTAAGTTTTATTATTTCTTCATAGGACTCCGAGTCAAACGCATCCTCTGTATTCTTGAATAGGCATGTATTGTAGTCGGAGTCCGGTATGTCGCTCAGGGGGATAATATGGTATTCACCCCCATCCTTGACGATGGTGTACAGCATGGTCCCATCGTCCACCAAGTCCGTTTTTGGTTCCAGGAAACACACCAACATATATTCACGCATTTTTTACTCCTTAAACACGCTGCGGA
The DNA here is from genome assembly GCF_047421495.1 of Acidithiobacillus sp. M4-SHS-6. GTDB lineage: Bacteria > Pseudomonadota > Gammaproteobacteria > Acidithiobacillales > Acidithiobacillaceae > Acidithiobacillus. The sequence goes on along the minus strand of NZ_CP175559.1, from coordinate 1,869,052 downwards.
ATTGCAGTATTTACATTACAGAAAATAACGAATTTGAGGACTTTCCCAATAGTCCAGCGTTCGGCATTCAGGTGAAAACAAAAATTCCGGTAATGGTTTTATCCACGCCCTCGGCAGGCAACACCATTACGGAGAAGAAAAATTGGGTAATGTCATCTCATTCAGGTCATCAGCCAACACAGAGTCGGCTGAAATCTCAGAGAAATCTCCCGCAGCACACCTGTTGAACAAGGATGGTTGGTATATGGGTGTGATGGTGGTGCCCGTACATAATGAGGAATCAGAAATTGCGAGTTTTCTGCGACAATGGTCGGCCATTGTTCCTGAGCTCCCTTTAATTCTGGTTTTCGACCGGTGTACGGATAACACTTTGGAGGTGGCGCAACAGGCCATGGAGCCTATTATTCAGGAGGCCACCGAACGGAACAAATCGTTGAGGGTACATTTTGAAATCATTCATGAGAATTCCTATGGCAAGGCGGGAGCGGTTTTATTTGGGTTGTGGTGCGCGGTAAGGTTCGGCTATTCGATGCAACTCCCTGTGATTTTCTGGGATGCCGACAATGAATATATCTTGAAGCGGAGTACTGTTGAAAAGTTGATACATCATGTTTTGAATTGGGGAGGTTTGGGGAGCGCCCGGAGAAGCGGCAGGAAACTTTTCCGCAGCAGGCTGGCCGCCGGGGCCACCCGCATGGCGTTGTCCATGAGCTGTCATCGGAAAACACCGGTGGACGACATCCTGACGGCGGTTCACGCGATGCCGTTGCTGGATGCGTTACAGATTTTGAGTCATTCCAGAAGTTTCGATATGGAAACACGTATTGTTCGTTATTTCATGAAAAGAAACGTGGGAATCTATGAAACCGAAGTGGAATACATCCCGAGAACCATCGGCAAGAAAATAAAGGCTTATCATTTATTTGGCATATTGGTGGCGGCGTTGGGGTTGAGTGGTTGATGGAAACCTTTCTGGGCTGCCAATTTTCTTTTTTCGGTAAATAGAGAACAAAACAGACATATTAGACAAAATGGAGGTTGTGTATGTCGTTAAAAAATGCTGGCTTGGTATCTGTAGTCGTATTTGGTTTGAGTTTTGCGGGACTGGCGGCTGCTGCGACCAATTCTGCGTTGCCCACGATTGGGGTACCGGTTCCAGCCACGGTTATGGCGTTGAACGCATTGCATCCGGGTAAGTCATGTCATGCGGTGGTAGCCTTTGCACCCATAGATAAGGCTGCGTGGGTTAAAGGTTTTAGACCTGTAACGGTCGTTTATCCGCCAGCAGGCTATAAACAATCGCCCCTGGGCAATGTTGCGTCCGGAAAACTCTCAAGAAACGGTTTGGTTATCGCCAAAAGCTGCCGGTATGTGGCGACCCTTATTTCTGGCCTGAGAATATCGGGTTCATCCAGTTAATTCGCTATTTGTCAGCCACACCCGTATCGGGTTTTTCTTGTTCAAAAACCCGTTTTGCGGCGCGGTACCCTTCATTTATCAGCGCCTTGGCGGCGTGAAATTTGAATGTGGAAAAGCCAGTAACGCGGGGTTCGATAAGTATTTCCGGTGGTGAGTGTTCCAATTCCTGGCTGACCAGCCTGGACTGCATCAGACAGTTGGCGTGTCTTAGTGAGCCGATGGGGCCCGGTAGTTTTCCCGTTTTTGGGGGTGTTGAATCCTGGATATTTACGGCGATAATCGGGTATCCGTAGGTCTTGAGAGACCAGGCAAGCGGCAGTGGCGCCGAAACCGCACCATCCAGTAACAGTTTCCCTTGGAAGTGTACCGGCGTGAGTGCTCCGGGAATGGCGATGCTGGCCCGTACGGCCTGTGTAGCGGAACCCGTAGTGAGCATTACCGGCTTTCCGGTATGATAATCCGTAGCGGTTGCGGCAAAGGGGATGGGAAAGTTCTGGATGTCTTTTCCTCGCAAGAAGTGGTTGATGAAATAAAGGGCGCCGGGTCCCGACGAAAACCCGCCACGTATACGGTTGGGAAAGAATATCTTGAGAGAATCTTTCCAGCTCAGTCCCAGCACGATATCCCGAAATGCGCCAGCCGGAGCACCGGTAGCCCAGAACGCACCCAATTCCGCACCGATGGAACAGCCCACAATGGCTTTTATCGGAATCTTCTTTTCTTCCAGATACAACATGACCCCGATATGCGCCATTCCCCGCGCGCCACCGGAACCCAATACGATGGTGTAACCCTCGGACATTTTCGTTCTCCGTAATCCGTGATGCAACTATTACTGGATTTCGTTAATTGGCCAAAACCCGGAGTCTGGTAATGGTTGTGCGGTAATGCCGTCGTTTTTATTTTCAAAACAACCGGATACGTTTATAGCTTGTTCCGGGCGAACCCGTACGGATATACTCCAGCAATCCGGATTCCTTTAAATGTGTCACCATCATCTGAAACGCTTCTTTGGAAAATCCGCATAACCGTATCCGTCGTTTCCAGTCTGCGTTGACAGGTAGGATTTCCAGGAAGTCCTCTGGAAAAATGGTTTTCAACGGATACATGGACCCGGAATCATCAAGGTATCCCACCGTGCAAATTGACCAGTCTCGGATATTCATCTAATTTACGCGAAAAACTTCGTTATTCATGACGGAGATGTAAGCGGCAGTGATTATCTCTGTTCCAATTGTCGAGTTCCTGTATTCTTGTGTATGTTGATTCGCAGAGTCGTACGTTATCGGTTGGAGACCACTCCGGAACAGGATAATCTACTGTTCCGTGCGGTGGGGTGTGTACGTTTTGTCTGGAATCGTGCGCTGGCCATTCAGAAATCCTATTTGGACATGGGATGTGGGGTCTTGTCCTATGTGGAGCTGGCTCGGTGTCTGACCACTTGGCGTAACAGCGATGCTTTTGGTTTTCTGGCAGAATCCCCATCACAGCCGCAGCAGCAAGTGTTGCGTTATCTCGACCGGGCATTGAAGGATGCATTCAACCCCACGAGTCCTAAGCGTTTTCCGGTATTCAAGAGAAAAGGGCGAGATAACAGCTTACGATATCCGGACCCAGAACACATCAAAATCGACCTGAAACCACAGGATGCGGATGGACGCAGGTTACTCCCCAAAATCTTCCTGCCGCGTATTGGTTGGGTGAAGTTCCGCAAGTCCTGTATCATCGGCGGAGAAATCCGCAATGTCACCGTCAGCCGTTCCGGCGGGCACTGGTATGTGGCCATACAGACCGAAAAGGAAGTACCAGACCCCGTGCATCCCGCTACAACGGCGGTTGGTGGCGACCGGGGCGTGGCGAACCTGCTCACGTTGTCCGATGGCACCATGTTCCTGCCTGTGACCGCTTATCGGGACTTGCAAAAACGGCTGGCCAAAGAGCAAAAGAAACTGGCACATAAAGTGAAGTTCTCGGCCAACTGGAAGCAACAGAAGGCCAAAATCACGCGCTTGCATCAGCGCATCGCGGAGACGCGCAAGACCGTACTGCATCAGGTCAGCACCGCCATCAGCAAAAACCACGCAGTGGTGGTGCTGGAAGACCTGAAAGTGCAGAACATGACGGCATCCGCAAAGGGCACCGTGGACGCACCCGGGCGCAACGTTCGGCAGAAATCGGGGCTAAACAAGTCCATCCTCGACCAAGGATGGGGCATGCTCAAACAGATGCTGGAGTACAAGCTCCAGTGGGCTGGCGGCATGCTGCTATTGGTGGACCCGGCGTACACCTCGCAAACCTGTTCGGTATGTGGGGTGGTGGACGCGGAAAACCGTCAGACGCAAGCGGTGTTTTGTTGTCAGCATTGTGGACACGCAGACCATGCCGATGTGAATGCGGCACAGAACATCCTCGCGAGAGGATTGCAGTCAACGGCGGGGCACGCCGGGGTAGCCTGTTTCACGGCATGAGCCGTGAAGTTGGCCCAAACCAAAGGGAATGGGTCAATCGAAGCGGCTTAGGCCGCTGTTGGCAGGAAGGAATCCTCGTCATTCAGGACGAGGAGGATGTCAACCGTTTCCCCGGATAGCAATAACTATAGGGGTCATCACACCAGGGGCCCAGTTCAAGGGTATCGACGGGCTCCTTTGGTATCCATCGATTGGTGTAAAACACATGTCGTTCGAAGTATTTCTCGAACGATGCTCTTCGTGATATAACCGTTTCATAATATGCGGACATTGTTTTCTTTTCTTTTCTTTTCTTGGACACGTACAACCAGAATGAACCCGGCATCAAAACAAGGTGTTCAACAAGGGGGACGGGTCCACCATCCACAAAACCAGCAGGGCCGCCAGCCCATACAGCAGTCCGGAGCCGAATCTTCTGGCCATTTCAGAAGCCTGTGCGGATAGGGGATATCCCACAATTTCCAGAAAGGATTCCAGAATCATCCACCCGTCGAAAGGCGGTATGGGAATCAGGTTGAGGACGCCCAGTGCTCCGGACAGCCCGGAAAGTGCCAACAGGGAATGGTTTCCCACTGCATCCTGTCGTGCGGCCACCACGACAATCAACAATCCGGAAAAGATGAAATTGGCCAGTGGCCCCGCCAGGGCCATCATCATCTTCTGGGTAGCCGAAGCTTCCAGAAAGGGTTTCGATTCGGGCAGGACGTAGGCTCCCAGCAACAAGGGGCGAAAGGTAAATCCCTTTATACGGAATATCCGTGGGCCAAAGCCCACGCCACACTCGCGAATCGGAATCCGGTAAATCTGGAGGGCCACCCAATGTCCAAACTCGTGGATGAACAGGGGAGACAGAAACAGGGCCAGAATGAGTATCCATCCCAACGGGTGCAACATGAATTTATGGGCAATGTCCGCCCAGGTTTCCACGTGATGCATCAATGGAAATACCAGTCGTTGGAGTACCACAACCGGCTGGAATCCAGCACCATTCCGGCATCCATATTGTAAATGAGCGGCCTGGATTCTCCCCGGGTCCACAGTACCAGGCGATTGAACGGGTTTTCCCGGATACCGGCCAGCAGAAAATCTTGTTGCTCCTTGGGTGGCAGGTTTGCCTTTTCCAGAATTTTCACCAGAATGCCCGTATCGGAATCACGTTTATCAGGAACCACATCCACGTTCAACTGCGACATCATCTGGCGGAGATGCGAAATCCTGTATACACCGTTGTGCATCAGGTATCCGTCGAAATAATCCGTTTTCAATGGAAACGGGTGCGCCGTTGCTGCATCACAGGGACCACTCGTCCGTTGTCGTAAATGGACGGCAATTTGCCCTTGTGCTGCGGATTTCCAGTAAGCCAACCGCTCCCTGAACAACGCGGAATAATCATCAAATTGGGCCTGTCCAGCCACACCCGCATACCTTTCCGCGAAAAGACTATCCTGAATCAGTCCCATGAATCCAAAACCGTCCATATTCCCGCGAAGCGCCAGTTCCAGGTCCTTGTCCACGAGATATCGACTATCGGTAGCCACGGCAATAAGACACATAACAACTCCTGCGAAATAACGAGAGGCCATTTACCGGAAATGGCGAATTGGTGTGTAAATTTGGTGGAGATGGGCGGAATCGAACCGCCGTCCAAAAAACGTTTCCCTGAAAAGTTCACATGCTTTTGCATCCCTGTTTCCCGGTACCTCGGGGATGCGCGGGTTACCGGTTTTCTTCGTTATCTTGACCCGCGATACCGAAGACTCTCACGGGTTGTGTGTATTCAGTCGACGGAAACGGTGCAGTCATACACGGGAGATTCCCGTTTCCGGATTACGCTGCTACAGCGGAATCAAAGATGCTGTCGTTGGCAGTTATCTTGAGTTATCGTGTTTTAGGAGCAACGATTATCTCCACATGCTTTTCAGAGATTCTGAATCTTGTCGATACCAGTCATCCCCGTACATCCTGTTACCGGAAACTCCAAATTGGCCGGTGCCCATTCTGTGAGAACAGTCAGCGCCATTGAAATCTTCGGGAAATTACGAGGTGAGCGTTTCCAATCGTTACTTTCCGGTAAACACGTCAATCGGCAATGTTGCCGTGCGTTGAAAAGGAGATTGACATGGGTGTGGTATTGGATATGGAAGCGGATACCGATGAATTTGTCGGGGAGTACATCCGTTTGATTTATCAGAAGCCCGGCAGTAATTGGGGTATCCATCTGGTAAAGCGGGATGATGAGCCGTTACCGGTAAAGGTGACATGTGAAACGTTAGAAACCTTTCGGGAAGGGATGTTGGTGGTGGTATATGGTGTCATGGTGGATGACCCGCGTTATGGTCCGACGTTCCGGGCATCGTCCATGGTAACCTATGTGCCGGACGCGGAATCCTCTTTCGAGGTGTTTTCCGCATGGTTGCGTTCTGGGGTTATCCGGCAGGTTGGCCCAGTGATTGCCAACGCCATTTTGCAACATTTCGGAGAGAGTACGCGGGATATGTTATCGCGGCCGGAACGGTTGAAGGAGGTTTCCGGTATTGGTGACATTACCGCAGAGGCCATTGCCGAAGATTGGAATCGCAAGTCTTCGGATTATCGGCTGGCGGGAATGTTGCACGGTATTGGTTTGCGTGGAGCGGAAATCCGTCAGGTGGTTCGGTACTATAAGGAACTGGCCGCCACAACGGCGAACATGGATGTTGAAGTCTTTGGTCGTCGGATTCTGGAAAATCCCTATCGGTTGACGGATGTGCCTGGAATCGGGTTTCATCGTGCGGATGCCATCGCCGAAAGGCTGGGCATTGCCGAAGAATCTCCGTTGCGAATGGAAGCGGCGTTGGTTTACAGCATTCATAAGCTCTGTGAGGAGCGTGGACACACGTTACTGGCGGAAGACTGGATACTGGATTATGCGAACGGTGCCCAGGTGTTGAACGGGGATTACGAAGCGTTGTTGGTTCCTTTGCTGAAGGATATGGAAACATCGGCGTCACCTTCCGTTATTCCCATGGCCCCTGGGTATCTGGCTCCCCGGAAATATTTCGAGGCGGAGAAGTCCGTCTGGAGCATGGTTCTCGCAGGACAGGAGGGTGTGGGGCCGGTGTCCCCTGAGCTGATGGACCGGGTGTTGGGTGGGCCGCTGTTCCGGTATTTGTCGGAAGAGCAGAAAACGGCCATTCATACCTTGATTCGAGGGCAGTTCGGAGTATTGACGGGTGGCCCGGGAACGGGAAAAACCACCTGTATCAAGGCGGTTTGCCAAGCGCTGGAGTTGTCCGGCAGGAAGGTGCATCTATTGGCACCATCTGGAAAGGCCGCGGCCCGCATCAGGGAAGCTACGGGATATGAAGCCAGTACGATTCATCTGTTGTTGTACAAGATGATGAGTCAAGGTAAGGGTCGCTTCGACAACAAGGATGTCATCATTGTGGATGAAGCATCCATGGTGGATTCCCTGTTGCTGTCCTGGCTCATTACCCATCTCGACTCCGGTAATGCCTTGTTTCTGGTAGGGGATGTGAACCAGTTGCCGTCGGTGGGTCCCGGGCGGGTTTTCGGAGACATTCTGGAGTCCGGGATGTTGCCCGTAGGCCGACTTACGCAGAACTTCCGTAGCGGTGGCATCGAAGGCATTCCCCATCTGGCGGGTTTTGTCCGGGATGCGCATTTACCATCTCCATCCGAAGAAGTCGTATTGCGACAGACAGGCGCGGACCTGATATGGTTCGAGCCGCAGGAATCCGTGGACGAGTGGCTGTTCGAGCTGGCCGAAAGGATTCGGGGTTGGCTGGAGTACGGGGACAGCACGTTGAATGGACAGACCATCCAGGCTCGGGACATTCAGGTTTTGACCCCGACCCGTAAGGGACCTCTCGGGGTGTATGCGTTGAATCGGGTTCTGCGGAATCTGTTGGTGCCGGAATCGGAGGATGTGACACTGGGAAAGGATGACTTTGGTCCGTTGTCCTGGCGGAAGGGGGACCGGGTTATTCAGTTACAAAATGACTATGAAGGTGTGGAACCGCTGTTCAACGGGGACCTGGGGGAGGTGGTGGAAGTTACCCGTGATAGCGTTATCGTATCCTTCTACAAGTTCGAGGATGGACATACGGTAATCTATGACGCCGGGAATATTGACTTGTTGCAGCATGCGTTCGCGCTGACCATCCACAAGTCGCAAGGCTCCGAATTCAGGTATACCCTTATGGTTCTGGCACCCGGACACCGTTTCATGGCCACCAATCCGCTGGTATATACGGGAATTACCCGCTGTCAGCGTCAGTTGGCGGTGCTTTCCACAAAACGGGTTTTCGACCATGCCATTCGTCGTGAGGATGACGTTCGGGAAACCTGTCTATACCGGTTTTACGCCGGATTCTAGTTTTATGGGTCAGCCGCCCTTTACGGGCGGTTCTTTTTCGCCCATTCGCGCGGCAATCTGCCCGTATATCTTTCTGGTCAGTGTCGTCTGTAAGGTAAGAATATCCTGACGTATTTTCATCAATTTCAGGGCCTCCCTGTATCGAACAAGTGCCTCTTTGGAATCCCGCATGACCCGGCCGGGATGTTCCACTCGGGATGGAATGTGAGCACCCCATTTTCTGGGATTGGGGACCCAGCGTATCCATTGCGGGTGCGGGCAATGGGTACAGGGTTTATGTTTGTCACACAGGAAAAAGGACAGGGTTACCGGATTCTTCGTTTTTTGCCATTGTGGGATTTCAAAAGCCAGTTGCTGTAATCGCGTGTCCAGAAAACGTAACAGACGCATTTCCTCGACAACGGCATGTTGGATAACCCTTTCGCGATGTTCCCGGGCCGTGTCCCAAATATCATCCGGCATTACTTGCCCAATCGGGGTACTTTAACATCTGCTGAATGTGCGGCCCCGCCCAGTCTGAAGATGGACATCTCCATCGTTTGCGTGAGTTTCAGCAGATTCGCCCTGCGCCGTTTCAGGTAGTTGAAATTATTTCTGATTTCCTGATATTCCGGGGCACTTATGTGGGCTTGTACCCAGGGTTCCTTGCGTGGTAACCGGGCCAGTACCGGATGTGGGCACCCTCGGCAATCGCGGCCGCAAGGGTAATAATGCACATAGGCATAATCCACTCCAAACAGATTTCGCAACCGGGTTTGCGTGGCGGCGATGTCCTGTTCGATGCGGGCAAATTCATTTTTGAGTTCCTCGCAAAGCATCATGATTTGCGCATCGCGACGTTGTGCGCCGGACATGGCGTTGGAAACTTCTTCGACGAGATTGTGTTTCGGCATGACGTGTTCCCGGGGCACCCGCCGACAGGCAGGTGAGATAGCGCTTTTCCCGGACTCCTTGTTATCGTTGTTATGGCTATCGTTCGTTCAGGTAATCTATTTACCGGAATATGAAAATTGGCGGATAGAAAAACGGCGCCGGATGGCGCCGTGTTGTTTAAAGGAATCCGGATACTTTCAATGCGATTTCCAGGGATTCGTACACCGTTATGCCAGATACGGGTTTTCCGTCACCGTCATGGGCCCCGGAAATGCGATAGATATGAGGGACCCCGGCGTTGATGGCTTCCCGTATATGGGGCCACCGGTCATCGGCGTAAAAAGCGGGCTTCAACGTCTTGAGAATGGTTTCCTTGGATGGCGCATCATTTGGGTGGTTTGTGTGTAGGCTCTCGGCCTGGTGTACCACAATGCCCGGAAAAGTCCGGTTGAACGCCTGCCTGCGGGCATCGAGCGCCAAGGTTGGTACACTGGTTACCACGTGTACCGCATATCCGTTATCCAGCAATTCCCGAACGGCTTCGGCAGCTCCCGTATAAAAAGGCAGATTTCCCCACGCCTCTGGACAGTTGAATGCGGTCCAGACCCGGTTTGATTCGGAACCCGTCAAGCCAAAGCGGATGTGCAGCGGGAATGCCGTATTCAGGCTGTGTATCTCACGACCCAAGACGGTACTCGCGAAATGGGCCCATCCCGAAACGAAATCAACCAATACCTGGTCCGAGTCGATGGCGATAATTTGATTCAACTGAACCCCTTTCTGTGAATAGTGAGGATTACGGGTTGCACGGATAATCCGACGCAGTCTTCCCATGGTTGGAATAGAGTCGTTGTTCCAGCACGGGATAGATGGCATCCGTCAATCCGGACAGGGGCGCTGACCATACCTTTTCGGCAGGAAACCCGGGGCATAACCTGCGATGCTGGCGAATGACAACCAGCCAGTATCGGATACGCCCGTTCTTCCAGATTTGCGGGAATTTCCGACTGTCCCGTAACCGGTTCAGTATGAATATACCAGTATTCGGACTATGCGTATCCCCCGGTAATGGGATAAGTTGCAGACTGGGATTGCCGGCAGACAGCCGTGTCGCAAATGCTGGATAGGTGATGTCGGTATTCTCGTCAAAGAGGGTTTTATCAACAAAGAGCACATCTCTTGGATGAAACAGTCGCATCAATGGTTTCTCAGAAAGGCCCGGGCTTCCACCAGTGCTCGTTGAATGTTTCCATAAATCATCACGGAACACTGTTCTGCCACCATGAGGTTGACCGGATTGTCGAAATCCTCGACGAGATACCCGTTGTCATCCAGAATGTTTCCAGTATTCTCATCTACCGTCCCACCATTTTCCAACGCCCATTCCGTCATGGTATGCGGTATGGTTCGGTAACCGATAACCGGTATCCGGTTGGCCCAGGCGTGAGATACTTCCACCACGGTACCGGAATCCGGTTCATCTCCACGGAATCCGGCCAGATTGGCCACCACAATATCACTGGACCCCACCTTGACCAGATTCCCCATGAACAATATGCGGGAAACGCGTCGCTTTTCCCGCATGTCCAGGCCGGATGAAGCCGTTTTCAACAAATCGACCTCCGGATTCACCGGAAAAACGGGTTCAAAACCCAATCCGTCACAGATATTACGGATTCGTTTGCAAAGAGTACTCCAATGCGGCATGAATATATCCGGACCGGAAATGTAAATGCGTGGATAGGATGACAATCGAAAACCCCCTGACAATATCTCCTATTACCGGAAATATAAAATTGGAAAGTTTCTAAAGTCTTTCCCTGGGGATTGGATTGGGGATTGTGTCGGTATCCATGTAACTTTCCCAGAAAATCTGTGCCATTTTCATCAGATTATTTCCCAGGTTCTGGAAATCATCGATGCTCCAGGCGCCGTTGGTTCCTATGACGGGCCACTCCTTGACTTCGATAAGGTGACGGTGAATCTCGTTACCCTCCAGAATGGACACCTTGACGGGATATTCTCCGATTTTGCGCAGGACGGCGGCCTGGTAGGCGGATTGCCAAACGGGATAATCCGGGCAGTGTTCCCAAAACCGGTAAGGGGCCTTGACCTCAATCAATATCCCTTTTTCCGGAGAGTATCCGTCCAGACTTACGCGACTGTACGGCGCACACTCGGCGTACCCGCAAAGTTGTTTCAGTTCACAGTTCCAGGTTTCCTCCGCCAGATTCCGGACGATGGGTTCCACCCGGTGTCCCCGCTGAAGGTGGTGGTTGCGCGGGTCCAGCGGTGGCAGTAATCCGTGCTTGTCTTTCCATATCTTGCGGGGGGTGGTAACCCATCCCGGGATGTTTTCCTGTGGCGGAGAGACCTTGTCCACCAGGGATTCCGCCAAGGGACGCAGCCAATGTTTGGCTCGGCAAGCCAGACTGTATATCTCGCTTCCGCCGATACCCCGTTTTCGCCAGGATAACCACTCTGCGCTGCCCTGCGGCAGTAGAGATTCTTCAATGAGCATCTGGTTATGTCTTGTCGTGTGACTGGAGTCTGAAATCATGCATCCATTGACGGTATTCCCGCTTTCTTTCCAGAATTTTTTTTTCCTGTTGCTCCGCCAACAAGCGCATTTCTTCCTTTTTCTTTTCCTTCTCCTGTCGGTGCGCCTGTTTGTTCTCGATACGCCGCACATAACGCTGAATCTTAATCACGTCTATATTCGAGATGTCGTTTCCGGCACTGTCTGCGGCCAGAAAATACCGGGTAATTTCCGGGTATTCATCCGATTTTCTGGCGATATCCTTTATATCCCGCAAGTCGGCCCGTTGTTGGTAATACCCTATCAACTTTCCGCTTTGGATGATATCAATAAAGACCACACCATCAAAAATGAATATTGTCGTGCTTACCATCGCGATACCAAACCCATGACAGAGTACCGCTGCAACACCAAACCTATGCCAGAATATAGCGTCGAGCCAGATGACCAATGACAGCACTTCAATGATTCCCGTCACAATAATCGGGTAATTTAGCGGGTTCCATTTTGTATACGGATGATATTCAAGTGTTGTCATTACTGCTCCCGTTCTGTTTCAAACGAAATGTATGCATCCACTGCATGTATTTCTGTCGTTCCATGCGTTTTTCGGTTTCCAGTTGCCATTTCTTCCGCTGTTTTTCTTCCATTTTCTGCTTCTTTATCAATTTTCGATAATGTTGTCGCAGCTTGTGTTGATTATATCGCTCAATGATACGGGCATCCAGATGCGTGATGTATCTCCCATCATTGTCCGCGTCGAGAATATATTGGGTTATCTCGGCATCGAGGGTCTGGAAATCCAGAAAAGCGGAATTAACCGGTTCCAGGTCATGACGAATGCCGCGATGATTCATCATCAAGGATGTGAGGTGGGATGACGACAGGAGAAGAATAGCCGTATCGAATCCCATGAACATCGTCGAGAAAACCTGTAGCCAATGGGGCAACTGCGGTACGAGAAGAAAGAGACCATAGTCCACCAGGCCGGTCGTCAGTGAAACGACCCCCGTGGCGATGACAGGATAATTAAATGGATTGTACCGGGCATTCCGGCTGTATTTCAGTGTGGCCATTCTCCAATTACCGGAAACCTCAAATTGGGATGAATCCATGTCAATTCGAAAAGTTCAGTAATACCTCCAGCGGTAATGTCGCCGTGTGTTCGAGGGAGAAGTACGATGAGATGCAATTATAATCCGCAGTGGCGGAAAATTGGGAAGGGCGTCATGGTGGGACTCGAATTGGAGTTCGAACATGACTCAGGGCCGGATATGGTGGATGCTGATTATTCTGAGGTGTTTACCGAAGAAGAGTTGTCGTACCTGGCCGCTGTCAAGGAAGACGGGTCCGTGGATGGCGCGGAGTTTGTAACCCAGCCCGCGGCCTATGACAAGCACCAGGAATATCTTCCTGGGATTTTGCGGAAGTTGCATGACTTGGGATTCTACGCAAGCCATTCGTGTGGACTCCATGTGCATGTGGAGCGGCCTGAGAATAATGAGTTGCGGGTACGCAACATCCTCAAGGCCATAGTAAGAGCATCCACCGAGGAATGGGATGACTTGTTTTATCGGGTGCAGGGGCGGGGCAGCACCCAATACGCTTATGAGGAACGGGTTAGGGACTGCCCGGTGTCAGAGTATACACGGGACTCCCGGGTAGATAAGTTCTTGCGGTTTAACACATTACACCAGGACACCTACGAGTTTCGCCAGGGACACGGTAGTATTCGCATCAGTCGCGTGATGCGTCGGATGGAATTGGCCATGTCCCTGGTAGAGTGGGCAAAAACCTGTTTCCAGGATATTTTGGAAACCAAGAATCCCGCCGAGGAACTCGCTCTTTACCGGGAATGGTTGTCCGCCCAACCCGGGTATCCCGTGTTGACGGGGTTCCTTGAGTCCTGTTGAATCACAACCCCGGCCTTGTGCCGGGTTTTTTATCGCCAATTCCGTGAAACCCTGTCGGGATACGCAAGACAAGAAAAACCCGGCACAAGGCCGGGGTTGTTGCTGAACTGAGTGGGGCGGCAAGCCGCCCCAAACCCCCTCAGAACGGGGCCGAGTGCCGGCTCTGGCGTCCGCGAGCAGCGGAACGACTGGAACCACCGGAACGACTGGAACCACCGGAACGGCTGGAGCGGCTGGAACGAGAACCGTTGGAATGGCCGGTTCCGCGGCCCTTTTCCAGGATTTCCAGTTCCATGGGTCGGCAGACCCCGGAGTTCGGGTTTTCGGCATCCGGGGTGAAATACCCCGCTACCCGGATGCGGTCACCCTTCTCCACGGAGTCATCGACCCCGTCCCGGGGCTCACGGGGAAGGAAGATGGTGAGCCACAGCTCGGCCGCTTCCTCGAATCCCTCTCCATCCCGTTTCCGGGCGTGAATGGGGAGTTTTATATAGCGCCCCTCGCCATTCCGCCCCTCGAATACTTCGTCCACTGCTACGAAGCCATATGCCTCGATTTTCATTTGACTACTCCTTGGGGATTGTCCCCTCGAACACGCGGCAACATTACCGCTGGAGGTATTACTGAACTTTTCAAATTGGCGAATGGCAGTGACTGCCATGATGATGGATATTCCAGTAAGTTTCATGGATATCCTGGACAACTTCGGGTTGGAAAAAACGCTGGCGTGGTGTGGAATAGCGGATGTTGCGGATGACGTGTGGCGCAATCTGGCGTTGGAATTTCTGTATATTGTGCCGGATTTGGGAGTCATGGGTTCTTATATCCTGTCCCGGGTTTCTTCCGGGGAGCAGGCCAAGACGTCTGGAATGTTCCTGGATAATCTCTTGAGCGGAAAATCCGCATATCTGGACATACCGGCCACGGCGTCGGAAAGGTTGGCCCTGTGGTGGTGCTTTCATCAGCCTGCGGAAACGGATGACACCGGGTCACACTATCTCGTGCAGGTGATTTACTGGACGGCGAAGGTGTCCGTGGAAATGGCAGAGCGGGAGCTGGAACATGCGGATATGCCTTCAGAGATGAAGTCAAGGCGCAGGAACCAGATTATCGACCGGGCTTTGGAACACGTCTATGATGAAGCCTTCCGGTTGTTTCGCGAGTGTATCGAAACGCACTGAGTATCCAACTAGCCGGGTTCAACCCGGCTTTTTTAATTTCAGATTCCCGTAAGCAATGCGGATTGAGTTTAATAATGGGTATAGTAAATTTTGTTCGCCGATTGGTGTTTTATCAGATATCCGGCTTTCAGCAATCGGATAAAGGAATCATAAGCAATCTCTCCCATGATGTGGTTTCTGGCTGATTCCAGAACCAGGGGTTTACCCGCCATGATTTCTCGAAGTATCCCCCCCATCTTCAACTCCGTGAGGATGTATTTTTCGGAATGTATTTCGGTGTCGATATGCATCGATGTCCTCCGGTTTTGGCTTCGTTGCCCGAATTCCCATTACCGGGATTTCCCATTTGGATTGTGAATTTTTCATTTTCGGTAATGGATATGAAAATCAGCCACGCTTAATGAGAGAAGTAATGATATCACCAAATTGTACAATAATCCGCAAAATGGGCGGCTATGCCCCTACATACTGAGAACACACGTTCCCCGGTGGGAGATGATTATTTCATCCCGGTTGCTGAAAAAATATTGAAACACCCTGATTGTGGCAATAGAGAGTACTGGGCCTATCAGTTCATTGAGCCTTTGCGTCAGGTGTATGCCTGGGAAATTACCGCTGTCGTCATGGGTCTGGTCCCCCGGAAATGGAACTCTTTTCATAATAGTTTGTTGTCCGCGCAGTGTGGTTGGTTGATGGTGATGGGCAATCCTGGAATTGTTTCCTTGTCCGACCTGTTATCCCATTGGTTGGCGGGTTTGTTCGTGTATTACGGGTGGGACGCCACGAAAACCCCAACGGAGCGGGCAAAACTCGCCTGTAAGGCGTTGTACGCATTCCGGGACAGGGTGGTAGCCATCGCCCCTGAACAACGTAAACACGCGCTTTCTGAAGCGTTCACGCAGGCGCATACGGCCATCGGGGAGTCCCCTTGTATTGATGATGGGGAATCCCTGCGAATGTATCTCACGGAAACGGACAAGCCCGTGTCCCTGTCCTTGCGTAATACCCTGGACAGGCTGGAAAAGGACGGTGCGTCCACGGATTCCTGGAAACAGGAACGGGAATCATTACCCTGAAACGGAAGTTCGGTCATGGCGAACAGGTTTGGCGACAATCGGCATTTCATTCAGAAGGCATTGATTCAACACTTCAGTTCCAGAGGTGGTGGTATATTGCTGGACAGGTTCGGGGGGCGGCAGCAACTGTCTCCGCGCAGTGTCTACTGTGGTAGTCAACTTTTTCCGGACAATGTAGAGGCGGCCATTCACGATATCGAGAAGCACATCAGTCGGGTTTTTCCCATTCATCTGGATTCGGAATCCTTTGATATGCGGCAACATCTTTTTTCTTATGTTCGTCTGGCTCACAGGGGGGGTTACAGTGTGTTGCCTCGGGTATTGGTCTCTGCTGCCGTTTTATTGTTGTTTTCCACGTTCAGCCGGACGCAACCCCTTTTCTTTTTCAGTGACGCCAGGCCAGAGGACGGGTTTCCCCGTTTTCGGGAAACATCAGACGGCAAACTGGAGATGGCGGTGGCCAGGTCCTTGTGGGAAGACAGCATGTCCGCCCTGATTGTGCGTCTGGACAAGCTTTCCGCGTACATTGCCGACCTGGAACAACTGGAACGCGCGGGGTTGGGGGCCGGGCTGTTCACCCTGAAAGACCCCGTACTGGCGTTGAGTGACAATCCCGTATTGTATATATCCCCGGGTAGTGGGAAGGTGCTACCCGCGAGTTGTCTGGGGAACGACCCGCAGCCCGGAGACACCCTGGTATTGCCGGTTACTCCTGAAAGACTGCTGGTGATTTACTGGAAGAAACCGGCGCTGTCAGCTTTGGAAAGACAATCCGCCTGGCCGGAATGGATAACGCGAAACGCGTTCATGCAGATTTATCTGCCAGCAAGACTGGAATCGCTTTATCAACCTCTGCAATCGGATATAGCACAATATTTCTCGACGATTTATGCCGAGTTACGGCAAACGTCAGACTAACTTATCCGTGACGGATTTCCGCATAGGCATCGCGGAAACGGGCACTGGAAATGGTGACGGGTACGCCATAATGCAAAAGCCGATAAGTAACCGGCGCCGAATCATAGGGTTGTTCCACACACCCGGCGGACTGTGGAAAACCATACCTGGCTCGGGGATAGTAATGGATGCCGCGTCCATCATCAAAATAGTTGACCCACAGAATATCCGGGTCATTGTATGGTTGCCAGGTGACATAGTGTCCGTCAACCGTTCCACGTGCGGGCATCATCAATCTGGACCCTGCCCATTGCGGTACCTGTTTTCCGGCCAGGCTTTTCCATACTGCGCGACTGATAGGAACCGGAAATACCCCTCGCATGGTGGTGGACGGTAACCGTTGATAGACGGGCCAGGTACCCTCCGGAGTGGAACCCAATACGCCAGTGTTGACGACAGTACCCCAAATCCAGCCATTCAGAACGACGAAACCCTGTGATTCGTCGCCAAAGGAATGCGGTACGAAATGCATCCCGCGTTCCCAGATGTGCATCTGTTCCGGTTGTCGGGTACCCGATGCCTTGGTGACATATACCCACTCCCAGCTCCACGCATTCTTTTTGGCACACCGGGAAAATAGTTTTCGAATAATCGACGGGTGCAGGTTTCCCTCGGAGATGCCCTGTGGACCTAACAGGCCATTTTGTCGTTCGAACTGAATAATTGCCCCGCGGATGAACGGGTTGTGGCGGTTCCAGGCGTAATCGTCCGCTGCCTGCTGTAATGGTTTCGGCACTGGAAACAGAAAGGCGTCGTGTCGGATACGTTGCCCATGACAACCCCGGATATACGCCCGGGTCAACGGCAAATATCGTAACTCCTGTAATCGGGATACAATTTGATGAAACGTGTACGTTTCATGAACAGGATAACCATAACCCGCAAAAGCGGATATACTGAACACGTTGACTATCAACCCCATAAGAAGAGAAACGCCATGCCGCCGAAATCTTTCCAATTCCACACTCCAATTCCATGAATAATCCCGTTTACCGGATTTCTCAGATTGGACGTGGGATAATCGAACAGAACGACATCGTTGGTCGACTTCTGGAAAACAGTTATTCTGTCAATAAAAACCCCGCATAAAGCGGGGCTTGAGACTTAGAGAAACAAGCTTAAAGAGGATATATCCGGGGTCGTTACCCGTTTCACCAAATCCTCGTCCGGATATCCGAACTTCTCCGCGAATGTTATCGCGGCGGACACATCCACCTCATCCTGGGGAGAAGCCCACATCCGGAATTCCAAGGTTTTTGTTTTATGAGTCATGTTCAATGGAACATACCGAAGATTATCTCGGAATTCGGAGTTGGTTCCGAAGATACGACAAACATCCAGCAATGTGATGTTGTCGTAATATTGGCAGACGGTTGACCAGTACGGGCCATCCTCGTCATACAACTCCTCTTCGGTTTCCAGTGATGGGAACGTCTCGCAGTACTCGTTTGGGTAGCGCCCGAACAGACTTCCGAAATCGTTCGATTCCAATGTTGCCAGGCGGTGCCAGAGCACCGCGAAATATCGATGGGAATCCTCACGAGACGTTTCTCGGACTTTCATCCCATCCACATGAATGTGCATCCCGCAATCGGGATGCCCCAGATGGATAAACCCGTCTGACTGCAATTGTCGGAAGAATCCCGCCCAATTCTGTTGCCGCATCATCTTCGATGCCATTGGCCGAGAAATCATCTCCAACCCGAAGATATGCCCACACCCGGGAATGGAGCCATCTTTTTCGAAGACAAATAAATCTGGGTTTATTCTTGATTTGTACAGGGTTTTTTCCAAATATGCGCAGAATTGCCCCACGCCCCCAAATTTTTCGGGGGCCAGAAGTGATGGAGCAAACTCTATCTCTACCCCCAGAACCTTCTGGTGAGACCTCCCGGCTTTTTTAAACTTCTTACTTCCGGAAGAGTGATATTCATACCACATAAACCACCTCCAACATGAACACACGGCGACATTGCCGATTGCTGGAGTTACCGGAAATGGTGAATTGGCTGTCAGAAGCGAATCACGAATATCAAATTTTCAGTAATGAACATTCCACTCAGGATAGCTTTCACATACAGGAGGCGGGCAGGCGCTATCCCTACCCGATGGTGGCATCGGGGTTCCCGCGAACAGAACATGTCAAAATTATCACGAAGCGCTATAGCCGTATTCATGGCTTTGGTTCCGGCACTGGCGTTTGCTTCCGGGTATCCGTTCATGCCGCATTTGGGTCCTGGACCCGTTATTCCGCCTGCGCGTCAGGTGCAATTACCCAACATGTACAAGTTGGCACCCATTCCCCCATTCATGCCGGTTATCTTTCGTAACATGCGGAAATTGGGCATCACTCCCGCGCAAAGGCGGGCGTTGATAGGCTCCTTGAAAGGGAATGAGCTGCTTATGGAAAGTGCCATGTCCACCAACCGGACATTGCACGAGGATATCCTGAATAATGTTACCGGCGCATCATTGCATGCGGCCATCGATGCCGTGGCCAAAAGCCAAGACAATCTTTTGCATCATAGTGTGGCTGCCGACGAAAAAATACGGAAGATTCTGACACCTGCGCAAATGACAATGGTGGTTTCCCTGTATCGGGAGATGGAGTCAGCTCATCAGCAATCATCAAGTCCTACGAACGGCGTTCCTTACTGAAATTAAATTTGCTGAAAAACCAAACCAGCACTTGCCAATTTCGTGTTTTCTGTAAGCCATATGGGAGGCGTCCATATGGCTTATTCAGAAAAGGTACTGGACCATTATCAACATCCTCGCAACGTTGGAAAATTGAACACTAACGCCTCGGACGTTGGAACCGGCATGGTGGGTGCCCCGGCTTGCGGTGATGTCCTGCGGTTACAGATAAAGGTATCTGGCAATCGAATTGTGGACGCCAGGTTCAAGACCTACGGGTGTGGTTCCGCCATTGCATCCAGTTCCCTGGTGACGGAGTGGTTACTGGGGAAAACGCTCGAAGAGGCATCCCGTATCAAGAACCGGGATATTGCCCAGGAACTGGAGTTGCCGCCGGTAAAAATTCACTGCTCGGTGCTGGCGGAGGATGCCATCAAGGCTGCCATTGCGGATTACCAGAAAAAATTGCATCATGAAGAATAACCTGATTATTGTTGGCATTCTGGCGTTATCTTCCATTTTTTACGTCGCGTTGCCTTATTTTGCCTTTCGGGAAACATTGGTTTGGCAATTGTCATTGCATCCCTACCATATTTGGATGCTTGCGGGAATATTTCCCAGTATATTCCTGTGGCATATCTGCTATGTGGCGGGACAACACGTGGAACAGTGGGCCACCCCTTATCGCGAAACTCAGGAATAATCGGGACACCGAAAGTGGCGTTTTTACGGACTTCGAGAACCAGCCCACGCCAGGAGAACTTCTCTGTTACGGTGCGTCCAGTCCAGACGGGACAACCAGACGGAGAAGGGGACAGGAAACCATAAAAAGACAATTCCCCAGCAAAAAAGCGCATCCCGTAATCCGACAACCGTTACGTACCCTCCAAAGAATGACAATAACACAACACCTGCGACACCCCCCATGAACGTAACAATCCTGTACCCTTGGACAATGAGCGTCTTGTCCAGCCAGAACCACCAGGGAAGTTTCTCTGTAACGGCGGTATCTTTTAAATGATTTTTCATGACTCTTCCGCGATACCGTTTTTCAGGAGCCGGGTGATGCTGCAACCATTGGTTCCGACGGATACGAACGTCCCGGGGAACCCTTTTCAGATGCAGTAACAATGCTTCTATCCCGAGTAGAATGAGCAAACAAGGTGGTGGAAACCACGACAAGCGCCGTAACCCAGAATACCAGTCCGGGAACATCGGGTAACAATCCACGGGCAAAAAGAGACGTCAGTACTGCCAATACAAACATGGACAACCAGGATATCCAGCCGAGCCATGAGAGTACAGGATGAAACCAAGAGATACCACAATCCGGCGCAAACGTGGCTCGATACCATTCCATCGCCCAGCGTTCCGTAAGATTGGGGGGTGTGGTATTTTCCCTTAAAGGCAAGTACAAAAGCTTGTTGAAATCCGGAATCTGCATTTCCAACAACAGCCAGGCGAGCACCAGAAAAAACAGCCAAGACGGTACCACGATTTATCCTCCATGGGTAGTGTCTATGGGCAGTTACAGGAATCCGAAGATTGGTGGGGGTTTTTAGGTGCTTCGCGAACCAGCCCATGCCAGGAGAACCTCTCTGTCACGATGGGTCCAGTCCAGACGGGAAAGCCAAACGGAGAAGGGGACAGGAAACCATAAGACAACCAGCCCCCAAAGAAACAACACATGCAGGAATCCAGAAATAGTGATGGCGTCGTCATAAGAAAATAACAGCAAAGCGATAGCGATTCCGCCCAAAAACTGATAAATCCGATTAAACTGTCCAATGAGTTTCTCATCCAACCAGAACCACGTTGAAAGTTTTTTCACGGATGAACCAGAAAAACCTTGCGGAACCGGATGCGCCTGCAACCATTGGTCCCGACGAACACCGACATTTCCAGGAACGCCTTTTCGATGCAACAACCACGCTTCCGTGCCGAGCAGTATAAGCAACAGGGCGGAGGAAACCACGACAAGCGTCGTAACCCAAAATACCAGTCCAGGAACGTTGGGTAACCAGCCCTTTGCATACAAGCTGACCAAACCCGACAGTACGAACAGCGACAACCAGGAAATCCAACCTGACCAAATCAGCGCGCGAGACAGCCCGGGAATACCGCTATCTGGTGCAAAGGTGGCTCGATACCACTCCATCGCCCAACGTTCCGGAGGGTCGGCTGACGCGGTATGCTTCCGCAGTATCAGTCCCCGCAATGTATGTAATCCCGGAATCTCCAACACCCACACCACCCAAACTATCAACAACAAGAATGCGATTGCGTGTAAATATGCCATGAGCACCCCCCATAATCAAAACCCCCGGGCTCCACCAATTGGTGGTGTCCGGGGGCAGTTACCGGAACCCGAAAATTGGAGACGGAAGTATGGCAGTTGATTAAACCATTATTTCTGGGTAACTTTTGTTACATGGTTCGTGTCGATTTTCTTGTCGGTAAACCATTTGTCCAAAAGATAAGAGGGCAAGGACAACAGTGCGCCCAGAAAATCATCCAAGACACTCCAGAAACTCCCGAAGAAAAAAGCGACCCCCGATATTCCGAAAAGATAGGGAATATTCCCGAACTGTGTTGCGGGAATTGCCTGCGGGTAAAACAATGGCGAATATCCGTATTTCAGAAGGAAGCTGGCCAATAATAAGGATACTCCCATCATTCTGAATAGTTTTCCTGTTTGCATGGTGGTCTCTCAATTTTTAGAGGATACCTGAAATCCGTTATTCAGGTATCCATGACTATTACCGGAAACTCGATATTCGGGATGCTCCACCGGTAATCTTCTTCATAGAATGCCCGCCAGGGAATGTACCAGTTGTCCTTGCAACGCCGGGAGTGCATGCTTGAAACTCAAATCCGTCTGGTTGGCAGTGGACACGATGCGGGTCCGGTAATACATCCAGTGACCGGATGCGGTAGACTGCTGGTGTATCTGTGTGGATGTTCCCTGCGACAGGTTCGCCTTGGATTGCGATTGAACCGCATTCTTGCTTCTAACCCCGACCTGGACATCGGTTACCATGCCATAGGTGTTGGTGTGAACCAGAGAATCGGCCAGAAAACCAATGGCACCGCCTGCGAGACCCCCAATCCCGGCGGCCTCATAGGACTGACCCGCCACACCTCCGATGGCGCCTCCGGCCAGGACACCGGCCAACGTGCCACCGTATCCTTGGCCCAAGGCTGCCTGCGCGGCAGAAGTCGTTGTCTTGCCTACGGATAACACATTGACCTGCAACAGGTAATGTGCTTTCGTATACGGTACGACACGATATCCCTGATTATTCAGGTCCACCGCCAGTTCCTGACGGAGCCTGGGCATATCCATATTCTCGTCAGAGGTGTTCCGCATCTGTAAATATACCGTCTGTTCGGATGGCGATGCGGGTGGCAAAAAGATAGTATTGGACATCTTGGTCTGAACCGCCAGGTTTCGATGTTGAATGGCCATTTCCGTGGCCGCACACCCGGACAATGCCACAATGGCGGGAATCAAAGTCAGTTTCACTGCAAAAGATGGACGCATAAACCCTCCTGCTGAGGTGTGGTTAAAACACCTTTACCGGAAACTGAAAATTAGTGCGTACGTAACCAATGATATTCGGCCCACCAGGCATATCTTCCACCCACAAGGATACCAGTCCATCGAATCATGGGGATGGCGGTAATGAATGCAAAGGTTAGACATAGCGTCAATCGCAATGCCACCATGGCATTTCCACTCAACACCAGTTGCAGGCCCATCGGGAACAGGGGAAACAACACTCCCGCAAGAACAAACAGGGTTTCCATATAAGATATGGGTTGCGCAGGCAATATCCAGGGTGGGAGCGCAACAAGTTCCGGGTGTTGTCTCTCGAAGAACGTCAACCAGGCTTCCCGTTCCTCGTTCTTGTCGAATCCCCGCTGTAGTTCCTGAAAAAACGATAATGGGATATTACTTTGCGACATGGCGAGCACTGCAAATATCGGGTCCAGTATGAGCAGCACCCAAAATGGAATCATCCGAAACAGCCAACCGGTCCACGCGCCGATGAGAAAAACCCAAAGCAACAACCCCAACACAAAGAGCCATCTCATTCTCTGAGGAGGAGACATACAGGCAACACTTGGGGGATGGCGACAATCCTCCCAGAGAATACGGAGCACTTTCCAAAAAAGACGTAAGGGCATTTTGTCGAACAGGAACAAAAACAAAAGTGTACCGCTAACGGCTACCAGCCAAGAAATCAACACGATTTATACCCCCATATTTCTGAATTTTTCCGCACTTGCCCAACCGATTACCGGAAACGGGGAATTGGTGCTGGCGTGTGGTTGTTCATCAGGAATGCTTCTCGGAAAATCATAGAAAAAGCTGGACATGAAAAAAGGGCGGAAACCGCCCGTAGTAGTCAAGAATATCGCACTTTGTGTTTTTCCTTTCGGCGATATTTCGTTTTGTCCCGTTCAACACGGGTGGGGATGACCCCCATACGAACCTTGAGGCGGGGAAGTTTCCCTTTGATTTTCTCCATGTTGGTCTCCTTTACAAAAACACGCGGGAACATTACCGCATGACCATTACCGAAAAGTTGAAATTGTCGGGTATCCCAACAGATACGCCCTGCTTGCTAGGAAGCCCGCACGGGTGCGGGCATCCTGTCAAACCAACTCGACATCCCTGTACTGGAGTCGCCGTCCCAAAACCAGATTTCTGATTTTTGGGATTTCCCACATAAAGCTTTGTCGTACAACGTCTTTCGCTTCGCGCAACGTCATGACACTCACGTGGTCGTTTACCCACAAATAGCCCTCAGAGAAGCGACCAGCGTGCTCGTTGAAAACATAAGCGGTATGCGTACATTCGGGATATCGTTCCAGTATTTTGGAAAACACTCCGAAATGGAACAGATTCTTCATCTCAAATACCGAAACGATATGACGAACACGACTCCCCGTATTCGCATATGGCCTCGCCTCATTGGGAAGGGATAGTAAAGTGCCGGCATACGGCTCATCTTCTGTTCCCCACATTTTCGAGCGCCACTCCCAAATGGATGCACAGTTGGTATCCTCAAAAACATTGAACAACTGCTTGACTTCATCCAACATTTCCGAATATGGCATACGTAACCGGAGCCACGTAGGGAACATGGTTGTCATGAGGTGACGCATTTGACTGCTCCCTGGATTATCGCGTGTCAAATAGGCCGAAATCAAATCTTCCCCGTTGACTTGCGAAAACATCTTGAATATTGCGGGTGTCGGATAAATCCGCTCGAAACAGGGATACCCAAGAAACAGGCAATACTCGGAAGAGATATCCTCTATGGTTCTTGACGCCCCACGTATGCTTAAAACCACTTTGGTTGTCATAGCTCTCTCCTTCAAACACACGACAAAATTGTCGCCTTTAAGGTTACCGGAAAATATATATTTGATATGTTGGCACGCAACTTGCTATAAATTAACCACAATAAAAGGTATCCAATTGAACAGAAGGGATTACTTGAAACGATTAGAAACCGGAATGTTGCCTGACGGTGACAATCTGGAAATGCGTCTTTTCGAATGTCAGCATCTCATGATGCTGGAGTATAGTGAAAAGGTGGAAATTTATCATAAGCCCATTGTGCGAACGTCCATGGCCAGCATGTTCATTCCGATGGGTGTCGTCGAGCGGTTACAACATGCGTGTCGTTTGTTTTATGTCAACAACTTGAGACGTATATCCGTCGGGAAATGGGTCCCGAAAGCGTGGAACTGACACAGAAAGGTACCCCGGAATATCCGGGGTACATGGGTTACCGGGCAGTTATGAGAAACGCCCCTTTTTCCTGTAACACCTCGTATCTTACATATCCCGTACTGGCGCCGGTGAAATAGCGTACGTCAAAACACCAGCCCACGGGAAACGCGTGACACAATTCCGCAGTTCCGACGCCGGTTATCTGCCAGTGGCGATGTCGGCTGCCTCGAATATGGGCGGTGAGATTATCCGTTACCGGGTCCCAGGTGGCCCAATATCGTCTGGCGTTGCTGTGGGCGCCGATAAACGCGATGCCCTTGTCCACTTGCACATATTGACCCGTCTGCCAGAAGTTTCTGGCAATACTCACGCTGGGCGGGTTCGCCGCCGGTAAAACGATGCTTCCGCAACCGGTCAGGGCCGATATCGTAACCCATAGGAGTGTGTATTCCCGAATTCCTAACTGACCCATTGCAGCCCCAACATTTGTTGACAATCCTCACCCACGGACATGCTTTCACACGGATAATCGGAAACAACGCCATCCACGAAACTGCCATACACATTCCGGAGACGTACGATGTCATCGTTACCCACTACATCGGATATCACATCAAAACCCAGATGTCGCAGGACGCTATAGGATAACCGAGCTCCGTTCGGAATATACACCACCAGGTCTCCTTTCTGTACCCGATTGCGCGGTAATATTCCACGACCCAGGGGCGTAATGACCACCTCCAGATTCCGGTTGGGGCAGGGCACAACACACTTGTCCAAGACGTTTACCGCCAATGCCTGTTTCATGTTTTTTCTCCTGTCATCAACACACAGCGAAAATGCTGCATGGTGTTTACCGGAAATCTGAAATCGGCAATATCGGGGCCAAGAAGTCAGTGACGATGCCGTATGAAAATGCGCTTGAACAGGGTGATTCCGGCGACTCTTCCGTGTCCGGGATTCCCGGATGTCTTCCAGATTTCCTTGCAGAGTACGTTTCCGCCGCTCTCGGTGGACCCCAGAATATCAAACTGCTCCGGACAGTGGTGGTTCAAAAAACTGATGGGTACCCCCATGATTCCGGGATAATCGGAAGGTATTGCCTTGGTGAACGGGACCTCGATGGCCCGGTAGTTGTCATATTCCATATAGGCTGTTTTATGCTTCTGGATTCTCGGATTGCTGCGGATATTTTCATCCATGGTGCGCAGACGCAAGGGTTTCGCCATTCGACTGTGAACCATGTTGGTTAGCCATATGGCCGGAACGTCCCGCAACGCTTCTTCATGGATGGTCCGAAAGAGCATGCGTTTTCGGGGAGTATATCCGAGTCTCATTTGCCGGCGCTGAATCAACGGAAACACGTCTCTGTAGGTTATGGCGTTCTGGTTACCAATTACCAGAAAGTGTTTGGAGTCAGGGGCGGCGAGAATCCATGTCATGAAGTCTCTAAACAGAGAAAAGGGCGGATTCGTGATGATGAAATCCGCTTCATCACGGAACGCCGTTATCTCTTTACTGCGAAAATCACCATTTTCCGACAGGAGTTTCCGGAAATCTTTGGTGGCGTGTCCGGTTCGCATTCTGATAAGACATTTCCCGGGGTTTCCCCCGATTCCTGAATAGCTGGTAGATATTAGTCGTATAAGTCCCAACCGGTTGAAGTTCAGTAAAAAATACTGGGTAAATTGACTCCGCTCCGGGTCGTCGCAAGGACAAAGTACCGTTTTCCCGCGAAAGATGTTCGGGTTGGCGTCGATATATCCAGATATCTCCGCTTCGATATCTGGAAATTGCGTATAGAATTCATCGTTTCTCGCACGTATCGCGGCACACAGGTTTTTATTGTCGGACATGCGGCGATTACTGAAAAACATCTATTGGCCAACATACCGAAACAGAACTGTTGTTGAGACTGCCTGGGAGATGTGAAATCGCAATTTACGGTAAACAAGGTGGACAATTTTGTCCTGTGTTTATCGAGGTGGTGTCATGTCTTACGAGGAAAATTACAAACAGTATCGGGGAAAGTGCCGGGAATTGGCGGAGGAAGCCTGCGCAAACAATCCGGAGCTGAAGCTGGTACGGGGACATTACTGGTGTCCGATATGGAATCGGGAAGAGCCACACTGGTGGTGTACGGATGGGTCCGGAAAAATTGTGGACCCATCAGCAAGACAGTTCCCGTCTGCTGGGTTAGGTATTTACACGCCGTTCAATGAGCTTGTTGCCTGTGCCGAATGCGGCAAGAGTGTGCAGGAACACGAAGCAACGTTTGAAAGCAACTATGCCTTTTGTTCGACGCGTTGTCTCATGCGTTTTGTTGGACTTTAGACAAGAAAAAGCCCCCATAAGGGGGCTTGGTTGCGTCAATCTCCCATTCGTTTCGCGGAGTTGTCCTCATTGATAATTGCCCGAACAGACTCCATGGTGGACGGACAGTGCGTTACTGCTCCGGCTTGGATAGACATGACATTGGAAAAGCAGTATCCCTCGCACATGGACGCCAGCTCGAATGAGCATTGCGGATATCTGCTAGAAAGTTCCCGCAAAGCGGGACCCGGACAGCCCCGAAAGGTTCTAAACCAAGCCAAAAGGCGTTCATTTTCCGGACCTGCGATAGAACCGGCATAAACGTTATTTTGTACACCCCAATTGACTACGGACCAGCTATTCCAGTTCACATATCCTGTTTCCAGATATGCCTGAACAACTTTCCTGAACATGTCATGGCGCATGGTCAGCTTCTTGTTTCCGGCCTCAAGCATTTCCAGGAGAGCTTCTTCTGCATGAGACAGAGACTCGTTATCGTCTCCTTTCGGCATGCCCAATATCTGACGAAACTGTTCTCCAGACAAATATCCTTTAAGATACCACCCGACCAACATTTCATTAACTGGCAGGCTGGAAAAGAAAGTTTTCTGAATGCTCTCCGGAATGGGTATGATAGCCTTTAATGAGAGGACCTCACCCATGAAATATTTCCCCAAAATTTCTTTCAATATCGAGGTGTGCCCCTCGATTTTCAACCGATGATTTACGTAGGTTGACACTTGAAACCTCCTTATCAAACACCAGACGAAATTGTCCACCTTGTTTACCGTAAACCTAATATTTGCGTTCATTGTGTCCGTGTAAATTTTAGCGTTTCGGTAATCTTCTTGCGGTAATTTTGCCGCGAGTTCATGGGAGCACGTAACATGAAGAATATTCGTATCACTTTAGGGCAGGATACGCCCTGTTATGCCACGGTTGATATAGAGGTTGAGGATGAAATTCTGGAAAACGAGGAAAAACTGAAGGAGTTTCTCATCCAGAAGAGTCGAGTCCTCATGAATGATGATGATGTAATGTTCTACCCGGAGTGGGATTTCAGCAATCAACGCATCGTTTGCGTGGCATCTGACTCTCTATTGATGTTGGAAAACATTCTTCTGGCTCCAGATTACCAGAATACTGGTGTTCTGTTTGCCCAGGCCATAACACAAAAAAATAGAGAGGATTTCTTTGCGGCCGCTGAATCTTGTGGCGCAACCCGACAGGATGCCCTGGATTTTCTGAAGAAAATGACAGAATAAGACAACTCCCCCGCATTGCGGGGGTCTTTATTTTGGGCTTGCGCGACAAAAAACCGCCTGGTAGGGCGGTGTACACATTGGCGGCGAGTGAGGGATTCGAACCCCCATGCCGGTTTCCCGACGGTTGCTTTCGAGACAACTGCGATACCCTTCTGCCAACTCGCCAAATGAGAGTTAGTGGATGTTATTCTTTAAGTTCTGACATAGGTTCCTCCCGATGTTTGGTCCGCCGTTGGCTCAACGGCGTAATTTGGCTGGGGAACGTGGATTCGAACCACGGTTGGCGGGTTCAGAGCCCGATGTCCTGCCGCTAGACGATTCCCCAAAAATGGAGTCTGGCCCCGGAATCGAACCTGGGGTGCGCAACTTTGCGGGTTGCGGCCTTGCCACTCGGCCAACCAGACGTGGTTTGGAGCCAGCAGTGGGTATCGAACCCACGACCTCGTTCTTACCAAGAACGTGCTCTTCCTACTGAGCTATGCTGGCG
The DNA here is from genome assembly GCF_047421495.1 of Acidithiobacillus sp. M4-SHS-6. GTDB lineage: Bacteria > Pseudomonadota > Gammaproteobacteria > Acidithiobacillales > Acidithiobacillaceae > Acidithiobacillus. The sequence continues at coordinate 1,839,797 of NZ_CP175559.1, read as the reverse complement.
CATTGGAGCCGGATACCGGAATCGAACCGATGACCTGTTGTTTACGGGACAACTGCTCTGCCAACTGAGCTAATCCGGCGTAATTGGTGCCTGAACGTGGACTCGAACCACGAACCTCCCGATTATCAGTCGAGTGCTCTGCCATTGAGCTACCCAGGCAAATATAGGTGTTTATACCTGTTTATAGGCATATCCCCGCATAAATAGATATAAACAACTGGCATTGGCGGCGAGTGAGGGATTCGAACCCCCATGCCGGTTTCCCAGCGACTGTGTTCAAAACAGGTGCAATACCCTTCTGCCAACTCGCCTTTCTTTGGTGCGTGGCAAGGTCGCGCTCTACCACTGAGCCATTCCCGCAATTGGTGGACAGCGCCGGATTCGAACCGACAACGAAAAGCGTATGAAACTTCCGCTCTGCCAATTGAGCTAACTGTCCGAAATTGGAGTTCCTGACGGGATTCGAACCCGCATTCCTCGACCGAGAATCGAGCGTCCTGGCCCTTGAACGACAGGAACGAATGGGTACCACTCCCCGGATTCGAACCGGGAACCCCTTAATTCTGAACGATGAACTGCCTTACGTTATGGCGTGAGTTTCGTTCTTTATTATAACAATGGTAAACCACCTGTAATAGCATCTATAAGTTCAACAGGGGCGGGACCGATACCTATCGCGGTGCGGGTAATCTGTCCATGAAATTCAGTTAAGCCGGAGTCTTCTACCAGTGATACCGGCAATCCCGCTTCTTTTGCAGCATTCATCATTGACAGAAGTTCCGTTTCAGAAGAAACGCCAAGGGCTATTTTGGTAAAACTTCCGGACATCCAGGCTTCGTACCAGGATTCCCATTCAGACGTTTCTCCAGACTTCATGATAGCGAGTTGAGAGGCGTGCGCACCCTGGGCCACCATTTTGCCTTTGCGCATGTTTAAATCTTTACGAATAACGATAACCTGTTTATGCATGATGCGTTTCCTTTGTTAATACAATAGGTCTGCTTCGGGGTGACCTACGGGATTCGAACCCGTACCGGGAGAGTCACAATCTCCGGTGCTGCCATTACACCAAGGCCACACCGAAACACCCTACCGGCGTTTCTCGATTGACGCCGCCACTTCGACAGTGCCCGCGTTCGTAACGTGACCATCTGCATGAACCAAACAGTCTCCACGTTGTACAGGTTCTCCCGTTTCACGAGCCGTACGCGCAGCAAATATCAATTGCGTCAATACTTCCTCAACCGGGGCGCCTTGCAAAAACGGAACCGACGATTTGTGAGATTCCTGCATAAAAATATCCTTATTTCTGTGATAGTGGACAATAATCTGTTCGAAGCGGAAGCACCCGTTCCATCTCTGCATCCAGTTCCATCAAGCGATTACCGCAAGCTTTCAGCTTGCGGATGATTTCCTCGATTTCCTCGATTTCCCGTTTGCTGATTTCCTGTTTGCTGATTTTGTGCGACATGACACTGCTCCTGTTTATGAAATTGGTGCCCATCCCCGGATTCGAACCGGGAACATTCGGGTTTTGAGTCCGACGCCTCTGCCTGTTGGACTAGATGGGCTTGAATTGGGTCAACTACCCCAGCCTGAATGGTTTCCCCGCCTGATACTGCTGTTACAATGGCCATTGTAACTAGAGACGGAGAATGCCCCACAGGGCGGGAAAATGTTGCAAGTACGATGCCCCTGCAATGGCCATTGTAACAGTAGGCACTCGCAAGCTCGCCGGAGAGCTCAAAAGTTGCAAGTACGATGCCCCTGCAATGGCCATTGTAACGCGGTGACGGTGTCGACGGCGGCAATGTTCGTGCGGTTGCAAGTACGATGCCCCTGCAATGGCCATTGTAACCCTGTTATCGTAACCGTATGATTTCCCGCTGTAAATCCAGCACGTTCCGCGAACCCCTGTTTCACAGCGAAAATATAACCCGTCGGTATTACCGGATATTTCAAATTGGCGCAGCTCTGGCATATTTCCGCACGGTAATGACGGGGATTCCCGTATTTGGTTGAGGAAACAGGATTCGAACCTGTATAACGAGTTTCAAGGACTCGCGTCCTGCCATTGGACGATTCCTCAATGTGACCCATCCAGGAATCAAACCCGGGCCGCTCGGTACCTATGTCCGGCATGTTGTCATGGGTCTGTGATTGTGTGCCAACCAGGACAATTCGCGATTGGTCACTGAATTGGTGCGGTCATCTGGAATCGAACCAGTATCTTCGGGGCTTCAACCCGACGCTCTGCCTGTTAAGCTATAGCCACAATTAAAATCAAAAGGAAACCGGGCAGAAACAACGCTTATATCTTATAGCCCGGTTTTTCGCATAGTGCCGACAAGACAATCCCACGGTTATCCGCCATACGTTTACCAACTACAGGAACAATGGCTGGGAATAATGCCAAAAATATGTTTCTGAAACCCGTAACAGCCGTTTTCGTGGGACAGAGAACAGCTCTGGACGAAAGAATGTTCTCTGCCACAGAGTCGAGCAGGTTGTGTTCAGCCGTTCTCTCTGTATCCTCTTTACGTTCTGTATATTCATGAAACAGGTTTTCCAGAACTTTAAGGTCGTGGACAAGTATCCCTGAACCGCTCAAGTCACTGGTCGCCAAAGCGGAACCAAATGTCAACTTGAACAACGTCGAAATGAATAACAACCACTTGATAGCTTTCATCTTGAATCTCCTATATGTCTCTATGTCTAAAATTGGTACGCCCGGAGGGACTCGAACCCCCAACTTCCTGGTTCGAAGCCAGGCACTCTATCCAGTTGAGCTACGGGCGCGTTCGGAGCTGAATAAAGGAAATCGAACCCGGATTATTAAAAATCCGGTACTCTAGCCAATAGCGTTAGAGGCGCATGGAAAATACCTGCCCAAGAGGGCGTGCTTGCGCAGAGGTCACATCGAGGGCTTGACTGGATTGGCCCGCCATGAGGGATTCGAACCCCCAACCCACGGGATAGAAGCCCGTTGCGCTTTCCGTTGCGCCAATGGCGGAAATTGGTACCCGTCCCCGGATTCGAACCGGGAAACCGAGGTTCTTGGCCTCGTATGGTTGCCAGTTACATCAGACGGGCAAAAATTTGGAACACATGGCCGGCATCGAACCGACGACCTGCCGCTTACGGGGCGGCTGCTCTACCACCTGAGCTACAGGCGTATCCCGCACAATTCTGTCATAGCGGGAAAACCGTGTCTTCGATTTTATCCCACAAACTTTTTTTGGCCACTTTCCTTGGGCGCGTCAGTTCTAACGCAATCTGCGCACCAGTCAGCGCGGCCAGTATCAACAGTCGTCTTTTCTCTTTTTCCTCTGCCGCTTTTCTGGCGTCTGCGCGGTCATGAATCCGTTTCAGAAAAGCCGGTTGTACTGTTTTGTCGTAATGCATGATAGTTCCCCAGTGAAATTAACCCGTTGCACCACAGGCGGTCACATAGAGCCTGTTCGACGGGCGAAATCCACTAATGGATATATCCGTATCGAGGCCCGTCGCGGAAATATATCCAACAATACGGATAGAATCCCTCTATTTGGTGGAGCCAGCGGGATTCGAACCCTTGGACGGGCAAAACCCGCTAATGGATATATCCGTATCGAGGCCCGTCGCGGAAATATATCCAACAATACGGATAGAATCCCTCTATTTGGTGGAGCCAGCGGGATTCGAACCCTTGGACGGGCAAAACCCGCTAATGGATATATCCGTATCGAGGCCCGTCGCGGAAATATATCCAGCAATAGAGATAGAATCCCTCTATTTGGTGGAGCCAGCGGGATTCGAACCCGCGACCTTCTGCTTGCAAGGCAAACGCTCTCCCGGCTGAGCTATGACCCCGAATTGGCACTTCCGTACGGATTCGAACCGCAATACCAAGTTTTGGAGACTTGTGTCCTACCGTTGGACGACGGAAGCAAAAATAATGATGGGTAGGCGAAATGGTGTGCATTTACGCCAAAATCCTGTCTTCTACCGGCAAATTGACACCCCCACACAGCAACCACGACCATTTGCCAAAGACGATTGCCAGTCCCGAAGTACGGGGTAGGGTATCCGGTGGCCAAACCGGATAGCGGTGTCCATACACCCGCAGGGTTATTTTTGCGTTTTCCCCATGATTACAAGCGCGCTCAATGGCTCTCCGCAAAACAACTGCCGCGGGCTCAAGGCCCTAACGATGTCGGCGGGATACTCTTTAAAAGATGGCTGCTTCTAAGCCAACTTCCCAAGTCGCCTACCCATCATTACTAAAATTGGTGCCCGGAGCAGGGTTCGAACCTGCGACATTCGGTGTGTAAAACCGACGCTCTGCCAACTGAGCTACCCGGGCATAACATTGGTGCGTCCCGTGGGAATCGAACCCACAACTCCCGGATTAAGAGTCCGGTACTCTGCCTGTTGAGTTAGAAACGCATGATATTGGCGACCTCGACGGGATTTGAACCCGCACACTCCCGATAGACAGTCGGGTATCCTGCCGTTGGATGACGAGGCCATGATTTGGTGCGCCATGCAGGACTCGAACCTGCAACCCGGAACCTAGGAAATTCCTGCTCTTTCCAGTTGAGCCAATGGCGCAAATTGGTACGTCCCCAGGGGTTCGAACCCTGAACTCCCGGGTTAAAAGCCCGGTACTCTGCCAGTTGAGTTAGAGACGCATGATATTGGTACCCATACCCGGATTCGAACCGGGAACCCTCGGATTTTAAGTCCGATGCCTCTGCCAATTGAGCTATATGGGCAAGATATGGAGCCGGATACCGGAATCGAACCGATGACCATCCGTTTACAAGGCGGATGCTCTGCCAACTGAGCTAATCCGGCAAGATTGGTAAAACCAACGGGATTCGAACCACTGGACGGGCGAAACCCGCTAATGGATATATCCAAGCAATGGCCATTGTAACGCCCAGGGATGCTAAACTTGACCCTTGGCTTGCTAGTTGCAAGTACGATGCCCCTGCAATGGCCGTTGTAGCCCTGCTGTCGTAACCGTATGATTTCCTGCTATAAATACAGCACGTTCCGCGAACCCCTGTTTCACAGCGAAAACATAACCCGTCGGTATTGCCAGCAAACCCTTGGACGGGCAAAACCCGCTAATGAATATATCCGTATCGAGGCCCGTCGCGAAAATATATCCAACAATACGGATAGAATCCCTCTATTTGGTGGAGCCAGCGGGATTCGAACCCTTGGACGGGCAAAACCCGCTAATGGATATATCCGTATCGAGGCCCGTCGCGAAAATATATCCAACAATACGGATAGAATCCCTCTATTTGGTGGAGCCAGCGGGATTCGAACCCTTGGACGGGCAAAACCCGCTAATGGATATATCCGTATCGAGGCCCGTCGCGAAAATATATCCAACAATACGGATAGAATCCCTCTATTTGGTGGAGCCAGCGGGATTCGAACCCTTGGACGGGCAAAACCCGCTAATGGATATATCCGTATCGAGGCCCGTCGCGAAAATATATCCAACAATACGGATAGAATCCCTCTATTTGGTGGAGCCAGCGGGATTCGAACCCGCGACCTTCTGAATGCCGTTCAGACGCTCTCCCGACTGAGCCATGACCCCTAATCCGTAAAGACCCCCATGTTATCAGGTCCCTTTACTGAATTGGTGCTCACCCCCGGATTCGAACCGGGAACATCCTGAGTCTGAGTCAGTCGCCTCTGCCGATTGGACCAGGTGAGCTTAACTGGAAACGATTGGTACTTCCGGAGGGACTCGAACCCTCATCACGCGCTAATCTGGCGCTTCCGGATTATAAGGCCGGCGCTCTACCGTTGAGCTACGGAAGCATATTGGTCGGAATAGCGGGATTCGAACCCGCGGCCCCTTGCCCCCCAGACAAGTGCGCTGCCAGACTGCGCCATATTCCGTTAGTTGGAGCGGGTTACGGGATTCGAACCCGTTTCTTTAGCTTGGAAGGCTAAGGCACAGCCCATATACCAAACCCGCAATTGGGGCACCCGACGGGACTCGAACCCGCATTCCCGGAGTGAAGGTCCGTGCGCCTGGCCTGTTAGCAGACGGGTGCAATGATGACAATTGGCTCCGACACCAGGACTCGAACCTGAATTCGCCGGTTAACAGCCGGCCGTTCTGCCATTGAACTATATCGGAATGTATTGGCGGAGTGTGCAGGATTCGAACCTGCGTGCCGGTTTCCCAGCCATCTGCTTTCCAGGCAGCGCCATTTGACCACTCTGGCAACACTCCAGGATTGGTCTGGGTAGCCGGATTCGAACCGGCGACCTTCTGAATCCGAATCAGACACGCTACCAAGCTGCGCTATACCCAGATTGAAGGGGTGGGGCCGTTACCAAATCAGCACAACGTTCCGGTAGTTCTGTTCGAATCCAGAGCCGTAAACGCTTACACGAAATGGCCATAACCCCATGGACTGGCGGAAAACCCAGGATTCGAACCTGGATGCCGGTTTCCCGACGGCAGGTTAGCAACCCGCTGCTGTACCATTGAGCCAGTTTTCCAAAATTGGTGGGAAGCCACGGAGTCGAACCGCGCGTTGCCGCTAGGCGTCTGATTTACAGTCAGGTGGGTTTGCCGCATCCCTCACTTCCCAAAAATGTGCGCATACCAGGATTTGTCCGGAAATATTCGTTTCTGACGGCAAACGCATCTCCTACTGGCACCATTCCCCATAAGCCGTCAGACCAACAGGAACGGACCTTAAGCGCGTAAGGCTGCCCTCTCGGGGCAAATTGGTGGAGTTGGCGGGACTCGAACCCTTGGACGGGCAAAACCCGCTAATGGATATATCCGTATCAAGGCCCGTCGCGGAAATATATCCAACAACCGGGATAGAATCCCTCTATTTGGTGGAGTTGGCGGGACTCGAACCCTTGGACGGGCAAAACCCGCTAATGGATGTATCCGTATCAGGGCCCGTCGCGGAAATATATCCAACAACCGGGATAGAATCCCTCTATTTGGTGGAGTTGGCGGGACTCGAACCCTTGGACGGGCAAAACCCGCTAATGGATGTATCCGTATCAAGGCCCGTCGCGAAAATATATCCAACAATACGGATAGAATCCCTCTATTTGGTGGAGTTGGCGGGACTCGAACCCGCAACATTCTGCCTGCGGAGCAGATGCGCTACCCGTTGCGCCACAACCCCCTGAATATGGATGCGGGCAGTGCTTCCCGAATGGCATCCCTCCCGCGGCCACTCGTTTGCCGTGAAACACCGACTCGCGAAATTGGTCTGCGCGGCGGGATTCGAACCCACGACATCCCGGTTCCAGGCCGGGTACTCTGCCAGACTGAGCTACGCACAGAGATAGGGTGTGGGGGAGGGACACGAGCCCTCAACAACGTTCCGAAGAAACGGAAAACGTCTGTTTTATCTACCCCACAATGAAATTGGTAGCGGGTACCGGAATCGAACCGTTTCTCCGGGCCATGAACCCGACATAGTGCCACTCTACCAACCCGCTTTAACATTTTAACCGTACGGTTATCCTGAAACATTCTGCGGCCAGAGTGCTTCAGGATAACCCGGAATCGCTTCCAGGTTATTGTGATACTCCCTTAAAGGAAAGCATCACCAACGCGAATCCGGAAACGAAAGTTTCCGAACCGCGAAACATCCTCTATTTTTAAAGAGCAATACCTGTTCGATGTCCTCGAAATCAGGCTCGGGACACTATTACTGAACTTCTCAAATTAGCGGCCCGTCGGCATCTGATAAACGCTCCCGCCACCAGTGCATAAGGGATTAAGGGACAATTTCGATTTTTGTCCAAAACGATTTTTGCAGAAAATGTGAATAACGCTATTAACTTATTGTTAATGTTGAGGCTTATTTTTTTATGTCAATGTCATCCAATTATGATATTCCGGTAAATGAAGCATGATACCAAGACCCTTGTTGCACATGACGCATGAAGTGGCGCAGTCAGGGCCGCCGTCCATGGGCACGGTAAAACAGATATCGTTGGTGGTTTTCACGGCCCCGTTATGGAGTCCATTGCTGCTTGTCGGTGTGGGAATCATCATTCTGACGCTGTTTTCGCTGCTGTTCATCCTGGCCGGGGCCTTGCTGGGAGGCATTTATCTTTCCTGGTTTCTGGTGGAACGCTGGTTGCCCCATCCGGGATATTGGCCGTATGTGGCGAGTTTGGTGTTTCTTGCGGTGGCATCGTGGGGACTGTTCAACATCCCGCTGGTCATTGGCCGGCATCTGGAATCCAAGCGTCCCCGGTTCCATGTCGGCATCCCGGAGAAGTTATCGGAACAATCCCCGCCAGAAAGGGCGTCGGGGTAATCTGGTTTTCTTTTTGGGCAGGGCGAGTATATCCGCGCGGGACAGTGGTTTCCCGTTCATTTGAAACCGGTGCGTCCATAGGGTGGTTTCCCAGGAAAAGTCCTGTTTCCGGACTGTCGCACGGGTGTCCAGCCATTGTGGACAGCGTCCATCCAAGGTGAGTTCCATCAGCTTGTGGGACAACGGGTAATCCGGAATCCGGATTTCGCAGGATACGCCATACAGATAGTCTCCGTGCGCGGTTACCGCATAAAGTGCCCGAGTTATCACCGTATCCCGCGTATTGTGGGCTACATACCAGGTAATACCACTGTCGGGGGAAAAAAACGACATCGGTTTTGCTGAAAAATCCATATAGGCGTTGGGGTTTTCCTGCATGTCCCGGATACGTTGGGTGCAATCCGGTGCATCGAGAATTTCTTTCCACGATTTGCCGGCATATTCCGGTTCCAGTGTTCCCACGATTTTCGAAAGATTCAGGGAGCCGTCCAATGTCTTGCGGGTTTCCCGGCAATAGTCCTGTTGTGGCGGGACATACGGCAACAGACGCGTGTCATAAAAGTCGGGGTGTGCGTCTCGCATCAAGGAACGAAAAGTGTCCGGTAATGTCATGTCCGTGTTACTGGAACTGGTGATTTTGTCCCGGTAATGTCATGTCCAGTATTACTGGAACTGGCGGTTTTGTCCCAAGGCGGTCCACTCAATATGACGTTTTCGGTAATGTTGGCACATGGATAGCACAGGAACGAAAAGGAGTTGGGGAACGGCGCTATCCCGTACCGGAAATGGTTCCGGTTGTCCCCGGATTACGTATGCCCAAAGAACCCATATTACGGCTGGATATACAAGGTAATCCGATGGCCTGGCTTTCGGATGAGGAAGCCAGTTATTATTATGCCAAGGATTTGGTGGCCTGGACCTACGGCGACCCGATTCGGGTATTGCGGGGTGGTTATGGGCGGGATGGCACGCAAACCGAGATGCCCCTGCATCCGGTTTTTGCCAATAAGGGGTCCATCTGGAGAAACATGCCGGAACCCCCCTTGACCAACGATGCCCTGTTTCAGCGGGATGAATACACCTGTTTATATTGTGGCGGGGTTTTCAGCCGGAAACATCTCACGCGGGACCATATTCATCCCCGCAGCCGGGGAGGGGCGGACACCTGGATGAATACGGTGTGCTCCTGTGTACGGTGCAACTCCCATAAATCCAACCGCACCTTGCAGCAGGCCGGAATGTCTCTGCTGGCCGTCCCCTATGTCCCCAATCAGGCGGAATTCCTGTTTCTGTTGCGTCATCGACGTATTCTGGGCAGCCAGATGGATATCCTGCGAAGCCGTTTCAAGTCCCAACGTTTGCTGGAACAAACACGCAATTGGGAACCCGTTGCCGCTTGATTTACCAATTTTTCTTTTTCGGTAACGGTGGTTGCGGGAGGTTCCGTATGCGTACGGAACATGCGGGTATCCTGGAAAGGGATATTCGCTGATTATTCAGGATATCCGGGGCAATGTCCCGGATATCCCGGAACGGGGAGAGTGTCCCCCGCTGTGCCTGGCATTACAGGGCTTCCACATTTCGAGGGAAAGCAGCGTACCCCGCCATGACGGTGTTATTGTTACCCGGTACCCGTTTGGATGCCGGGTTCCGTTTGTCCGGATTCCGGGAATATATGCTATGCTCTGTCCCCACTCGAACGCAGACAGAGGAGACAGCCTATGGGAACCACCACGGCGATGTTGCATTATGGGCAAGGGCATCCGTATGATGATGGACTCTGGGGGGATTTCAAAACCCTGCAACTCATCGAGGGAAACCGATGTGTCTGGTATCAGAAAACCCCCGTAGAGCGTTGGCTGGCGCACCCGAAACGAATACTGAAAGATGGCCTGCGAGCCTTGCAGGAAACCCACTGGACGGAGTTTCCGGAAACGGACCCCTGGACACCGGAAGAGTACCAACGCCATTATCAAAGCGGACGGGTTATTCTGTGTATATTCCGGGGAAGCAGTTTGAATCCTGAAACATGTGCCAGAATATTCCAGAGTTTCGGCATGGACGCCGAAGTGCTGTCCGGGAAAACGGAATCCGCCGGAAAAACCAGACTTCGGGAAATTTGCCTCAAATAACCACCAGTCCGGCACTCTTCATGATGGCCCGGGCGTAAAATACGGAAGACTGCGGGACATATCCCCGTGCCACTGCGGTGGGGCCCGCATTATAGGCCATCAGCGCTTTTCGCACACTATGAAACTCCTCGACCAGATATTTCACATATCGGGCACCCCCCTGAATGTTCTGGCGGGGGTTCCAGGGGTTGATTCGCAGAAATTGCCAGGCCGTATCCGGCATGAGTTGCATGGGCCCTATGGCCCCGGCGGGGGATACCACCTCCGCACAATGATACAAATCCCCGCCATTTTCCTGATGAATGATGGCCGCAATCAGCAGTTTCGGCAAATGCTGGAGTTCTGCCTGTTCAATCGCCTGGGCGGCATAGGGGCCGGCGAGTTTTCTGGCGGCGTGCCACATCCCCGCATTTTCGATATTCTTCAGCATTCTGGCATGTCCGGCACCCCACAAGATGCGAAACGACGAATGTCTCGCCGGTATTCGCGATGCACTCGGCAAGTGGCCACCCGATGCCGGGTGAACCGCCAGAAGCCCTGCAAACAGGATGGGAAATACGCCGAATGCTTTAATATGCATGGTTTGTTTCATTTCTCGCTCCGGCGTTTGTGATAGGGTCCCCGGGCACCCCGTCCGGTTTCACAGACCAAAAACAACAAGCCCAAAAATTCGTACAACGGAATCCGATGCGCCGTTATCAAGCCCATGATGATATTGATGCGACTTTCCCCGCTTTCCCGGTTCCTACGGTAATTTTCTTGCAGTTTTTTATAGTGGCGAGTCGCAGCGGCCCGGACGGCTTCGCGGGAGCTGTTCGATAGCTCCTCCGTCCAGGAATCCAAGGATTCACCGGAATCCACATAGTCCAGTAATTCATTGGCCAAAGTATCTGGAAGCACCCGGCGTCTGGACGGCGGAACCATATCGCGGTTAAGAATTGCATAAATGTGCGGGCACTTGTCCATCAATACAGCCAAGTCCACATCGGATAATGACGGTAAAAGCCCAGCGATGGCATCCTCGCCAATCGTCTCATCCCGCATCATGTCGCCACCACTCTGACTTTGTCCGGCCAGCGGGTCCTGGAGTGACAGGGGAGTGGCCTGCATGGACAAGGCGATGTTGTCCCGCAACTGCTTTCGGGGGTCTGCGGGAGTGGGTCCCTTGCGCAAATCCACCGTATGTATGCCCGTATGGCTGATGGTCCCGCGATAATATTCGGACTTTAGGTGATTATAGACAGCAATCGTCACGGTATTAAAAAAATGGTTTAGAGACATGTACTCTTTATCCAAACGCAACACCCGATACGCCGCCAGGTAAAACTCCTGGCAGACATCATCCACATCCACCACGGCAGGCGATAAAAACTTGCGCTGATTCCCGTAAATTCTCTTGCCACGCTCTTTTACCATTTTTTTAAATTCTGCCGATTCCAGTACATTCATCGATATTTTCATGACGCCGAGTTCCTCGCTTTTGCTGTGACTCCCTATAGAGGGGGTTACAGCTTCCTTTCGGCGTCGTGTAACCAATTGAAAAATTGGTTAAAAAAATCCATAACGAATTCCACAAAGAAAACCCCGCCACGTGCGGGGTTGTGGGCATTATTTCCTGGGATTCGAGAAATAAATTTTCTCGAATAATTCTGCGAGTTTTCGGACGCCTGGTTTATACCTTTTCTTGGGCGCGGGACGTTTCTTTATTTGGGAATAGCCTAAGGCTATCGCATCCCGTATATCTTCTTCTTGGGTATTTGGTGCCAAGCGAATGGCGTAAATGGCTCGGTCAAGCCGATTGCGCAATCGGCGAAAATCACCCAATAGAGCCGCCCAGTCCGGGGTGTCATCCAATGGTTCCGAACAAAAATCGTCCAAAGAATCCCGGGATATTTCTTTTTGGTGATGTTTTGTCTCATTTGCGGTGAGACGGATGGCTGCCCGCGCAAAATAAGTAGCCGGGAAATACAAGTCTCGAAAATCTTTGTGTTTATTTTGCTGGTTGTGGATAATCAGCCAGGCGTTGGCCAGTAATACCTCGTAGTCCATGTCTGGACACACTCGATGCGCCACCTTGGCGGCTTGCGATGCCATGTCCAGGCAATATTCATCTTTATCCATTGGAAATCCCCCGTGTTACACGCCGTCCTTTACCGGATAATCAATATTCACGGGCGGGAAACTTTTTATTTTTGCCTTCGGTGGAAATGCTCAGATATCAAATAGCCAATTCCTGATTATCGGTAATGGGAAATCACACCCGGATTGCGGGTGTGTTTTTAATGGGGAGGGTTCCAGACATGGGAAACATCGCGCACGGTACGCATTTGTTGCTGGATTGCTGGGGTATTGCCGCGGATGTGTTAACGGACGGTGTCCGTCTCAGAGAAATGCTGCTTCGGGCGGCAAAAGCCGGGAGATGTACTGTCGTGGCAGAAAAGTTTCACCGGTTTTCACCGGTGGGAATTACCGGTGTATTGGTGTTGGCGGAATCCCATCTTTCCATTCACACCTGGCCTGAAGATGGTTACTGTGCCATCGATGCCTTTACCTGCGGAGAAAACACGGATATGTCCGCCCTGGAAACGTCCCTGTTGAACGACCTGAAAGTATCCCGTTTTCAAAGAGAAATGCGGGAACGCGGGCTGACGCACACACCGCCCTGAGCGACAGTTACGGTTGTGTCTGGGAAGCCACCTGTCGGGCATCGGCCTTGGCGGTGGATGTCAGTTGTCGGGACATGGCGTCCAGATGGTTCCGAATGGCTTCTGCACGCGGATTACGAGCTATGCGGGCATTCCGGATAATCTCGTCTTCGCGCATTCTGATGGCATCCCGATTGGCGATGTTTCTTTCCTGGGACAGATAAGCCCCATCATCCTGTGCGGTCACATGGTTGTTATTGAGCCAGTCCGGCGGTAGATACGATGCCCCACCACCCTCATGCGCTGCCCGTTCCGCTTCGGATACATAATCCCGCGTAGCCTGTTGGCGGGTGATACGGGGACCGGAAAATAGGGAACGGGTCGTGTTCCCAGGGTTTGTTCGCGAATGCCCTCGAAAGGTGGTCCCGGACGATTTTCCCGCAGTATGGGCGGGCGTCTGATAAGTGATGGATACCGTACTCCGGCTTTTCTTTCTCGGCTTCTCACCAGTTACAGCTTTCCCCGGATGGGCATAGGTCACCCAGTGCGCCGGGATGTGATTACTTTGTGGCGACAACATCTCGGCATCGGCCGGGCCGGACAGGCCAAACAGGGTAAACAAAATAAAAGGAATGGATAATTTCATTCATCCATTACCGAAAATCGCCCATTAGAAAACCCCCGCCAAAAAGCAGGGGTGTGTATCCTACAAAGCCAGGACGCCGACCCATTTCCGGCATTCGGCCCCAAGTTCTGGCTGGGTCAGAATGGATTGGGCCCGTCCCCTCAGCGTGTCCACCGCCTCCAGAATTGCTGGTGCCGTTACGACATCCTCCCGCGGAATGGTGCCGCCACCCTCGGCTTTCCGTTCCCGCAGGACTTCCTGCGTGGACAGCAACGCCAGTTCCGGAATCCAGGATTCCGGTATCTCTTTCATATGCCGCGTCATTTCCTGCGCGGCAAGGATTTTTAATGCTGTCATGTAGTTGCTCATCATCTTTCTCCATGAACACACGGCGGAATTGCCGTATGTTCCGTTACCGGAAAAAGAACTTTGGGGTTGATATCATCCTCGTCCTGAATGGCGAGGATTCCTTTCTGCCAGCAGCGGCCCAAGCCGCTTCGATTGCCGGGTTCCCTTGGGTTCCAGACAATTCTCCAACATTACGTTGGAGAACAGATTACCCCGGCGTGCCCCGCCGATAAAAAACCCCGCCGAAGCGGGGTAGTGTGCGAGTACTCAATCCCGCCAACGGGCGCGAGGCGTGGCACTGCGACGGGTACGAGCGGGTGCCCTTTCCGGTTCAGGTTCGGAAGTCCGTTCCGATTCCGGCAAGGCCCAATCCGGCAGTTCCGGGGTTTCCCGCATACGTCCATCGGCGTCCAGGTCCACCCAGGTGGTTGGCAACTCGTAAAGATACCGACCTATCCCGAACTGGACGGCGGCCCGTTTGAACGCGTCACTGGCGGCGGATTTCAAGGGTTCCTGTCCGGATTCCGGAACGGCACCGAAATCCTCTCGCCAGACCTCCCCTGCTTCCAGAAACAGGGTAAGTCGGCACTTGGCTCCCACGAATCCATCCCCACTACTGATGGGCGTTATCTCCGAGGCCCAGCCGTCTGTACCCAGAACCTCATCCAGACGTTCCATGACGGTGCGGGCATCCACATACGCCAGCGCCGACCCGCGGGTGTTGTTACTGTTCCGGAACCCCACCCGCCAACGGATTTCTGCCAACGGGAAGGGGGCTTTCAATGCTTCCATGATTCACCTCTTAGTCAACACACGGCGACATTACCGCAACCAGTATTACCGGAACGGCGGAATTGGACAGAAAAAACCCCGCCGAAGCGGGGTGACAATCAACTCGATTCCAGAAGATGCGGCCACCTGTCCTGGCGTTCCACCCATTGCAGGAAACCCCTTACACTGGGTAGTCCGCGATTGAACAGCTTGTGTAACGGCCCCTTGCGACAAGCGGTATGGGTAAATGCCATCATGGCATCCACAAACTCCAGGCGCGTCATAATTCGTCTGTAGGAAAGCGTGGCGTGTCCCTGCCTGAACTCCAGTGTTTCCGTGGGAACCAGATTCAACCGGACATACCTCTTGGTATAATTCGGATTGTTGTGAAACTCCTGGATGTAGCTTTCCGCCAATTTCCACGACGCCTGGAAATTATCCGGACACGCCCGGGCGGCAGGTACTCCGGCAGCCCACCGGATTCCGGTTCTTCCATGAACGAGTTCCTGGAACCGCTCCCAATCCTGTCCGCCATAGATAACCAAAGCCAACAGGATGGTGAGCTGCCCCGGCAGCATGCCCGTTTTGGAAACATGGACATGCAATCCTCCGGAATTCGGTTTTACCACGAAGCCAAACTCCACAAGAGACTCTATGAGACCCGGCCAGAATTTGGCATGAATATCCAGAGACGCCGGATTCGTGACGAATTCGGCACCATGCACGGACGCGTCATACATGGCCGCAGCCAGGAAACATTGCTGCTCCGTATCGAGCCTGCTGCGGAATCTGGAAAGTTGCTCCTCGTCATACCCGCGCTCATGAAAGAGTTCGAGTTCCATTCCGAGCAGCGGTCGATAATCCCTTTCCGTCTTTCCCAGCATTGGCAGCCATTTCTCTGGTGGTGCCCCAATGCGCATGATTCACCTCCTGGTCAACACACGGCGACATTGCCGCGTGTGGTTTACCGGAAAACGCAGATTAACTGGACGCTGCGGCTACGGGAGATTCCGGATTATCGGCCTGGGACGCCGCTTCGCGCTCTGCGATGGATTGTTCCGCACTTTTACTGGGCGCCTTGGGTGCCATGGACAGGAGCACCCTGCCCAGATGCATCTTGGCCAGATTGAGTTCCTCGAATTCTTGCAGGGTAAACCCCGAACAATCAATCGTATTCCTTTTAGGCGTGTGGTTGCAGGGACCCCCATGCGAAGCGGTATACCATGGCTTGGCATGGACATTCGCGGGAACCTCGAACGTATATGTGCAAAGATTCGTGGTGACGGAGCAGCCGCCGAACACCACGATGCGGCCCACAGCATTTCCCGTCAGCGTATCGTCCGAAGTCATCGTGATATGGGTGGGCAACGCCACGGTATGCTGCGCGTTGCCGGCGGTAAGATTGCCGGATTCCACATCCCCCAGGGTATAAGCCACATTCACCGTACTCGGCAACCCTTTGCCCTGGTCGGACATGGGCAATGACTGTCCCCAGAATTCGGCATTGGCGGTGGCCGTGCTGGTAAGATACCCGTCATCATGGCCTTGTGAATAAACATACAGCGGGAAAGTGAGTTTGGCGCGCAACACGGCGTCGCCTGCGCCACCGTTACCGACTCCGGGGTACGCGGACTCGATGTACGTGCAGGTATCCGTACCGCCAGTCCCGGCTTTGCAATCGCCCGTCAATACCACGTACTTGGATATGGCGTGACTGGCGTCCTTCTCGGGATGGATGTACACGATTTCATCGCCTTTCGGGGTGGAACCCATGGGCGACGCCGTAGGGGTTACGCAATCGGACTTGTTGCAGAAAGCCACCCCCAGATTCGGTTGCGAAGGGCATTTCAGGGTGGAACCGGCACTGTCACTGTTGCACGCCCCGGGCCACTGCCAGACCCACACCTGATTGTGGTTCAGCGCCGGAAATGCCACCCAGTGGCCGTGGGTGTTGGTGATTCCCTTCGTGTAATAGGTGAATGTTTGCTTGCTGCCGGAAGTGGCCCCCGCATATCCGGCAGCCGCCAATGCGGCCAGTTGCGCCCGCCCCTTGACCTGGATGATTTCCGCCAACTTGTTGTCAAATGCACAATAATCCTGCTGGTTGCCCGCACAAACAACACAACTACCGAACAGGGACAGTCCCCCGTCACAATTGGAGGAAAACTCATAGGCCGTTCCAGCCCGCACATACCCGGCCAACTTCACGGCTTCCTTGGCGCATCCCACAAACAGACCATGACTGCTGGGTTTCAGATTGCTTTCACAACAATTCTGGGTCATGCCAACCCCGGAGGCCAGCGGGTTCACACAGTTGTAATATTTGCCCCCAAAAATACGAATGGGGTGGATGCCCGTCAAATCCTTTTTCACGGCATTCAACAGCGCCAAATCCTTCATCGCGTCATCAAAACTGTTATTGTTGGGTGCGTGAGCCGTCTGGTTCTGGGTACCCGCCATGTTCTGGGTACAGGCCCCACTGGTTGTTGTGCTGTACGACGCGCAAGTATGCGTCTGTGTGGTACAGGTATACGTCAGATGTTCCTGTATGCAGACCCCGTTGGATTTCGTTTCGCAATGCTCGGCGGACAACTGACAACCCGCCTCGGCCACGCCACACATCAGAATCAGAGATACGATTACCGCGAACAGGGTTTTCATCATTCAGGCTCCTCGGCAATCGTACTTGGCGTGGGAGCGGCGTTTTCAACACCACTTTGTACCGGCGGTGGCGTATCATGATACACATACACCTGAGCCGTCTGGGTTTCGTCCTGCCCACCCACCAGAACAGGGGTGCAAAACTTTTTCTCTTTCCAGATGTATTCCGTGGTGCATTGATTCTCGGCAATGACATCGTAACCGCAGTCGCTGTGCTTGTTGCCATGACAGAAATCGGCCGGACCACCGTTTATCGTTTTCGGAAAATTGCCGGGCCAGGTGAATGCGTAACACCAGCCGGGACCTATACGAATCTGATTGGGTCCCAGATATTCCTGGGGACAGTTCAGCAGGTTTTCACCTGACGGACACGGACCATGCCACCATTCACCACCGCCCAGGGTCCAATTTCCGCCGGGTTTCTGGCAATAATCCCACCCCGCACTCCCAGAAACCACGGAAAGCCCGCACACCTGTATGGGTACTCTCACCTTTTTCAGGATGCAGTCCTCTTTCCAGGTCCCGCCCACATTTTCGGTGACGGTAATGGAATAGGTTCCCGCATGGCCATCCGAGAGACTGCTGTAGGTATGACGGGCTATGTACATGGGCACATTGGTGGGGTCATATTCATTATTGTTGGGCGAGTGCGCATAAGTGGCGACAGTCGTGGTGCCATCCCCCCAGTTGACGGTGACTTTCTCGACATTATGCTTGCATTCGGTGTTGTCCTGCGCGGTATCGCTGTTACAACTCTGCAATCCTGTATTGGGATTTACCGTGGTATAGGTGCCATTGACCATCAACTCGAAATGGCAAGTGTTCCAGGTGCCTCCCGCCGCTATCTGGCAGTCCCGGGCATCGTTGAATGAGCAACCTCGCCCCAGGTCCCAGTCGCACTTGCCCGTGGCCTGTTTCCTGGCCTGTGAACCATTGCTCCAACCGTCTCCGGTGCGAAACAGGTGCAGCACGGAAGTCATGTTGTCCGGCTGAATGTCGTCGGCATCCTGCCCCGGGGTCACCGCCGCCGCCATGCGGGTTACGTTGGGCATGTGCGACAGACTGTAAACCGTCGCCCATGCCGGGGTCGGCAGGATGAGGAAAGCCGCCAGCAGATATTTTCTCAGGTATTGGGACATGCGGATACCGCTCCATAACAGGCATAGAAAGTCCACGGGTTGATACAGTGGCCATCCTGTATTACCGGACAGACCGATTTCGCCACGGAACAGGCGGAATCCGCCAGCAAGTCCCGGGCAAAGGCGTGGTTGGGGTCATTCGCTCCGGAACAGGTCCCGTAATAGTCACCCCCGGCCGCGTTGGCGTCCTGCAACGACCCGAAACCGCAACCGCTTACCGGCGAGGTGTTGTCCGTGGTGCTCATCGGAGGCGGGCAACTGGATGGCGCATTCGCTGCGTCCGCAGACACGGCACAACCCCAGTTTCCCGTAGCTTCTCCGGAACATTTGACAAAGTTTTCATAGGCTACCGCAAACTTCGCCGATTGCTTCACGTTATAAGGCACCCCCGTATCCGGACAGGCCGGTTTCGGCGGACCCGCCGCAGAGTCCGTATATCCGATGCACAGGTTGGTAATCGTTTTTCCGTAATCTCCGGATTCGGCCTCTCCGGGGCTCGACGGCGTGGCCCCCAGACTGCCAATTTGCCGGGTAACCGACGTGTAACCCCGGCAGGTGCTGTAGGTGTAATCCTTCGACTGCACGGGATTACCCGGACTGTCCGTGCAGGCATAGTGCTTCGTGGATTTCACCCGGGCGGTAATCTGCCCAATCTGCCCAAAATTGTCGGAACTCGTAACGCAGGACGTGTACGGATTGCACGTCGTGACTTCATGGTACGTCGTGGTGCAGACCTTCTCTTCGGTATAAACGGGCGTACAGGTCTTGACGGGATGACAGGTTTTGACGGTGTGGCAGACATTCTTATACAGTGGTGTTGAAAGTACCTGGTGTCGTTCCCCCACATTGCTCCCAAAACCATAAAAGCAATAAGGCGTGGCATTGGATGGACAAAAGTTGGGTCCAACCGTCGAAACACCTACTGCATAATTGCCAGTAACACCCACTACTCCACAGTGGATTTCATAAAGACGCCAAGGCCCCGTTTCCCAAACGCACGAAAACCCCGCCGAAACCTTGTGGCACACTTTTTTGGTCGTGCATTGCTGTGTCGTCGTGCAACTCTGTCCGGTTTGTACTTCTTCTTCCTTGCACGTAGTGGTAGGCACTTTCTTCGTGGTGCAGTTCTTGTGGCGGGTACAGGTCGCCGTTGTCTGGCTGTCCGTGATGTGGATATCCTGACCCTCTGGCGTGAACACCATGTTCTGCTGGACATACCCGCCATAAGCTGAAGTTTTGGGTTCCGATTCCACGGTAATCGGTCCGCCGCTCCAGTTTCCGGTTTTCTGGTTCAGGGTGATGCAGGAACCCACTGCCGCGGAATTCGCCCCCAATGGGTGACTGTCCGGGCAGATTTCGTCTCCCGTCCCCATGACGCCGGAATTTCCGCTGCTGGTGCAACCCACCGCCTCCGTCCCGGAAATGTTGGTATATCCTGAAAACGTATTGCTGTTCGGGCTATAATCCAGGGCCGCCCGGTAATAGTTCGGGTCTGCTGTCGTGGATGTACTGACGACCATCTGGTTCGTCCCGCTCCAGGCGTAGCTGTTGCAAACCTGCGGAGCATTCAGCGACCATGTTACCGTATCCAGATACGTGTAGTAGGGTTTGCAGGTAGGGCATTGCCAGGTTTCCTTCCTGTCATATGTTTCCGGTATGCTGTCAATGCTGGTACAGGACCCATATCCGCAATTGGTCATCTTGTTGACGGATGTGCAGTGCCGCACCGGGTCGACAATATCCGAATACGCCTGGCTGTCGCCTACGGTTTCGTTGCAACTCACCTTTGTTTTTGTGGTGGTCGTGGTGAATTTATTACAGGTATATCCGGTAGAGCAGGACGTACTGCCGAAACCGGATACCGGCACATCGCTTTGCCCATTGCAGGTTACGGCATATCCCTGCCCGCCCGTCATCTGGGATACCTGGTTGTCCGTACATGTCTGGATACCGTCGTTGTTCAGGATATCCGTGGCCAACTTCGCCGATGCGGATGTTGTCCCCTGAAATATTTGCGTCCCCTGATTGTCGACAACACCGGCACCCACGGTGTCCGAAATATAGCTGTTCCCGTTGTACAAGCCCTTTTCTTCAGCGGTTTGCCCACGATTGGACAAATTATAGAAATTACGGCTTGAGAAGGTGTCCGACTGCCGTATCTCCGCCGCACACGTCACGAAATTTCCCACCGGATACGCCGGATTCGGCAACTCCTGGGTTTGACAGTACGGATTGCTGGAAGTGGGGCCACACGTTCGGGTAACGCCCAGGTCATTGACATAGGTGACCCCGTTACATTGTTTCCCCACACAGGTGTGTACCGCATACGGCACACAGTCCCCCAGGATGAGTTTCCCGGAATCCGGTAACCCATAAGTGCTGCCAGGCACCAATGGGACGCTGGCCGCACTCCATCCGTTCGTATAACCCACTCCCGACGCGGGAGCATTGGTGGCTGCCGCCGCCGTCATCTCCTTGGGTAAATTGCCACAATCGGCGCCATTGTCCGTACTACAGGCGGAAACGGAAACCTGTCGTTGTCCGGAAGACGATTTACCATCTTCCAGACAACTGATTTGATACCCGTCCAGTGCCGTATCCTCACGAGCATACCCGTTCCCGCACTTGATGAAACCGTAAGCGACGGTAATCCCGGTGCCACTTGCGGAACTGCTTTCCGGAGCCGCTCCGGGTTCGCCCGTATCGCTTCCCATGGCTCTTGATTCCGCGTTCTCGTCAGAGGCGGACCCCATGGCCTGTCCGGCCGCAGCATCCGCTATGCCCGACGGGTTGGTGTCCGTATAAGACTGGAATTTGGATGGTACCGCCGTGCTGCCGGTATTGGCGTGATAACTGAGAACCCCGTTTCTGTCCACAATGCTGATGCCATTACCCGGTTCATTCACCGGCGTGGTGTAGTTGGTCATGGACGCCAGACTGGTTCCGGAATACGCGAGGCTTCCCAGAACGAAAAGAATGGAAAATAAAGTCTTGCTCAGGCGCACCCTGTAACCGGGAATCCCTGGTCATGGATAAACCCGGGATTCCCGTTCCCCCCAGATATGATGATGGTTTATCCTCTATCGTGGGACGATGCCGCACCCACACGGCTGTCCACTTTTATGGGAAATATTACCGAAAGATGCAATTTGGCCCACAAAAAAGCCCGGTTTCCCGGGCGAGTATTTATCAAGCCGTCGAAGGTCCCAGCCCCTTTCGGATTTCACGAATCAGGTTCTGGTAACGATATTGTAACGTGGATAACTTCAGACCCGTTTCCTGCACAATATCTCGCAAGGTTTCCCCCCGAATGAACGCAATCAACAGGTCGATATCGTCATCGGACAGTGCGGATGCCGCCGTTTCCCAAAAATCCCGGGTTTCCTCTTCAAATAACGTGGAATCCAGGGATGCCGGAAGTTCCGAATCCAGCAAATCATCCACGTCTTCCGAGAAACATCGGATGCCGCTGTCCACATCCCGTTCCGAGATGACAACAACACCGGACTTCCGCACCAGGTCGAACATCCGGGATTTTATCAACGGAAAAACGTAGGTGGAAAACTGCGCCCCGAATCCGGATTCGAATCGTTCACGCGCTTCCAGCACCACAACGAGCCCCTCCTGAGAGAAATCATTCTCCTCGATATGGGGGAACAGCCGATGCATTTCCCGCGCCCGGGCGAACACCATGTCCACAGCCTTGTTCATGGATTGTTCATCCACCATGGGACACCTCCAGTAAACACACAGCAGGATTGCTGCGCTTCCATTACCGGAAATCAACGATTCGACGGTTTCGCCAATCCCATCAAGGACAAGGACAGCCCCGCGGCAAAGAACACAACGGCATAATCAATAAGGGGAATGCCCGCCAACGGTTGCCCTGCGGCATGGACACAGGAAACTCCGGAACGGGTACACATGGACAACGGTGTTACGGCCTGTTTCCATTCCAGCATCTGGAATACCGCGATACATTCCGTCAGGAACCAGAAAAACGGAGAGAAAAAAATAACCATTCGATTGCGATAAAAATGCGGCAGAAATGCCCCGGCCACCGCCAGGGCCAGACCCAGTCGTTCGATTTCACACAAGGGGCAGGGCCGGAATCCCCAACCCCATTGCAACGCAAAAACCACACCCAGTCCGGAAATCCCCATGATGGGCAGGCCCCGCCGTAGAGTGGTGAGAACCCAGGAAGGAAGACGCGACCAGGGCAGGGCAATGAACCACGGCACACTGAGCGCAAGTCCCGCCCACTGCCAGTTTTCCGGATGAGATAACGGTAATCGCCACAACTCGGTCAACGATAAACCCGCATACGCGATGAACAGAAAAAACGCCCGCCAGAATGAATGCTGATACGCGAATTGCCAGATGTTCGCCGTGAATGCCGCCGTCAACAACAGGAAAGCCGCCAGATTCCATACCGGGAATACCGGGGGAACCCCCAAAATATGGGCATCTCCTGATAGTGCCAAGGCCCCCGCAATGCCACCACTTCCAGCGAGGCCCGCAACGGGAGATGCGGCGGACGCGGCCATCGTACAAACTCCCCCGGCACAGGCTGAAGTGGCCGCACTGAGCCCCGTTATCACCGGCGCACCTGCCGGCAAGACTGATTTCAACCATCGTGTTGTCATGTGTCGATTACCGGAATCCCCAAATTGGCCGGCGCACTCGGTGGAAACAAAAAATCCCCGCGCAAGGCGGGGACAGGTTTAACCTTTCACACACAACACCTGCTTCAGCCTGGCCACCACGGATACCAGGTCTTTTTGCTGTTCCATCACCGCGTCGATATTCTTGTACGCGCCGGGCAATTCATCGACGATACCGATGTCACGCCGACATTCTACGCCTGCGAGTTGTTCGGCGATGTCTTCGTCCGTGAACGCCCGTTTTGCGGCGCCGCGGCTCATGACCCGTCCGGCCCCGTGCGAACAGGAACAATATGCCTCTTCGTTACCCTTGCCGCGTACAATATAGGATGCGGTTCCCATGCTGCCGGGAATGATGCCCAGGTCACCCTCGCGAGCGCGTATGGCTCCCTTACGGGTAATATACAGGCGGTTCCCGTGATGCACTTCGCGAGCCACATAATTATGATGGCAGTTGATGACCTTCTGCTGCATCTGAAAGGGTGGCAGATGCCGACGAATCCCATCGAGAACCGCCTGCAACATGGCCTCACGGTTCATCGCCGCATAGTCCTGGGCCCACGACAGGGCTGCCCAGTAATCCGCGAAAACAGGGGTGCCCTCCGGTAACCAGGCGAGGTCCTTGTCCGGCAACTTGTATCCCAGTCGCGCCAGATGCTCCTTGGCCTTGTTGATGTAATATTCGCCAATGGCATTTCCAATACCCCGGGAACCGGAGTGCAACATGACCCACACCTGGTCCCGCTCATCCAGACACAACTCGATGAAATGGTTGCCACCCCCCAGTGTGCCAATCTGATACGCCCAGGCATCACGGGTTCTCCGTCGGCTCAACAGGTCCGGAGCACGCTGCATAATGGCATCAAAACCCGGTTCCAGTCGGGCAGCCAGCTTTTCGTGAAAACTCCGGTCATCATGCATTCCCTGACCCACCGGGATATCCTGTTCGATTTGCGTCCTGATGGATTTCAGGTCATCCGGCAGGTCGTTGGCGTGTAATGTCAACTGTGCCGCACACATCCCGCAGCCCAGGTCAACCCCCACCGAAGCCGGCACAATGGCATCCTGCGTGGGAATGACAGAACCAACCGTGGCCCCCTTGCCCAAATGCACATCAGGCATGACCGCCACGTGACCGGATACTACCGGCAGTCGGGAAATATTCCCCAACTGCTGCATGGCCTGCGATTCGACCTGTCCCAGGTCGGCCCACAGATAAACCGGTACGCCACCTCGTTCAATGATTTCCATGACTATTCCTCCAGTAAATAACACACGGCGACATTGCCGCAAGGACGTTACCGGAAAGCAATGATTGGAACCCGCCATGACTGTAAAGTTATCGCCATTTCCGAGAAATGGAGATTAAGTTATGGAAAAAGAAAAGCGTTGTAAGTGTAAGTGTAAGGATTGGGGTGAAACCATCGCGGAATTTGGTGGTTTCACCATTAACCAGGGGTTTCCCCTGGATTCTGAGTTGTTGCCGATTATGGAAGCGGCTCTGGTGCATCTGGAGGCCACCTACCGGCAATCGGAGTTCAACTTCCGATATGCCTCGTTGACCGATATGGTCATGGATTTTCGCGGAACCCAAAAGGCCAATGTTGTGGTTTTGGCCCGGATGGCTCCCCGGCAACACTGGGTATCCTACGTCCAGAAAATATTGCGCCACTGGCTGATGGACGCGTATTTTCTGGACCTGCAAAAAAGAAACCCGTTTTCCGGTTGTGACGGGTATGCGAAAGGTGGGAGTGGCGGAGGTCTTGTGGCGGGATTGCAGGACTATCGGAAAATGGTGGATATCATTGGTCACACCACCACGAACGATATTTTTTCTGCCAGAACCGGTGCCCTGTCGCCAGAAGAGGAGCTGGATGAGGCGGAAATGTCCGGACATCTTCGGGCAAGATATCCCATCATCTGGGCGATGCGGCGTGGCTATTCCCTCGCCGACATCAAGCGGTGGCTGTCCGAGGCGCGGAAATCCCGCGTAAATCAGGAGCAGCTTCGCCGGGATATTCTGGCGGAGGCCAGTTCCCTCGCCAGTGCGATGCATATGGATTGGCCAGAAGTTCAGCGTAACCTGACGCCATTGTTGGGAAAATTGCGCGGAACCCGGGGCCCGTACAAAAGCACCCGTAAAACAGCCGCCAGGAAAGGGGATTCCGGCCACTCCGAAGTGCTGGAGATGGCTGCCATCCAGCGGAAATACGCCAGTTGAGGAAGTCGCCCGGCGTTATGCCGGGCTTTTTTAGGGCGCTTCGCAATCAAGCCGATATCAAAGTCAATTTCCCCGTACGATAAGCCCCCGTATCCAGAAAGGTGTGCCCCATGAATGTGACAGATTCCGGCAATATGGTGTGTCCACAATAAACGGGCAATTCCAGCATGTTTACCGTTTCCCGCCACTTTTTTCGAGTGTCCGCGGAATGTTGCCTCCTGTCCCGGCGTTTGTTGCGATACATCATCCGTGGCAAACTGCGTCCCCACAGACAGTGGTCCCTCCAGTCGCCAGCCATACCGAAACCCTCGATATAGTGGATGTCCGACAGGGCGGAGTTTTCAGTTTCAGGAGCCACGTTCCGGGGAATGGCCGCATTGATGAGTTCTGCGTGAACTATCTGAAACCGACGCTGTACCTCGATAATGAATGGCAAGGTTTCCAGCCAGGCCAGCCCCGCCATGGCTGCGTCCATGTGCGAGAAAACCCAATCATATCCGGCATTGTACCTGAATGCGTTGGCATACAACGCCGCACGATTGTCCCGGAGATGCGGGTCTTGAGACAGCAACCAACCCATCAGCATGGCGTCATGATTGCCCAACACGGCATGAAACCAAGGTTCCCGCAACAACGACAGGCAACCGGGACTGTTTTCACCCCTGTCAATCAAGTCTCCCACACTGAAAAGCCTGTCTCGATGAATATCGAAGGACACGGTTTCCAGTTTTTCGTGGAGTAACGGGAGACTGCCGTGCAAGTCCCCGACCACGAAATCTCTCCCGGACGCATTGGGTGCAAATCGCACTTTCCACGGATTTTTTTCGAACATGACAAGCTCCCAAAACCCTTACCGGAAACTCTTACCGGAAATCATGGATTCATAGCCAAATTAAAGTTTTCCGGTAAACAGGGCATGTTGGGTACGGGACATCATTTTACCGGCGCTCTCATGGGAGTGGCCATTGCCGGGTTGGCCTACCGTTTCGGCGCGCATATCGCGATGTACGAGGTCGGCATGGTGGCGCTCGCCGGATGGTATGGCGGGGTTGCTCCAGACAGACTGGAGATGCGCAAAAGCTGGAAAGACAAGAAAGGCTGGCATTCAACCACCACCATTCCTCATCGTACCTATACCCACGTATTGTTGTTCTGGTTGCTCGCCAGCATCGCTGGTGGTTTGGCGTTATTGATAGGCCACCCCGTCAATATGGACCCTATTTATTGGGTAGTGTTCGGCTTTTTCATGGGCGGACTCACACATATCATCGTGGATTGGCCCAACCCCATGGGGGTTCCCCTTGTTGACCCGCACAAAAGACATTCATTGCGGCTCTGGCGCAGCGGTGAATACGAAATTCCCATCATACTGGTATTCGGACTTTTTGCCTGGATGTGTTGGGGGATGCCCGTCTAGTCGGCAAGGGCATCCATTTGCAAGAGAAATTTACCCAACTCCAGAAGTCCCAACTGGTCTTCTATCCGGTTGGCGTTGGCTACCAGAATATTCCTGGAACGGATTGCGCCGGAAGCGGCCAGAACCACCACCAACCGTAATTCGGCGTCCTGTTCACGGGCTTCTTCCAACTTTTTTTGCAGTTCCATAATAACGGCTTCGACAGCCTCGTACATCGCGGGGTGTTTTCCTTTCTCCGCGCCCTGTGAACCTGGAAAATCAATGACTTTTGGCACACGCCCTCCGAATGTTCCCTGGATGAACCCCTATTACCGGAACGGGGAAATTGGACGAACCCCGAAACCGGATTCAATCGGAAACGACGGACAAAAAAACCGCCCCGAAGGGCGGAATGTTGTCAGGCTGACTGGCGGATGTTTTCCACGTCGAAAAGAACCTTCAAGCGAAAAACATCCGCTACTCTTCGGGCATTCTGGTAAAGCACGGTGGACATCCGCTCCCCATTCCAACCCAATCGGGTTTCCCAGTGCAAAACACTGTCACAGGCCCAACACGAAAACCAGGTTCTGGCGAGTTCTGCGTACCCCCGGTAGGTATCCTGGAATTCCGGCGTATCAAATACACAAACAGCACCGGTTTCCCCAGAACCCAATTCCGCCAGGATGCGGGCAATGCCCATGGATGAGGGATGCCCGTATACGAGGGTGTCAGAAATGCGCGGCAATTCATGTACTACGGCCTCATCCGTATCCTTCTGGCCGCGCCTGCCCAGATTGAGATACGTTTTCGATACGCCTCCGGCACCCCGAAAATAACGCGGAAATGTCACATTATCCGGCGCTGACAATAACGCCGCAGCCACTTCCGGAACCTGTGATACTCCGGACAGCGATAAGGGGGAAACGTATAGACGTATCTCCGGATTTTCGTGGGCATACCACAGAAAGTCCGTCACGCGTTCCGGTTCATCCGCAAAAACACAACGGATAGCAGGCATGAACTGCCGTAACCCTTGTTCCATGAGGCTTCCGCTTTCCACAAAAACCGGCATGTCGTTCCTCCTTAGACGAGAAACACATCGTCGTCAGTAATAACGACCTGGGATACGATATCCGCGTCCCGGGTAACATTCAGCCGCCACGCATCCTTGACGCGCTCCAGATAAATATCCACATCCGCTTTATCCGGGGAGCACAACGTCAACACCACACCTTGATGGCTGCTGTCCAGCTTTACCGCGTGGCGGGTATTTCCGTCCTCCGCCACCACATACTGTCCGGCATCCTCATTCCATTCACCAACCACAACTCTGAATACGTGTTTCATTGGGACACTCCTGTAAAAACACGCGGCAACATTACCGCTCCTGGTTTACCGAAAACTGGATATTCGGAATGCGCCACCGGTAATTTTCGAAATATTCAGGATGGTATGGAACGGATGCGGTTTATTTATTCGTGTCGAAATACGAAACTCACATCATAATCTGAACCTGGCGGGGGCGGTTTATAAACAGAGGTTCCCATTCGTCGGGTTTCGCCAAAGAGAGGATTTCCCGGAAATGGCTACAGAGAACTCCAGCAGGGGCAGATTACAGCAAAGCGGAATGGGTTCGGGAACCGAAGGTGGGAACAACCAATAGCGAACAGCGGCAAAATATAGGGAAAGTGCCAAACTGGATGCCGCCAATGCGAACAGAAACCAGGTGTTCGCACCTAAGCCCAAAGGAAAACCCACCCACTCTATGGGTGTCAACACAAAAATGGAAAAAAGACTGACATAGGGGCGGGGATTCGCACCACAGGGTCCCGTTAGCCGTTGCCAGTCATCGACGGATATCCCGGCGTTACGCAACAGGGACTGGGCGCTTTCCCGCAAATCGGGGCGCTGGAAATGGCGGGTTTTCCGCCAATACCAGAGGATGGCCAGAGAGGACAGCACAAGAACCACCAACGTCGCGTCCAGCAGCGGTTTTGTCAGAGGGTGAATGAAAGCTGCCATTGCGAATAGAACGGCACAAATGGTGACTCCCCAGTTCAGAAAAAACAATCCCCAGAAAAGTGCCTTGCGCCCCCGCTGCATGTCCCAAAACCCCCGATACCAGGAGGAAATCTCCGGCAGTAATGCGTGCAGAGCTTGCGGGACCGACTCGTTGGCCGCGGAGAATCGACGACACTGGCGCGTGAGACACCGAACGCCCAGCCGCACCCACATCCCCCATCCTCCTTTCCAGAAAGCCAACACCAACAAGCCTAGCAAGGAAACGTCACCAACGTCAAACAGAATGCGTAATAGTTCGCGTATCGGAAAAGTCGATAAATCTTTCCCCGCAAAAAACACGGAGCGTGTGAATCCCCAATAAATACCATGTCCGGAACAAAAAAAAGCCAGCCCGGCCAAGCCCAACAGTGCGGGTACCAAAACAACGGAACACAAAAAAAGGGGCACCCAGGCCACCGGAACGGGGTGCATCCTTGTCAAATCCTTATCCGCAATCACGATAATTCTCCTGTATATATACGGCAACATTACCGCAGGGGGATTACCGGAATCGGTGATTTGGCCAATTAAAAAAGTTCAGTAATGCCGTTGTGTTTTCCTGTCCGAGCTGGACAGGAGTGAGGTATCCCGGTTAGCTACCGGGGTATCATCCAGTCCATCGGGTTTCACCCGATGGACTTTGCCGGGTTCCATCCCGGCAAAATTCATCATCATCGCGTTTGTGATGATGATTTTTAAACCCATCAGCGTTTGCTGTTGGGTTTTTTCCTTTTCTAATGCGGGTTTTTCAGGGTGCCGTCTGCTTTTATCCGTTCTTCCGGGGCAATTTTTTCCCGATGTTGGGTGAGATGCTGCAAAAAAACCACGTGAGACCGAATGGTACTTTTCACCAGAAAGAGTATCCATAACCCGAAACTGCCCACGAATAGCGCCAGGGTCTTGGCGATACTTTCGATAATGGGTTTTGCGAGCAGCCGCACTCCCGGAACCCTGTCCAGAATGAACAACACCAGCAGGATGGCCAGACCCCAGACAAGCAATGAGGACATCAGGTTTCTCCCCCCATCAGATATTTGCCGTAGGTTTCGGCAAAATTCAATCCGCGCTTACCGTCTTCTATTTGCGTTCGAAATTGCAGCGGCTTGAATGTCAAGTCTCTCCGCTCCTGACTGTCCGGTTCCGCCGTATCCACCGGGGTGGTAATCCGTGGCGTTACCATGTGATAGAGCCGGTTCCCTATCAGTACGATGGATTCACCGGGTACCAGCGCCGTCAGCTTGTCCGGAGATACCCGGTATTCCTCCGCCTCCCGCCATGATTCGCCTACCGCACCCGTGGCGGACTCCGACGAATCCGGAGCGGCCTGTAGAAACCGTTCCGAAGCCCCTTCCGACTTGTTGCTGGTCACGGAATACTGCATTTTCTTTTCCTTGCCGATGATTTCCGCCGCCATTTCCGCCGAATCCTTGGCCCCGAAATGGAAAAACAGCTTGGTGTACATGCTTTGTGTGACCATGTCCGCAAAATCGTCCGACACCGCCGTCAGGTTGGCGAATGACTGAAATCCCGGCATCATGCCGATTTGAGCGCTTCGCGCCTGTTCGAACAACCGGGCGATACCTTCCATGGGATAACTACCCATTTCGTCGGCGAACACCAGAAACGGCGGCCACGGACGCTGGGATTTCGGCAGACCCTGCACCATCGCCACCGCACTCATCAAATCGGAGAGCAGCATCTTGGCGAAATTCAACGCCTGCGTATTCTTTCCCATCGTGGGTAACATGATGTAGAGCATCTTGTTGTTCACGATGATGTCGTAGAGATTCACCTGCGGCGCATACGTGTTGAAAATCTGACCGAACTTCCCCTGCGCGAAAAGCGCCATGCGTCCGGAAATTCCTCCCAAGGTATCCTTCAGCTTGTTGATATCGACAATCGCCCCCTGGCGCTGGTCAAAGCGGCGATACTTGTCCACAAAAACCTCCAGGGCCATCCGCTCCGCGCCCGGAGGAACCCTGCGCACAACGTCTTCCAGTGCGGCCGCGGATTGGGTGAGCACCGTAAGGTCATTGAAATCCCACACCAGATTCGCCGCCCGCAAACCACCCACCAATGCCGATAACGCGTGGTTCGCGCTTTGACGATAGAAATCCGTGGCGGGGTTGTTCTCGGAAGACGGAATGAGGTTCAACAATCGGGACGATACTTCGTCCGCATCCCCAAAAAGAATGGGATTGTAAGTATTGCTGAACTGCGGCTCATCCACATTCAGAACCGCCAGCTCGGATTCCCGGCCATACAGTTTCGCCAGATACCCCAGAGTATCCCGGGTATCCACGTCAATCTTGGCATCGATGAAAATGAATCCACCTCCCAACGCCATCTGCTGGGCCAGCGCATACATCCCCACCGTGGTCTTTCCGAAACCGGAAGACCCGATGAAACCCAAGTGATACATAACCCGCGACCACGGTATACGTATCGGCAATCCCTTGTCCTTGGTGTAACCGACCAGGAGACCCTCATCGGAATACGGGGCATCCGATTCCAGAATGAATCCCTCCCTGGATTTGGCATCCAGCAGGGAGTGCTTCAAAGCCCCCCGGGGATAACCCATCAATCCTCCGCCAAACAGGGAAGCCAAAGCCCCGGCCCCCGCGACCAATGGCATGCCGCCAAACATCGGGGAAGCCGTCAATACTCCGGCGCCCAGTCCCGCAAGAGACAGGGCGTCCAAATGTCCGCGTATGGGAAGTTTTTTGTAAGACCCCCGGTTATTCTTGTTTTGCAGGGTCGAGATGAGAGACATGAATCAGAGCAAGTTCCTAATTGAACGAGTAACCCTGTTCGTCGGCGTTTTCCGGCTCGGCGGGTAACACAGAGGGTTCTACGTCAGCCCCTTCCGGATTGTCCCGTTTCTTGAGGTATTTGTGAAATCCGCCGTCCTTGGCGATGC
The DNA here is from genome assembly GCF_047421495.1 of Acidithiobacillus sp. M4-SHS-6. GTDB lineage: Bacteria > Pseudomonadota > Gammaproteobacteria > Acidithiobacillales > Acidithiobacillaceae > Acidithiobacillus. Next base: position 1,807,893 of record NZ_CP175559.1, on the reverse strand, counting down.
CTGCCTCAATCAGCAACCGGATGACTTCCTTTACCGGAACCTGATACCCAACAGACCGGGATGCATATTCGACATATTTCTTGAGCGTGTCTCCCTGAGACTCCGGCATGCTGACCGAAAAGGAAACGTTTTTTTCACGAGCTTGTGCTGGTTTGATGAACATGAGTATCCTCCATTCTATGGTGTATCCCTATTACCGGATATTTGTAATTTGATGAAGAACTGGAAACGCAAAAAATCGGGCCCTATACTAGACGACAGAATTTTTCCAGTGCAGGTGAGATATGCAAGCTGTCAACGAGGATGTTCTGAACCAGGTTTCCGTTCTATCAGACCTACCCAAACCTGTTCAGACATATCTAAACCGATTCAGCGCTGATTTCCTGCTTCACCGAGGCCGGTTCCACTCCGGTCTTGCGACCCGAGCCAGCGCCTTCCTCTCCACAGACTTCACATTCGGCGGAACTCGCCGTAGGGCCACTTAGGGCGGCCAAACCAAGAGCCAGAAGATTTCTGGCCGCATTTACATCCCGGTCGTGACTGGTTCCACAATCCGGGCAGGTCCACTGACGCACTGCCAACGGCATTTTTTCCTGAATCGTTCCGCATACCGAGCAGGTCTTACTCGACGGAAACCAGCGGTCCGCCACGACCACCATCCCGCCGCGCCGCCCAGCCTTGTATTCCAGTTGCCGCCTGAACTCGAAGAAGCTCATGTCGGCAATGGAGCGGGCCAAACGGCGATTCTTGAGCATCCCTCGCACGTTTAAGTCCTCGATGCCGATGGTATGAAACCGCCGGGCAAGGTCGGATGTGAGCTTGTGCAAGGAGTCCGAGCGGATGTTGGCGATGCGGGCATGGAGCCGGGACAGCCTTGCTCTGGCCTTTTTCGCGTTTTCCGACACAGGCAATCGCATCCCTTTTGGAATAGGTTGCCTGTGAGACAGTCCAGCCTTGGCCTTCGCCGCCAGGTGCTTACGCGACAAACTGCGGGATAGCCGTTTTTGCCGCTTGAGCAGTGCCTTATGAGGCTTGGGGCCGACGACTTTTTCTCCCGTAGAGAGCGTTGCCAATGCCGTTACACCTAAATCTACCCCGACTGCGCCTTGGTTCTCGGCGCGGCGTTTGGGTGGTTCTTCGGTGTCTACGGTGATGCTGACAAACCATTTATCCGCCACACGGGAGACGGTGGCCGACATGATTTTGCCAGCAAAGCGCAACGACTCCCGCATGCGTACCCAGCCCAGATTGGGGATGCGGATGCGGGAACCTTCGACGCTAAACTGGTCGTTGGTGAGGGTGAAGCGGTCGTGAACGCCCTTCTTGCGGAATTTCGGGTACTTGGCACGGCCGGCGAAGAAGTTCCTGAACGCCTCGCCCAACTGGATGATGGCCATCTGCGGAGCGTTCTTGGTGACTTCGAGCATCCACGGGAACTGCTCGCGCTTGATGGCGTTCAACTGCCGGCGCAAAGCCGCCTGCGACGGCTTGGGCAGACTGTTGTCGGTCTTCCACGCATCGTACTGCCGTTGCCACTCGGCCAGCGCCCAGTTGTAGGCAAACCGCGCTGTACCCGCAGCGCAGGCGAAGTAGGTCGTCTGGGCATTGTTCGGGTTCAGGGCTATTTTGTGGGCCATCAACATGATGCGGAGTCCTCCACGGCCTTCTTTACGCCATCCAACAGCTTCTGGTTCTTGCGCGAACGGCTGCCATAAAGCCGGGCGCTGAACACCGTGATGATTTCCAGCACATCCTTCGCCAAATCCTCCTCGAAGGTCGTGTCCTCACCCTGATTGAGAATCACCACATCCACATTTTTCGCTTCACAGATAGCAAATACCAGTTCCGCGCCAAAACGCAGCAGGCGGTCCTTGTGGGTGATGACCAGCCGTCCAATTTCGCCGTCGATGACTGCATCGAGTAGCTTCTTCAGTCCTTTCTTGTGATAATTCATGCCAGAGCCAAGGTCGGCGATAACCTCGAATGTCCAGCCCTGACGGGCGCAATAGAGTTCCAGCACCTGCTTCTGCCGTTCCAAGTCGTCTTTCTGGTCATGGCTGGAGACACGAGCATAGGCAACCGTGTGACGAGCCGCATCCGCTTCGGCCCGGAACATTTCCGGGCGCAACTTCGCCAAGTCATAGCGGCGATGCCCGCCCGCCGTATGTTCAGCAGCCAGCTTGCCCGTTGCTTCCCATCGGCGCAGGGTCGTAATTGATACACCAAGCGCCGAAGCGGCTTCACCTATGCTCACAAATCTCTCCATTTTGGAAAGTAGAGGTTAGCTTCGGTTAAGTTTCAAGTGAACTGTTCAAGCCCCGAAACCGCCACAAAGGCAACTCGGAAAAAAGTTGTCGGTTCTCTCCGCTAACCGGCTCCGTCGCCAATGCCGTGAATCCTATGGGAAATCCATCCACCGGGAATATCGCATCTTCATCCGATTGCGCGGGAAACCCCGGCATTCATGCCGGGGAGGATAGCGCGGCAAGCGAAGCCTGCCCCATTCCCGCATCTCCTTTGTCCGATGCTATCTTGGTCCATACATACCCATACCCGTCCGACCGCTGAACCCGCGAACAGAAACGGTGATGGATGCCTTGTACTAGATTCGTTCCGGTCTGGATATTGAAACTGCCACTGGCCCGGATAGCGACCCGGCCCAGATAGGTGCCTGCTTTCTTGCCTTTGGTGACGACGGCCTTGACCATATCCCCGGTTTGAAAACCGAACACACTTTTGCTCCGGGTGAGATACCCACGCGGAAAACCGTGTTTCGTCAAGCGCGTGCGTTGGTAGCTGCCACGGCCTGTCGCCTTGATGCTCAGTACCGGCTGCTGCCAGTGTTGAAGACCATCGACACGACCCACGCAAGCAGCATCGAGGCAATGCGCTTTCGGCACACTGAACCGCTTACGATTCCACTTCGTTCTGCCGCCGGTGCCGACTTCGACCGGTAGCCCGGTGTCTTTCAGGCACTGAAACAATGCCCAACGGGTACTGTTCACTGCTGCCGCATCGCGCAATGGCTTTTTGGCCTGAGCCAGAATCTGATGCAGTTTTCCCGGCTTTTCGACTAAAAACTGCTCAACAGAACCATTCCCTTTACGCTGGTTGCAGGTATGGCAGGCCAGTGCGAGATTGCTCACCCGGTCACTGCCGCCCTTGGATTTGGGATGGATATGGTCGATGGTGAGCGGCGTATGCTCCGCATCGCAGTACGCGCACTTTCGCCCCCATTTCTCCAGCAGATACTCGCGGACCTCATAGCCCGCCAGCGTCCCTTGCTGATATTCAGCACCGGAAATCTCCGGGTTCTGCATCTGCTGCATATCAAAACGCACCAGTTCCTGCGATAACGCTGTTACCGGTGCCCAACGCATGAGCCGTGCTATCCACGCCATGGTCGTATCCACCCGATGTTGCAGGGACGAAGCCAGCCAGCCCTGAGGCTTGGTGCGGTTGTCGAACCGTGCCGGACGGTAACGAAGCTGATTGCGCCGCCGTCTGCGAAAAGCCCGACGACTGGTCAGTTTGTCCCGGATAACATGGCCCCGGTGCTGCAATTCCAGCAGCACCAGAACCACACGGGTTTTCACCATTTCGCCGGTGGCCTGGTCCACAGTTTCGGCTTCGCGGGTGACTGCGAGCCCCGTAGCTTTACTGCCGGGGTCCAGGCAAACACGCACGTCTTGCAGAACAGAATCTTTCTGCAACCTGTCCACCAGTCGGATGGTAAAAGGCACCATTCGATGCACCCGCGCCCGGCCCCGCTCCAGTAGTATCCGTGCCCGTTTCTCCGAACACGGCATCAGTGGTTTGTGACGCTTGTCCAAAACGAATACAGCCATTTGTTGCTCCTATGTCCTTACGGACGCTTGTAACGCGGGCCTTGCGGCCCATCTCCCCTCGGGAATGTCTGTAACCGGCTCTCACCTTTCGGTGACGGCTAGAACCTTCGGCGCTTTACCTTTCGCCAACATGATTCCGGCCTTGCAGAGCGGCGAACTGAGGAAGCATTCGCCGGTGCGTCTTGACGACCTGTTACAAACGTTTGCACGTTACCGCCCGTGCTCCCTGGTCAACCCAGCCTGCGTACTGTCTTGCAAGCTCCGGGCTTCAGCCCGGGGTAGTTGACAAGCGTTGATATCCCGGCGTAACGCAGTAACCGCAGCCGCGGCCTGCGATTCCTCGTGACTCAGGGTTTCCCGGAGGGATTCCAGGAAAACCCGCCACTCCTGAATGGGCAATCGGGTCTGGCGAAACGTCATAGGATTTGTGCAATTACCGTATACAACAGCCAAAGTTCCACGATGGCGCCCACGGCCCATAACAGCAACACATGCATCAGGTCCGAAAACAACCTGCCGAAAATGTCACCGAATCCCCCATTGAAAAGTTTGAAGAAATCCTCTCCCAACGCGAGAAACGTCAGGCCAACGACTATCAACGGAACCACAAACAACAAAATAATGGATATAATCATGTGTTTTCGCGGAAAACCCCGGCAATCCTGCCGGGCAGGGATAGCGCCTGTTCCTGCTCCTCCTTGGTGTTACGGCTATCAGTCTAAAAACGACCCGCAATGGGCAGCTATAGTTCGTTTACCGGAATGTCGGAATTGGCGGGATTCCGAAAATATTGCCGTGTCAGGACATATACGAAAACATTGGCGAAAACCATAACGCAGCCACTCAGGAAGCTCGGCAGGAATCCGGTGGGAATCACCAGGGTCAATACATAAAGCGGTAACACACCCAACTCCATACGCCAGAACAGATGCACACCGGGTGCGGTATAGGCCATCCGCCAGGTGGACATCGACAGCAGTTCCTGAAAACGTTGGGTACCCTCCGCGAACAGATATTTCCAGGCGATGAATCCGGTGGGAATCCCCAGTAACAATCCCACCTGTGTCAACGCCAACAGGGTAATCAGAGAAATGCCCCCCGGAATGGGTGCCGATATCCATAGGGCACCCAGTCCCATGAAAGCGAGTATCAGCAGAAAAAGCATCCAGGATTTTCCGGGGATGCGCCGCAGAAACGCCAGACAGGATTCGGAACTTCTCACGTCCAGCAAATGAATCAATGTCCACAAAAACGGAGTGACGCCTATCGCCAGAACATCCAGTACGGTAAACCGCAAATTACCGGGCAGCCGCCACCACCAGATGTTGGCCAGGGTAAACACCAACCACGGGCCTATCAGATACAGTATCAGCCTGGGCATCAATTGCAGGGATTCCTTCAAGGCTCCCGCGATGGATACTCCGGGTATGACGGTAACGTTCAACCCGTCACTCCCTGTTTCAACCGTCGTTCACGGATACCCGCGCAATGCACACAACGGACTGCGTTTATGGCCAACACCCGCGCTTCCGGTATCTCGTCGCCACAATCGAGACAATACCGGATACCGTCCGCTTCGTCCGGCATTTCCACCTGCCGGTTACGATGTTTCGAAAGAATATGACTGCGCTCCAAATCTTCCAAATCTGAAGCCTGTTCAAAAATGTCCGGCATCAAGCCTCCTGCAAATGTCAAAAACTGCCGGAAATTCCGGCAGTCCCGCAAACCCGTACGCCGAGTTTTTCGCGTGAATTAGGGGTAAATTAAAAATAAACCCGCACACCAGCGCCTACGCTTACCTGATTCGTCTGGCTGGCCGGTTCAAAAATTCCCGGAATATTGGCGGCCCCACCCGTATAATGCAGATGTGCATAGCCGATATCCCCATACAGCCCCACCACCTTGTTCAACCGGTAATTGGCGGATAACCCCACAGATTCAGAAGCCGAATCACCGAAGGGCGCATCGATAACCTCGCCAGGACGCAACACCGGAAAGTCATAAGCCCGCACATGCCCACCCACAATCAAATCCGCATGGATATTGGCTCCCACGACAAACCGTGAGTTCAATGCGTAATAGGCGCTGACACCCAATCCCGCATATTCATTGCTGTACACTTCATCATAACCTCCGGCCCCCATCAAATTGCGATTCCAATGCCGGTAACCACCGCTCACATAAGGCACTACGGCCCCATTACGCCCGAAATAAAACGGCACTCCGAGTTTCCCGCCTACCGTATAAAAATGGGCATCATCCAATGTCCGGAAATTTCCCGCCTTATAAGTCATGTTCGCGCCGGAATGCGCATAGTTGAGCCCCATATACAGCGGCACCCCCAAAACATCCGGCGTGCCAGAAACCGTAAAGGCATATCCCGGAACAAAACCCGTTTCCGCATCCGAAGGCCCATATCCTTCAGGAGCTGCCTCCTGATAGTTCATGAAACTGCCCGCAAACCCAACAGATACGGAATTCAACTGGGCCTCAATCGGATTCGACAACGATGCCGTACTCGCCATCGCCGCGCCGGAAACAGCCAAACCCAAAGTCATCGTGACAGCCAACATTGTTTTGTTAATCAATGGTCTTTTCGCGGAAACCTGAAACCCGTCTTCAGGCCGGGATGGCACCGACTCCGCTCCTCCTTAGTGAAAAAGCCATCCTTGAGAGGGTCTTTACCGGAAACGGAATATTGGAGAGGAGATGCCGCTCCTGAACCACCCGACATCCGACAACAGAACTATCAGAAATGCCCGTACCGCACCTTCCAGATGCCATATCCCCGGCTATCCTGGCTTTGTAGCCGCAAACAGCGTGACAATCCTGTTTGGGCATTGAACACGACATCTTTTTCGATGACCCAGGATATGCGGTAGTGCCGCAACCGTTGGCAGAGAACCATTCCTTTGGGCGGCGTCTTCCCGGCCAGATAAAGCCCGAGAAGCTGTATCTTTCGGCGGGTATATCCCAGTTCGCAAGCGGGCGCGAATCGCAATTCCGGATTTTCATACAATGCGAAATATTCCTGGGGGCCTAATGTGGACAATACCCGCTGGCCGGGTTTCGCGTCGTGTACCACCAGTTTGGGCAATGCGGTGGACGGGATGTTGGATGGAACCAGAAAGAACAGACAGATTACACTGAACAGCACTACGGGAAGATTGATTCTTTCGTAAATGAAAGCCGGCAACATGCGCACCACCAACAGCAGCATCAAGGGCGCGAGAACATCGATATATCGGGTCATGTCCGGCAGCACAAACCACAGCAGCAGCAACACGAAGGGTAACAGGGTCTTGTCCGGCACATCCTTGATTCGGTAGGCATAAACCAATGTCACAATACCCACGAGCATCATGACACTTTTGCCGAACGTCCATAAGGGCGCGTCCTCCGCTATCGACACCACCCGATGGCCGATGGCGGTATGCAAACCGAAAAACCACGCAAACCAGTCAATCTGAAATCCGGATAACCAATACGCGGAAAAGATGACCAGAAGAACCCCACCGGAATATGCCCGTTGTTTCCAGGGAACCTGCGCCAGGGCCACCATGGGGATGTAAATGAGGGATAACCAGTACATCGGAATGAAGCACCCCATGGCCAACGTGAAAACCACCAGTCCCCATACGCTGTCCACCAGAAATGCGGAAATCCCCAGCAAGGCCCCCAGATTTTCCGGGCGCGCCTGAACGATACGGCTGGTGAATCCCGGCATGGCCCAGAGTGCCGCTACGGCAAGAGCGATAACCGTCCACACCGCCAGGGTCTCCGCCTTGGGGGCCGCCAGCCGAATGGCTTTGCGAAAGGCCAGCACCGGAATAATCGACCAGCCCACCACCAAGGCATACTGCACCGGCAAGTACGCGTATTTCAGAGGCAGATACCGGTATAGCCACTGCAACCCCCAGCTCCACACGTAACTGGTATCCCCGTTCCTGAGCCGGGGACTCCCCCAATACAGATTCCGGTAATCATAGTGATGCAGAAATGCCGTCATCTCGCGCAACAGGTCATCGGGCGGAGCCGGTGAAGCCAGCACGTAAAACAATACCGGAATCGCAAAAATCAGGATACGAATAAACAGCGCCCGATGTTCTTTCAACCCGGAATAAAAGGTTTCCGCAATTTCCCTGCGAATCTCCGGAAACAGGAGCAGACAGAGAAGAATGGGGCCTATGGCCCATTTGGTCATAATGAGGCCAATAGCGGTCAGCGTGGCGAATACAATGCCCCGTTGCGTGACGTTGGAACTGGATACCATCAAAGAATCCTCAAGGTGTGAACGTGTTGTCATCCGGTTTACCGGAAACTGCATTTTGGTGGGCTCAACCCTTTTGCCAGCAGTCTGCGATGATGGTTTCCACCTTCATGGGAACCCCATAGGGAGACAGCAAACGTTCACCCGATGCCAAGATGGCCTGTTCCAGTCGTGCCGCATGTGTTTCCGCAACCTCCGAAGGGGCTTCCATCACCAATTCATCGTGAACCTGATTGATGGTGCAAGCGTAGGTGTCCGGGTAGGACTGTCGCAAACTCTCCACGGCATTCATGAGAATATCGCTGCCGGTACCCTGGTTGGGGTAATTGAGCGCCGTGAATTTCGACGTGGCGATGAGCGGACGTCCGGACAAGGTGTGCGTCCGCCACAAGGGGCAGTTCCGCGATACGACTTTCCCGTTCTCGCGAAACCGGCACGGTTCCAGAGCATACGCCTGTTTCTGAAACTCGGTCAGCAATACCATCAACTCCACTTCCGGATAGGCGTCGAACCATTGCAGCCGCAATTTCAGGGCTTCCTGGTAAGCGTACCGATGCTGTTCCTCCGGGGACATCGCTTCCGCATTTTCAGGTAGGAAATGGACATCCCAGTTTTTCTTGCAATAATTCAGGAACCCTTGCGTGCCCATGCCATACTGCAATCCCAGGTTCGCCACTTTCCCCAGTTTGCGATAACTGCCCAGTTCCTCCTTCAAGGCTTCGTTTTCCCGCGAATAATCTTCCGGAGTGACACACGCGGAGAAACGCCCGGCAACATCCAGTCCACGCAGTTTGGCCGCAGTCCAGGAATGAATGTCCACCCCGGCGCGGAAGGCCACGCGCAAGGAGGAGTACGCGCCGTCTTCCTCCAGATTGTGATAAATGCTCCACAAGGCGTTCGCCAGTCGCATTTCTTGCAGTTCACGGCGAGAATCCAGAAAATCGTACAGGGAATCCTGAAAATCCGGAGAATCCTCTTCCGGGATACCCTGAAGCCTCTCGTCGTATTGCCCGGAGTACCGTATCAAAGTCTGCAAACTATAGGGTTTCCGCGGGTTGTTGGCCTTACCTATGGCTTTATCCCATACGTCTTCCAAATACCTCCGGGAAGATGGGCGTATCTCTTTCGGATGAAGACAGAAATCGTTCAGGATTCCCTGTACTCTTTCCTGAGTGGACAACCCATCACCCGTCTTGCTGAAACGCAATTCCTGCTGCGTCCGTACCGCCAATGCCGCACCCACCCGCACATCCAGCGCCGACACGTCAGAAGCGATAATCTTGTGTCCCTCGCCTCGCGTGATGAATGCCCGGAACACTTTCTCTCCAGGCACCTGCTGCATATTGGGTTCGGAGCAGGACAGGCGGGCGGTGGCCGTTGCCGGCGAAAACAACGGGTGAATACGGGCATCCCGCCGGGAGAAACGCAAATAGGTTTTGGCCATTTTCACCAGCTTTTTGATTTCGTTGATACTCTTCCATTCCTGATAGAACACCAAAGCGTCGGGATTACGCGTGATTTCCGCTCCCCGCAGGTCCTTGACGCCAATCTTGTAAGCCTGGGTTCTTTCGGTTCTGGCAACCCGGACATTCAGCGTACCTTCCAGGAATTCTCCCAGGAATTGACGCAGGGAAGCCCTGATGCCCGCATTCATGTTCAGGAAATCCTCCCTATACACCGCGAGTTCGGGGTATGCGTCCAACAACCGCGTCACGCATTCCTCCAGATGGATTTTTTCCTGCTCTTCATAGGCCAATACCGCGTTTTCCGAGAACGGCTGTCCACGCAGAAACCAGTCGGACAGGATACGCGGTATCTGCAACCAGGTGGACACGGTGGTATCCACCCGGCTCCAGGTATCCTCCGTCTGGTCATAACTGGCGAATTCGAATGCCTGTAACGTCGATACGGGGGCATCCACGAAACGCAATACCCAGTCAGCCACGGAACCCTGAATGTCTGCCGCAAACCGCAGCCACGCATGCAGGGCCACCACATCCATTTTCGCATACGCCAACGCTTCCGGACTCAAATCCGGAACCACCCAGTTGGCGGGTTTCTGGTACTGCTTGTCCAGAGAGCGACTCGCCGAAGAATCGTTCTCCCGTTCCTCGGTATCCGGGTTGTCATCCTCTCCGGATGGGGATGCGGCACATCCGTCTTCGAGCAATGTCTCCGCATCCCGTCGTGTGGTAGCGGTATACATGTCCTCAAACAGGTCATTCAAACGGAAACCACCCCGGGAGGCACTCACCTTCGGACGAATCAACCGCACCAACAACAGGGTATCCAGGGCGTATTCCGGACAATCCGGCGTTTCCCCGGTTATCTGGAAACAGGTATGTCGCATCCAGTTCAGGTCGAACGTGATGTTGTGCCCCACCAACACCTTTTTCCGAAGTACCATGGTCAACAAATGGCGGGTGGTTTCCACAGACACCTTGTCGAGGTCGAAAACCCGGGTTTCCAGTTTTCCCCCGCATTCATAACCCAAGGTCAGAACCCGCAACCGCAAACGGGTATCCGCAGGAACCCGCAACCGCGTTTGTACGGGCTTGGAATCCGGGGTCAGCCCCGTTGTTTCCGTATCCACATACACCACGGAAGTCCCGGCAAGTCCCGACAGAAAACGCTCAGATTCCGCGTCCGTGGCCGCAGCTCCCACCGCTGGAGTCCCAGGGGACTCCTCGGGAACTACCACCAGAGCTGTTCCAGACGGAGTGACGCCCCCCGCATCGGATTCCGCCATGGCATCCCGTAACGGCAGCTCCGACAAGGGCCGGGACAACGGCAGACACACCAAAGCGGTTCCCGGTACGGTAATATCCCGCTCATCAGATGCCGTTTGCTCCAGGGCGTTTCGCGGAGACGACTCCGGCAGTACCCGCTTCAACGGCAAGCACCCCAGGGAATTCAGCGGAGGAAGCACCCTCTCCAATTCCCGGAAATCAATTCCCGCCGTGTATATACTGGATATACGCATCAAAGTTGTCCGAAATCGTCGGGGTATGCCGACGGATGTATGACGATGGACGAGAGCGGCACATGGGGTACCAGACGAATGGCGTAGGGTGCCTTGCGATAGGTATAGGCGTGACGGTTTCGCATGAGTTTTCGCGCCTGTCCGGGATGAACCCGCCCCAGATATTCGCCGGTAGCCGCATGAATGGCCACCCAGACTGTTTTTTTCGACATCTCCAACTCCCTGGCTTGCGCCGTAGATGAAATATCCCACCTGAACTCAGGCGGGATACTTTTTACCGGAAATGTCGAATTGGCCGGTCATGATTTCGACGTAGCCCGGGTTTCATGGGGGGCACCGGTGCCGGACTGTGCCGGAGCGGGGGTTTTCCCGAACAGCACCTTGAGCACCTGGGAGGAGGTTACCGGCTGCTGTTCCGGGTTTTCGTCCATGGGCAGCCCGTCCAGGTCGGTTTTCAGGTGTTTCTCCACCCCCAGGCGCCAGGACAGGAAAAAGTTGTACAACCGACTTTCCAGTGTGGCTCCCGTGGTGAGCCCCGCGCTGACCCGAATCCATATTTTCCCCGGCAGATGCAGGAACAGACTCGGAACTATCTTCACGTGCAGGATTTCCGCAGGCAACCGGGACTCTTTCGGCGGAATGCATTTTTTCTTGAACCAGGTATCGCATCGCCCCTTGATGGACGCGTCCCACACCGGAAAGTGCGTGGACTGCTCAAACCAGATGAGCGGGGTCACTTGCGCATGACAGAACTGGCAGTTCTGTTTGGTGAACAAGATGAGCTGCCCGTGAAACCTTCGAATGGCATCCCAGGCCGCCTGATGATTGAATTTCTTCCAGTCCATCGACAAGTCGATGCCATATTCGGAAATGGGACTTTGCGCCTTTGGGAAGAGGGAAGGGTGGTTCACCATGTTCAATCGCCAGACGTTGCCCGCATACAACGCCTGGTTCACCACCCACTTGGTGTATCTTTGCACATTCAGTACCGCGCGTGGTTTTCCGGGATGCATGGCCATATACCGAATCAGGACGTGGCGCTCCTTCGCCTGCATGGCGAAACTGTCCGGAGTGACGAACCCGCACTTCTGGGTCCAGGTGGCTGCGGTGGTACAGGGCGGTATCCTTTTTACGGGCTTCACCGGTTTTTTCAAGGGCGGTTTCGATGTTTTCGGCGGAACGGTTTTCGGAGTCATCGTCAGCAAGGTTTTGGGGGCTTTCGGGTGATGCTGGTAAAACCAGTATCCCACGCCGGCATTCTGTTCATAGACGGGTATGGCGTACGCCAGCGGCGGGAATATCCACAGTGCCGCGAACATGCCGATACCCATCCAACGCGCAGTCAAGTTATACCCACCCGTTCAACCAGTTGAAGATGCCGTTCAGATTGACATGCCAGAGGAGAAATACCCGTCCCACCAGTTGGGAATACCTGTCGAGACCATAATACCGGCTGTCAAAGGAATCCTTGACCCGTTGGGACATGCCGTAGAAATATCCCGGCGGAATGGTGTAATCGTGCCAATCCTTTTCCGCATACGTCAGAATGCGGGTTTTCGGTAAATATCCCGGAATATAGGTGTAACGATGCCCCAGCAAGTGCCACCGCGTGCCGTGTGGGTCTCGCTCATACACATTCTTCCCCACCACATTGAGTATGTCCCCCGGAATGGCCCCCACTTTCTTTATGGCCTGATTTCCCGTTCTATAGGGGGCCTGACGGTAAAAGGCGCATTTACCGTCCAGTAACGGACAAACATACCGAAAATCTATCCGCTCCCCACGATGCAACACCGGATGCGATGACGCAAATTCTTCCAGAAAATAGATGCCTCTCGGCTCGGAACGCGTGTCGTTGTACAACAGCCGATAAGGGGAAGCCATGCACAAATGAAAAAGCACCCAGAAAACAAAAAATCCACCAACGAGTGCGATAAGCTGCTTGCCCGCACGATGGTTCCAGACCCGATGAATTGCGCTACCCTGTAGCGATAAAGACATGGTACGTATACCGGAAAACCCGGCCACTGCGGACGGCAAGGCCAGGTGGGGATAGCCACCCGTTCCGGCTTCTCCCTGGTGTTGGGCTATCCTTGTTGTTTGTTCAGGGCAGCGCGTTCAGCGTTTTCTGCCGGTTCAACCGCTCTATCTGTTGCCGCCCCTTTTGGGCAGCCATCAGTTTCTGCTGGTTCATGTAGTTTTCCAGCGGGGCGTAACCGTCTGTGGGAGCCTGCGCCAACAGTTTGCGCATGCTGACCCGGGCCGCATCAACGGGAAGCCCCAGCTTGCGCAACACCTGGTCCGTAATGTCCACGGACGGGCCTCCCACTATCGCCTGCTTCACCACCACCAGATGGTTCCGCGCGTATCTTTCGGTAATCCGGCGCAAGGTGTGGTTGACCCGAAACAACTCGGTCTCGGCGCTCGAAAAACTGGCCGGGCCTCGCGCCTCACCCCTGGACAGGATAACGCGTTCCGCATTCACCACACGGGCAACATTCAAGGTATAAACTTCATTGGCCGGAACCACGAAGTGCAGATAGGCCACGGAAGCCGCCGCCCCCATGAGGCCCCCCAACACAGCGGAAACCACGGTGGATTTGACCGACATGATTAGTGACCCTTGGCCTCAGCCACCAGGTGCCCTACCAAAGTGGCGCTATACCCATCCATTACCTTCCAATGCCCATGAGACCGATAAAGGATACCCGGCGTACCGCTCAACCCCAAGTCGCTCGTCAACATCTTCCAGTGATGCGCCAGCACTTTACGAATAGCCGGAGAAACGGCAACTGGCTTGATGCCCCCCTCTTCAGCCCGCTCGTTGAAGTGATTCTCATCGTACTCATACGCCGTTTCCCGATTCTTCGCGGTAAGTACCGCCGCCGCCTTGCCCGGACTGGATGGTTTCAGAAAGGCTACCGGAACCACCTGAACATAGGCATCGCCCGATTGCACATAAGGCTTGGCAGATACCTCGAAAAGATGACAGAAGATACAATTCATGTCTTCAAACGCATAGATATGTACCGGAGCCTTGGGATTACCCCAGTCAATCAGGTACTTCGAGTGTGCCAGTTCATCCACCACCTTGTTCACCCGGGGCTTGGGCGCGAACTTGCGGGTGTACAGCGCACTCAGGTTGGCCCCTTCCGGAGTCACCAGGGCACCCATGAACACATAACCCCCATCCGTGTAAACCACCGCCCCCTTGGGACCTACCTGTGGAGAGGTGATATACCATCCGGTCATTCCCGGAACCGGTGTCTTGAACTGGTGTTCAATCTTCCCGTGCGACATGCGGACGAAACGATTGAGCATCGCCGGCGGATGCAATCCCGCCGCAGTGGCTATCGCCGGTACAAAAGCCAACGCCAGAGAGGCCACCAGTTTTCTTGTGCTTACCATGCTATTTGCTCCCTTGAAAAGTTGATTGATGGTACAAGTGAAATCGTACGACTCCATTACCGGAAAGCCCTATTTGGCCGGAGGGCTCAAAACGATAAAGTGTGGCCGTGATGGGTGAAAGCTTACCCGCACCAATCGGGAACCTTGCGGAATTCCCGTAGAAAATACCGGCTTGCGACGGGTAATGGTTGTGGATGTTCCCGCATAATTACGCCAGGCGGAAAATACCCGTTGCGCATATCCATAACCCGCAGGCAGATTGTGGACCCCGGCATTATAACCTTCCGCCGCCGTGAACCAGTTTCCCGTGTCATCGTAAGCTTCCCGAAGAATGTACGCGCCCACACTGATGTTGACACAAGGACGCGTCAGCAAAACATTTCGCGTAATGCCATACCGATGCAACCATGGAAGATGCACACTGTTGATTTGGGCCCACCCCAAATCCTGTGTGCCATTACTGTCATAATCTATGACGTCATAACCGCCACCTTCGGTATGCAGAATCCCCAACATTTCACCGTAAGGGACCCCATACCTGTTTGCGGCCTTATAGGCGCAAACCTTGGCGAATTCCGGTACGTGAAACACCGGAATCAACCATTGATGAAACCGGCCTGTGCCTCCACGATGTAGTAATCGTGGCCGTCCACCATACGCTTGACCCCCTGGAGACGCCCCGTGACAGAAATGTTCTTTCCCTTTTCAAAAACTTCCGGCGCCGTTTTCTCCAGCAAATATCGCGGAATGCGAATGGCAATAATCGGCGTAAAGAAACTGGGAATGGCCGCACCACGAATTTCATCCTCTTCCCGCTCGGAAGCCCGCACCCAAATCATGGCCGCGCCGGTTTTCCGGATTTCTGAACGTACGATGTCGCCTACAATGTTGAATGTATTTAGCATATCACTCTTTCGCGGATACCCGGTTCAACCGGGCCGGGATAGCTGCCGACTCCGCATTCCTTGTCTGAAAACAAGCTATCTTTACCTACGGTATCCTTATTACTGAAATCTCCATATTCGGAATGATGAAAACGGGGAGTTCCAAGAGAATTTTGGAGAGAAACCCACCGAATAATGCGCTTTTCTGGGGGTGCCATCGTGGTCTCCGGGATGTAACCAGCACGCGAAAACCAAAGCCGGACCCCACAAATACACAATGGCAAATACGGGAAATACCAGATTGGCGGGCAACAACCACCCGGCCAGCATCACCGGCAGCCACAACAATCCCACGAGTTTGTTTCTCAACGATTTGTGCGCCGAAAGAAACAGCAGAGAGTCCATGACGCTACCCTGGGGACTCGAACCCAGGTCCAAAGCCGCCCACAACGCGAAAAACGGAATCTCGAACCACCAATACGGCGTGGCCAGGGCATAACCTGCCGTTGGCAAGACCGAATAATAAGGGTTTCCATAAAACAACCCCATCAGGAAATAAAAGCCCACGTTGATGATTCCCACGAAACTCGCCTGGAACAGTACCGACATCCACAATTCGTCCCGGTGAATCTCCCGCACCTGCGCCGGACCCAGGCGATTTCGGGCCAGGGCTATTCGATACAGGCCATATCCCAGTGCCAATATCGGAAAAACGGAAATCAACGCGTAAGGCGTGTGCATGGCCGCCAAAAACAGAACTACCGCCAGCCCCGCCACGTTCGGCAGCAACGAGTGAATGAATCCGAATATCAGCGTTTGTCGAAAATCTCCCAGATAATCCTGATGTGGCATTGTTGATTCCTTTAGAACAGTTGTTCGATATCCTTCATCCAGATATTCGGCACATTCTGATTCAAAGGGGATTTCAACCCGGAAAGGGTCTGTTTCCTGGGATTCCACGCATGGGTGGAAATATCCAGGCCGGGATACCCCCAAACCTGTAACAACCCCTCTGCCGCCAGAGCCCGTCGCAAATAACGGGTTATGCGCGGAGAACAATGGGTACCGACCATGACATGCACGTCCGGAGCATTGCCGGAAATCGCCGCACGGCTGACATAAATCTGCCCGCAAGACAGGGAAGTGCCGGTAAACACATATTGGGAAAGTTTGCGGTCGAACGGGTCTCCCGTGCTCCCGGACATCAGTGTGTCCCGCAAATTTCGCGGTATTCCGGATTGCGCCGACAGCACGGCCTCGAACGCATCGTCCACCGCCAGTTGCGCATTCCCCGCTATCTCTGCCGCATGATGTCGCACGTCGCGGGTGGCCAGATTGTGCCAGATGAGATAGCTCAGAAAAAACGCTACCCCCAACACCACCAGCCAGAATATCCATTTCAGAAAGTTCAGCATGCAGTGATTACCGGAAACTGGATATTCGAAATGCCCCGGACAAGGGAAGACCCACAACAGACGTTGTGGGTCGGGTGTTGAACCACCTGCCTTCATTATCGGAGAAAGCTATCCGTGTGTTTCCCGGCATCCAGGCCGGACCCTCGCCAAATGGGCGAGGCCGCTCGATAACACAAGACTGTTTTCAGGGGCAGTCAACCAAGGTACAGCAGCACATCTACGTGGAGGGGATTAACCCGGGCGTAGGGACTTGCAAACAGCTCAAGCACCACACTCCCGGGATAATCCCGGTTTTCCCGAAAAAGATTTTTTCCGGCTTTCCACGATTTCTCGCCCTACAGCACGACTATTCCCTCAGTAAATAACACCCGGCGACATTGCCGCAAGGACGTTACCGGAAAGCAATGATTGGAACCCGCCATGACTGAAAAGTTATCGCCATTTCCGAGAAAAGCGTTGTAAGTGTAAGGATTGGGGTGAAACCACCGCTGAATTTGGTGGTTTCACCATTAACCAGGGGTTTCCCTTGGATTTGGGATGGATGTGGTCGATTATGGAAGCGGCTCTGGTGCATCTGGAAGCCGCCTGCCAGAAAGCGTCGCAGCGGCGCCAATTGGGAGACTCCGGTAATAGGGGTATGGTTTATCGTAAGGTGACGTATCGGTTATATCCCAGCGCCGGGCAAGCGGAACGCTTGCAAGAAATGCTCGGATTGCATCAGCGCTTGTATAACACGGCGCTGGAAGAACGCATCCGCGTGTACCGGGAAACCGGCAAGGGATTGTCGTTTGCGGACCAATGCAAGGTGCTTACCCAATGGCGCAAAGCGGTTCCTGCCTTGGCCGCGTTGAACGCTCAATCGGAACAGGTGACGCTCAAGCGTCTGCACCTGGCCTTTCAGCACTTCTTCCGGCGGGTGAAGAACGGCGAAACGCCGGGTTTCCCGCGATTCAAAAACATCCATCGCTATCCTGGATGGGGATACAAGACCAACGGCGATGGATGGAAACTGCACATGGGCGAGTCGGGAAAACACGGCTCTTTGTACCTGCAATCCTTAGGCAATATCCCCATTCGCGGCAAACCCAGAACGGCGGGTAAACCGGTGACTTGCGAGGTTCTGCACAAGGCCGGGAGATGGTATGCCTCCGTGACGCTGGAAATAGAATCCGTCCACCGGGAACGCGGCACGGACATCGGCGCCTTCGACTGGGGACTCGCCGATTACCTCACCATCGTTACTCCGAATGGGATGGAAACCGTCGCGAATCCGCGTCATTTGCGCAACCAGCTTGCGGAACTCAAGCGTCTGGGGCAGGAAGTTTCCCGCAAGATACGCACGGCGCAGCAAATCAGCGGGAAGAAGAAGGGATTTCCCGTGTCCGCGAGTCTGCGCCGTGCGATACAGCATCTGGCCTGCCTGCACGCCAAAATCGCCCGGAGTCGTAAGGACTTTCTGCATCAGACGAGTGCCTGGCTGATAAGCCGCTTTGGTGCGCTGGCCACGGAGATACTGGATATGGTGCGCGACGGCGGCGCACGAAAGAAAGGATTGCATCGAGAGATTCATGCGGCCGCGCCGAGTGCGTTCCTCAAAATGACCAGGACCAAAGCGGAAGAGGCTGGGTCATGGTATGAGGAAGCGCCGACGCGACAATTGAAACCCACGCAACGCTGCCATGCGTGCTGGAAGTTGCCGGATGAGCGGAAAAAACTCTCCGACAGACGGCACCAGTGCCCGCACTGCGGCACCACCTGTGGCCGTGATGAGAATGCGGCATTGGTGCTCTTGCGTTGGCTGGAAACGAGATTAGCCGGTGAGTCCGGCTCCGGGCGGGAACCGTCCGAGGTGTGGAGCGGTGGAGGTTTCGCCGCGATGAAGCACAAAACTCACGCCATAACGTAAGTTTGGCGGGAGTAGTTCATAGCACGAGGCCGTACCTCAAGAGACTTTACCGGAAAGCGGATATTCGGAAAATCGACAATTTTCATATTCCGGTAAGAGGGAAAGCATGAATCCATCATCCATTGACAAGGGGGAAAAGCATGTTTGGAAAAAACGCCAGTCAGCAACAATATCCGGAACCCACCTGCCGGTGCGGTAACGTCATGACGTTCGCCGGACAACACGGCATACGGTTGGGCGGAATTACCGGCATAAAGGCCGCGGCGCTGGACTTCTTTGGCGGACAACTGGGCCAGGAAGCCAACGAGGCTTTTGAGAAAAAGCTGTCCACGGAACTGTTCATCTGCCAGAAATGCGGGTCCATCGAATTCAAGTATCTGGGCGGCGTTTAAAAAAAAGCCCGCAAATGCGGGCATGGCGCAATCAGGCGCAATCTTCCAGACACGCCAGTTTTCTGGCCAGCAGCAGCGCGAGGATGAGCGCGGAATAACCCAGCATGGTGGTGAAATGAATGTGCCCCAGATAGAGGTTGGAAGCCATTTCGCGCAGAACGAAAACCAGGCCGGTTTCCAACAATAACGAGATATGCAATTTCTCGTAATCGATATAGTCGACAAAACTGCGGAACAGTTCGATGAGCACAAAACCGTCCAGGATGTTCTCCACCAGCCGTTTCGCGGAAAACAGGTGTCCGGATATGAGCAGGTCGTATCCGGACACCGCAATGTGCAACAGCACCACCAGGATGGCAAACGCACTGGCGAGGGCCAAAGCATACGCAAATCCCCGCAAAATGAAGTGTTTTCTTTCCGGCATCTGAACCTCCCGATAACTCGCGGTAATATTGCCGCCGTGGTATTACGGGAAACGAAATATTCGGAATACTCCATTGATAAAACCGGAAATCGCCCATAAAAAACCGCCCGGAAAGGGCGGTTGTCAAAACCAAACCAACTATTATTCGTATATTATCCCGGCGAGAACCTCGGCGATGCCGGATGCATTCTGCTGGAGAAGTCCCCGGTATTCCAGCCCCCTTTGATGATTGTCCAGGATGGTGGATGCCAAACGTTCCAATCGCACGTCATCGAAAACCGATATTGTGGACAAGGCGTCCACCACCCTTTCCGGGTCGACATACACGAGACTCATCACCTCGTTGTACACGAATTCGGATATGTCATACAACGTATCATCATCCGCGCATCGGATATCCTCCCACGGAATCCCGAACCAGCTCGCGTCCGCATCCACCACGTCATCATACGTCATGACGGTTGTCTGGCGAGCGGAAACCGTTTGCGTTTCTGGCGCATTCGAAGAGGACCAGGTGTTCCCATAATTCCATCCACCATAGGTCATGGAACGCCACGAGGTGTCTTTCAAGGCCCCTCCCGTCAAGGCTTCACAGTCCCAGGCATAGGTGTTGGAAAACCAGTGCCCGGCATATTCCACACCTGCGGATGCATTGGACTTGTAGAAAACCTTGTCCGGATTCCCATCAAAACCGAACACCAGCTTGTTGCGGGAAGTAATATCCTCGCCCAACAGATTACGGAAAGCGATGTTGGACACCAGACGTTTTCCGCCATCGGCCAGAATACTCTCCACCATCCGCGCATACTCGTAGGTGTCCGAGTATTCGTCCTCCTCCAGTGTCCAGCCCAAAGGTAACGATTTCTGCTTGGAATTCACCTTGGGTTTCTTTTTCCCGTACCCGGAGATGATGCCATTGTGCATCATCTCCACCACACCATCACCCGCCTGAATACGATACGGATGACACATGGCTTCATTGGTCTTACCGTGGGTGGCCATCCGCCAGTGGACAGCCAGTTCGGAACCGGCAGCCTCAGCCCGTTGACAGATTTCTCGCCATTCCGGCCACCATTTCTTGAGTGGCACGTTCATCCACTTCTTTGTATACAGCTTCCCGTGGACGTCGTACCACATGACACCCACACCATCTCCATTATTCTCCTGGGCCGACTTGCAAATGGCCCGGGTAATTTTTGATGGGGTTTTTGTTACAATGATGAGACACATGACGTTCTCTCCTGATAAACACACGGCGACATTGCCGCAGGGGAGTTACCGGAGAGTGAATATTCGGGAGACGGAACAGGAAACCAGTTGAACCTGAACGATTCTTTGATGTATATTGACCAGAAGAAAAATTTCGTGTTTACAGGGAGGCAGTAAATTGGATATTGTTCACTGGTTGGTGTTCCAGTTGTTTCCCATGCTCGGCTGGGTCCTTTTGGTTACGGGGTTCTTTATCTTCATAGTGGGGTTTGGTATTTATAGAAAATGGCTGGATGTCTGGCCAGGCATTGCAACCATGGCGTTTGGCCTCTGGTTGCGTGATATCCGAAATTATACCACGCATGCGGGTCACGGGATTATCAACGGCATCAACAATTTGCCGTTGATTAACCTGTTCAGTCATATACAAAATCATTGGGTAATATGGGGTATTATCCCGGCTGTGGCACTTAGTTTGTTTTCATTTTTTTCTAGTGCATTTTCACAAAACAAATGGGTTCCAGTCTTGATTACAATCATCCTCGGATGTAGTTTGACAATAGGCTGGTTATGGATGTATCACTATTATCCGTTATACCAGGATTCGATAGTCTCGCCAACCGAAGCATCCTATCGTTTTTAAGGTGTCCCCGAATATGGATACGCCGTAATAATCATTACGATGAAGACAAAAGTGAAAAATGAAATTGTCAACAGAGTGCCGACAATTTGAATACCCGTACAATCATTCCCGTTCTGCATGGACCAAGCCATAGCCCTATCCCATATCCTATGTAAACCAAGCACAGTTATCGACAGAATTCCCGCCTTTCTTTCTCGCTCGGGAACGACCAGTGCGCATATTGTTGCTATAAGAAGAATGACCACCAAGCTCCCGATAGTGACCATCAGGACCGCGACCGAAGTTTTCCATACGACGAAGAAAGCCGTGAATGTGCCGATGAGAATCCCCAGAAAAGAGGCTATGGTTTCGAAAAAAACAGGATATCTGGTTTTCATCAATTTGCGCGGGAAACCAATACGACCTGCTGGGGTGGCACCCATTCCCGCATCTCCTTTCTATGTCAAGTTACTAGCCACCGCCCATATGGCTATTACCGGAAATGAGAAATTAGAGCGCAAACCCGATATATCCCAGTTTAACTGAGGTCTTCCATCAACACGACCAATGGAAAGCTGATGTTACTCTTGCCGTTCGCTCCATCCCAGTTGCCCAATTTCACCAGAGCATCGAGCGGGAGACTCCAACCGGACAGGAACCAAATCGTGGCTATTCCCCAAGAAAACGCCAATGACCAACTGGGCATTACCAGATGCGTCCATGAAAGCACTGCCACGAGAAACACGAAAATCGGCAGAATCCATCGGAACCTGAAGCACATTCGCCCTACTTTCCCCAAAAAAACGCCGCGTTTAGCGGAATATAACCACCAGGCTGGCGTTTCCCACTCGATATCTGTTCGACTGCCTAACTGCGTGATACGCGGGTCCAGGCGAAACTGCTCCAAAACCGGATGTGCCAATTTGCGTGAAAGAAGAGGGACGCCATCCTGTCCGGCCCTGAGGAACCAATAAATTCCCATTACGACAAAAGCAGACAACGCAAAAAGATACACAACGATAGTACCAGAAACATAGCGAGGGCATTTTTGCGAACTTAGAAACACATTGGATTTGGTGGGGACTCAGTCCTCTGGTTCTCTTGGGGATATCGTGGTTTCGCAAACGAAATGATTCCGAAAGCATATATCTTCTCGTGGGATTGATTCCGATGGTGATTATGTTTCCGTTAACCGTTTGGTGGATGCACAACATCCCCACCTGATGATTTCCCCACGGGTTACTATGCAAAAGCGAAAACAGCGCCCACAGTGGAACAAAAACCCACAATTAACGCGACGAATCCAAACGGCAAGACTTCCCAAAGATGTTTCTGGCGGAACAACTCAGGATGGCCTATTCTGTTATTCCGTATTTTTCTATAGCACAGCCATGCCACCACGGTAGAAACGACAAGGACGAACGTCACCGCCAACAGGCTGAATACACCCCAAGGGATATGCGGTACGACGGATAACCACCAAACCGCTATCATAATGCCAGCCGTGAAAAAAATGTATCGCGAGAAACAGTCTGTATAGTCTAATGTTGGGGGCACGCCATTTTCCTTTATCCTTTATCCTAAATTACCGGAATCCGAAAATTGACGCTGGGGCACCGACTTGACAACATCTGGAAATCCTCTAAACTTGGTAAATATGAAAACTTCGGTAACAGACAGAACTGAACTTTCCATAGAACTGGGTGTCCTAAAACACCATAAGCGTATCGGAATATAATCAGAACGAAGCTTGAATTTCGGGATACAACGTGTTAATAGTGCGGTAAAGGAGATGCGAGACAATGACTTAACCGAGAAAAAGGGGTTGAAAATGAAGCTACTGGAATCTGTCGTTCAAAAATCCGGCTCCGGGATTCACCTGTTGCCGCCGGTGGATACGGTGGATGATGCCGTGTTTGCGGTGCGGGAGCCCAGGGCAGGGCGGAATTTCCGGGATGACTTCGAGGATTCCGATAGTGATGTCAACCCGGCTACCGGATATCCCGTCATGGCGGACTCGGGCATGGATATCCTGGGTAACCCCTCCGGTTTTGATGAATTCTAAATTATCAGGGATAAACCATGAGCACATCCGCAGAATCCGTCTTCACGCCTACAGAAAACCAAACGGCACCCGTCGCTGACTGGGCGCAGACTCTCGCTTACTACGTTACCTCCGATGTCGGCAAGATGTCGGATACCACCGCCACGAAGCGGGCATCGGTCGTTCTCGATGCGATGGATTCCAGTGAATATGCCGTTAATGACTGGAACGAGAAACTCGGGCTGACGGCGGGGAACCCGCTGGGGACACTCGTACTGCGGGTGCTCTCAGAACGCGCCTCGGAAAATGACCTGGTGCTGGAAGCGTCGAAAGCCCTGGAATCCGTGTTCCGGGAAAAGCTGAACGCGGACGGCAAAGGGCTGCATACGTACGTCAGCAACCATGAACACCAGCTACCCGAACAGCTCGTGTCGGCATTGCGCTGGATTGCCACGGTGCGGAACGCGGTGGTGCATGGTGACGGCAGCGGACTGAAAACAATACACGATAAGGCACAATATGCCGTGCAGGCCGCCAGATGCTGGGACTGGCTGGGACGGGTTGCCAATTCGAATTCTCCGGTAAATGACGATGTGCTTAGTCAGAAGAGGAGAATTTCGTTGAAGATAGAAATGGTGAACCCGAAAATCGCCTTTATAATTTGGCTCACCATGATAGGTGGGGCACTCACGGCAATATTGTCGTGGAGTTACCTGTTCACGAGAGATTGGTCAAATCATCCCAATGTGGTGGATGATTTTTGGCTGGGGGTTGTTCTTTTTGTGGTCCCCCCTATTATTGGTTTTTTTCTGCCTAAAAAGGAACGCGAGTTTCCTTTGTTGGAAATAAAAAAGCGTAACCCGGGGAAACAAAACAAACAGACCCTGAATTCCTGAGAACTTTCAAAACCTCACTGTTTTGTGGGGTTTTCGTTTGTGTTGTTTCCGTTAATCTCTCGTGCATATTCTTCGAATGCCTCTTCCTTTTCTTGAAACTCGATATCCATAACTTGCATTGTTCTTATCAACTCTACGAAGTCATTATTTAATACCTTGATACATTCTTCCAGTAAACTCAAATATTCATCATTTCCAGTAACTTCTTCACCATTATAGGCCATAAGTACATTACCCGCCGAATCCTCCAAGGTGAATGGGATATCCAATATCAAACTTTGAGCCGCTAACGGTAAAAAGGCATATAGCGGTCCAAATCGCCAAAGTTTAGAAAGAAAGAAACCAACTTGTTGCGTATAATCCATAGGCTGCCATTCCTTTATTGTGGTTGTTTAGTAACCAAGATTGGTTAATGGGTTGTCTGAGTCAAGCTGCCGCTCTAGTATTGATTTTTTCCGTTGTTTATCGATTTTGGCTAACGCAGCCGCATTGGCTTTTGATGGGGCCAGCGGTGTGTCGTAAAGTGCTGTATTATGCTCTCGCTCCCTATATAATTCAGCTTGTTGGTTATCATATGCCGCCGCATTACCCGCTTCTGTCTTCGTATATCGAGTTACAGCTCCCGTATACCCGCTGCCGCCTTGTAAATTATTTCCCCCGATATAGGGGCTGGCGGCATTCCACGCTTTATCTGCTGCCGCTTTGGCGGGCACGGTTTTACCAAGCACTTTCTGCATGAGTGCTTTCCTGCGTTGCTGTGCAGCGGTAACTTGATGTACCAACCCATTAACATTACTGGGATTGAACCCGGGAGCCGCAGAATTGCTTAATGATGCTCCGGTGCCCATCAGATGCCGTTGCAAATTTACATTACCCGTACTGGCCAAACCCACACCAGTCCCCCAAGCAACAGGTTGATTTATAGTCAGCCCCTCGGATTCGGAAGCCATTTCTTGATACTTTTTGGCTTCCCGTAAGTCATGTTGTGCAGTTATCAAATGATTGTATGCGTTCTGTAACGTGGCTCTTTGCGCACCGCTGTAGCCGGAATTATTATTGAGAATCCCTTTCAAGGTGTGAATGGCCTGGTATATATTCTGAGCTTGCGACTGTAACCCCCCAGCAGATTCATTGCCATTACTTACACTGGACTTGTTTTCCAAGCCGGTTCCGGTTCCACGTACCGCTTTATTTCCGCTATTGAGTGAGTCGCTAACGTCATCTCCCCGCGTCAGTAACGCACCGGCAGAGCCAGCAACAAGAGCCGTAGTCACGCCAGCACCGGCCCCTGTGGCCGCTGTTCCGGCGGCGGCTGTTCCGGTGGCGGCTGCTACGCCACCACGCCCCAAAAAGGATGCAAAAGCCTCTGGGTTTTTTGTGATAGCCAATGCCCCAACGGCTGTAGCTAATGTGATAACATCCCCCAAGTCCAACCCAGCCTGATATTTGGTTCCACTCCCAGATTCGTGCGTCTTTGCCGTAGACGCACCTGCCGTCTGGGTATGACCAGTACTCGTCTGATAACGAGCTCCTTCGTTCAGATTGGAATGTCGCCCAGAACTGGTATTATGACCACTACTGAAATCATTGGTCGTACCTATCTGTTGCTGCTTTCTGACTTCGCCAACTTCTTCGGCGGCCCGCTGGGCATTAAATGCCGCACTTTGAACGAATGAGCCGGATTTGGCCATGTCTATGGCGTAATCTTTTCTTTGCTGTATCGTTTGAGCCATCGTATCGCGTTGTCCAGCACGTGCCAAACCGGTACCGCCCAATTCGGATATGGCGGTAATTCCGTTCCCGTCCACAGTACTGTTCACCATCCCATAGCCCACAGAATACTTGGGCATCAGCATATTCTGGTCAATCGTGTCGTCATCCCAGGATTCGTTTCCGAGCGTGACGTTTCCGGTTGCCGCGGTTGTGCCGGCCTGCGACAGGATGCTTTGTCCGAGTCCGCGGGTAATCATGTCGGTTACTGCCATGCCGCCTTTCACCATCCCCCAGGCGAACAGGGGGACCATGGTCGCCATGAAACTCCCGGCGAGAATCATTCGGGACGTGAATTCGGACACGACGGGCAGGTTCTCCATCGTGAAGCCGCTGGAACCCTGGAGAATCGTCCCGGATTGCGCCACGGAATACAGCAGCACGATGTAGTTGACGATGGCGAGCAACGGCTGCCACAGGGCCAGCCAGACCGCGACTTGCAAATAGGAGCCGACGAGTTTCACGCCGGTTCCGGGGATGAACATCGCGAGAATCACGAGCGGCGCCATCGCGAGTACCAGGGCTTGCAGTATCGCGTACAGGTACCCCGTCATCTCCTTGAAGATGGCCGCTGCGGTGGCCCATCCGGAAACCATCTGCTGCTTGCCCTGGGCCACGGCGATATCCATCATGTTCGCGCTGCCTCCGGACATCGCGGCGGCCGCGCGCAGGGCGGGATTCATGCCGTTGATGGCCGCGGCCTGCATGATGTCGTTCGCCGAGGAGTCACTGCCACTTCCGAGCAGCACACTGTTCGCCGCCGTATCCACCGTGGACAGCCAGGAGTCGGCACCCGTTTTGGAAAAGGACTGTATCCCCAGCGCCCCCGGGTTCATCCCGGTGATGGACACCTTGTTATGCAGATACCAGGCGATGTAATTATAAGCATTCCCGGGCGTGGACGCGGATGTCGTCTGGGTGGATGGTTTGGTGCCGATGGCCGGGGCGCAGGGAACCATGGCCCCTTTGGGATACTCACTGTTGTACACGAAAGTATTCAACGCCGGGTTTACCGCGCTATAGCTGCCGGGCGCCCCATCGGTCGGGAACAAATCCGTGGATGTGGCAATGATGTTCGGACTGACCCAGCCTCCGGCAATGGACGGCATCACACAGTTCTGTGCAAATGCCGATAATGTCTCCGAGAAATACGGGTTCACCACCTGCATTTTGGTCTCGGCGTTTATCAGGGAATTCGCCAGATTGAAACCGCCGTCCGCCACCCCCAGGCCGGAATCGGATATGTGCTTATATCCCGGCAGACTCATGTTGGTCTGTATCATTTTCGTGAGTTCATGTCCAAAAGTGGTAATGACGGATTCCGGCACACCGACAATGAATGGAATGTCCCCTATCGCCATGGTACTGCCGTAGTTCTGTCCGGGAGTCGTGCCCGATGACGAAGAGGCGCCACCCGGATACCCCAGGGCGGATATCACGTTGACATTGACGGTATCGTTGAAACCCACATCGATGAGAAAGACAAACCCAATGAACATCAGAACAAGCTTGATACCCATGCCATTCATCGTTCCGGAAATACTCGCCACCACCGCCATGCCGATGAACGCCAACATGGCCACGAACAACAGGGCTTCATGATATTCCGAAGAAGACACCATGGCCGAAATGCTGTCGAGGATATTTACAATGACCGAAGCATCCCCGAACGCATAAATGTTCCAGGCATTGTACATGTGCGGATTGAATGCCCCACTGGAGGAATAACCCCCCAGGTCCACCGTCGCGGCAAACGCAGGGCTGGCTACTACCCAAGCAGCCAGAAATAAAAATAATTGTTGGATTCGTTTCAACGGCGCGGCACCCTTTATTCTGTGTTGTTATCGGTATCGCGTACCATGCGAGGCCGGGTTACATAACCGCATTACCTACGGTATCCTTATTACTGAAATCTCCATATTCGGAATGCTCCACCTGTAACCGCACACGATTCAGGTGGAGGAGGTGTGGAGCGGATGTGGTTTATCCGCGATGAAGCACGAAACTCACGCCATAACCGTCTAAGGTTTGGCGGGAGTAGTTCATGCGCCTGAAGAGATTTTGTGAGAGATAATCCTGTCAACCGATATCCTCCATCAACACGACCAATGGAAAGCTGATGTTACTCTTTCCGTTCGTTCCCTCCCAGTGACCCATTTTTACCAGTGCATCAAATGGAATTATCCAGACGAGCGGCCACCATAAAACCGCCATAACCCAGAAAAATGCCAGCGTCAAACTGGGAGAGGCCCAATGTGTCCACGAGAACAGACTGATTAAAAAGGCAAAAACTGTCATTGATGGCACAAACAGAACGACCATCATCTTGACGAATTTCCACCCCAGTACGCGGCGACGGGTGGAGTATATCCACCACACCGGAGTATTCCAATCATCCCCATACTCCCTTTTTAATTGTGTAATACGATAATCCTGACGAAATCGGGCCAAAATAGCGGGGGCCCTGTCCATACCAAAAAATGGTATCCCGGTTTTTCTGGTACGAAACATTTGCCGAATCCAGCAAATCCCCTCCACAACAAGTGCGGCCAACGCCACCAAATAAAGAACGTCCAGCAAAATGGGGGAAACCCAAAACCCCGTTTTCAGAACGGCTTCCAAAAACAGGAATAGTCCGAATAACCCATACATCAAAACCGCAGCAACGGACCTTATGACTCCGGATGATTTTGTTCTGCAAGTATCCCCATATACGGTGGCCACATATTGTCCCGCTTCTGTGTTCAGTTCGGAAAGCCAGGATGAACGTTGTGATGTCGATAGACGATGGTCAAGACATGCAGAGAGAAAATCCAGGAATCCGACTCTGGACATGCGGGAGCTCCACTTTCTGATTTTTAGCTGCATATAGACTAGCAGAATCAGCGTTATGGTGGCAAACGCGGGTGCGAGATTAGGATGTGTATGCACGTATAACCCAGGCTCCTCTTTTTTGTTTTTACTGGAATCCGAAAATTGGATGATTCCAGTAAAAACACCAGAAGAATGGATGCTTCCGGGATGATTATTCCGTGGCGTCCGCCGTGACGGACCTCGTGAACATCATGTTACCGGCCATGCCCGCCATGGCAGCCTGACCCGCAATCATCTTGTTCATCTCGTCAATTTGCGCCATGATGCCTTCCTGTACCGTCATCCCTACCGCCAACTGCTTGTCCGACTGGTTGATTTCGTTATACAGTTCCTTGGCGATGGCTCCTATCTGCGCCATGGCCTTGGGATTCAACTTACGGGTCATGGTGGTATTGATATCATGTGCGGACGCCAGCCATTGCAGCACCACATCCCGGGAAATGAGGTAGGAGAGCAGGGGGGCGTACGTATCCACCATCTGTCCGGCGGCGCTGGGATAGACCGCCGCATCGTTAATCAACTGATACAGCGGGAACGGGGCCATCTGGATATACTCATCCTCCGTGGCAGTTAACGGCTCCTCGTTGGTCACGCGGGCCACGGCATGGGTCAGACTGAGCGCCACGCTGCCCAGGATGCCACAACCATCGCCATTTCCGTTCAGATACGGATTGTAACCCACCACCAATCCTTTCCGGGTCTGCCCCAGGGAAATATCGGCGGATGACTGCAACGCGGATACCGGAGATATGTTGACATGGTTGCAGTCCTCAAGAACTCCGGCCGTTCCCATGGCCGTTTCCTCTGGAGTGACGCCCTGCGTGGAATTCTCCAGAAAACAGGTTGGCACCTTCACACCCTGAGTATATTTGCTCTGGGCCTCGGCCTGTTCATCTTCGGCGATGGTGGCCAGTCCCTCTTCGGTGTTCACCTTGCCGCTCTCATTCGCCACATCGGTTTTCAAGGCCGCGAAACATTGATTCGGGTGCGCGCCATATTCCAGCACCTTGACCACATCCTCCGGGTTCGGCGCCACCGGCAGATGCGCGTCCTGCGCCACCTTGGGGTCCGCCTTTCCGCCGGAAATCCTGAATCCCGCCAACGCCATGATGATTTCCTTGACATAGGTATTGCTATACCCGTCTTCGGTCAGGGCCATCCATTCCTGGTTTCCGACATACTTGGATTCCTTGGCGGCGGCCTCGTTTTTCGTGCCGGAACCGGAACCGAACAACTCTCCAGGATTATTCAGGAAGTTGGCCACACCCTTGAGGGCCGATGCCGCATCCCCCGCGTAACTGTTGAATGCGCTGAAGAAGCCGGAAGAGGCTCCCGTACCCGCTTTTTTCTTGGCCGCGTTGCTGATGGTGGACTGCCCGGATGGGGACCCTTTCGTCTTGCCACCCGGCAGGCTGACCCCCAGTAATCCTCCCAGCCCATTGACCAGAGACTTGGCATCATCACAGGCATTCATCCCCATACCATTGGCCGCCTGCGCCAGTTTCTGCAATTCCGTCAAAATATCGGAGCACTCCGGGCATAACGTACGAATGGCCAGATTGATGACATACCCCGGAGCCGCCTGCATGATGGCCTGAATCAGTTTCCCGAAATTCGCTCCGGAAATGAACGAGAATCCCCCGAAATACATGTTGATGCCCGCACACCCGGCACTAAAGGACGGCGGAGAAATGGATATCAACTGTACCGTGTCCGACGGCACATGCACGGAAAGATTTCCACCATAGAACGTGGTGTGCCCGGGAGAATTGTATACCGCAGGGCCACTGCCGGCTTCCGTCAATCCGGCCGTCAAATCCTTGAAGGGATTCATCCCCGCAAACGCCTCCGTTACCGGCATCATCACCAAAGATGCCAGCAGAAAAAACAGGGCTATGGGTTTGAATAGGCGCATGGGGACCCCTTGTAATTGTTGTGTTTACGCTTTTCTCCCCATTACAGGAATTCTTTAATTAACGAGAACACCCCACCAAATTCAGGAATTTCTGTAATGCCAACTGGATGAACAAGGCCATTCCGAATATCGACCAAAACGTGCTTCACCACGAATTTTCAGTTTTCGGTAATCGGTACGTCCCAAGGAGGAAACTATCTTGGTATATTCTTTGGCGTATGTTTGGGTACTGGTGCTATTCGTCTTATGGCGAATGTGGGGGGAGATGTTGTCGCGCATCAGCGTTCTGGATGTCGCGGGTTATTGGTTCAGGACTATTCATCCGCAATCGTCGACAGAGCAGCAGAACCCGGGGGATATGCCGGCGAATTTCCGATACGCCCTGGTTGTGGAATATCTGCGAAGTGTGTACGGGTCAGGATTGGCACGGCCCTGGTTGAATCGGTTACTGTTTGTTCTGGGGGTGCTGGGGGTCATTTCGGCAGGTTTCGTCCTGATATACAGCATCCTGTACAGTGGATGAGCCGCCCCGGATTGGGATGGGCCTGTGGGTCTGGCGGCCATCCTGTGTATTGCGATTCCCGTGGGGGTGTTGCAAACAGAACGTTGGCATGTTCCGATGAAGCAACGCCGGGAGTTGGCCCTGAACAGAATCTTTGGTGGAGAATCGGCGGCCATTGCCTTTTCTCTGACACTGACAGAAACACTGGCAGACACCAAGGACCTCTCTATTGTGGCATTTCCCATGGGGGGAAACTGGCTGGAGCGACTTGGGGATGGTTTTGGAATGAACTTCTACCTGTTGTTGGTATCCATGCTTTTGTATTTTCGGGGACATATCTCGGGTTTTATCGAAACTTCGTTCATTTTCTTTGCGGTATTCTGGATACCTGTCACACTCAGTGGGTTTCTCATTGCTTTTGGAAACTGGAAAATCGTATCCAATATGCGATATCCCGTGGCCATCTTTCTGTTTGATATCGCCAACACCTAAGTCAACTACCCCGGCTTACCGGTTGAACGCGAGCCGCCCACGCCAAGAGAACCTCTCTGTCACGGTGCGTCCAGTCCAGATGGGACAACCAGACGGAGAAGGGAACCGGAAACCACAGAAGAACCATTCCCCAGCAAAAAAGCGCGTCCGAAATGCTTGACCAGGTAACCAATTCCGGGTTTATTACGCGATAGCCACAAAGCACAACCAGCATGGGAATCGCAAAAGCTCCGATGAAAACCAGAACCCTCGTTAGCGTGTTCGAAAAACCCCCATCCAACCAGAACCACCACGGGAGTTTCTTCGGGTATGAACCCTGGAAAGTTTCCGGAACAGGGTGGCTCTGTAACCATCGATGTCGGCGAATCTGCACATTCAAAGGGATACCTTTTCGATGAAGCTGCCAGTTTTCCACGCCGAGTAACAGGAGAAACAAGGATGCTGAAACGGCAATCAGGGCAGCCGCTCCTATAACGGGGAAAAACCCGGGCAACCAGCCGAAAAAGAAGAGGGTTCCCACACATGCCAGCGCGAGAACCGACCACCAGGACGCCCATCCGGACCAAACCAGCAGACGAGGGAGCCAAGGGATACCACAATCCGGCGCAAACGTTTCCCGATACCATTGCATGACCCATCGCTCTGGGTAATTGTCCGGAGCAGCATTCTCCTGCAAAAATAAACCACATAGGTTTCCGAAATCCGGAATTTCCATGGTCCACACCAGCCAGAGAGTGAAGAAAATGAACAGTATATATGCTAGCATTATTGTTCCCGCCATTAAAGTTTCAACCATTTACCGGAATGTACCGATTACCGAAAACTGAAGATTCGCCGGGATTTCTCAGGCATCCGTCATGCTGCGGATATTCACGCCACGCAGCACTTCCGTGGGGGATGTTCCCCAGCGTTTTCGAAAGGAGTCCCGCGCCAGGTCCGAAACGGCGGCGCCCAGGGCATCCAGACGGGGCATGCCGCGTTCCATGTAGTGCTGCATCCGGGTACCGCGAATCTCCTTGTCGGTCGGGGCGGTGGTGTATAGCCAATAGGCGTAGGGGTCCGCAATGAACCGGTATACCCCCTGTCCCTCGTCGCAACGCACGTAGATTTCCGAATAGGCTCCGGGAACCGTATGCACACTGCGTAAAAGCTGTTTCGTATACTCATCGTCACCCATCAGTTTGCCGCTGGTGAACGCCGCCTCCAAAGACTCCGGTTTCTGACGCAACATGAACAGCCAGGCCGCATTCTCATACGCCGCCGTCGCCGCGGCGGACTTGTCGAAGTCCTTGAACGATTGCGTGATAACCCCCGCGGAACCCCGATACTTGCGATAGGTGCGGTAAGCCCGCTCGATGAAATCTCCCGCCCGATTGTTGGCCAGCAAGTCCCAGGCTTCGTCAATCAACATCAGCTTGGGGACCTTCGCACCCCCTTCCACCTTGGCGTCCGCCAGATACATGGCGTGCGCGATGCGATTCATCATCAGCGTCAACACCACATCCCGCAAGGAACCCTGACTTTTCAGGTCATCCATTTCGGTAACGACGAATTTCGCTCCATAGAAATCAATCTTGCGACCCTCACCATTGAACCATGCCGCGTGCCGCCCATGTACGAACGGACGCATTTGCGCCGCAATGTCCCGTACCCGGGAATCCTCATTACTCGCCAGGATTTCCTCCACATCGGCGATACGTGTGTCTCCCCGTTTCTGACGCCAGGCCGCATCAATGGCCTGTTCCATCTTGGCATATTCGAAATCCCCGACCTGCTCCGAATGCGGAAACGCCATATACCGGACAACTCCCAGTAACAACTCCATGTTCTCTTTCAAATCGTTTTCCGTATCGATGGAATCGAACGGATTCAGGTCCACCGGGTCTTCCGGACGAAAAACCAGATTCAC
Source organism: Acidithiobacillus sp. M4-SHS-6 (assembly GCF_047421495.1). Lineage (GTDB taxonomy): Bacteria > Pseudomonadota > Gammaproteobacteria > Acidithiobacillales > Acidithiobacillaceae > Acidithiobacillus. The sequence goes on along the minus strand of NZ_CP175559.1, from coordinate 1,774,130 downwards.
TCCCCCCTGGTCCTCGCACATTTCAAAATAACTGCGCCCGGCGTCAATGACGAACACATATCCCTCCTTCGCCAGGAAGTCGCCGATGATATCCTGGGCCAGAAAGGACTTGCCGGAACCGGATGCCGCCACAATCACGAAGTTGTAGTTGGTGGCCACCTCCATGTTCTGGACCCAGGCGAAAGACAGTTGATTCTGCCGGGACAACAACGGCAATCCTCCTTCTTCCGGAGGGGTTCCCTGCCATTCGCCGCGAATGGGTACAATCATGGATGCATTGGACGAGGACATCGTGGTACTGCGCTGCAACCCCTTGGTTCCCTCGTCCATTTCTTCCACATAATATCCCGGTAAACTGCACAACCAGACGGGCAGGGCGATGTTGCGCTCCGGGGAAACCCGATACCCGTGACGACGCCACAGGCTCTTCACCAGTTCGATGTTGGCCTGGAGGTCCTTGTGCGTGGTGTAAATATTCAGACCCACATAGGCCCGCACCGGCGGATGCGAGGATTTCGCCGAATCCACCAGATGTTTCAATTCGTCATGCATGTCGAAAAGATGCGACATGAGCGCCTTTACCGTGGGGCTGTCGGAACGGGTCTGACGTCCCACACCCGCCATCTTCACCGACAACTTGTCGGTCAACGTTTCCTGATTGGGGATGCTGATGTTCACATACAGCCAGAACGGAAACGGAATGGATTCGTTGGTTTTCAACGCATCGCCTATCATGCAGGCTGCCAGCGCCGCGTGATTCTTCTTCGGATAGCCATCCATCGTCAGGGTCCCCACCGTTTTCCTGCGCAACTCCGCATCCGCGCTCGATGCGGAAAAAACGATACCCCCTTCCGAAGTCACATGTACCCGCGTTTCCTTGGCCACCAGACTCTCCGCGGAGACGTAATACGGGGTCCCATCCGGATTCATCTCATCCTTCACAATGTCATCCGGGAAGAAATGCGGATTCAGAATGAACCGCAACAGACGCCGGACGCCCTCCCGGCGCAGCGCCGTGGCACCCATCTTGGAACCCTGAAAACTGCTCACCACACTCGTACGTAACTTGTCGATATTGTCGATGTGCGTTCTCCAGTCGTGCTCATCCCCGATTTCTCCGCCATACACCGTGGAAACCGTAACGACATACTCCATGTGGCGCGGGTGAATATCGCGTCCCTCGGCAGCAGAAGGGCCATACGCCGTGGCCAACAGAAAATCACGGCGCCATTTGGCCATGTTGGCCACTGACGGATTGCTCAGACTCTGCCGGGACTGGGCCCAGGCATCCAGTTGCGGGGCCACCAGAGCGTTCGACAACACCCCGAACTGCACCACGGTTTCCGCGGGCATCAAACCGATAATCCCTTCGATGACGGACTCCGCATCCGTTCCCACTACGGTGAATGGACTGAACTGCACACTGAACATGCTTCGCAGTCGATAACCGTCATCCAGCGTGACTATCCCATCCGGAGTGATGTCCGCATAGGGCAACAAACTGGATAACGTCGTTCTTTCGGAAAGCTCGTTGGCAGCCAGCACCGGCAGACTGTACTCCGGATGTGCCTCGTCAACCTTCAGTTGATTCTGTGTTTTTCGTACATAATGCTGGACAATCCCCTGAATCTTTTCTGTCATGGGAATCTTGCTGTTACGCTCGAATGGCATGGGTTTTTCTCCTTATTGTTGTTATAATTGTTAGAGCTGTTCGAACCGTTATTTGGGCTGAATGACGTTCCCCAGAATCCCTTCGGAATTCGCTGCCCTTACCGCCTTGCCGAAACTGCGGAAACCCATTTCATCGGGTTGCAGCGGATGCCAGGCAACGGTGTTCCCCATCCCCACAGCGCCCCGTTTGTGCGATGGGCGTATGCGTAAGCCGTCCGGTCCTACCCAGTAACCGGGAACCGTGAACCACTCCAGACTGGAAGAGTGCAGGTGATGGTGCCGGGTCACATAGGGAGCCAACCACACCATGTACGGCGTGGGCGGGTGATAAACCGGATGCTCCATGGCTCCCACCACTCCTCGCGCCGACACTGCCGACACTCCGGAAAAGTTTCCAGGGACCCCAAGAACCACCTTTCCTTTCTTGGGAGTCTTGTCTATTTTTCCGTACTGACCATCCACGCTCCAGCCGCTCCAGCTCGTATTTTCCCGCGCATGGTCATAGGTCATGCGCACGGGAGCGCACGCCCCCGGCATCTTGCACTGATAGTCATTGTTATCCACGCCACAACCCGCCAGGGATGCGGCCAATACCAGGGAAAGCCACGTCCAGGAAGATTTGCGCATCAATGTCCTCCTTTGGGTATCGACATCGTATTGACCCCCAGAGTGGAAATTCCGCCCGCTATCCGCATGTGTTTGTTGCCGAAATTCACCACCAGACCAATAATCATGTATTTCGTGCGCGGGTCGAAATACACCGGCGCCGCGGAAGAAGCCTCATCGACGCGCACATACCCCGGGGCATACCGGGACGGTACCGCCCCGGTAAACGGCGTATTCGGCAATTTGGTTTTCAGATACGCCAGTGCCGCATCCGCCTGCTGCTGCGTAACCATACGTACCCCCTGTTTATGGGCAGGAACCATCGGCTTTCGGGGGGTATCCGGCTTGCATCCCGCCAGAGCCAGCGACAGACCCAGCATCAACAAACCTGTAACCGTTGTTTTTCTCATCATCCGGTTGCGCGGGAAACCCCGGCGTAACCGGGGAGGGATAGCGCCTGTTCCCGCTCCTCCTTGTGTCAAGGCTATCTGTGTCGGTTTACCGAAATTCTGGTATTCATCACCCATGCGGATTCCCCCTGGACGACGTTGCGGCATGGTGGGATACCAGACTTACCGGATGTTTCACCAGAATGTACCGGCTTCCAGCCGTATGCCACGTATAACTGCTGCCCTTTACCAGAACCAATGTAATCTTGCGTCCCGGCGGAACCTCGATTACCGGGAAGATGTTCTTCGCCTGGTTCAGATAAAATTGCGCCAGTTGGTTCATGGCATTTCCGACACCACCCAACATCCCGGACCCCAGAGCGGAACCCTCCCCGGAAAAATACTGTCCCGTACCGAAACTGCCGGAATAGGATGTGCCCATGCCGCCCTGCATCGCGCTACCCAACCCCGAAGCGAAACCGGCCAACAGGGATTTCTCCAGAATGGAACCCTCACGCTCGACCAAAGTCCCGCGCAACCCGAACTTACCGTCCGAGTCCACCGCATAGCCCTTGATGGGCGCTTCCAATACCATCTGATGCGCCTTGTTGATGCAGGACAATTGCGTCAGTCGAATGTCGGCACGACGTGCGCTGATGGAACCCGTGGCGGACCCCAACACGAAACATCCGGACAACCGATATTTTCCCCCATTCGGCAAGATGGCGCTTCTTTGAATACGCATCAACACCGGTTCAGGATTCCCCTGCGCGGAACTGGCCGTGTTGGCTTCGATACCCGTCAACAACACTGCCGGGAAAAAACTGCCCGCCGGAATATATCCGGCATACGGATTCTTCTCGATGCTGTAAGCCATTTTCGCGCCGGAAAAACGGGTATTGTTTGCGGAAGTGTTCGGAGAAAGCACCACGCCAAACTGGTTGTCCGAAGTCGTCGTGTTCGACGGAACCGGCGCCGGCGATACGGCATTCGGTACCGCCAACGGCGGCGGAGCCACCGGCGGGGGCAGTGGTACGTTCGAATTGACGGACGGCGGAGAAGGGGGCGGCGTGGAAACCGATGTGGCCCGGGAAGCCAACCTCTGGCGCTGCGATTTCAGTTCCGCCGCCTGACTCGCGATGATGGCCGCCATCTTCCGTTGCTCCAGGTTTCCCCGGTGAATCAGGGCCGCCAGTTGTTTCTCGTTGTGCGCGACACGACGATACTTGTCACGAATGGCCTGCAATTTGGCTTCCGTGCTCTTGTCAAAGGACGCATTGCTGACGGCCGGGGGTACCAGCGAAATCGTACGTACCCGCGCTACGGGCTTCGGCGGCTTCGGCGGAGCCGGAGCCAGCTCCGTGGCTGCCGCCACCACCACCACCAACGCAATGCCCCCCACCAACAGCCATTTCCGACTAATCTTGTTACCCAGTTTGGATTGCGTGGTGATGGACACCTTTTTCTTCTTCGGCCCCAGACTGCGAATACCCGGAATCTTGGGCATGCCGGACGTGTCATCCGACTTGTCCCCATCACTCGAAGACGCACTGGTCTTTTCCCGTTCTAAATTGAGGGATGACTTCTTCGCGGTATTTTCCGGGGCACTTTCCCGTTCGGAATTACGGGAAGACGATTTTCCGACAGGCGCAGTCTTTCCTGCGGAAACGTCGGAAGAGGGGGACATGTCCGGATGGTCCGAAGACCCGGATGTGTCCGGCTTCCCGGTATCATTCATCACGGAATGGAGTTTCTCGTTTTCCGTGGAATTGTTCCGGTCGTTATCGTTATGATTATTCGACATGTGTTATTGACTCCATTATCTGCTTCATCCGTGCGCCAATCCCGTCTCAACCGTCAACATGTACGGACTCGACGTGGGCGATACCCGCGTTCCCGTGAGAGATACCGCGTCAATGCCATTGCCGGAAAACTGCGCCGGAGAGATGTTCGACGTTTTTCCGTGCAAGGACTGGACACGCCACAGAATCATCCAGGTATTGGCGGAGCTGCTCTGATACCCCGCAACCGGAACCAGCAACAACCGGCCATAATTCACCGCGTGACGCGGCGGATTGGCCGCAACGAAACCGGGAATATGCGCGGCATGCTCCCAAACCGCCCGAATGGCAGGCAGGAATCGACTGGCGGGATTGCCGGATACTGGATACTTCAGGGGTTTTGCCGGAGGCGTATATTTCGGTGCCTTGACGTGAATGGTTTTTCCAATGGGCAAGGGTTTCGGCACCAGATAGAGAATGCGCAACCCCCCCGCAAATTCGATGGTAAGCTCGATAGGGTGATACGCCGCCGCACGATGAAAACGCAACATCAAATCCTTGTTGCCGGTATCCGGCAAGAACTTGCCCCGGGCCAGATAGGAAAAACGTCCATCGATACGCTGTTTTGACGGGGGAATAATCACGTGCAGAATCGGCGCGGACGCCTCGATGGTGACGTAAAACCCCCCAGCCGGTACGGTATACACACGACCTTGCCATGCTTTCTCGAACCTCGCTACCCGTTTTTCGTTCCGTATCCTGCGGGAAATGGGATGATGATGCGCCGGTTCAAAATGCTGGGCCGGTGTCGAGGTCCGCGCATGGGCCCACACCTGTGCCGCTTCCTGCGCCAATATCCGCTGCTGTCGAGTAAGCTTCCCGGTTTTCGCTGGCGTGGTGCGGAGTTGTTCCGGATTGAGACCATTTCCCCGCGTCATCTGATTCCGGGCCTCCAGCAGTTGCGCCGGAACCCCATTGCCGGAGACTTTCGCGGTAACCTGTGGCCCCGCACCCGACGCCGGTGCCAGCAAGGCCGTCGGCGTATTCTTCGGCGGCATCCCGGAAACCGCCGGCGGACGCAACGCATCGTCCATGGGCGGCAGGGGCGGAGCTACCACACCGGCCAGGGAAACCGCCGGAAACCACACCAACGCGGCGGAAATCACCGCCATCGGGATTCGATTACTGAACATGCAGGACGCTCCTTGGAATTTTGCTGCCCTTCACCTGGGCCTGAACATTGGCAATACTGAAAATGCCGTTATTGGGTGCGTAGGAAACGATGTACTGAACGGGACGCCTGAACAGCACATGGTGACCCATGGTCCTTACCAGCAACCCTTCCACATCCACGGAATAGGGCGGCACGAACTTCTCTCCCTGGAAAAAAAACATTTCCGTAATGTTGTCGTTACGCATCTGTTTGGCGTATTTCGGTAACTTGAACTCCCAATGCTGATAGGCTTGCGGGGTGCAGCGCCGCAGGAAGTGATTGAACTGGCTCCTGATGGTATCGGGGTCCCATATGGTCAACATGGCGATATCGGAACGAGCCAGAACGCCCAGATACCGCTGCGATTCGCTGAGATTGTTGACGTTATAGGGCATACCGGAACCCGCCGCCGAAATGTGATAGGGCAACAGTATCGTCTGGACCCTGCCGGAAGATTCCGCCAACGTGAAAGCCAGAATGGCCGATACCACCCCCAGAACGACCGCCGCGTACTTCCAGCCCTCCTTTCTTTCCCGCAGATTGCTGACCACGTCTCCGTGCCCCTTGGCCGAAATCCGCTGCTTGTTAGCCCCCCAGTTGAAATTCAATGATGTTCCCCATTGTTTGTCGTCATCGTGTCAAGTAAAACCGGTTTATTTTCCAGAGTTACCGAAAAACAAAAATTAGCCGCACAGGAAACAAACACTTCGAAATTCATCGAAAAACCCAAGCCGGCAAGCAGGGCCATTTCCCTCGGAATCCCTCGAAGATTACCCGTGAAACAGTTCCAATTTTCGGATTACGGTAATGGATGAATGCGATTGGGGGAAAGATGACATTTTCGATATTGCGGCCGAGGGATTCAGATGATAAGCCCTAGCCTTGGCTGGATTGTTGTCGGATTTTTTTTGGCGTGGGTTATTTGGCGGGATGGTTTGTCTCGGGTGTGGATTCTGGACGCCCTGAATTACTGGAACCAAAAATCCTGTCCGGATGGTTCCGTTCAGCACGTGAGAATCGTGAGATACCTGCAAGAGGTTTACGGGTCCGGCTTGTTCGTGTCGGGAATCAACCGGCTATTGTTGGTTCTGGGTGTTGTTGGCACAGGACTGGTTGCGCTGTTTCTTGTACTGGTTGCCTGGCAGGAGATACAGGGTTTCCCTGTTCCGAAGTGGATTTGGCCTGTGTCGTGGGCATGCGTTGTGTGTTTTTCAGGGCCCATGCTGATATTGCAGGCGGGACGTTGGCGTACCCCTCTTGAACGGCGTCGAGAACTGGCCCGGAAACGCGTCTTCGGTGGTGAAGATGCTGCCCTGGCGTTCGCCAGGTCTCTGGAACCCATCCCACCGAAAGCGCAGGATGTTTCGTTATTTGCGTTTCCCTTTGGCGGTACCTGGTTAGCGCGGTTCGGACAGTCTGTCTTCTGGGTGTTATATACGATACTGATAGGAGCCTTCATTCATTTTGCATCCGTGGGGAGCCCTTCAGGTTTCTTCACGATAGTGGTTGTACTGGTCGCGTTGTGCTCCACACCCATTGCCATCATGGGTTTTTTCCTGGCCTTCGGGAACTGGCGAGTGGTTCCGGACATGAGCTATCCCATCGCCATCTTTCTGGAGGACCTGGGGAGATACAAGCTTTACCAACGCACGTAATGTTGGAGAGTTGTCTGGAACCCAACGGAACCGAACCATCGAAGTGGCCGAAACCACTGCCAACAGAAAGACATCCTCGTCATTCAATCAACTCATTCATGTGCGCCGGTGGAAACCATCGTCTCAAATCGTTATCCACCTGCAACCCGGATGCCCACAGGAAATGCTGCGCGGCCCCACGCTTTGCCCCCTTGCGCAGTTTTGCCGCACCATACAATACCGCCACACAGCCTACGGCCCCCACAAGAAACAGATGCGTGAACATGCCGACCATCAACAAGGTGACGGCGATGGCGAATTCCACCGGTTCCCAGAACAGAATGGGCACCACCTTGTCAGCATGTACCGGTATTTGCCGGGAAAATGCGTCGTCTGAATTACCGCTCGATTTTTGACCCATGTTTTTTATGGATACGGATACCTCTTCGGGCGAGGGCGTTTATCATCCGTCATTACGGCCCTCTATACACGCATTACCGAAAAAGTGAAATTAAAAAAGCCCGGGAAACCCGGGCTTCGGTAATGGTTCATCGATTAGATGAACGTAGCACCATTTCCGGCCAGGTTCTCCAGAATGGTGGGACCCCAGTGCAGGAATGCCGCGATGGCCACACCACCCAGCATCGGCAATGCAGAGTTCTTGGCTACACCGACACCGGCACCTACCAGGAACGCGGCAACCGCGATACCTACACCCAAACCGCTGTTCGCCCACGCCACCAGGGTGCCGGCGAAGCTGTTGAACGCATCAACGCTGTTGTTCGTCACCGCCAGGTTGGTGCTGTTGTACGTCTGCGCGGAAGCTACCGCCGGAACGGCCATGGCCGCCACGGGAGCGCTTCGCACCAGGAATTTCTTCAGATTACGCATGGTTTTTCTCCTTGTTTTTTGCGTACAATCACTCTCCGCGTCAGGATTCTTCAATGCGAGATGTGACTGGTAATTGCGTATACCGGATACGTAATATTAAGAAAATCGGCGGATTTATCCCGGATTGCCGGGAACACCCAACAACGTGTGGATGACGATTATCTGCGGGAAATTTCCGAAGAATAATTCCCCAACGCCCGGTTGACGGATGCGGTATCCGGTCTTGCAAAGTCCCCGGGGTTTTTCAGGTTGAACGCCTGGCTATCCTCGGCGTAATAGCCTTCGGATTTCAAGGTGTCCAGAATGGTATCCATCCCTCCCGGGGTTTGCATTTTCGCGTAAATGGACGCCTTTATTCCACGGATGTTCTTGCCATTCGGGAAATTCCCGTCATCCAGCGCCTTCAGCAAGGGCTTGGCTCCGGTGGCCCCGTCCGCAATGAATTTTTTCAAGGCGTATTTCAGGGTCACGGCGCCTTGCATTTCCCAATATTTCGAGGGGGACATGGGCGCACAGACATGGTAAGGCACCCGTATCCTTTGTCGGTGGCTGTTCATGGCCGGCGTGTATCTGACAACTTGATGCTCACACATGCGCATGCCCGGCACGTGGGTATATATGATGGCGGGAACGGCATGCACGTTCCACACATAAAAAGGCCGCGGGTCAATCGTTACCGTTGGTCGGGCATTCCGGTTCAAGGACAACAACGGTAAAATCTCGTGCTTCAGAAACCAGGTCAACGGATACGGCTTGTTCTTCAATACGCCACGAAAATCAATGATGGCTCCCGTATAGATGGCTTGCGCGGCATATTCCCGCAACATCTTCTTCGGCATGGACGATGACACCAGAATATACAATGTTCCCGTTCCACTGGTGGGTAACCCCAACTGCTTGAGCGCCTCATCCTTTTCTGCGTACAATGCATTCTGGGCAGTGCTGCGCGTGTGCGTGATGAATGTGCGCATCTGCGGCGAGATGGCCCCGGGAGCCCGGGCCGCTTTCAACCCCGCACGCGTCATCAAGTCGTATTTTCGATAAACCCTCTCAGGAACCTGATTCGGCGTAACGATATTCCCCAGATAAGCGTCGGGTTTCGGCGCTCTGGCCAGCTTCAGTATCTGCGTTGCTGTGGTGGCCGGAATACCCCGAGTCCCCGCGTGGGCCACATTTCCGCACAATAACAGGGCACACAGAAACGCCAACCCCCGGAACTCAATAGGTGATTTTCTCATCGAGTTTCCTGTCATGAATGATGGTCAACACCGCATAGAGCACCACCAGCACCACCAGGGACAATCCCACGTCATATTCCACATTCTTTATCGGATGCGTGACGACCGGATAGGCCGGGGCCGACGTGCGGGCCGTGACCTGCAAGGGTATCGGCAGGGAAGCCGCGTGTTTCAGTTGTGCGACGGTATAGGTCGGATATACCGGTTTCTTCAATACGAAGTGCCCCGTATTTTTCGCTATCTGCTGCCGCCGTACCTGTTTCAGCGTGTCCCCATTCAGCACCTCACGAAAAGTCAGGGATTGCGGGTACATGTCCGGAATGAACGCCGCCGGTGAGTGTACCGGATGAAATTTCAAAATAGGTGTATCAGTCAATGCCAAGGAAACCGCCTCTATGTGTTGGTGTCATACTTTCATTACCGGAAAATACAGATTCGACACGAATATCCAGTTTCCGGTAATCCTCTTTTCCGTCATGAAAAAGGATAAAAGATGTTGACACGACTGTTCACCCGAAAACCCACACCCGAGTCGGTAGATGTGCTGTTTCTGGATTTCGACGGGGTGTTGCATCCCATTTCCGGCATAGGACGCATGTTCTCGCAAAATGACCTTCTGTTGCCGTTATTCGAGGATAATCCCGATTTGCGCATCGTGGTGTCTTCGGACTGGCGATTCGGTTATTCCGATACGGAGCTGAGACACAAGCTGGGAGCGTTGCAATCGCATTTCGCAGGCAGTACCCCCACTATCGTTGATTTGGACAAAACACACTTTCCCGGAGACCCGCGTATTGCCTTCAGCCGACAACGCGAGATACTCTGGTATTTGCACGAAAATCCGGCTGTCCGGCAGTGGACGGCCGTGGATGATATCCCGGACCTGTTCGAACCGGATTTCTGTCAGGAACATGTCATCCTCACCGACCCGCATACCGGCATAACGGATACCGACGTGGAAAAAATACGCCACCATTTGCGCCGCACCCGGTAAATATTCCCCAATTTCCCCATTCCGGTAATCAGACGGAATCGTTATCGAAATAGGGGATGCCGGAGTGCAACACGTAACTGGGTATATCGTTGGGGTGGTGATATTCTACACGTGGTTATGGTTACATTTCAGAGAGCGGAAAATGGTGGGTTTTCCCGATGCCGCCCGGTACTGGCTGGGACGGAAAAGCAATGAATTACCCGACAGCGCGGAACATCGGGTGTTGCAATATCTTTCACAAGTCTATGATTCCGGTATTCCCTGGCCATGGGTGAACCGTACACTGGCTGTCCTGGGAGTAGGGGGATGTTTGACGGCCATCGTTCTGGAAGTCAATGGTCTTTGTACGCTGTATTTCACATCCTTTATTTCCCAGCCTTTGGTGGACTGGCTTGCCGGAATCATGCTGGTCGGCCTGTCTCTGCCTTTCGGCATATTGGTTTTCGGGAAATGGCGAAAACCCGTCGAGCAACGCCGACTCGGCGCGTTTCACAGAATCTTTGGGGATTTCAGTCAAGCAACCGCTGTAGCCGATGATTTGCGAATCCAGTATCCGAATGCGTCCGACAAACCCACCTTTTGGGCGTTTCCCATCCATCCGGACTACATCGCGATGGAAGCGGGAAAATCATTCCTATACGCCTATTGGGCGCTCGTACTATCATCCATGTACGTGGCCCATACCAAGTCCCGATTTGTGGAGACCCTGATTTTCGCATTGGCCCTATTCTTCGTGCCGGTTGTGCTGAATGGCGTACTGGCCGCATTCGATGGCTGGAATCAAAAACGGGAAAGACTCATGACCTATCCGGTATCCGTTTTTCTGCGGGACATCCGCATCGTCGATACCGAAAGAAAATACGCCCGCAGACATGAGGAACTCTCCAACAGACACAAGGAGCTTTCCCGCCACTGAACGGCATCCGTCGATTTGACGCTGAAATCGTCATTGCCAATCCTTTTAATGGTCTCCCAAGTCAAACAGAAAAATGGCCACAGGATATCGCATATTGGATACGATTTTCCAGTTTCCAAAAGCAATGAGAAATCCGCTGAGTGTGACAGGTATCAACAAAAACGTAACACCCAAAGCAACCATTTCGGCAATTCCCGTACGGTATACAAATCCCAAAAGTATCGCTTTTCCGGCATCGTGGATGTCCCTTTCCAGGCAAAAGCCGCCCGCCCCCACTCTGTAATGGTCACCATATCCTCTGTCCCCCGCAACCAAAATCGCAACAGAAAATACAGCAAAGGCGTACACCAGACAATCCATGGAAATTGACTCACTTTATAGCTCCCATGCCCATAAAGGCACCAATCCAATCTTATCGGGACCCGTTACTGGAATCCGAAAATTGGGTCGTTCCAGATGTACTTTCAGCAGGAGTACCGACATTATCCGACATTTTTCTTCGCGGAGGTGTTGGATGTTTCTTCTTATGATATCGGGATGTCCCCGAATCCGGGGTCAGCCCCATCATCCCCAAGTGTTTTCCCGCCGCGGACAGCTCCTCTTTCTTCTCGGGTTCCGGCTTGGGTGACAAATGTGTCGGCTCTCCGATGGTTTCCGGGTCGGCGTTGTTTGCTGTTTCTTTCTGCGAAGGAGTGTCCTGTTGCAACGCTTCGGCATCCTCCATGGCTTTCATGGGTTGCCCATTCTCGGCTTCCGATGCTTGCAGGAATTCCGTTGGGACGAAAATGTTCTTCGCATTGATGACTCTTCCAGAACTGTCATATAACGGACACAACGTCAGAATGGGAACCGGACATTCACCGTGTAACCGGTATTGTTCCTCCACTGGAATGTTGACAATCAGCACTCCGTTCAGATTGATGTTGCCACTACGGATGTTCCACAATGGTGGACGCGCTATCATCAAGGGTACCGGTCCATCGGATTCCGGACGCGTACCGGGTTCCGGCAGCGCCTCCACCAACCACCCCTGTACCCGCAACGCCTCGAACAACGCCTGTGTTACCGGAGACACCTCGCGAGGTTTGCGGGAAGACTCGATGGCCGCCGCAACATCTTCCGGAAGATGCTGGAGCACCGCTTCCCGCAAGGCCGGTTCCGAAATGTAAATCCGGCTCTTTCGACGCCATACCGACGCCTTGCGCCCCTTCGGCAACCCGGGCACATAAAAGGTGAGAGACTCCGTGATGGCATCCAGAAACGCCCGCGTCAAATACTCCGGCATATTTTCCGCATTGGCCGCGATAACCGCTTTCTTTTCCTCCGCCGTGGCTTCCCGGTCTGCCCCCTCCAACAATTCGTGCAACCGTACCAACCGCTGTGTCTGCTGAATGGGCAGCAAAGGCGCCTGACTGAACTTGTGACCATACCGCAACGCCAGAAGCGCCAGCAGCTTGTCCTCATCCGGCAATTTCCAGTACGACGGCAACCCGGAAAACAAACGCGCACTCCAGTCGTCATGCCATCCCACCCGTTTCCACGTGAACCCACCATCCGGCAAGTCCACCTTTTTCCAGGCGCGTATTTTCCCCATGTCGTGGGCCGCCGCCAATAACGGCAACAACGGGTCTCTCCCGGAAGAGGCCATCCACAAGGGTTCCAATACATGCAGCGTATGCTCCAAAAGGGAATCGGTGTGCCCCGGACCCACATATACCGTGCCCGCCGGATACGCCGAAAGCACCGACAACGTCTGCTCCAGCACCTCCCGATGCGCCTGCGGCAACTCCGCCGCCCGGTCACGGAAAGCTCCCCAGTCAAAATCCTGCTCCGGTTCCCGCATCTCCCAGACCGGCTTGGGGAGATACCCCAGGGTGACACGCATACCACGCCAGGGCGCATCCGCGTCCGCTCCACGTGCCGTCTGAACCCGCTTCCGCCAATGCCAGAGATGCGTCGCCTGATAGGCCACCACAAAAAGCACCAGGGAAACCAGCAACCAGGGCAGGGTCCAGTGATAAACGACATACCATAACCACGCTATCGCGTTCAGCGGGGTTACCAATACCGCCTTGTGCAACAGCAACTGGATGGTATGACCAATCCGGGCATCACTCACCCCCCAGTAAACAAACAGCAACGTGAACCATATCAACACAATCCGGATGAACGATTTCAACAATGCATCACGCAAGACGCAACTCCTCGTTCAGCCAGATACCGATATCCACCTCCCGATGAGTGGTTTCCCGCAAAATGTCCGTAATGGGGCAGGGGACTCCCCAACTGTGATATCCACCTTCCCGGTTTCCGGTAAAGGTCCGTTTCCAGAAGGATTTCTGGGTATACACGCTGCGTCGGTACCACTCCCGCAATTCCGGAAATGGTACCAGATACATTCGGGACTGGGGCAGTACCACATACGACAACCACTGCGCCTCGCTGGTATACAACCAACCCGGTTTCTCACGCTCTTCGTTGGCCACCAGTTCCAGATACAGATTGCCCGTATCCCAGGTGTCCGTCTTGACTTCCACGGAATCCAGACGCGTCACATTTTCCTGATGACGAATCCAGAAATAATCAATACCCCGAGGCTGATACCTTTTGTCATTTTCCACAGAACATACCGAAACGGATTCCGGTAAGGATTTCAGGTATTGACTTACAATACGGCTGCCATAATCACCCACCCTCCGGCAGTGAAGAAAATTATGTGGTGCCGCAGCGCGGTTAACGACTCTTCGCGGCAAATGTAGCCCCCGTTAACCGGTCCTTGGCGAAAACGACAATACTCCTGAACTGCCGTGGATAACTGTACGCCAGATAATTCAACTTGGCACGAATGAAGTCCCGGGCATGTCTTCGATTGCGCACGGGATTATTCATTTTGGTCCAAAATACCGTTTCATCGTCCTTTTTCCAGCGGCCATTTTTCAAATAGGCTTCCGGCTCCACTATCAATTCCAGGTCCAGGGAAAAACGCCCCTGAATGACCCCATCCTCGATGGCATCATCCAGAACCCGCAAATAATCCAATGCGGTTTCCGCAACCAGTTGGCTGTTCAACAAATCATAAGTGGTTTCCATTTTCATGAATTGCTGCGGAAAACCCGGGAACCATTCCCGAGCCAGGATAGCGCTGAATCCCGCTTCCCCAAATAGAGGCTATCTAATAGGAAATATTTCCTGACTCGATTACCGAAAAACCGAAATTCGCGGATATCAGGGGCGTAAACAACATTGTTGTGCATTCCAGATGAGATACGCTCCGGATTCATGCAATGGAAAATTCTCCGGCGGGAAATATCCCCACTCGATGGGGGGCATTCCGATATTGATGGGTAAACCGTAAGTCGGTAATGGATAAATGGGGTCCACCCGAAATTGAGATTTCATCCAAATGGGATTGGGTATGGAAAAACACTCGGCCCACGGGCCAATGGTATCCCACATGGCTCCCACCCGGGCTTCCATGAACAGAAAGTGCGACAACACCAGAGCATTCGCCTGCTGGTCGGATGAGGTCTGGTTCGCGTTCGCCGAGAACGGATACGGACTCCCCCAGGTACCGGCACACCAGAACAGGGCATCGATGGGAAACCCGAAGGAAGAGGAAAGCTGGTCCGGAATACAGGCCATCTGTAACGGGAAGGTGGAAAACAGACTGGCTTCCGGCGACATGAATATCGCCCAGATATCGTTCTGCCAAACCGGGTCCGGTTCCGTTACAAATGCCAGATTGTATCCTGTGGATGTGTTCAGACAGAGCAAACTGGAAACCAGATTCAGTATCTCGAATAACGGGTACACATACCAATGCACTTGCAGGGTTTCTTCGGAATTCGTGGTACTGCTGTGATTCGCATCCTCGGAATCCGCACCCATCTCGCTGATGAATGGGGCACCAAACACGTCTATTCCACCCAGAGTGGGCATGCAACCAGGAATTCGGACCACCTCGGCAATGTACAAGGGTTCCCAGAAAGTAATGCCAATACCCGGCAGCGGAATGAACGGCGGAAACGTCATCGGACAGATACAAATGGGCGGCTCGAACACCATCGGCGGATTCATGCCGCCAGGCGGCAACGAAATGCCCGCAATGGTGATGGGGAACAAATCCATCCAGTTGGTCATGAGCAACGGGTCGTAAAAGGTACCGGAACAAATCGGCCCCAAACCGGCCGCCTCAGCCTGTACCGGCATCACCGACAACATGGCGGCAAACATGAAAAACGCCGTATGCCGCCAGAAAATCTCGGCAGCCCTGCGTAGCGGGGTGAATAATCCGTTCAATGACATGCTGGATAACCTTTTATTGTTTATGGATGTTACCGAAATCTCCATATTCGGAATGCTCCACCTGTAACCGCACACGATTCAGGTGGAGATGGTGTATCCCGCTAATTTTTAATTTCCGGAAAACAGATTGGTCAGTGTCCCTGACTCCGGGCGGGAACCGTCCGAGGTGTGGAGCGGATGTGGTTTATCCGCGATGAAACACGAAACTCTCACCATAACCGTCTAAGGTTTGGCGGGAGTAGTTCATCGGAAGACCGATTTTAAGGACTGTAATCCGTCCCATGTGCCCGGTTGTATTTCTCCAGGGCTTTCTGCGCATAAATATCCGCACGGCCTCCCGTCAGAACCCGCCCTCGCTTGTGGACCGACCATATGGAAGGCTTCCCGGACAGCTTGTTGGGTGCCCGCGGCAATATTCGAACTTCTCCCTTGCCCATCAAACCAAACCACGCCGCATGCACTTCTTCCGGGGCATCCCGAACATGACGCAAGGCATCGGGACCAAAGTAGGTTACCGCCATGTCATAGCGATACTTCCCACTACCCACTCCCAGCAAGGCCGGAACCGCGTGAATCTGGAATCTTTGCAAAATCGTGGGGTACGCATAATACATGGGGCGCCCGATGGCACGGGCCTGCTTCGGAATATTCCCGCCCAGGGCCACAGGCATCACGAAATACGGATAAGCCCGCAACACCGCTTTCATGAACGCCACCTGCCGCGGCTTGTCTTCATTGAAGAACAGCATCCGTGTTACCGGCTCCAGCCCGCGACGCAAAGGGTTGACGTGCGTGCCCTTCGGATAGAGCACCTCCCAATGATACCCTGAGTACGTATCCACCGGAGCACGAATACTACGCTGCAAAATCACTCCGGGACTGAAGTAATCCGTATGCGTTTTTTTCGCATCCGGCAATACCTGTTGTGGAAAATGCTTGACATCCCACTCCGTTTTCCGCTTCAGCTTCTCATCGATGGACTTCCAATCCGCTTTTGCGGCTTTCTGAATGACCATCTTCAGAAAAGACTCCTCCACGATGGGAAACGTCTTGGAACGTACCCCCAAATCATGTGCCAGAGCGCCCGATGAAAACCCAACCAGCAATAAACCCAAGAAACACGGCTTCCACATGAGGCTATCTCGTCAGGTTGACGGAGAACGACAACCGTCGGGCCGACCTGTCCAGCCGGACGACAATGAATGGCTGCCGGGACAACTTGTGAATCACCAGCGCCGCCGGAACCGTCCGATGCCAAGGCATTCCCATGTCATGAAGCGCTATCGCAGGCCCATCCACATGGACTCCATATCCCGTGACCCGATGAATCTGGGCCGCCACATCCCGCAAATCTCCGGGATGCAACAACATGACTTTCCACAATGCCCGAGTGTTCAATACCGTCCGATAAATATTCTCCGGAACATTCCCGGACGCGGGAGTCGCAGCGGTTTTCACCGGTGGCACCTTTATCGGTAAATGGGAAACTGGGGATTCGGGGGCCATCGACCTTGTCGGAACCATGCGCAATAAAACACTGCGCGGGGAGATTCTCGTGATGACAACCTTGTCCTCCCGCAAATCCGGTAAACAATGTTGTGGACTCACCCCTACCGGGCAATGCACGTGCGCCGGAACTCCCGCACCACGATACTGTACGCGACTCCCCCAGGACTTCAGAAAATCCGCCGCCACTTTGGCACGCTTTTCCGACAGTTTCAGGTTGTAACTTCTACTGCCCGGGGGTGACGCATAGCCTGTTACCCGGTAATGGGCTATGGGCAAGTCAAACAGCTTTATCTTGTCCCGGTCCGTCAGCTTCCATCGGTTGAACCCGAAATGAATGCTGGCCACCGGTTTGGAAACCCGCATTGCCGGCAGGGTTACCCGCATTGTCCGAGCATTCACACGATGCATGGGGATGGATACCAGTTTCCCCTTCGGCAGCCGCGTCACAGGCAAACCCGGAATCTCATAATCCCGGGATGCGGCAACCGCAACCCCTGTCAACATGTGCGCCGGAATTTCCATGGTCTGTGGCGTAAAAAGCATCGGTTCTCCATTCCTTGTTTTTATCGAGATTACCGAAAACCAAAAATTGGATTTCGGTAACTCCCCTGCGGCAATGTCGCCGCGTGTTGAAAAGGGGAAAACCATGTGTTTGATTCTCAGTACGAACAAGCCGGGCCGTATTCAGGACGTCGTGATTCGTAATGTCCTGGAAAACAATCCGGATGGAGTGGGGGCCCTGTGGTATGACACCGACGGTATACTTCAGGCCAAAAAACGCCTGACGAGCGATGCGGATGAGGGGCTGGATTTCTACCGGAAATGTGCTCGTGAAGCGGAGTCCGCCAAGTCCCAACTGGCGGTGCATTTTCGCAAGCGGACGACCGGCGGGGTCACCCTGGACAACGTGCAGCCGGTAAAAGCCGGTCGTCTCATGATGATGCACAACGGAACAATCGAGGGCTTTCGCCCGAAAGAAGCGGAACTGGATTCCGATTCCGTCATCGCGGGCCGATTCATCGGCAATTTCGAGGCGGAGCTGGGCACCCGGGCCATAACTTCGCAACCCTTCATCCAGTTGCTGGGAATGGCCGCGTCCGGTTCCCGTATCCTGCTGGCACAGCCCGAAAGGAGTCCATTCATTCTGGTGAATCCGGGATTGTGGACGTTCATTTCCGGTCACGCCTTTTCCAACCTGTATGCGTGGAATTCCTTTGCACTGACCCGTGGTCGGTATGGCACCAAGGAATCCGAAGAACGCCTGGCAAGGAGGAACAGGGCCCTCAACAGGTTCTAAAACGATTACAGCCCCGCATTGCGGGGCTTTCTTTGGTCAAAAAAAACCCCCGCCGAAGCGGGGTTCGCCAAAATCACATCATACAGGTGTCATAATACTCCTCCGCGAAAAACTCGATATCGTCCAACAACAGAACCCTGGCCTCCACCCTGTCCGCCTCAGCCAACTCCAGCAGTCGTGATAACCGCAGACTGGGAAAAGGCACCTCACTCAACGTCTCCAACGCCTCATCCGGAGATTGCCGGAAAATGTTGACTACCGTCTCCAACGACATACCACTGGAATAGTTGTCCCTTGTGGCAGACTTACCGTAACCATACCCGCTGTAACTGCCATAACGGGAATCCAGATAATCGTTGGCCCGCTTCGTCAAGGGGTAATTCGTCGTCGTGGGATACGTCTTTCGTTTGGGATAATCCCAGGCATAGGTATTGGAAAACCAGTGTCCCTCATACATCAACCCGGAATCCCGATTGACCACCCGGAAATCCTTGTCCGGGTTGATGGGAATCCCGAACACCAGCTTGTTGCCGGAACCTATATCCGTTCCCAACAAGGCCAGAAAAGCCGAGTTGGATACCAAACCTACCCCGCCATCAACCAGAATACTCTCCACCATCCGCGCATATTCGTAGGTGTCGGACCTGGCATCATCCGCCTGGGCAACACCCCCGGACACGGACAGCGAAAAATCCTTTTCGCCATATCCAGAGAGAATGCCGTTGTGCATCATCTGCACCGTATCATTTCCCACCTCGATGGGATAAGGGTGGCACATCTCCAGGTTGATGGCACCGTGGGTGGCCATCCGCCAGTGGACAGCCAGCTCGGAACCGGCCGCTTCCGCTTGTCGGCAAATTTTCCGCCATTCCGGCCACCACTTCTTGAGTGGCGTGGACATCCACTTTCGGGTCTGCAATTTCCCGACCTCATCGTACCACATGACACCTACCCCATCCGCATTGCGTCGTGCCGCAGACTGCACAACCGTTTTCGTGATTTTGGATGGTTTGTCGCTCACGATAATGAGACACATGATGTTCTCTCCCATAAAACACACGGCGACATTGCCGCAGGGGAGTTACCGGAGAGTGGAAATTGGCACTAAAAAAACCCCGCCGAAGCGGGGTTTGCCATCCTACCTGCGACGGGTACGAGTCACTCGACGCGGTACGGCACGAATCTCGTCGTCCGTGAGCAGCAACTCGTCCACGAAGGGCAGCCAAAGCTGTCCATCATCCCGTATCGCCAGTTCCGTCAGGAATCCCTCACGAACCAGCAGTTTGTGGAAGTACGGAAACCGCAATTTCTGGGCAGCTACCCACGCGAAGAAATTATCGCGGGTACAGGCCATCGCCTCGGGATAAATCAAAACTTCAGGGTCTCTCTCGTCAGATATGCAATCCGCAATCGATGGATTCGCCGCGAATCCCGTAACGGCCCAGACAAATTCGAAGCGCTCCATGAATTCCGCGTAATTGCGCGGGGATGCCATCATGCGAAACTCCAGCGTTCCACGACGCGCTGGATTCAACACACGGTACCGGTTATACAGCCCGGTAGAGTTGATGGTGGGTTTGGATGCCAATCTGTTCCTGGCAATCGTGGTTGACAATCCCTCCAGATAGCTCCCCGTGAGCGAACGTGCATACATTGTAGGTCCGCGGCCCACCAATTGCGGGAAAATCTCCTGCAACTGAAAAACCAGCGCAAATATCCGCCATTGCGCCAAGAGTGACAATCCCGCGCGACCCACATGAACGTGCATCCCGCACTTGTCCCACAACCGGTCTTCCTGGCTGTTGAACTGCGGAATCGTCTGGAGATTTTCCCAAAGACGGTTCCAGCCGAAAGTATGCAGATGATACCTCTCGGTGGCCGCCTGACTGACGACCTCGACCCCTGCTAACGGTAACGAACCATCCCGCTTGCAATACCATAATTCGTCACGGGATTCATCCGCTTCTCCCACAGCCTGGAGAATGGATTCCTGTGAGGGACCGGGAAACTCCAGCTCCACTCCGTAAAAGAGCGAGCGCCGAGACGATTCCACCACCTCCCGTATCCGGGCCCCTGTTTTCTCGGCCACAAACCGAGAAATCCATCCCCCTCTCCGTACCCAGTACTTCTTCAGGCTGGGCTTTACGGAGTAATTGAGTAACTCCTTCATCGTACCTCTCCCTCGAACACACGGCGACATTGCCGCAAGGGAGTTACCGAAATCTCCATATTCGGAACGCTCCACCTGTAACCGCACACGATTCAGGTGGAGATGGTGTATCCCGCTAATTTTTAATTTCCGGTAAACAGGACATGTTCCATCGAAAGGTTACGGAAAAAAGAAAATTGAAACCGCCCGGAGTGGGTTAGTGCGACAATGTTGCCAATAGGGTGCGAAACCGTTTCTGCATGCCGCGACTCAAATATCCGAAATGTTGGGTTTCCCGTTCCAGAAAATATTCCGTAGCCGCAAGATACCGCGCCGTGTTCTCCGATGATTCCTTGAGTATCGCGAGAGCCACAGAATCCTCGTCCGTACCGAAACGCTCCGGATAAAGAATGCTGTTCATCGACTCCGACAACTTCGGTAACGATACCCGCACAAAAACACGTAGGCGCAAGTCAATGTAATCCGTATCGCCAGACTGGAACAACGACAAGGGCGGAACGATACGGCCATGCTTCCGGGTCAAATTCGCCAGGATTTCCGGCCCCTGCCCGCGATGGCGCAGCAACTCGCGATAGGCCACATGAACACCCAGGCCCGTATATTCCATCAGATAGGACAGCCACCACCGACGTTGGCACAGATTGGCCAGATTGGTCATGTAATGCACCTCGATGGGACCCATTACCGGCTGGCTGGCCAGAATCTCCGCCCAGCCGTTTTCCAAACCCACCAACATTACCCGTACCGACAGCGTTCTTTTATTTTGAGACATGCTATTCTCCTCACACACGGCGAAACAGCCGAATGACCGTCTTACCGGAATTGGGAGATTAGACAAAACCCGATAATTCCGCCTTCAAGTATCCCGGCCAATCCCCCCAATGGGACTCCAGACGATTCAACAACCAGTTTCCCGACTCACGAAACATCAGGGGGCGTCCAGTAATCAAACCATTTCCGTATGGCGAGGGGACCTCCATTTTTTGATGATTTTCGGTCATGCGAAAAAAACAAACCCGCAACCGTGCATCGTTCGACTGAAAACTCAATACATTGTCATGGCTGGAAATAATGAGCGGAATACCATTCCTTTGGGCCTCACTTCGCATTTGCCGTTGTTTTCCATTAAACTTGCGGACAAATTCCTCATCGGAATCCGTCATGAAGCAATTAACCACCGTTCCCCCTCGGGGATACCCCAGCCAGAACGACAATACCGAGTACAAATCGTAGTGTCCATTCTCGTCGATACATCGCACCAGATTTGCCCCTTCCTCCTCATCATCCCAGTCCAGAGCATACAGTAATCTGTCCAGCACCTGCGCTTCCGTATTTCCCTGGCGTCTGCAAATCGGCACAAAATGACGCGCAATGGTGAGTATGACACTCGTCGCACACTCGAAACCATCTTGCAAGAACTGTTCCCAACACTTTTTGACAATACCTTTATCCAAAGGTTTTCCTTTTCTTGCCGGTTATGAAACCCCGTCAAAACAATTTGCGTACCAAGTCCTCACCCACGCCAAATCCGGCACCATACTCCACCGCACGCTCCATGGTAGCCAAAAATCCGCCACCACCCACAGAAAATCCCCGGGGACCGAAATTACTCCGATGAGACTGATGGATTTCCGTTAAAAGACGTCCCACCGTATTACGTTCGTCCTGTAACAGCGACACAATATCCCGCAAGGAATACTCGATGTCCTTTACGTCGTCGGACTCGCTTCTGCGAACATTCCTTATCAATGTTCGTAACGCGGATTCCGTACTTTCCATCTGTTGCTGCAATTGCTGGAATTCATTGTCCACTTGTGCATTATACATGTTGCTACTCCTTGTCTGTATGTCAACCACTTTACTGAAATTCGCAATTTCAGTTTTTCGGTAAACCACACGCGGCAATATCGCCGTGTGTTTATCAGAGAGGTGAACCATGTATATTCCAGAAAGAGTACTGCCACAGGGCAGCGCAGAGTGGCTGGAATGGCGAAAACAGGGTGTCGGTGGGAGCGAGATATACAGTCTGGCCTGTTATGCCGATATTTTCTCGGACTTTCTCGGGGAAACGCGATTGCGTGTCATCAAGCCGAGAAAAACGCCGCCCGCGTGGGCCGCAACGCCCATTCAGCTATATCGGGAACATTTCGGTATACGAAAACGGCAGATTCCCGCATTCCAGGCAGAACGAGGACATCGTCTGGAGCCCATTGCCCGGGAACTGGCCGCGGAGACCCTGGGTGTTCCACTGGAACAAGCCTGTGTCTATCCGGACAATCGTCCCGCGTGCAGGGTAAGCCTCGATGGTTACCATCCGGAAACCGGACACCTCATCGAGGTAAAGGCCCCCATGAATCCCTGGGAATCCTGTCCAGAATATGTCATCTGGCAAACGGCCTATCAGGCGGAAGTCCTACGGCAAGCCGGATATTCCGTAACGGATATCCTGATTCTGGAAATAGGGGATGACGCAAACGGAGAATTATCCGTGCGTAACTGGGATATCGAGGATACCGACAGACATCAAATCCTGGGGAAAGGTCTGTTGGACCTGGGAGAGATGTTTTATAATCGATATCTGGCCACAGCAACACCGCCACCCTATACCCGCCAGGAACTGTTCCTGATAGAACAGGACGAGACCCTCCTGGAGCTGGCAGTGCAATGGGAAGAACTCAAAAATGAAGAAGATAGCCTGAAACGCCGATTGACGGAACTGAGGGAACGAATCCTGACGTATGCCAACACGCACTGTCATGGGCAACCCGGCATCGAAGGGTATGGACTCTCCGTACGGTTCTCGGAAACGAGTACGCGTACGGATTACCGGGCGGCATTGGAAGCCCTGGCCCCTCATGCGGAATTATCGGCCTTTCAACGGGTTTCCAACACGTCGGCCACCATTCGCCTATCGACGGTCAACAGACCAGTAAACGTACGCGATTCCTCCGACGGCATGACGTTTTCCAGCACGTCGGGGTGGACCAGTTATTGAACGCTTACCCCGGCTGGTCCGGGGTTTTTCTGTCCGTGGCGGTAGCCTGAATATCCGGCACCCAGACGGCTTCCCACAAAGCCCACGAAAGGGCAACGAGCCATCCTATAATCGTCCATCCCAGAATAATATTGAATGCAGCTATCCATCCGGCATGCGGGACCCGCAAGGCATACGCCAGCCACGTCGGCACCGTGTAAAAGAACAGAATGACCACGAAACCCATGGCCACGAACACCACGCTCCCCGATGGCGTGGACGTTAACCAGTGAAACGAACCCAATACGACGCACCCCCTGATTCATGGATATTACCGCGAATTACCGAAATCTCCATATTCGGAACGCTCCACCTGTAACCGCACACGATTCAGGTGGAGATGGTGTATCCCGCTAATTTTTAATTTCCGGTAAACAGGACATGTTCCATCGAAAGGTTACGTACCGATTATATCCCAGCGCCGGGCAAGCGGAACGCTTGCAAGAGATGCTCGGACTGCATCAGCGTCTCTATAATACGGCGCTGGAAGAACGTATCCGTACCTATCAGCATACCGGCAAGGGTCTCACCTTTGCGCAGCAGTGCCGTCATCTCACGCAATGGCGCAAGGCCGTACCCGCCTTGGCCGGTATGCATTCCCAATCGGAACAGGTCACCCTCAAGCGCGTACATCTCGCCTTCCAGCATTTCTTCCGACGGGTCCGTAACGGCGAAACCCCCGGCTTCCCGCGCTTCAAGTCTCCGCGCCGTTACCCCGGATGGGGATATACCACCAGCGGTTGGAAACTGGCCCACGGAGATAATCAGCAACACGGGAAACTCACCCTGCATTCCGTGGGCGATATCCCCATCCGGGGTAAACCGCGTACTCCCGGCATTCCCAAGACCTGCGAGATTCTCCACAAGGCCGGGAAATGGTACGCCTCCGTGACGCTCGCCGTGGAACATATCCACCGGGAACGCGGCACGGAGATGGGTGCCTTCGACTGGGGACTCACCGACTACCTCACCCTCGCCACGCCGCAGGGCACGGAAACCGTCGCGAACCCGCGCCATCTGCGCCGCCAGCTTGCCGAGTTGCAGCGACTCGGGCGAGACGTGTCCCGCAAGATACGCACGGCGCAGCGCCTGAGCGGAAGGACACGCGGTTATCCGGTATCCGTGAGCTTGCGCCGGGCGCTGGGACACCTGGCGCGGTTGCACGGGAAAATCGCCCGCCAACGCCAGGATTTCCTGCATCAGACGAGTGCGTGGCTGATAGCGCGATTCGGGGCCTTGGCGACGGAGGCGTTGGCGGTGAAGGATATGGTGCGCCGGGGTGGAACCCGGAAGAAAGGATTGAATCGAGAGATTCACGCTGCCGCGCCGGCGGCGCTTCTCGGTCATATCAGGAATAAAGCGGCGGAGGCTGGTTCCTGGTACGAGGAAGCGCCGACGCGGGAGTTGAAGCCGTCGCAGCGGTGTCACGCGTGCGGGACCCTGCCGGAGGCGCGGAAAACGCTGTCGGACAGGACGCACCAGTGCCCGCACTGTGGGGAAACGTGTGGTCGTGATGAAAACGCGGCACGGGTGCTCCTGCGATGGCTGGAAAACAGATTGGTCAGTGTCCCTGACTCCGGGCGGGAACCGCCCGAGGTGTGGAGCGGATGTGGTTTATCCGCGATGAAACACGAAACTCTCGCCATAACCGTCTAAGGTTTGGCGGGAGTAGTTCATCGGAAAATAATGATTGGGAATAGCTCCAACATGAACCTAAAAAAGCACCCCGAAGGGTGCTGGTGAGATGTTATTTCAGGCGCAGTTGCCTGTACTTGTCCTGTGCCCCACACCAGGCCGCCACCGTGTCCAGTGAATACAGCTTCCGCCAAATGGCGGGAGTCCCGTCTTTGCTGGCGGCATAACCCGGTTTGAACGGGTGAGCCTTGCAATAGGCCCACACGGCATGGACGAACCGCGTGCGGTCCATCACGACCTCCGTGCTCACGGTTCCCTGGAAAACGCGTACCTCCAAGGTTTCCTTGCGACGGGCATCCACCCTGAAATAGTGCCCGGGTTCGTCCAGGAGAGCCGCAAATGGACGCCGCAGCGCCAACGCCTGCTGTTGATTGTATTCCCCATCACGGCGTCCGGCCAGCTTCACGAGAGCATCCTGCTCCAGGAGGTTCCAGAAAATCAGGAACGCCCCTTCGGCGCCCAGGGACATCGACGGGCGCGCCACATGGACGTGCATCCCCGCATCCTCGTGGGTGGGATATACCCCACACCACTGGGCAAGATTTACAACTTCTTTTACAGATGTTTCCAATCTTGCTAAATGATGCGGCATGAACACCACCTCCACACTCACTTCTTCAGGGAGAGAACCATCTCCCTTGAGGTAGTATTTTTTTTCGTATCCCGGGAGTCGCACAAATTCCCGTAAAAACTCTTCCAGACCATCTTCGTCCGGAAAAACCATTTCCAGTTCAATCCCGACCGTTCCGGAATCCCCTTTCGCCAGGATACGGTTGAACACTGGCTTATAGTCATATTCATGAACCGTCATCTTCTACTCCTAAACACGAGGCAATATCGCCACGATACCCATTACCGGAGATGTCGAATTAACCTGGAGACAACACAAACCGGAAAGCAATCGATGGGTCCAGACGTTAAAAAACCCGGAGAACCCGGGTTTTCGCGTCTCTAATGGTACTTGTGGTACTTGCGCAATACGCGACACAGAAACTTCGCAGCATCCGCGCCATGTACCTTTCCGCAATAGGGCGAGACATATCCGCAAGCCCCATAATAAGGCCGCGAAATCACCGCCCCAATCCCTTCCAGCGCATGTAACGCTTCACGCACCCGTCGCACATCCAGACCCAGTTTCCCGGATATTTGTGACGGCGCATACGGCCTGGACGCCGTTAACAGAAAATCCAGTACTTTTTCTGCTCTTTCTGCATGTTTCACCATCGGAACACTCCTTATCCACACGACAAAAGCGTCGAATAAGGCGCTTACCGGAAAGTGGCGATTAGGGATGTTTCGTCTTCAAGGCCGTCCAAGGATACGCCCGGCATCCTCCACGGTATCGGCATATCCTGCAATGCATCCCCGTTTTCGCATGTTTTCCAGGAAGGACTCCTGATGTTTATCGGGAACTTCTCCCGGTCGTTTCACCTCTATTCCAACAAATATCGCTACCCGTTTCCCCACCATATCTGGCGTAACATCCACGGTTTTCCACCCCACGAGGTCGGGACTCCCCGGCGGAAGTCCATATCGAATCCTTATTCCGCTTCGTAAGGTGACGAAACCCACGGAATTACGAAAAAGACGTATGGCCCCTCTTGAAAAGGTATCCCGAATGTCCTGCTGGACATCCCTTTCATGCTGGCGGACCTTGCGGAATGATTTTCTCGACGCCGAACTACCCCGGAATGCTTTCTCGGGTTTACGTCGAATCGCATCCTTCCCGACTGTCGTTGTCATCTAATCGGATAACCACCGAACCCCATGGACTGATGGGGTGCCAAAACAGCCCGTTGATTGGGGGAAGTCAATTCGGCCAAAGTGTGCGATTTGTTGTCCATCAGCGGATGAATCCCCAGATGCTCAGCGGCCAACGCCAGCTCATCCGGATGCAGCTCCCGAAAGTGCAGAACCGCAAAACAGCGTCCCGGACGGGTCAGAGCCGTATCGATATGGTGAACCCCCTGCAAGTTGGTGGAGAAGATGATTTTCTTGTGTTTCACGGAAACCAACCCGTTGCCCATGGACAGGAACCGATGCATCACATCATTGCCGGATTCCCGGGGACGCAAGAAACTGTCCGCATCCTCCAGAACCAGAACCTGATTCGAACCCGATATGAAATCCGCGAAGAATCGGTCCCGTTCCAGAATCCTCGGGTCGAAACTCACCATGGAACTGCTTCGGGTATACTGCAACAATCCGCGAATGAAACTGGTCTTCCCAGTACCCGGCGGACCCATCAGCAACAGGATATTGGCCTCCGAATCCATGAACTCGTCATATAAAATTTCCGGGGGTTTCGGCAGAAACGGATACAATACGCCATCCGGAACCGGCCCGTCGGACAATGGCATCTTCAGCGGCACATCATCCAGGTCATGCAACCATTCCACCGCAGGCGGATGCGGCTGAAAACAGGCATTCCAGTCCGACCGGAACGATTGTATGGCCGCACGGGAACCCATGACCTGCACGGTAACGATTTTCTGGAACCCGGAATCCGAGACATCCACCGAAACGGACGATGACCATCCCCTGACCCGGTGCCCGAAATATCCGGCAGTGGACCCCCCGTCCGAGGTAATCTCCAGAAACACGTCACCCGGAGCAAACCAGGCCAGTGTCGTCCGGTTGTCCAGTTGCAGCAGGCTATAACCCGGCCTGGCCTCGAACCAGGATACCCAATCCGACGTGACCCCGGATTTCCAGCTTTCCCGACATACGATGTCCAGACGCTCCGTGAGGTACAGCACGGCATTGTTCCGCAGATAATCCAGTAATTCATCCACCCGGAGCGTGGATTTCCCGGACGGATTGTCGCTTATGTCGTAAAGTTCTCGAATATTCAATGAGATTCGCTCCAAGGTAATTCGATAGAGGCGGGCTTTCGATGTCCATACCGATGAATGAGCCGGGACAATCGGGCGTACAGTCTGGCCGCATTCGGATATTGGACCCCACGCTGTATCAGGGCTTCCACCCGGTATGCATCGGGATTCAACAATACAAACTCCGGAATCCGGTGCGACGGGAATTTCTGGTACCAGGCCACCGCCAGCAACCATTGATGCTTCACTTCCGGGCCATATGTCCACTTCCGGAGCTTCCTCAAGGAAGGTAAACCCGTCATGTAATCGGATAACCACGATTCCACTCCGGATACCGAGTTCAACGTGGCCCCCTTCTGATACCCCAGATAAAGATATTTCGCCGCCTTGTCGGCCACACGTTCCCCGGAAATGTCCTCCAGGGCATACCAGAAACGCACGGAAACCGCCGGGTCATTCGTCAGCGCCGGTAACACCGGAGCCATCCGGTACACGCCACCCGTGGCCGCCACATCCTTGCTCAAACCGGATACGTACCGGTCGAAATGACGACAGTGCGGACACTGAAAATTCACCAGCTCCACCACATCTACCGGAGCCGCCACGGCCAACAACGGGAAAAACATCCCGCCCAAAAGTAACCCTTTGCTCCACCAACTCAATTTGACACCCCCGGGTTGACTGTCGCTCCCCGATATCGAGCCAACGTTCTCGAACGGTAAGCCTGCGTCTCCTGTTTTGCTCTTTGCGCCTTTTTCCACGCCTCATACCGCTTTTCGAAAAACAACCGCCAACCAATGTATTCGCAACTGTAATGCAGCCTGTTCAGGGAAGATTGCGTCACGGCTTCCGCATGAGGGTCCACCTCCGCCGCTATGGACACCGCGACATTACCCGCCCAGTGAACAGGCTGACAGAAATGGTCGATGGCCCCCATGCCATCATCCGTTTTCAGCCCCAGCATCACATAACCTATGAAGATGATGCCCAGGATGATGAATACATAATCGAAAATCTTCACAGCCCGATTCCCGTGCAGCCGGAACGATTCCGACTAGTCCTCGAAATAGGATTCGGCTTCGGTAAGGAAATCCTGTTGCGCACTGATGACACCGCCCGTTTGACTTTCTTTCTCGATAACCGTGGCCAACCGGTTGATTTCCGCAGGCTTGCGGTCAAACCGCTCCGCCGCGGCCTTGACCGCCTCAGACAGTTCCGATTTCCTTTCCGCCAACTGTTCCCGCAAATCCAGAATATGGCTGATGGCGTCCCTGAGTGATTTATCCATGTGTTGTGTCCCCTTTCGATGGTTTGTTGGTTACCCCAATACGTCCCTGCACAGGATGCGATTTCACTGAACCCGACGTGTTGGCCCGGTTACCGGATACCGAAGCGGCCGCGGGAGACTTCCCGGCAACAGGCGCCCCGAAGTAATGCCGTTCCGCGGTGTACAGGAACAACGACATCTCCGCACGGATTCCGGTGTACGACAACGTGGTGATTCCACGCGCCGGGCTGTAGCGATACTCCGGATTGCGCGATGCCAACCCGGCAAAATCCACCGACACCACATTCGGATATTGCCCACCGGATTCCACCAGAAACCGACGCAACTGACGTTCCGCACTCCCCGAAGGGATGACATATACCGTACGATGCTTTCCGATGGCGGACAGCAAATGACGCAAGGCACCGTCCGAAAATGTGTCATTATCCGGAAAACTCACGACGACATTCCGTATGCGGCGGATGGACTTCCATGCGGAAATCTTCCGGTAAACCGCCCCATACTCCAGAAAGGAACGTCCCGCTCGCGCATCCACCACCGCATACGGAAAACGATGCTCCAGATAATGCCGCCAGTACACGTCCGTACCGCCACCCAGAAACAGCACATCCGGATGACTGTGCCGGTAAGTCAGCGCATAACTTCGGGTGAAACTCGCTTCCCGATACCCGGCGGATTTTCGTGCCAATGCTGGTTTCACCGCAGAACCATCCCCCCCGAAAAGCAGTTCCGCCCCGACAAACGGCGAAACCACCCGGGAAACCACCGGCACGGGATGCACCGGATGATGCACCACCAACACGCCCGTCAACCCTCTTGATGGTCGTCAATCCACCGGGACAACAGAATCTTGCTGTCCAACACCCTGCGCGGAATGTCCTCGCCCAAATCGTCCGCCAACGTCGTGGCAAACTTCACCTGCTTGTCAGTAGGCGGCACGGATTCCGCGTGCTGGTCGATGAAATCCCGGCAAGCGTCGAAACTTCCATCCACACTTTCCGGCAAATCCATGTCCAACGCATCCGCTATGCTCCGCGCATAGGACAGCATCTTGTCCGTGGGCGTACTGCGCTTCCCACCGTGGATGTCATTGTTTTCCGAATTCCGCGACGCACCGCGCCGGCTGTATCCACCCCGATTTTCTCGCATGCATGGCTCCATTTGTGATAGCATGATGTACACGGACCCATTCCGCGTACAGCATGATTACCGGAGTTGTAAAATTAGCGGGACCCGAAATACCACAAAACCGAAAAAACGAAAATAAGCCTTCTGAGCGAAAAAAATACCCCTGGTGGTAGGGTAGTACCACCCAGCACGACAAAATGGCTTCTAGCCCCCTTTACGGCCCGGGAATCGCCATGTTCATGCCAGACCCTCGATTGTATGGAATCCGAGGTAGCAAAAATCCAACCAACGAGGAAACGCCTCCAAAATCCAGAAAACGAAAACAAGCCGTTTTAAACGAAAAAATACCCAGAGTGGTAGGGTAGTACCACCCCCAACCAGAAAATGGATTCCAGCCCCCTTTACGGCCAGGGAATCGCCCTATTCAAACCAGACCCCGAATTGCCCGGAATCCGGAATATCGAAATCGAGGAATATGCGGGGCATCCCGAATGCGCATCCACGCGAATTCGAAATATCCGGTAAAGCGTGTGCCGAAGCGTTTCCAAGGCAAAATACATCGCCGGGGAAACGTCAGAATGCGTTCGTTCTTTACCAACACCCCCTGAATTTGGGTGAACACAGTAAAATCAAATACTTGTTCAACCATGTTCAACTTCGTTCAACCGCTGTAAAACAAAACAGCGTTTGCAAACAAACACATACACCCATATTTCAACTGTTCAACCTTTCCCCTACCCCCTGCGCGCTAGGTACGCGCGCGCACGCGCGTGTTATTATATATATAATAATACCAGTAACCTGATTTTCTGGATTCCTGTTTTTTTTGAAAACAAATAAATCCGATGGGTATATACCCTGAGAGTATATATGAAATATATACTCTCAGGGTAAGTCCGCACTGGTCAATTTTTTCGTTTTTCCATTTTTTCGAGAATTTCGGCGAATCGAATAAAGATATATGTAATATATCTTTATTACGCGCGTACGTGCGCGTGTTATATAGTATATATTATATACGAGTATACACGCGCACCTCACGCACATGGGGTAGTAAAAAGTTGAACAGTTGAACATTGATAGTAAGTGTAAGTTTTTATAATAGGAAATTTTCAGAGTGTAGTTGAACGAAGTTGAACACAGGTTGCACACGAATTTATCGTTATTTTAGAATGGATATAACGAATAACCCATTTGCTGTATTTCCGTGGATATAATGAAATCGTCTTTCCGGTAACGCCGTATTGTCACAGATATAACGTGGAATCACGCGGTTATATCCATGCGGAGATGACGGATAGGTTCTGCGGCGGCTTCCACTCCTTTTTTCGCGGTAGGGGCGGCGGGGCGAATCCGATTTTTCCGGTAAATGGGGAGTGTCGGATTCGTACGGGGATTGGGATTGGATTTACGGGATTATCAGCAAACGGCGCTGGATGTGGCGCGGGATTTTTATCAGGGCGGGTATCGTTCCGTGCTGTTGGTGGCTCCCACAGGTGCCGGGAAGACGTGGATTGCCGCGGCGGTGGTGCGCGGGGTGCTGGAGAAAGGGGGTACCGTGTTGATTCTGGCGCACCTTCGGGTGCTGGTGCAGCAGATGGTGGACAGTCTGCGCCAGCAGGGGGTTTCCGCGTCAGTGATGATGGGTGGGCAGCGGAACCTGTCCGGGGCGGTTATCGTAGGGACGCCGCACACGTGGAATCTATTGGCGGATACGGAACGTCCTGATGTGGATTTGTTGTTGGTGGACGAGGCGCACCACATCGACGAAGGGTTATATGCGGACGTGGTATCCCATTATGAACGGATTGGGACACGGGTTCTGGGCTTTACGGCGACTCCATTGAAATCCACGTTGCGGCATTTCAACGTGCATCATGTCGCCACGGACCCGTTGTCGTTGCTGGACAGGGGGGTGCTGTGCCCATCCCGGTACTATGTTCGGGATTTCTCCGATACGGAGCGGGATATTCGTAATCCGGTACGTTATGCGTCCGTTTTCGAGGAGTGGTGCAAGTTTTCGGCGGGGCGCCGGACCCTGGCTTTTTGCGATTCGGTGGCGGAATCCCGGCAGTTGGCGGCCCACTTCGTGGAACGGGGCATCCCTGCGCATCACGTGGATGCCCACACTCCGAAAGGGGAGCGTGAGTGGGTCAATACGGAACACGCCGCCGGGAGAATTCTGCTGGTTTCCAATGTGGGCATTTATCTGGAGGGGTTCGACAACCCCGCCATAGAAACCGTGTTGTTGCTGCGTAAGGTACCCGCCCAACATGCGCAGGACCAGGTTTTCCGGTATGTGCAGATGGTGGGTCGCGGCTTGCGCACTTACCCCGGGAAGGATATCTGTCACATCCTGGATTTCTGTGGGTATTACGCCACTTATGGCCGCGCCGAAGAATACATTCCCGATTTTTCCGAGGAAAGTCGGATGGAGAGGCTTGAAGGGTCTCGGTTCAAAACCTGTCCGGAATGTTTTGCCCGTGTTCCCAATGTATATTCGGCTTGCCCGGATTGCGGGTTTCCATTTCCCGTGGGTGCCAACACCCTGGAAGCGGAGAACGACATCGGACGCGTCGATGCCGTACTTTCCGAAGTATCCGAGGAAGAAACGCTGCGGAACAAAAGACGCATACAACAACTGCGCAAACAAGCGGCCATGGCCACCAGCTTTGAGCAAGTGCGACGCATCGGAGAACAACTGGGATATCGCCCCGGATGGGCCCATATTTACTGGAGAGCCAAAAACCAACGCAGACAACTTCGCAAGAGATAACGGAACATCACCGCTCGCCACACCCCGCTGAAATCCTGCCCCCGAAATAAAAATTTTCGGTAACTCCTTGCGTGTTCATCAAGGCCCGAACGGGCAAGGAGGTGCTGCGTGGTCAGCACATTGAAATATGCAGACAAATCAGTCTGCGCAAAGAAACTGGGTCGCGCCCGGGAAAATCGCACCCTGGGCGCGGAAATAGAAGTACTGCCGGCCTTGGGCTGGCTACAGGATGAGTTCGCGGAACGGCTTTCCGCGTGTGCGCCTCACCAGTTTCACGCCGGGGAGTTTGTCATCAAGGAAGATGGCTCTCTGGATGGGGTCGACGGATTCTATGACGACTTCGGGGACTATCAAGTTCTGAATGGATTGGAAATAGTGACCGGTGTCATGGCCCAAGAGTACGCGCAAGCGTATGATTGGGATACGTTCTTCCTGGAGTTATCCAAGGTCGTCTATCCGGTGGAGTTTTCGCCGGATGGAGACTCCCCGGATGTGGGTCTCCACATCCACGCCGATGTGTTATGGGGGTGTCCTGAGAGATATTCCCAAGTGGAGCGTCAGGAATACGGCGAGCAGTTGCGTTTGGCCTTGGGTTGCGTGGTGGATGGCATCGGCTGTTCATCCGGGAAACTGGACGGAGACCTTCGGTGGTTGGAACTCGTTCGTCTGTTTGGCCGGGTTTCGGAATACGCAAAGTCCTTGAATCCGGTGTCTCTGTATCATCAGGCGCCGAAATGGCGTCGGGAATTGCGTTATTGGGTCTCCCGATTGCGGACCTCGTGTTGGGATGCGCGGGAACGGTGGAAGAACCCTTCCGGGATGTACCAGGTTCCCTTCCGGGAACTGTCCGGGAAGGATATCCGGTGTCCGAACCGGGTTGACCGCGAAGGCCGATTCCGCGGCGACCGGTATTCCTTGGTGAATTTGACGGGTAACGATACCGTCGAGTTCCGCGGGTTTCTGACCCCGCGCAACGCTTCGCAATTGCGTTACGCGCTGGAACTGGTCACGGCCCTGATGGATTACGTGTCTGACTGGGTAATGAGTGGTTCCACAAAGGCCCCGTCCTGGACGGCATTCCTGTGTCGGGCACCCGAATTCAGCAACCGTGCTTATGCGGCCAACTGAACTCGGATTCAACCCCGCACGTATGTGCGGGTTTTTTTTTTGAATTCATTGTTAACGTGTTGATTTGGTCAACGTGTTAATTTTTGTTTTCCGGTAATAGGGGATGCGAAACAGGCAGCTTTTATTTTGGAGGAGCGGGAGTCGGCGCTGCCCCGGCCCGGGAATGGTTCTCGGGGTCTCGCGGAAAACAAACGATGGGAATCATGGGAAATTCAGGGGGTGGTTTGACGCGTCAGGTCATCAGCACGTTGGGGCAGAATGGGAATGATGTCATGGGGCCACGCGTGGTGGCCTGGAAGTACCCGGATGAGAGTGTCACGTCGGGTTCCCTGTTGACGGTGGAAAGCAACCATTTTGCGGTGTTGAAATCTCGGGGTGCGGTACTGGACGTGTATGAGACGGGTCAATATCCGATTATCACACCGGACAAGCCGCTGTTGGGAAACTTTGTGCAGGGGTTTTTTGGCGGGCAATCTCCCTGGCAGTACGAGGCGCTGTTCGTACAGCGTGCGAAACTGAAAGTGCAGAACACCGGCATCGCCACGAGTGCGGAGATGGCGGAGATGGTTTATCAGGTGGATTATTACATCCACACGGATACCAAGGATGATGCGTTGAAGCTGGTAACGCACATGCCCTTTGACGGTCAGGCTATCATGACGGACGAAGTGGCTGATTACGCCGGGCCCGTCATCGAGCAGTCCATCAACCAAATCGTACAGGTTACACCGATGGAGCAAATCAACGAGCACCTGCACGATATCGTGGAATTGTGCAAACAGCACTTGGGGGATTTCCTCAAGGTGTACGGGTTGCTTTTGAACGACCTCAAGGTATTGATTATGCCGCGTGACGAGCGGATGCGAGAATTGATTTCCCTGCGGGCATTCGGTTTGTCGGCACAGGATTCGGTACGCTATTACACAGCCCTGCGGATGGCTGAAAAGGGGTTGATTTCAGCACCGAACGCGGCGGTTGGTGCCCCATTCAACGTGGGTGGGGCGTTGGGCACCTGGAACGCCGGCAAGGCGGTGGATTTGCCGTAATGGGTGATTTACGCATAAAGGATATCCCCAATGCGATTGACGCTGCCGGCTCTGTCCGGCAGCTTGTGGAAAATCTGTTCTACGGGTGGGGATACAACGCCTATGATACCGCCAACCAGTTTCGTGCGGATGACCTGCTGATACGAAATGCGTTATCCGAATTCATGGGCCAGATTCGAGCGACGGTTCATCAGGAAGAAATGGATTTTCGACGCGAACATCTGCCGCCGCCGTCCCGGGAACATCCGTTTCCCGATAAGGCGGCCATCGCCACGGCTCAAGAACTGGAACGTATCCAAAAGCAGATAGAGTCTATCGAGTTGCGTTTGCGGACAGCTTCCGTTCCGGAAAATGACCGGGTCTGGCAACGTCATCGCAACGAGACAGATACCTTACATCAGTTGTTGGCAGCGGATATGGCCTTGGGTGAGGCGGTTATCGTATTGGCAAAAACCGTTTGCGATGGTGCCAATTCATCCGTTATTCATGATGGACTCGACTTTTCCCAGATTGAATCTGCCCTTACCCAGCGGGAATCTGTACTGTCCATCATTTCGATTAACCGTTCATAAAACCAGGGAGAAATATTTCAACCAGTTTGCGTGGGAATCCCCACCGTTCATGGCGGAGTTGTTGACGACGCTGCCCGAACGGTGAGAACGACGATTCCCGGGCCGTAAAGGGGGCTGGAATCCATTTTCTGGTTGGGGGTGGTACTTACCCTACCACCAGGGGTGTTTTTTCGCTCAGAGAGGCTTATTTTCGTTTCTAGACGAACCACGTGAATTATCTTTTTCCGGTAATTCCCTTGCGGCAATGTCGTCGTGTGTTTAATCGAGGGGATTATGATGACCAAGATAGTGAATCAGTATCACTCCGGAGCATCCAAAAATATCAAAATGGGGTTTACGGGTCCTCATTTTGGTATCGAATTGGAGTTGGTGGCCAATGCGGTTGATTTTTGTCTGGAAGAGATGGACGCTCCGGTGGTGGAAAAGTCTGGAGGTTATTTCGAAGACGTTTTTCTTTCTGGTTTTGCGAACTATTTGGAGGGTGTTTTTAATCAGCACGGCTTTCCGGAGAACTGTTATCTCTTCGAGAAGGATGGGAGTCTTATTTCCCATGAATCTTACGAAGACTGCGGTACTGAAAATGGTATCGAAGTGATTTTCCAGCCGATGAATCTGAATGTTATTCTGGCTCTGGACTGGGTGGGGCTTTTTGACACTCTTCGCAGCAAGAAATGGATGCTACTTGGCAATCGTCGTGCGGGGTTGCATATTCATCTTGGTCGGTATGCCTTATCCAACACGTCTTACAATAATCTGAGGGCGTTATGGATAGATGCCCTGTACATGCCGGAAGACTTTCGTTTGAAGATGTTCGGACGGAAAAGCAATGCTTACTGCTCAGGGCTTGACTGTAAGTTGGAATATTCCCCGTATGACTTGGGGGACGATAATTATGATGAGGATGACGTATATGCTTTTGACCACTTCGACTATCCGAGGGATGCGGTTGTTTCCGTTCCGAATGGATATTCGTATTTTGACGAGATTGTGAGAACTTCTCGTTATGTCCCCCTTAATCTTACCAGGGAAGACACCATCGAGTCCCGTATGTTTGCTTCTCCAACAATGGGTGGGCAGATACTGCGGGCAGTGGACTATGTCAAGAAGCTTTATGCCGACGACGTTCTGGAATCCCTGCATCTGCCGGAAAATTATTCCCAAAAGGAATTCTATGCGACCCTGCAAAAGTACACATTGCTCGGGCGACATGGATGGTGCGATAATTAGTGATTAGTTTTTAATCTTGACCCGCTTCGGCGGGTTTTTATTGGCCAAAAAAGAAACCCGGACATTGTCCGGGTAATATATACAATCCACATTACCTGAGCTTCCCCAATTGGCGTCGCTTCACCACTCTTTGAACCGTTATGCGCTTATAGACGAGCACTGCGGCGCGGTTTACTGATATTTTGGCATTAGACGTTGATTACAGACACTTGTAGTCCCGCATCTTCTGCACTTTCTATCATATGTTTCGTACCACGAGATTTACCATTCCAGAACGCAATGAGATGCGTGGCGTACCAGGCCATTTCAAGATTGCGATAAATACCTGCACGTTTTCCGAATACATCCCATTCCGCCGGATACTCGACAACATCTATTCCGTTTTCGATTGCCCAGTCCGTCCCGATTGAGTCCGCTCCCTTGGCGGTTCCGGAAACAATTTCGACTCCAACGGTGTCTATCAGTCTCTTGAGTTTAAAGTCCAACTCATCGAAGATGGCCGATTCATCTTGGTAGTTTCGTGAGCCTGCTACGATGACGCGTGCTTTTCCGTGTTCCGGGTATAGATGTTCCATCCAGTTCCCGGGTAGGATACAATTCATAGGGGCTTCACGGAACAATGGAGCCATATCCGCATCATTGTAACCGGCTAATCCGCAACCCACACGAGTGACCTGGAACAAGGTGTCCGGATTGTTTTCTGCAACCCGGAAGAAATTCTCGATGTGTTCTTCGATATCCACGATACTGAGGATTTCGTATGGAGTACGTTTTGTGGGCAGGGCATAACTGTTCCCATACCAACCGGAGCCATGATGACGTCTCGCACCCATGAATTCAACCGCGAACCTTGCGGCACCTGCACCGTGTATACCTTTCAGGTTAGACCCGAAAACGAATACACAATTATGATACCCATTTCCTCTTGTTACACTTCCCATAATTCTCTCCCGTTTTGTTCATCGACACACAGGGTATTTACCGGAAGAATAGGATTAGGGTCGGAATCGGACCCGGAGTAGTGGGTGCCGCACTCGGGGTTGTTGACGTTTTAATACTTAGGACGAGTGCGCGTTTTTCCATATTGTGACGACCTCGTTTTTGATGAGGATGTTACTTTACGCTTTTTGGTGCCCGTAGCCTTGGTATTCGGGTTATTCCCCACTGGACGGCGTTTCGGCGCGGCCTGTCTCACACTACCAGGAGTTTCTGGAAGTGTGAACGGTTTTATACTTTCCGCGTCCCGTTGGGATTCCGCGTAGATGGGGCGGACGATATCCAGATACCCGGATTTCCCGTCAGCTACCTTGTCCAGCAGTTCTTCCATGTTCGCGGTATACTCCACCTTGGAGAACCGTGTATTTTCCAGAGCCTGGTACACGCTGGACCCTACTGGAGTTATAGCCAGCGTCTTGTTCCGCAGTTGAACGTAATGTCGGAAGTACAGTGTGGACAGGATACTGGAAAAGGTGGATGGCCGACCGATTCCCAATCGCTCCAGTTCCGCCAGGAATGTCGCTTCGGTGAACCTGGGTTTGGGTTTCGTTTCCAGGTCGTTGACGTTTGAATCCACCACATCGCATTCCTGTCCGTTCGAGACGTCGTTCAGTTCTGCTTTATCCGGGGTTCCCGTGAATTCTGTGTATCCCTTGTTCACCGTCTGGTAACCTGTTGCCCGATATTCGAAGGTTCTCTTGTCGGGTCCGGTTTCGGTTCCTTCGAAAACCGTTTTCGAGACTCTTTCGACGAGCGGGGCCAATTGGCAAATCAATGTCCGTTCATGAATCAACTGTATACCCGCCGTACGTCTCCGGACAAGTTGGCCGCCTCGTCGAACATGTTGGTCGGGCGAATAGCCTCGTGGGCTTCCTGGGCATTGCGGTTTCTGGTGTGAAAGAGGTTCGGCTTGTCCGGCAACGGAAGATTTCTTCTCTCCGCATATTCGCGAATATTTTGAACGGCTTCTTCAGCCAGATTGGTCGAATCCGTCCGCATGTAGGTAATCTTGCCGGTTTCGAACAACCCTTGGGCAATACGCATGGCCACATCTGGAGACAGGTTCAGCTTGGTGGAACAGGCTTGCTGGAATGTGGATGTGGTAAACGGAGCCGGAGGCATGGTGGATTTATTTTGAATGGTTTGCGACTTGACAACGACCACCGCTGGACTTGCTGCGGCTTCCGCCAGAGCCTTGTCGAGAACGTATTCCTCACCTCGTGGAATCCAGGGTGTTCGGTTCCACTCAGCTTCAGCAGGGTGTGCGTTGCCCGTATCAACCAGCAGGGTTGCGGAGTAGTGGTGCGTGGTGGTGTGCGCACGAATCTCTTTTTCTCTGCGGTAGAGAATACCGAGAGCGGGGCTTTGTGTACGGCCTGCGGACAGTCGTCCGTTCCCGGCACGGCACAGCGCCGGTGATACCGTGTAACCAATGATTCTGTCGGCTACCCGTCGGGCCTCTTGTGCCGCGACCAGATGCATGTCAATGGCTCTGGGATTGGCGATGGCTCGACGCACGGCGGTTTCCGTAATCTCGGTATAGGTGATGCGTTTGATTTTGCTCTTTGGAATACGTAGTGCATCCTGAATGTGCCAGGCAATGGCCTCTCCCTCCCTGTCCGGGTCCGATGCCAGGTAAACCACGTCCGCCTGTTGTATGGCCTTGCGTATTCCGGAAAGCACACTCTTGCCCTTTTCGGTGGGCTGGTATTCCGGGATGAAGTCAGGCGGGGTGACGCCCATGTTGGAAACCGGCAAGTCACGGACATGCCCCATGGACGCCATGACCTTGTATTCGCGTCCCAGGAAATGACTTAATTCCCGCGCCTTGGTGGGGGACTCGACAATGATGAGTTTAGTCATGGGTTGCTCCATAATGATGTGGCGAAAAAGTAAATCGGGGTACCATCAGGGATTTTCCGCATCGGGGACAAACCGGCGGCATTGCGATGGACGGCACGCTGAACGTGCAACCGCATTTCGGACAGATATAGTCTTGCAATCCGTCGTCCGTATCCGGACTCGGCAGTTCACGGATGTCTTCGTCGAATGCCCGTGATGTTCTGGGGATTACCTGTTGTGTCAAAGTCGAGTACTCCGATGATTTTGGGAACTACGTCCCATTCCGGGATGTAGTCCCCCATGTTTACTGAAAATCGCAAATTGCCGAATCGGTTATGTTTGTCAGCGTGATAGTGGCGACGAATAACATACGTGTATTCGAGATGGTTGCCTTTTTGGAAAGCGAGCCCGGACAGGAATGCGTTCCTGTTTATCTTCAGAATGGTTCTATATATGGAACCATATTCAGAGAGAGTGATGTTCACCAGTCGAGAGAAGATGCGACGCTGTTCGGGGGCGCCGAGGGATTCTGGTAGAATTAGTTTAATTTTGAATTTGTCAAAAGAGCTGATTCCGTCCAGATAATGACGGGTGATTCCGGTGAGGTTGATGGGCAGCTCCAGCTTCAAGGGGTTCTCCAGTGTGTGTGTTTCTGTTGGAGAGGTTACTGGATGGGTGAAATTCGCGGGGATTTTGTGGGGGTATCTCCCCTTGATTATGATTACTCCAAGACCCCCTGGTCTCAGGAATCCATTCTGCGCGGGAAACTCGTGGTTATTGCGGCCCGCTTTTATAAGTCATTCGTGCTTCCCTCGCCAGAGCGGGCCGCTGAATTCCAGTAAAAAATGGTTCCGGTTTCGGGGGTTTCCGCCCCCGTACCCTGCGTTTTCCATGACGTCGCGTGGGATGATTTCGTGGATTGTCGGCCAGTCGAAAATCGACAGTACCGGGTTTGACGTGGGTATCCTTGTGGGATGTAACCCGCAAATATCCGATATGGGAACCCCGACATTTTCCGTTTTTGCGTCCGATATTTTCCGAACGGCAACGGATACGGATTGATGTTATTTGCTGTCGAAGAATCCTCGCTGATTGGGTGCGACAGAATGCGTTTCCCTGGCGTTATCGGACAGTTTGCGAGACATTGCGCAAAGTGATTGCATCTTCCATATATACCGAAAAAACAATGGGGCATATGCCGGTTTGTCGTTGTTTCGTGGGGTTCCATTCAACGGAATTCTTGATACGCGGCTCCCCGGCTATTCTGGTGTTGTGGGCCTCTGGCGAGGCCGTGGAGCCGCGATGAACCCGCAATGATAGGTACGTATTTACGGGGATTCCTGCCCCGTATCTTATGTTTCCCCGGTAATTCGGATGCCCGCCCGCGGCTTTCGTATCTCGCGATATCGAGAGGTGTCTCGCGTCCGATTCCTGTGAATGCATGGGGCAGGGCGGCCCACGGCCATCCTGGTACTGCTGGGCCTCTGGTGAGGCCGTGGAGCCGCCCTATCCCTCGAAAGAATGTTTCCACATTGCCCGAATTTTCCACCCCGTATTCTGAGTTTTTCCATCCTCATCCTTGGAATTCCGGCTTGTTGGGATGCGACCATGCGCGGTATACGCAGGAATATTCTGGCCCATTTTTTGGGGAACCTTTGGGGAGCGGCTACCGGGCCACCCTTGCATGGCGTGTTGCCCGTGAAGCCCGGTAGCCGCCATAAACCGGTATTGTGGGGAACCCCTATCCGTTTTTCCCGCCCCCGTACCCTGCGTTTTCCATGACGTCGCGTGGGATGATTTTACGGGTAAATCGCTATCTGGTTGCTGTAATTTTCGGTGTTGTTTTCCTTGGCCGATGGATATGATTTTTGTTTCCTTTTTACCGTGACATGAAAAAACCCGCCTGAGGGTGGCGGGTTGGTGTTGGTTATACTTCTGGGGATATCAAGGATTTCAGATGGAACGTTTCCCGTACCATTCTTGCCACATCGTGTACCTTTAGGCGGTTATGTTCACCGGCAGCAGAGAGTAAACCGTCACTGTTTATGAACACATACGCAGGAATGATTTCGTCCAGATACGCGTCGTTCAGAACTTCGTTCAGGCAACCTATAGGTTGTCGCAATGAAGCCACTTCGATACACAAGTCAACGATGTTATCCATATCAGCCTCCTGAAAACTCGGGGTAAAAGCACCCGCTATAATTACTGGAATTCCTCAGTTGGCGTGGTAACCGGCAGGAATCGGGGGACATTATTCCTGTCCGTATTGTTGTTCATGCCTCGGGTACTGGTTCCCTTAGCGGCGGCACGGCTCATCTGGTGTTGTGGGCCTCTGGCGAGGCCGTGTCCGCCGCGTGACACGGGAGAGCATGTTCCGCGAGATTGCGGGTTTCCGCCCCCCGTACCGCTTCTGATAGAGTGTGGGATATCCCTGTCATTTTCCTCTTTCGGTACAGGCTGCATCCATGAGGGTCGCTTGGTTATGTCGAATGCTTTTTTCCAGTTTCAATCGGTTTACGTGGGCCATTATTTTGTAAAAGTCGTATTGGGTAATAATCTCCCCAGAGACGTTTGCGTCCCGAACGTATTGTGCGACATCCGGGTATTTCTTGACCATATCGACCAGGACTGGCATGTCTTGGTCGCTAATGGGTTTCCGGTCACTGATTCCATCGAGTATAAAAAATAATATAAGAACGGGTAGTCCCAGTGCGCCAAGTAGGGAAGTTATGGCTAAAAACACCAGCCAACCTGATGGGTGTTGGAGGTGCCATGGAACTAGATATAATACCGACGACGAAGCCAGAAACAACCCTATAAAAAGGAGTAAACGACCAATATTTTCCCGGAATTGGGCTTTTTTGTGGTATACCAACATGACTATAATTTCCTCTGTTTGGCCGTAGTTTCAGTAATAGGGATAATTACCGGAAACGTCAGATTAGGGATTCTCTGGAGATACTCTTGGTGGAAAGTGACCCTGCCAATGAGTTATTCGGAAATTTCCTCTGCATTCCGGATAGTCGTGGGGTGCAGCAAGCAGATTCTTCCGGATTCGTACTGGACACGAAGGAAATTTTTTCGGGATTCGACTTCTGTGCGGGATGCTGGGACTCGCCGGTTTTCAGCCATAGACAGGGCTTTTCCGTAAGGTTCATGGGGAAGAATTCTGCAAATGCGGATTTCTCCGGGTATTGATTCTCCGAACGGGGATACCCAGTCCTTGGTGAAAATGCGATAGGTTTTTCCGATGACGAAAGATGAAATGTCCATATTACTGGTTACCGGAAACGCTGAATTGGGGGGTCCTGGGTGGGATTCCTGGTGGGAAGGGACCCGAATAAATCCCGGACAGGGTTGTTCCCGGTTTTGCGCGTTTCCCGCCCCCGTACCTTGCTGTTTCTGTGTGGGTGTCATGCCGAAATGGCATATGCCCGGTGCGATGGATGTCCTTGGAGAGGCGGGTTCTGTGCGTCGGTTTTTTGCGGTGGTGTTTCCCGATGGTTGGTTAACTTCGGTGCCCAAGTCAAAGTCGAAGGCCATGGGAAACACGATAGATTTATATCTGAAATTTGTGCGGAAAACAAGGGGCCTGCGTCGAAGTTGGGGACGAGTGGATGCCACGGCCCCGACAGAAGTAAGGAACTATCCACCGCTTCACCATCCGTATCCGGGACAGGCGCATCAGAGCAATCTTAGCTTGTGAAAAATGGCGGTGTCCCGTTGGAATTTTTCGATATTTCTTTTTCGAATGCTTTCCTTGTCGTGCTCATGCAATACGTAGGAAACGATTCGGCAGATATCACCATCCTGGATAAGTTTGCCCCTGGATTCCACATCCAGCAGATACGATTTTATGGCGGG
Source organism: Acidithiobacillus sp. M4-SHS-6 (assembly GCF_047421495.1). GTDB lineage: Bacteria > Pseudomonadota > Gammaproteobacteria > Acidithiobacillales > Acidithiobacillaceae > Acidithiobacillus. Next base: position 1,730,083 of record NZ_CP175559.1, on the reverse strand, counting down.
ATAGTCACTCGATAATACCACCAGCGTGGTTTCGACATCTTCGTTCGAATATCCGAGTGACTCCAGTGAGTCCAGTTTCAGTGGTGGTTGGCCTAAAGCCAAACCTGGGGCAAAATCGTCGAAATAGCCGAACAGGATACCAAAAATGGTCAACTACCCCGGGCTGAAGCCCGGAGCTTGCAAGGCAGTACGCAGGCTGGGTTGACTAGGGAGCACGGGCGGTAACATGAAGCTCTGTCCGAGGTCGCCTGGTTATCGCACTCGGAGGCGTTTGGAAACCCGTTGTATGGGTTTCGGGCGATGGGTGTGGACTGGTTGGTGGCACCGCACGGCAAGGTTCTCCGAATAATTTCCGGAAAGCCGGTATTGTTATATCCTGGGCAGTTTTCCGTATTGGAACGTGCAGTGGTATTGGCTTTTTCCGGGAATGACTCTGCATTGCGGCGTGTCGAATCCTACGATGGCTTTTTTCATGAGAAACGCATATCCCCACTGGACACTTGGTATCGTATGGCGTTCGTCAAAAAGGTGAAGCATCATATTCCTCGACGGGTATCGAACCTACATTTCGCGGGAAATATCCTGGCCGGGTTGCGAAATGGGCTGTTTCGGGAACCTGGTTTGAAGCCGCAGACTGCTGGAAAATGAGGCGTTGTCAGAGGGTTATCTGGAATGTCAGGGCGTTTTCCCGGCGTACCGATTCGCTGGGGTATCCGTAAGGGTTGCTGACGAATCGGGTATCGTAAAGGGTGGTATCCACGGGGTCGTGGGCATGTCCGAACATCCAGAGTGTGATGTCGTTATCCTGTATGATGTCCGCCAGATTGGATGCGAACGCGGATGTTATCGGACTGCTTTGCCATCGGGGATGTTCCAGTTCGAACAAGGGTACGTGATGGGTTATCACTACGGTTTTGCCATCGAAGGGTTTTTTTAGTTCCCGTTTCAGCCAGGCTTTCGACAAGAGAAATTCCCGGTGGGTATCTTCCGGAACCAGCCTACGTGTATCTTTCGAACCGGGTGAATCCGCTTTCGAAATATAGTGGTAGTCGTTCAGACATTTTCGGATTTCGCTTCTTTTCGGTTTGGGGATACGTGACCATAGTGTGGTTCCCAGCCAACGTATTCCATCAAGAATGTGGGTATGGCGTTCCAGTGGGTACACATTTCTCCCAAGTTCCTTGAGTTTCAGGAAACTCGCATGGCAGTCGTACGGGAACAGTCCGCCGTAATATTCATGGTTGCCCAGGATGATGAATATGGGCAATCGGGGATGGGTGTCAACAATGGGTTTCAGCCATTGGAACATCAATCTTCCCGGAGAGTAGAGGTCCCCGGCAAGCACGAGACAGTCGGAATCCGGGAGGACATTTTCCGGGTGAAAAATCACTCTGTTGGAATATTGATGGATATCGGAAATGAGTTGGATTTTTGTGGACATGATATCTCCGCGTGGTGTGTGCATCTCTTACCGAAAGGGTAAATTTCGTATTTCCGGTAAATGAATTTTACACGTTTTCAGGGGTAGGGCGGGATGATTCTGGAGCCGCAAAGGGTTCAGCCGGGTTGGGCCAAACGGTGGTGGAAGCAGGGCCTCGCGTTGTATGCGAGGAATCCGATTTTTCCGATGGCTTATCTGGTGGTGTTGGGCTTGTCATCGGAGATGTTCACGAAATGTGGCATTCCGATGATGTTTTTCATGATGGTTTTCTGTTTGGCTGTGGGGTATGTGGGGCTGAAAGTCATCGATGAATACGGGTCACCTTTCCATACGGGGTTTTATCATTTGTTGTGGGTTTCCGGAAAGGATATTTTTGGAATGTTGAAAGGGGCCCTGATTTTTTCTTTGGCTATGGTGGTCATTTCCTTTCTTCTGAATGAGGTCGGATGGTTCAGGATATTGGGAAATCTGGGGGTGAAATCCGGTGCGTCGCAGTCCACACCGTATGTTCTTCCGGTTTGGGAAAATCGGCTGTATGACGGATTACTCTGTGCGACACTTTATCTGACAATATTCGACAATCTGTTGTTCGCCGTGTATGCCGCATTGCTCATCGGATATGATTACGCCTTGAATCATATCATGGGAAAGCTGGCTTTTTCGCGAAATGTGCGGATATTTGGTTTTCTGTATTTCGGGAGTTTCGTGCTGTTGGGCATAACCATGCTGCTGTATGGTTTGGATAATGCGTGGATGTATTGGCTGGGTTTATTGATAGTGTGTGGTCTCTTGTTGGCCTGGTTGATGGTGGGATATCTCGCGTCACGCGAAATCTTTGAGGGGCGTTTGGAAAATCAACGCCAGGAGTCTTCTGCAAAACAGCAGCAACCGGAAGTGTTTCCGACTGGTATCTAAGCTGGAACTCGTTCGTATATTGACCATTTTGGAGCATTCATGACCTATTTACGTTTAATCATATGGTTACTGCTGATGGGTTGGCTGATGTGGAATATTCATATTCTGGATTTCGACAGGCTGCGTGCGTTGTTTTTGCGCGAGGCGCCCGCTCCGGACAATTATCCGGAACGCTGGGCGATGGAGTGGTATCGGGCGACGTTTGCGCCGGATTGTGGTATTCCCGGGTTGTCTCGTATGCTTTCCTGGTTGGGCTGGACTTCCTGGTTGTCGTTGTTGACGTGGGCGGGATTGGAAACATTATCCGTTGTTGGTGGCGTATCCAACGTCTGGTGGGATGTGGGAGCCATGGGGGTGGTGGTGATTTCCACCACCTTGTTGCTCATTCTGCTCGGGATAGAAGCATTGTTACGGCATCTGAAAAGGGTTCCCCGGGACGTGCGTGTTCGTCGAGAGCAGTGGTTGCAGGCGCATCCGGTTCCGCAAGGTTTTCAGAGTCCCGCCGCGGGAGAACTTCCCATATGGTTCTGGTTGGACAGTGATATTTCTCGGGGTTGGATGCAGGTGTTGTTTTTCTTCGGAAGTTTTGTCATCACCTTGCTGGCGGTTTTTTGTGGATATCATGTCATGAATCCGGAGCTGGTGTCATGGTCAAAAATCTGGGGAGCGTTCTTTTGTTGGGTTCTCGTATGCATGTGGTTTCCCGTAATCCTTTCAGTTTGGTTGTCCCATCTGGACTGGACATATCGTCCCCGTGAAATCATTCTGACGTGGGCGGCCATCCAAGTAAATCGAATTTAAAAAACCGGCGCGAGGCCGGGATTTCCAGTATTTGTGCTTTAAATGTACTCATGTCGTTTCCTTGGAACCCAGGGCATTAGTTATTTTTTAGGCAGTGCCGCGAACATCTGGCGTTGTTTGGACTGTTTTTTCTGCGCTTCCGTCATCGCATGCACGTGTTTGTTGATGAGATACGCATCATACACGGTTATCGGGCGTCCCTGTGACTCGATATCCAACAGATATCGAGTCACTTCCGAATACTGTCTGGCTTGACGCATGAGCAGTTTTATAGCTGCCTCATTTTCTAACGGGGCATAGGGTTTGCCCCACTTATCCCACGCGGCATCCGAACGGATGATTGCTGCGAGAACAATGCTGAAACACAGGATGAATGCACCAACGAAGCCTTTCACGCAGTCCGGCGGGTTGAACACGAATAAGCTGGTGAAACCGAGTACCGCCATGAAGATGAGCATATATAATTCCATGGGGCCGTCGAAACTGGTCCAGTAACGATGTGGTTTGTATTTGGGTAACATGTGAGTGACATTCTCCGTTGTTGTGATTAACCGTTTATCGGAAATCCTGAATTGGGCGGGATTCCCGGTTGGCGGCCCCGGCCATCCCGGTAAAAATGGCCTCTGGCGAGGCCGGGTCCGCGTGAACTCCCGATAAGATGGTTCCCGGTTATTCCGGTTTCCCGCCCCCGTAAGGGATAAAAACCCCTGCACATAGCGGGTTGAACTCATTAAATGGGTTCGTGGTTGCGGTGGTAATGTGGGTCGTATTTTAATATGGTTTATCTAATCCTGATGGAGTTGTTTGAAAATGTGTGTTTGTTTGCACAGAATATCATGCTGCTTTCGTACGTCTTCCACGTGTTTCAAGATAATGTGGGCATCGTATATGGTAATATAATTTCCACTGGTTTCCGTGTCATTCATATATTGAGCCACATCGGGGTATTCTCGGGAATATTCCACTAATTGGTTCATGATGTCGGTGTCAACGAGTACGTCACAAGGGTTACCTGGAACACTCAGTGCTTCCGTGGATAGTACCGCACCGATAGCTAAGAACATCGTGAGGACAGAGAACGCCAGCATGATGGACACGAATGCATCCCATCCCGGTGCCGTTATCTGGGTGAGCACCACAGAACAGGATATTATCGAAAAGATGGTAATGTACATTTCCATGGGGCCTTCGAAACTGGTCCAGTAACGATGTGGTCTGTATTTTGGTAGCATGGAATTCCTTTCCTCTATATATGGATACACCCTATTACCGGAAGCGTACAATTGGTTTCGACGCTGCTTGGATTTCCGGTGGTTACAACACAAAATTGCGGGTTTCGGTAATAAAGGGATATGCGTTTATGCATCGCGGAGGATTGTAAAATGACCAAAAAATTGCGGTTATTGGTTGTAAAACTGGCTTGTTGGCTTTGCTTGCCTGAAGAAATCTGGGTGGGTAAGACTGTTGGCGTATACACGCAAAAAGTGTTTATCCAATTCGGGAAATTGGATGCCCGTGGTATTTTACAGGGCCTCAACCGGTTTGCGCGGGAATCCCCGCCGTTCAGGGCGGGGAGGGATAGCGCCACCGCTATGCGGCAATTCCTCTTCACAACTACTAAACAATAGTGTATAATTGTGAACATGGAATCGTTACCATCCACCCAATCGCTGACGTGCAAACTGAAGCTGCTACTGACCCAAGAACAGGCGGAAGCGGTGCGTTGTACGGCGTTGGCTTACCGGAGCGCACTGAACCACGCATCCGCAGTGGCTTTTGCCCATGGCAAGATGTCGCAAGGGATGAAACTGCAAACGCTGGTTTACCAGGATTTGCGGGAAAAATTCGGGCTGCCCTCCCAAATGGCCTGCAATGCACCGCGCCAGGTGGCGGCGTCGTACAAAACCCTTTGGGAACGGGCGAAGTCCAATGCCACCCATAAGGCCCAGGGTTGGACCAAAAGGCGTTACCGAGGATTGGATAAGGCACCGAAGTTCACCGCCATGACCGTGACGCTGAACCACCGCCGGGACTGGTCTCTGGGCAAGGAACACACCGTGAGTATTGGCACCTTGCAGGGTCGGGTCCGATGTCGGTACGAAGGCTGGAGCCGTCACCTGGATTGGCTGGAGCACACCGCAGAACAAGGGATTACGTTGGGTGCAGCCAAGCTCTGGCAAGACCCGGTAAGCAAGGTGTGGTATCTGCTGGTCGCCATCGAAAAGGCGCTGGACACGCAAGCGATGGATAACATCACGACGGTCAAGGGAGTGGACCTGAATCGCAGGAATATCGCGGTGGAATCCAACACTCGGGGAAAATGTCGTTTTTATCATGGTGGACACGAGAAGCATTTGGCGGAACGTGCCGCCAGTACACGGAGTGCGCTGCAAGCAAAGGGCACTCGCGGAGCCAAAGCGGTTTTACGGAAACTGGCACTGCGAGAAAGACGGCTGAATGCGGATACGGCGCACTGTGTGAGTAAGGCCATTGCGGAGCCACGCGCGATGGTCGGGATGGAGTGGCTGAAGGACATCCGTGACCGGACGGAACGGCGGCATTCGAAAAAATCGTCTCCGAAACGGCGCAAAGCCAACCGTAAAGTCAGCAGTTGGAGCTTTGCGGAGGTGCAGGCCAAAACCGCGTACAAAACCCGCCTGGCGGGTGGCGTACCGATTTGGGTGGATGCGGATTACACGAGCCGGGGCTGTCCGGTTTGCGGGCATGTCGGCCCGGAGAATCGGCCGAACAAAGGCTTGTTGTTCGTGTGTGCGCAATGCGGTCATACCCTCCATGCCGATTTAGTGGCAGCCAGAAACATCAGTATGCGAACGCTCCTTATCCGGCAAGACTGGGTGAGGACGGGGCGATTGTCAGCCGCCCCTGAAGCATCAGGCGATGAAGCCAAAGCCGCACGCCTGCAAAGGTATGCGGAACTGCGGTGGAGCCTGGATGCAAGCTCCGGCCTTTAGGCCGGGGTTGTTGACCGCTCAGGATAGACGCGATGTGGCTTTTTTACGAGCGCATGGGGTGCGGGTGCGTTTGTTGCCCGTGAAGCCTATTTACCTCCACGCAAAACTCATTTGTTCTCAAAGACTTGCGTATATAGGAAGCGAAAATCTGGACCGGACCAGCCTAGAGGTCAATCGGGAATTGGGGCTGCTGTTGAATGGTTCGGACGTGACCAAATTGCAGGCGCAGTTTAACCGAGACTGGAGGAGGGCCCATTCCTGATTATCCAGTCAACGCGTTCTGCGTGTAGCAACACGCAACAGAATTGTTGTCGTCTTATTGTCACAAAAAAGCCCGGATGATATCCGGGCAACATACTACGACGAATCGAAGCTCTCGGCATGCACACATCCAGACTGCCGAAGTCCTGGTGTTCCCCTGTGTGCAAGGGCGCCGCTTCCGATTTCCCCGTGGCGTCGGGGGGAGATGAGGCCCGGAAGTGCCCATGAAACTTTCAAAGGGTCGCTACCCTTTCCATAAGCTATTAAGGGACAATTTCGATTTTTGTCCAAAACGATTTTTGCAGAAAATGTGGATAACATATATAACTTATTGAGTTGACTTGTTAACTTTTTTACAAGAAAACCCCGCCATATAAGCGGGGGCAGGTTTTAATGGTTGCGCCATCGGCGCTGTGGTATGTCTTTCAGCCAATACCAATGGCTATTGTCAGCTACTCTGAGACACTCGGGTAACTCAGGTTCATCCAGGTGTTCCAGAATTGATTCCGGCAGATGAAGTACATAATCACCGTCGGAATAGCCGTGGGTTACTACGGTATCATTTTCGATAGTCATACATTTCTCCTGATGAACACACGACGGAAGTGTCGCGTAAACCTTTACTGGATACTTGAAATTGGGGTTTTCGGTAACGGTGGTGCGGCAATGTCGCCGTGTGTTTATTGGGAGGTGTATTCATGTGTCTCATCATTGTCACCAGAAAACCCACGGAAATATCCCTGAATATGTTGTCATCCGCCTTGCGGATAAACCGGGATGGTGTGGGTGCCATGTGGTATGGCCGTGACGGGGGGGTCATTACCCGCAAATGGCTGGATTTTCCCTATGACCACCTGAAAGAGTGGTATGAGGCTGAATTCCTGGAAATTGCGCGGGAAGCAGAAGCTTCCGGCAGTGAATTTGCGCTTCACTTGCGGATGGCCACTCACGGTAAAACCGATGAAGCCATGTGTCACCCTTTTTACTGGGAATCTCCGGAAGGCGGAGCGTATCTGATGCACAATGGGATATTGTTTCCATTTACCGGAGGAGTGTATTCGGATACGTGGAATTTTACCCGTAGGTTGGAGAAATCCTTTTTGGAAAATGCGGGTTGTTCGGCGTTGGAGAATTTTTTCGGAGAAGATTCGGCATATCGGGATGCTCTGGCTCGGGCTATTGGCGAGGACAACAAGTTGGTCATTGCGATACCGGGAGCGCCGGACAAGTGTTTTTCCATCGTCAATCGGGATTCCGGGTTGATATACGATGGGCATTGGTTTTCCAACACGTATGCCTGGAGTTGTCCTTCGGAATTGTGTTTCGAGGATGAGTATGAGGGGTGTAGTGGTGACCTGGAGTATGTTCTGGCTGCCGGAAAGTCGTTGGGTCTGGATGATGACACCCTGTTGGAAAACCTGTGTTATTTGGAGGAGTTTCCGAAAAGCGGGTTGGAGTTGTTGTCCCGTGTTCCTGATGAGTTCCAGAATCCGATGACTCGTTTGATTCTGGAAATCTATCAGAGAGGCGATGCCGTTTCCGAAGATGAGGCGTTGGACCTGTATGAACAGAATATCGGGGAGCTTGCCGTGATAATAATGGCTCACGCCATGCCTTGATGTTTCGCCCCGGCCACGCCGGGGTTTTTCAATGCGTCATTTTCAGTAATGGACTGGCGGTTATTTTGCCGCGTGTATATAGGAGAGAAGTCATGTTGTCATTCGAAGAGAACGTTTCTTCCGAAACACCTGTAGCGGTACAGGACAAGCGCGTCATCAATGGGCGTGCGGACGTCAATCAACTGGTGCCCATCAAGTACCAGTGGGCCTGGGAGAAGTATCGTGCCCAGAACGCGAATCACTGGTTACCCCAGGAAGTGCAGATGTCGCGGGATATTGCGCAATGGCGTGGTGGAAGTTTGACGGATGCGGAGCGGTTGGTTGTGGAACGCAATCTGGGATTTTTCGTGACGGCGGATAGTCTGGCGGCCAATAACATCGTATTGGGCACGTATCGGAATATCACGGCACCTGAATGTCGTCAGTTTCTGTTGCGGCAGGCGTATGACGAGGCGATTCACACGGAAGCCTACCAGTACATCGTGGAGTCCCTGGGGTTGGATGAGTCCCGGGTGTTCGGTGCGTATCTGAGTATCCCTTCGATTCAGGCCAAGGATGAATTCCTGTTGCCCCATATCCGAACGCTGGAGAATCCGGCTTTCAAGACGGGAACCCCGGAGACGGATGCACAATTTCTGCGTTCCGTCATTGTATTTGCGGCGATTATGGAAGGCTTGTTCTTTTATGTCGGTTTCAGCCAGATTCTGGCCATGGGTCGGCAGAACAAGATGCCGGGTGCTTCGGAGCAGTATCAGTATATTCTTCGCGACGAGTCCAACCATTGTGATTTCGGTATCACGATGGCCAACCAAATCAAGATGGAAAATCCGCAACTCTGGACGGAATCGTTCCGCAAGGAGCTGTTGTCCATCTTTGAGGAGGGTATTCGTCTGGAGTGTGCGTATGCCGACGATACCATGCCTTCTGGTGGTTTCCTGGGATTCCCACGTGAGCAGTATCAGGCGTATGTGCGATTCATCGCCGCCCGTCGTCTGACCCAGTTGGGTTTGCCTACGGATATCGCCCAGGCACCTCGTGAGAATCCGTTTCCGTGGTTGAGCGAGTCCATCGATTTGCGCAAGGAGAAGAATTTCTTCGAGACCCGGGTAACGGAATATCAGACGGGGGGTTCCTTGACTTGGGATTAGCGTCAACCGGTTTGCGTGGGAATCCATCCCCGGTTAAGCCGGGGTTTCCCGCGCAACCGGATGAATCAGGAACGTGTTGTAATTTATCCTGTTCATGACTTGACCCGGTATTGTACCGGGTTTTTTTATGTTCGGTTTAATGTCCAGTTTTCGGTAATGAGGTTATTCGGCAATGTCGCCGTGTGTTCGAGGGAGAAGGAGTCCGAAGATGTACGGAGAATTGATTGTTGTTCCGGATGAGTTTGTGGGCCGGGTATTCAGGGAAGTGTACCCGGGTTGGTACGGCCCTACTTGCGGAAATTGGGTAGGAGCTCCGGAGAAGTGCTCACTGACCCCGTTATTTTCTTGCAATGGGAGTACCGCTGGTGTGGTGTACTACCCTGATTGGGCGAGTAGTACATATTTTGCCGACATTGAAATTTTGAGTGTAGCTACTTTTAAACACCTGCATATTGTGCCTGGGAATGGGGTTACCTTGGTAATGCCCGGTACCGGAACCCCTGACCCGGTGTCCGACGTTGCGGGTTGGTTCGGTCATTTTCAGTTGTTCGGTGAAAATGACCGTTTGGATATCCGGCGCTTTATGCGCAAGAAAGGGTACAGAACTCTGATTCTGAGTTAGTGAGTTAAATTACACTCTACGGGTCCTTGTGGCCCGTTTTTTATGGACACAAAAAAGCCCGGATAATATCCGGGCAACATACTACGACGAATCGAAGTTCTCGGCATGCACACATCCAGACTGCCGAAGTCCTGGTGTTCCCCTGTGTGCAAGGGCGCCGCTTCCGATTTCCCCGTGGCGTCGGGGGGAGATGAGGCCCGGAAGTGCCTACGAAACTTTCAAAGGGTCGTTGCCCTTTCCATAGACTATTAAGGGACAATTTCGATTTTTGTCCAAAGTCATTTTCCATGCTGCTGTGGATAACACACCTAACAATTTGAATACGAAGTGATTTATTTTTTACTGGGTGTATCGGATTGCGTGTTCCGGGTGGCCGGGGTCATCGTTTTGGCGTCATCACCTGAAAACTGTTCGAGGCGTTGACCCAGCCAGCGCATGACCGGTACGGCCATGGAATTGCCGATAGCCTTGTAGCGGGGGCCATCTGCGGCCAGAACCGGGATTCCCTGCTTGGTTCTCCGTACGGGGACAAGAGTATGGTTGTCGGGGAATCCCTGAAGTCGTTCACATTCCACGGGCAGTAACCGGCGCACCCGGTGCGTCATGACATACGGTTTGTCTCCGCCGCCGCTCGATGCGCGAATGGTATTTGCGATGGGGCCGCCTATCTCCGCAGTTCCACCGCCATCCCTGCCCCGCAAGGCTGCCGCCTGCAAGGTCACCGCGACGGCTGCGTGTCCACCGCCGTGCCCGTCGCCGCGCAAGGTTCCAGACTTCTTGCCGATGGAAAAACGGGTGTTTCCACCCGCCTTGCAGTCAAAGGCTATGGGTTCAGCGATGAATGTTTCCGTATCGAAATCCAGTCGCTGGTTGGATGTCGTGCAGGCGGTGGACACATCGATGGCTCCGCTGGTGTTGCCGCCGCCAAAAGCCATGGGCACAACAACGGTGGGCCTCCCCTGTCCGGCTTTTCCGCCGCCCGTGCTCAAAGCGCCGGTTCTTTGCCCATCGCCACCTTCCAACCGGACTTCGCCTCGACAGTTTTCCGCGATGGCGACGGGAACCATATAGCCCGCTGCGGCATAATCCACGGAATTGGACCATGACGTATCGGCTTTCAGGGTTCCGGCAATCTCGGGAACAAGTCCGCCGTTGCACTCGAAGTCGGTGCCCAGTCCGCCACTTCCGCCAGTGCGCGACGCAAGGGTTCCGGTAATGTCTTTCCGCGTTTTTCGGCGCGCCGCAGAATCCCCGCGCACGCCTTGGAGCTCAAATAGTATTTCTCCGGGATGAACTCTGGGGGTTCCAGCACATCCGACAAGGAAGACTCTGCGGCGTCGTTGGGGCACTCCGAAATATTGCGCGTCGAGAATGCGCCAGGCGAGCGTCCTCTGGGGTCCGGCAACCACACCCGCGTTTGACCACCGTCGGTGTCCGTCAGGCACAGGGATGGCGGCGTGGTGTCCAGCAAGCGCACCCAAAAGATGCCCGAATCCGTTGTCCTTGGAGGATAGGACGCCGGGAACGTTTTCCCACAGGATGAATTTTGGTTGGATAACATGAATAATCTCCGCATATACCAACGTGAGTTGCCCCCTCGGGTCCGCGAGTCCATGCCGGTTTCCAGCGACGGACCAGGCTTGACAGGGGCTGCCCCCGACAATGATGTCCGGCGGATGACTGAGCAATCGGGCCACATCCTCACCCGCCATCAATTGGTCGCGCAGCACCACTACATCGCCCAGATTGGGTACATCCGGGTAGTGATGGGCCAGTACCGCAGCCGGGAACGAGGCAATCTCGGAAACCCCGATGCACTCCCAACCCAGTGGTTCCCAGGCGACAGTTGCCGCCTCGATGCCGGAAAAGAGACTCAGATAACGCACAGGAACACCTCTGCCGCATTGCATGAAAACGGCATTACCGGAAACCGGGAATTGGGGTGGCTTCCCGGGGGCCAATCCGGGTTGTTTCGCGGCGCGCAAGGGTCTGGGTTTCATCCCCGGGTTGCGGGTCAGGATGGGGTCAGGTGGTGTGATTTCATGAGTGGACGGGCATCGAGCCAATATCCGGGTTGGTTTCCCGTGTTTTTCAGAACATCCCTGTTCAGTTTTATTTGTTGGATGGTGCGGTCTTTTGGAGCTGGCGCAGTATGCACCGTCGAAGTTGCCGGTTCTCGCATTGGTCTATCTGGATGAACGGTTTCAGTCCGGGGCGGGTATAGTCGGCATGACATCGTTTCTCGATGGCCAGTTGGTTACTGGTGTCGTGGCAGAGTCTGTTGGCCATTTGTGCGCGCATTTCCTGAAAATGGTACTGATATATCATGCAACGTTGGAAATATACGCTGCGTTCGGGAATCCTTAGTCGCAGGCATTGTGTATAGGCTTCCCGGGCAAGTATGTTCGCGTCGGCTCGGGTACCGATAATCAGTGCTGCCAGGATACCGGTCAGCGCCAGAATGAGCAGCCAGTACCAGAATTCAGGATTGCGGATGTTCAAGGGGATATTGCTCCTGTTTCAGGTGATGAAAGGTCACCCACTGTTGTTTACCGTAATCGAACAATTGGCATTGTTTGAATGTAGACAGCACCCGGCGCCAGGTGAATCGCCGTTCGAGTATCTGGTTGGGATAGGACGCTTTCAGGGTGGCGAACGCGGGTTTCAGGTAGTAGAACGGGATACGGGTATCCACGTGGTGCGGCGTGTGGATGAGGATGTTGTGGAGCCAGTATTCGGCCCACGGGCGGCATCGCCAGGTAACACTGTCATGCAATTGCGCCCGGGCCATGTTCCAGTTTTCCTTTTTAACCTGGAAAGTGGTTTCCGGGTCGGTGTGGTTGAGATACACGACCATGCCAATGGTGCCCTGGAAAATAAGAAACGGTACCAGAACAGCCCAGAATATCCCGGTAAATCCGTTCATGAGGAACGCGATGGTGGAAAGGCCCACGAAGAATGCCAGCGTTTCCAGCTTGTCCCGGCGTACATCCGTGTGCAGCCCCTTGAAAAGTACCATACCCGGAAACCAGATGCGTCGGACATACGTCCACGCCGTGAACCACGGACTCCGTTCCATCCGGTATTGGAACCGCTGTAATCGGGAGGCATTCCGGTATTCTTCCGGACTCCAGGGTCGCCAAATCCAGTCCATCGGTGTATAGCTGGTAAATCCGTGATGAATACGGTTGTGTCCCAGTGTCCATAGGGCATAAATCTGCCCGGACGGGAACATCGCCAGCTTTCCCCATAACCGGGCTTTCCGCGTCGGCATCAAGGCCCCATGGGCCGCATCATGTGCCCAGATGAACAGGGATGAGATGACCATTCCGGTAAGGATGGTTCCCGGGATATTCCACGGGTAATCCTGACAGGCAAGGATGAACCCGAAGATATACAGGGAAACGTCCAGAATCAGGATACTCCAGGTTTTTCTGGAGTCCGGTTTTCTCAAGGTTTCCGGTATTTTTTGGCGAATATCGACCAGTTTTTCATTGAACATGACACCAACCCTCGCATTGAACGTGGTTTACTTTACCGTAAAATCCGGATTGCGATTTTCGATGGCCGTGAAGTCATGCTACAAATTATCGGAAATCAGTATTTCCGGTAACTCTTGCCGAGATGACTGGCCTAAGGTTGGTCAATCTCACCCCCCACGCCATCAGTGTGCGGGATGTGGTGGGTGCTGAACTGTTCAGCATCGCTCCGTCCGGTGCCGTGGCGCGGGTGAGCACCACCGTCGAGGTGGTGGGGGCGGTATACGGTGTGGCGAGTATCGTTCGCACCGTTTACGGGGACGTAGAGGGCATTCCGGCTCCCGTAGCCGGTACCTTCTACGTGACATCCTCGTTGGTTGCGCAGGCAGCGCACCGCGAAGATGTCATTGCCCCGAATACCGGCCCCACTGCTGTTCGTGAAAACGGACAGGTGGTTGGTGTTCGTGGGTTCCAGGTCTTTTGACTTGGGACTCACCCCCCTGTGGCAGCAGGGTGTAGGGTGAGGTTGACTCGGGAAACAGCAGGAGGGCTTACAACTCCGGTCGCGCACTGTTTCCGGTCTTCGGACGAAAGAGCGACAAATCCCGGACTGCCATCCGGGAAGAAGGTCGAGCGGAGTTTTTCGTTCGGCAACGTGTTTTCAAGGGAGACCCGCCTCGTTTTGAGACGGGTTTCGTGTGTCTGGTTTTTCGCTGTCTGGTCCAGGAATGAGTCCATTATTGTGTCTGGTATTGCCCGAAGGTGTCCCGGCAACCTGAACGCGGCGCAACTGGAATGATTCCACAGCCGGTATGATTCTATGAGTGGAATGATTCCAGCATGGATGATTTCAGCCGGAGATGGTTGGATGTACGGATAGCGGTTCCCGGTGCGTGGGGAATATGGCGGGGCGAAGCCGCGCCGTCAACCGGTATGATTTCGAATAACAGCCGGAATGATTTCAACCGGAAATGATTCCAACCGGTGTGATTCCAGCCGGAAATGATTCTACCGGCATGATTCGGCCTGTGTTCAGAACATGATTGCCATCGGGAAGCCGAATGACGGCGGATTACAGGCTTACGGGGGCGGGAAACCGGAATAACCGGGAACCACCTTATCGGGAGTTCACGCGGACCCGGCCTCGCCAGAGGCCCAACGGTACCAGGACAGCCGGGGCCGCTGTCTGCCCGTACCGTCAAAAGTACAACACCAATATTCCGTTTCCGGTAAATGGATAACTATCGCTCGGTTTTGGGGAGGTCATCTTGAGAAAACTGGTTTATCGTCCGTATGCAAAGTGGAATCCATTTCGGTATCCGATATTCCTCGTGAGCGGCTCGTGGTTTGTTGCCGTGACTTTGCTCATTTTGCTCATCAAATTTACGCCAAGTAAACACGAGGTTGGCGTGGTTTGGTTTTCCTTGTGTGTGCTGTTGGGTGTGGGGTCCTCTTTATGGAGCGCTGCCGGGGTATTTTTCCTGATGGATATGATTATTGGGGAATCTCCTGTCAAGCGATATTGGCAATTGCCGCAGCAACGGATATTGACCCGGTTGTCTCGTGTTTCCAGGCGACATCCTGAAGTGCTGACCTACCTTCTGGATGTGGAGAGCAAGGGAAAAACCATCACGGTGTTGGATGCGAATGAACTCCTTGGTTATGCCAGGACTCAGGCGAAACTCCGGCAACGCCGGATACAGGCCAGGAAATTATCCCAATTGAATGCGCAAGAGACACAACGATATCGTGACTGGTGTCATCAGTTACACACTCTGAACCGATAAACCAAGTCAAGAAATGGAAATACTCCAGTTCTATACCGAAACCTAAATTTATCTTTCCGGTAAATGGATGGGTTATTCGTGATGGGCGCAAAACGAGGAGAGAGTCATGTCCGAGCTAATATATCGTCCGTATCGGTCGTGGAACCCGATGAGTCATCTGTATGCCATTGGGGGCTTTGGTTTAGTTTGTATGGTCGTTGCTGCGTTTTTGATACTCATATCGAGTCCGGCAATTACCTGGATATTTGTTCTAGGCATGTGTGGGTTTATGCTTTCCGCCGTGTATATTCTTGTCATGTTGGTGTTCCCGGAGCATTTGAAAGGGAATAATCGGGGGCGAGTTAGTGTGCAGATGATACAGGACATCGAGGCCCATATGGTGCAATATCCAGAAATTGCCATGTATCTAAGTGATGCCCATCGACACGATAAACATTTGCGGGTTCATGATTACGAAAAAATATTGCACTATGTGCGCAAACAAAGGGAGCGGGCTATGGATACCGAATTGGATAGGAAAAGAATCGCCGATAAACAGGAAGCCATTGCCTGCGAATTGCATTTGCTCCAAAAAGCGGTTTGTGTTATAAATAAGGATGTCTAATCATAGGAGTACAGGATGGCGGGCACCACGAAATCCATGAACGGGAACCGAATTGTACGGGACCCTACTGGCGAAGTGCCCATGGAAGAGCGGTATACCATAGGTCCCGGGGGTAGGGTGGTATTGCTTCCGGCTTATAAGGACTTCTATATTCGGGAATTTGGTAAAGCTGGAATGCCCATTCAGGATTATCTGAAAGATGAACGTAGTTTCGTTTTGGGATTACGGGAACTGAATCAACGGCGTTATGAATTGACTTTCGTGGGTGAGGATGAACACCTGAAATCCTTGCCGAAGATAAAGCGGGACTGGATTCTGGCGGGATACGCGAAAGATTGGGGAAAAATGCGGCATCTGGGAAAAATCATGCAGCGAAGAAAGACGTTCGTCGTGGTGGATGAGAAAACCCCTTAACGCAAAACGCGAAAAGGGGTTTATGGTTTATCGGGAAGAGGGAAGCCGCCGCAAGGTGCTGCGGACAACTTTCTCTTCCCGAATCGCTGCCAGACGAGGAACATAAAAACTGTCCTCGCTGGCATATTCCTTGAGGAGGCGCAGAGCCTCCTCCAACTCGCTGTCCGACCAGGACTCGGCCCGGTCGGACAGCACCTTAATACTCACATCGAAGTCATAGAACATGACTTCACTCTCCTTGCCGGTATTTCCGGCTCAAACAAACACGCGAAATAATTACTGGAAAAACGGAATTCATGAATGCCCATCCGTTACCAATTATCTGATTCCAGTAATGGCTGGGTCTATCATGAAAGGAGCAATGCATGTCATCCAGTACAGAAGCGTTCATATCCCCGGATATACTTACTCACGGGGGTGCGGTTTTTGACTTCATCCAAGATGGGGAGTCCTGCCAATTTATCATTTCCGGTAATCCGGTAAACGGTTTGCGAAAGTGGAGGTGCTCGTCTTGAAAAAACTGGTTTATCGTCCCTACAGGTGGTGGAGTCCAGCGCATAATTGGGTTGACTGGTTTCTGTGGTTGTTTCTTTTTAATATAGGACTGTTTGTGTTGACTATGGTGGGTACTGTGATATGTGTGATGCTTGGGTATTCGCAGTCTCTACCATTGGCTCAGTTTTTCCAATCGGCGGTACTTTTCAGTGGCGTCAGCGTTGCTTTGTTGACGCTTGTTGGGTTTGGTATCGTGAATACCCCATTCGGCGATATACCATGTGGAAGTCGTTGTCTGGTTTCCAGTGAATCCTTGGCCAGAATAGCGGAATACGCGGAAAAATATTCGGAGGTGTCCCGGTATCTTCGGGATGTTCATCGGCATGGTTGTCATATCACGGAATATGACCGATATGCAATAAACAGATATGTTATATACATGGAAAATCGTATACAGAATTGGGAAGACAAACTGAAAGAGAACGAGACAAAACAAAAAGCGATAAACGAGGAAATGGCTCTGTTCAGCAAAATTTGGAATGCCGAATCGTGAAATCATTGAAATTCAGAAGTTATGCACGATGGAACCCTTTGAATTATCCGATATACTTTGGTTGTTTATCGTTGATGCTGGGTATGATTGGTTTTGTTTATACGTTGGTGGTTATAGGAACAGATATTACGGTTTCGATTCTATACGCAATGGGTTGGGTTGTCAGTGTATTTGTTATGACAGTTGGGATGTATCTCGTTCATGAACATGACTATCAATACAGTTTCACCAAGCGTCCTACGCGATACGACCTTGTTGAATTGGAAAAGTTTTCAGAAAGGTATCCGGAGGTTGCCGACTACATTTTGGACTTGCATACAGCGGGTTTTCGGATAAGCGAATGGGATTATTACCATATTTGGAACTATGTGCGTGATTTGGAATATAAGGAGTTTCGCCGCAGGAAAAAACTGGAAGAAACACAAAGAGCATACCTGGAGAACCGGGAAAATTCTTCCTTCGAGCTGGAGATGGCGCATAGGCTCCGGTCCGGATAATCCGTCAGCCACTCGTCACTAAATTCTGAAAGCGGGTACCCATCTGGACCGGGTCGCTGTCCGTGCCAGTGACGGTTTCAATATCCAGACCGGAACGAATCTGGTACAAGGCATCCATCACCGTGATAGCAATGAAATCATTGAGATTCAGAGGTTGTTTCCGGTAAAACTCATCATACGTCCTTGAAAAATATCAACAAATATTCATGCACCCGATTGAGCCGGAATTTATATGGATATCCGAGAGTGCGCAAGTTATTGTATTCGCTACGCCTATCTCAAATGATTATATCATCCAACTTGAATCCAAGTTTTTCCATTCTGGTATAGAGGTCAGAGTGAAATGTATATAGTTTATCTTTCACCCTAATGTCCATGACATTGACAATACAATAAGAACGTTGTTTCAGAACGGTATAAACGCCGTGCATAACATGCACGAGTTGGTCAAGAAACGCATGGTAGTCGTCAACATTTCCCAAATCGGAACGATTTTCACCGTACGTCCTGATGGCTTTGTAATCCGCCGTTCTGTTCCGGTTCAGGATATTCCAGTAAGGTGGTGAGGTTACCACCATATCAACAGAGTCAGGCGGGACGTGTTTGCAGAGATTAACAGCGCTATCATTGATTATAGTGCATTGTTTTTCGAATGATTCAAGTCGAGTTGAAGCCTTGATTAAGTATTCGTCATAGATTTCGCACCCGATACCCTTGTATCCGCATTTGGCGGCAGCCGCCAGTGTTGAAGCCGAACCTAAAAACGGGTCGAGAATAATAGATTCTTTTTTATTGAGAAAAGACGAAATCAGCCGTGACACCATCATTTCAGGAAAGGATGCCGGATGTTTGAGGTTTTTTTCTTCTTTGGTCTTGGTGATATCGCTCCATATAGATATTGAATTTTTTAGCCAATCCTTACCAGTAAGTTGATTGGCTCGACGGTCTGGAGCAACCATACGTTTTGCGTTTTGCTTTGACATCCTTGGCATAAGCTTCGATTTTCCCGACAAGTTAGTGGTGGGGACCCCTGTAAAGGGGTTCGATGCGGAATTCGGAACGATGGTGTGGGCGTACCGTACAATCGTTATTTTTTAATGCTGGATTCAAGCCTTTTTCGAAAAAGTCCTGATGTGCGTCCCGCATCAAGGTACGGAAAGTGTCCGGCAATGGTATGCCTAGACTACTGGAATGGGCGGTAGTTCTCAATTCTGACATGATATCCAATTCATGTTGTGTTATCTTTTGGGTTTTTTCGAGTTCGGCATTGTATTTGTTTTTTTTGCGCAGATAGGATGTGATATTTTCGTAATCTATATTCTTTAGAGTTTCCCCTGCGGCATGGACATCCATCAGATATCGCGCAATCTCAGGATGTATCCTGCTCAGATTTCGCAATTCATCCAGTTGTTCCATGGATAAGCGAATTCTGAATGATAGGTTTTCAAACTCTCCTTGGGCGAGTGCCACGAAAGCTGCCATGGAAAAGAAAAAAAGCGAACTAAACGCTATCAGAAGGGCCATACTGCACACGATGGAGATGAAGGAGTGGAATCCAATGAGTTTTGGGGTGCCGTATATGCCTAAGCTGGACACTAACAAAGTGATGCTGGAATAGAACCAGACGTGACAAAATGGGTTGTACTTGTCGAGTCGGTTATATCGTTTCAGATTGGGCTTCTTGCTCATGAGTTCCTCTCTCCATGATGATTTCCTGTGCTGTTTACCGGAATGTGAAAATTGGCAATCCGAAGTTTTCAGTAATGGTGTAAATCCAGGGTTGGCCTGGTGAGTCACAAGGAGAGAATTGTCATGTTGATAGGTTTGATGGGAAAGGCCCGTTCCGGTAAGGATACCTTGGCAGGGTTGTTGAAGGGTTTCGATTTTGAACGGTTATCTTTTGCAGACAGGTTGTACCGGGAAGCTTCGGAAATGAGTGGTTTGTCCCTGGAGTATCTCGTTCAGAACAAGGATGTGGATAGCATTCATCTTTCGGAATGGACGCAGGTACGATATGTGGTATATCGCAAGATGGCAGATATGGGGTTCGTCAGGAAGGATGAGAATGCCAGCGATTTGCGGATACGGACATTTCTTCAGGACTTGGGAACTGCACGGCGTATGCAGGATGAGGGATACTGGGTGAATAGCGTGATGGACGTTATTACGGACAACCCGCAGAATAACTATGTAATTACTGATGTACGGTTCCCGAATGAGTATTTCGGGGTTCAGCAGAAGAGTGGCGTTCTGGTTCGCATCCTGCGCAAGAATCTGCCTGCGATTGGCGATGCGTCCGGACACTCGTCGGAAACCGCACTGGATACGTTCATTGCGGATTATACCATTCATAACGATGGTGAACCAATGGATATGATATATCAGTTGGTGCGGTTTCCAGACGGGTTCTTTCGCAGACTGCACAGTTAGCTGAAAGCACCTACCCCGCCATTGCGGGGTTTCTTTTTTTGATATGGCCAATTGTTGATTTTCGGTAATATCCACAATCGGCAATGTCGCCGTGTGTTTAAGGAGACTGAAGATGATAACGGAAGACAAAATGGTAATAGATAAGCTAGGGAGGATTTGCGATGCAGATTGGGTAGCTGACGAAATGGCTTTTCTACTAAAACAGTTGGAAACATTACCGAAACCGGTATTACCCGTACACACGCTCCAAGAATTGGAAACCAATTTATGTTTGGAATCACTCCAGACGCGACTCAGAAAAAATCTGGCACAGTTGGAACTTCTCGGTCATGACTTTCCGAACACTGAACGCTGACCTGATAACGGCCATTAAGAAGTTATATGAGGTTCAGGTGTATCCCGAAGAGGGGTTGGGGTTCGAAGATGGATTCCGTTTTGATGGGTATTATTGGCACCAATATGACGTGATGACGGAATTGGAAACAGGGGGTCAATCGTTTAATGAAGAGAAGGAATTCACCTTCTCGGACAAAGAAGTTGCGAAGTTCTTTGGTCTTGAGGATGGGGTGATGCAGTTTATCCGTAGTTGCATGGAATAAATCTGGACGGGACTTTTTTGAGTCCCGTTTTTTACTGGGTTATCCCGGGAGTAATGACGGGGATTCCCGCGCATCTGGATAAAAATAACCGCCCGAAATGGGCGGTTGAATCTTAAATCGGCACGAGAACCAACGTCCCAGACTTCCAGAGTTCTTCTGGGCTGAGATTCTCACCCTGAGCGAACGCCAGGGCTTGTTTACCGTTGGTCAGTTGGACCTTGTAAATGGTCACCCCTGAGCCGTGGAAGTCCTTTACCTCCTGTATGTTGGCTTCATCCACGACAACCCCATGCCCTTTTTGTGTGAAGAATTGTTTCATACACACCTCCTTAAACACGCGACAAAATTATCGCAAGAGTCTTACCGGAAAGTCGGGATTAAGGACCATCAGAAACGGAATGAAAGCGCCCGTGGGGTTGTTGACTTCCTCATACCGGGGCCCAGCCTCTTCCGCTTGGGCCCTGGTCATTACCGAGAAACGCCGCCGACGCAGCCGCAGACGGGAATCTTCGTACGGGATTCCGGACAGACAAAACCCGCAGCAAAACGCTGCGGGCTTCGGGGAGAGGGGCAAACGCCCCTCTCCCTTTAGTCATCAAGGGCCGTCTTCATAAGGCCCTTAAGTACCTCCATAATCCCCATCCGGTATACATCCCGGATGGGGGCCATCCAACGGGGGAGATACCCCCGAAGTTCTCCCCGGTACACGTCTTTGGAAGGTCTCCAAGGACGTGTGCGGTCTACTACGTAGACCGCTGCTATTCCCGGAACGATGGTGCGGTACGCCCACACCATCGTCCCGAATTCCGCATCGAACCCCTTCACAGGGGTCCCGATTGTCAATTTATCTGGGACCTCGTCCCAGTGCCAGTGGATTTTAAACATAATACACCTCCTTATATGAACACTAACCCTATTACCGCACCCGAAATATTAAGAAAATTGGTTACTGTCCATCCGAATACCGGACATGTACGCATCAATTTTCCTTTTTCGGTAATTGGCGTTATGAAAAGGATGTTTCAGTCCATGGCGTATATCTTGTGGGGTGTGGCGGGATTCCTGTTGTTGATGTCCATTGCCGGATTGGTAATGGCGGTCAACCTGTCCTTGTTTCATGCACATTCTGCGGAATTCTTGGTGTTGCGTCTGTCTGCGGGGTATGCGGTAGGTGGTTTACTGGCTGCGGGTGGTTCCGGTTTACTGTTTTGGATATTGGGACGGCATATACGTTGGAAAAGGGGATAAATTGTTTCGTGGGCGGGTATATCTGGTTCCAAAAAAATGCCCCGCGTTTTGCGGGGTGTTGTTTCAATCCAGTGTTAGGAGACGGTAATTCAGGGATGCGTTCCTGAATTGGGCTGGCAAGTGTCGGGTTAACCCGATTTTCTGGAGAAAGGCAACCGTGTCCTCTAGTGTATTTCTCGAAATTTCCATGTTAAGAATGGTGGGCCACCAACATTCATCCCAGGGAATGCGGAATTGGCAATACTCGTCATAACATGCGAGGCTGCCGGTTCCGAACCGAAATCCGGCAACCGCCAGTACCCAGTCTCCTATTTTGGTATATTTCACGGGCATACAGAATTCCTGAGGATTTTTCACCCAAACCCCACTTATGTCCCGGGTTTCGCCGCTGAGGGGTCTGGGCAGCATATCCGCTGTGACGGGGGAGATGTAAAACATTTCTGGAAAAAACCGTTCCGGTCGAACCAGAACGGTTTCTATATAAAACTCGGTATCCATAACATTCTCCTGTATACACACGGCGACATTGCCGACTGTGGATATTACCGAAAATCACCAATTGATTTTTGATTGTTTCGCCAGGCGGATTTCCCAATTATCAAGTTCCGGTAATAGGGTGCATAACGCATCACCTGTTACTTAAGGAATTTTTGATGATACATCATGTTGCTCCCCAACCTGGGCAATGGGTACCCATTACGCCACAGTGTCACCCCATCGGTACGTGTTTGTTGCTCACTATCGGTGGTGTCCCGGTTATCGGACAGATTTCCGGTGCTGCGGAACTGAAAAATTATGTGGCTTTCGCGCCTGTTCCGGAAATAACGCCCGAAATTGTGGCTCGCATGTCCGAAATGCGCACACAGAATTCGGACGGGAAATCCCATACATCCGGGGAAACTGCCTTGGAATCCTCGCGGAGGATTTGCGATGCGGATTGGGTAGCTGACGAAGCCGAAACCGGTATTACCCGTACACACGCTCAAAGAAGTGGAAACCAATTTATGTTTGGAATCACTCCAGACGCGATTCAGAAAAAGTCTGGCACAGTTGGAACTTCTCGGTCATGACTTTCCGAACGTTGAACGCTGACCTGATAACGGCCATTTCGCGGATGCCGGACAACTACTTTGATGCAGTCCTTTGTGACCCGCCCTATCATCTCACGCAAAACTCGCGTGGCGGAAGTCCTCGAAAATGCAGTAATCAGCCTGGAGATGGTGGTAAAACACCGTATGGCCGTCATCGTGTTGGTACGGACACCCACTCAACCGGTTTCATGGGCCAAACCTGGGATGGTGGGGATGTGGCTTTTCGTCCGGAAACCTGGGAGGCCGTGATGCGGGTCATGAAACCCGGCGCTTACCTGATGGCTTTTGGTGGCAGCCGCACCTTTCATCGATTGGCCGTGGCGCTGGAGGATGCGGGCTTTGTGCTGGTGGACACCTTGATGTGGCTTTTTGGCAGCGGGTTCCCCAAGAACCATGACATCAGCAAGGCCATCGACAAACGCATGAAAAACCAGCGTCCAGTCATCGGTATCCGTAAGCATCCCACGCTGAAAGATACGTCTTTGCTGGAAGAATCTGCAAATGCTGCTCACGGCGGGAATTCCTGGTCCCGTGAGTGGGAAATAACCGTTCCGGGATGTTCGGAATCCGCGCAATGGGCAGGCTATGGCACGGCTTTGAAGCCTGCTTTCGAGCCGATTTTGTTGTGTCGCAAGCCGGGCGAAAAAACCTATGCCGAGAATGTCCAGCATTGGGGATGCGGGGCGTTGAACATCGACGGATGCCGGATACCCGGAGAGCCGCCGCACCACAATTACGGACGCACGTCCGGGGCAAAAGCATGGGCGGGACAAAGCGATATTCCCTTTTCTACGCCAGATAATGGTCGCTGGCCCGCCAATGTCCTGCTGGACGATGCGGCTGCGGAGATGCTCGATGCGCAATCGGGCATTCGCAAGAGCAGGGCCAATAAAGCGGGAACACTTCGCGGGAGAAGAAAAGGAAACGCGCTCGGAGAGTTTCCGGAGAAAATAACGCGAGATTATCCTGCCAGTGCGGGGGGCGCCAGCCGGTTTTTCTATGTGGCCAAGGTGTCCACCAAGGAAAGACAGGCGGGTATGCTGGATGCGTTGAATGGCCACCCCACGTTGAAACCCATTGATTTGACCCGGCAACTGGCCACTTTGTTGTTGCCGCCGGAGAGAATGGACGTTAATCCTCGCAGGTTGCTTGTACCGTTTTCCGGGGCTGGTTCCGAGATGATAGGTGCATTATTGGCGGGTTGGGAGGATGTTGTCGGCATCGAACAGTCTGCGGAATATGCCGCCATTGCGGAACGGCGGCTGGCGCATTGGATTAACGGGTTCCAGCGAAATGCCGGGGTTTCCCGCGCAATTGGATGAAAGTTGTCGTTCCGGTAATACGCGGGATATGTACGCCACAGAACCGGAAGCTTCCAGCTTTTCTGATTTTTCGAAAACTGTATCCGTGTGGAAAGATTTTCTCCGATATCGGGAGGAATCCTTGTCCCAGGGAGTTTGGTTTGGAACCAATTCCGAGAAAGTGGCCGAAAACATCCTGGGTTATTTTTTTCACCAGGTATTGGGTTGGCCGGTATCCAGTCTGGTTTGGCAAGTAAACCGGGCTGATTTGATACTCACGCATCGGATGCGAAAATATTGCATCGTCGAAGTCAAGAAACCCGGGCAACTGGCTTCACGTCGGGCATTCCGGAAAGCTTTGGCGCAAGGCATCGGATACGCCAAAAAAGAGCGGGTATCGAAGGTGGCCATATCCGACGGAACTCGGTTGTATGCCGCGGACATCCACCAATTCGGACATACCACCAGGTTATGGACAAGACTGGATACCGTGGTTCCTGATGAGCATCAGTTGTGGCGGTTGAATTTCTCCGGAATACGACAGGATGATTTCGGGGATACCCAGGAGGACCTGGTGTTTCCGGAGGATTATTTCGATATCATCGACACCGATTATTGGGATGAGGATATCCTGACGCTTAAGGGTTTACCGAGTTGGTGTTTCGCCTATGTGGGTAATCCCGAAGATACCCGCACATGGAAATTTCCTTATCTCACCGTTCATGGGGAAGTCGATAGAATCCGGCTTCCCAAGGTTGTGTCCGCATTGGTCTCCCTGTATCAGGGTCGGAAAAAACCGGAAATTCCGGTAGAGGCGCTTCCTTCGGTGTACAGGATACTCTGGAACGCCGTTCAAGCCGTTGACAAGGTTCCCGGACTGGAAAATCCGGTTCCTCCGATATATTGGCAATTCTTAGATGTCATTAAACGACTGGGGTTGTATCATCATGAATCATCAGGAAATCAGGAAACGTTGGGCACGAGTTGAAGCGGTTGCTGCCCGTGTCCGGATGATTCCCCAGCAGTGCCCAGATTCCAAAATCCCTGAAATATTACTCCTATCTGGTTCATGATTTACCATGAAACCAGCTTGAAGCTACGCTGGCAACGATACCGGATTCAGAGAATGGGGTATTTATCGAAGTTTGAATAGGAACTTGCCTTGTTTGCGGCGGTAATCTATTCTCGAAACTTCTTCTTGTGTTTGGGGCAATTCTTGACATGGGTCAAATAACCGAATTTTTCCGTAAATGTAAAGACTGCTGTCGACGCAAGGGCTCAACTGAAACATCGAAGGCCGACTGTCAGGTTCCAGAGGAGAAGCTGTGGCCACGAGTTCTCCGGCACAAGGATAACCTGGATTTCCTCTGGACCCAGGGGAAGCGACTGGCCTTGTTATCCTTGCTCTTTGGGCAAGCCATGGTCATTTATTTTTATGCCTACAACGGCATCGTTATCCAAAATATTTCACACTACCTTGTCATTTCCATGGAAGCACTGTCCGTCACGTTCGTTACGGTACTATTTATTGTATATTATGCTAGCATACCCACTTTATGTTGCGGATTTGCGAAATCAACAAAAGGATGGATTCTTTATGGGATATTTTTCGCATTGTTCTTGATAATAAACGTTGGCCCCATATTTTATTACGGTTATAGCAATACACTTGGTTATATTGTTTTAGGGGTTATAGTCTTCATGAATGTTCTTTTTGAGGGAATAATGCGGTTGCGACGAAAATATATGGATGTTGTTTTGGTCTCTGCGCCACCGGTTATTTTGATGCTTATTTTTTTGGCATTTGCATTTTGGCCCCTACTAAGAAACGGCGTTATGCGAGAGATTGGTGTTTTGCAGGCGCCGAACCTTTTATTCATAAAAGATAAAACGCCATTGTATAATCGCTTATTGTTGAAAACAAGTCTCAATAACGGTTGTAAACAGGTAGTAAAAAAATGTGGAAAATCAGGTTATACGGGTTACCCATATACACATGATATATACATTGGAAACGGTGAGGAGTTGATTAAAGTCTCGACAAAAACTTGTCAATTATCCTTTGTTGCCAGAAATAGAGCGAACTTTTTCTTTTGGAATCCCAAATCCCAACCAAAAAATAAGAAATATTTGCAGCACAGAAAGTGCCTGTTCCCCAAAAGCGCTCACTGAAATGGTTCCGACGAAAATAAGAAATCCCGATACGGTTCCCCTGAAATCGTTTGATAGCAACTCGTTACTGTTATTGTTTATTACACCAAGCAACAGCAATTGCGCGACAAGTCCTGTAAAATATAGACAACACCAATCTTGTGTACTTACGGCGTAAGGCCCTAACTCGTTACAAATCCAGGCAATCAATGACATAACAATTCTCCCGTCAGACGGCTGCAAATACAAAAAGGCTGGTAATCGTCAGCATCACAGCCAGTCCTGGTAAACCAAACAAGCCGGATAGCGCCATACCCATCAGGCTGGGTATTACGGGTACAGTCCTTGAATAGGATACTCTCATGCACACCAGGGTATAAAAAGACAGATAAAGAGCCATGCCCACTACCGCCCAAACTCCCCATTCCCAATAGCTAACCGTATACGGTGCCAGATACTGCACCACCGGATTGAAATCGTGGCAAACGCGTTCCAACAGATACATGAAAATCCCCCAATCGCATTCATCCATTACTGGAATCCGAAAATTGGGTTGTCGAAACAGGATATTCAGGTATGGGCGTTCCCCATATCTGGAAACGCAAACTCCCCAGTTGAAGAGAACCGGGGAGTGGGGCAGGGTAGAGTGGAGAAACTCGAAGCTAGAAAATTCCGCCCAGACTATGGACCAACTGATTCTCCAGAACGGGCTTGGCCTTCTTGAACGCCAAATCCGTCTGGTTGGCTGTGGACACGATACGGGTCCGGTAATACATCCAGTGACCTACTTGCACGATATCCTGTTGCGTCTTTGTGGACGTCCCGTTCTGTAGGTTGGCCTGGGTCCCTTGTTTAACCGCATGACGCTGCCGGATGCCGACCTGGACGTCGGTCACCATGCCATAGGTGTTGGTATGGACCAGGGAGTCCGCGAGGAAACCCACGGCGCCACCAGCCAATCCCCCGATTCCGGCAGCCTCATAGGACTGGCCCGCCACACCTCCGATGGCACCCCCGGCCAGAACACCGGCCAACGTACCACCGTATCCCTGACCCAGCGCTGCCTGTGCGGCGCTTTCGGTGGTTTTCCCAATGGACAGGACATTGACTTGCAACAGGTAATGCGCTTTCGTATACGGCACGACCCGGTATCCCTGCGCGGTAAGCTCGGCATCCAGCTCCTGGGTCAAGGCCGGGATGTTTAGGTTCTGGTCGGACGTATTATGAAGCTGCACGTACACCGTTTGCTCCGTGGGAGGAACAGGTGTCAGGAATATGGTATTCGACATCTTGCTCTGCGCAGCCAGATTCCGGTGTTCGATGGCCATTTCCGTGGCGGCGCACCCGGAAAGTGCAACCACGGCGGTGGTCAGTACAACGGGTTTCAAGAGATGAGTGATTTTTTGCATGGCTCGTCTTCCTTTGCTTTGCGGATATAAAGTTGACGGATATATCCCGTTGGAATGGTTCAACCCGCCCTGTATATGACTTTTTATGTAAACTAATAGGGACAAAAGTCCATTAGCATTTTACGTGACGGGATGGGGATTTGTCAACTCGGGGAGTTTGCGTATTCTCGGGTCAACCGATATCATCCATCAATGTGGGTTAATTGCCGGAACAGGAGAATTGGGGTGTGTTTTAATGGCATGACTGAATTGTCGATGTCATCGTCAGAATGGCGTCCCATGAGAAGATGGGGCTGGCTGTGCTATTACTGGCACATAGGACAGAAGTGGGCCGTGAATCTATCTCTGTTTTCGCAGGGCCTCAATTTCCCGTTCCAGCTTTTCCAATCGGGTGAGCACGGCATCGGGATAGGTGGGTTGCCGCATGGACAGAATGGCAGAAGTCAGGGTATCCAGTCGGCTATCCATGCGTTCTGCCAGTCCATCCATTTTTGCGTCCAGGCGGTCCATGCGGGCATCCATGCGCGTTTCCAGGCGTTCATGTCTGGCGTTGCCGTCGCGGATTTCCTCACGAATCTCCTGTCCGTTTTTGTCCAGGCTGTCGAGACGCCCCTGAATATCCCGAATGCTGGGCGCAATCGCGCCCTCTATCAGCCTACGCAAACCCTCAATGGTTTCCTGAACATCCATCCTGCAACCCCCCATACTTTTCTGACTTTGTACGCTGCCACTACGGACAGGTCAATAATGGCGCTGTGGATGGTTGCCGCCTGCCGCCGTGCCCGCCGCCGAGCGCGAACGCCAAACGCCCACCAGGTGAACATCCCTGCCCATTTCTTTTCTTTCGCTGGATTCCAGTGTTGGTGTTTATATATTTGCCGCAGCCGTCGTTCGGGAAGATTTTCTTTATCTGGCGGGATAATGAGCGACCAATAATAAGAAACCGGCTGGACCCGCCGCGCTTGTAGGGCAGAGTAAACTGCCACCCAAAGTCTCCGCTTTCATCCAGATAAATGAGCGCCGTCATGAGCCATGTGAGAATAGAGGGCAACCCCTGAGTCCCACATGTTTACACCGCACTTGGGAGCCCTTTGCATCGGGGTCCGGGCTGATTCAGGATTTATCTGCCGCTGGCAGTAAACATAGAGTAACCTGTCTGGTCTTGGCGTCTTTGCACCACCGTTCAGGATAACAAAGGTACTTCTCCTCCGTGCTTGCTAAATGTTGTTCATGATGGGCATGCGTTGCCCGGCTCTCCAGAGGAGATTACTTCACATCCCGACCGAACATGAGCACCCATATCAGGACTGCCAGCCAGCCCATGACGGTCCACCCAAGAAACACGTCCAGCAGGGTGGCCCCCACCAGATGCGGGTGGCCCAGACTCCAGGCCAGCAGGACGGGCAACAGATAAACCACCAGCCCGACCAGACAGGCCAGTATCAACAATAAAACAAAGCCGGATGGCGTGTATAAAAACCAGCGTGCCATTGGTGCTATTTCCTGTAACCTGCCTCAAGTTTGGGCCTGACGGAGACGGCTATTCTTTCGCCCCTGCTTTTTTATGCAGATGCACATCCGTGGGCGAAAAGGCGACACCCTCTTTCAGCGGAACCGGCCCCACATCAAAACCCAACTGCTGCAATTTTATCAGCGCGGTAGGTAGCCCTAGCTCTGCCGCCTTGGCGAGCCACAGCACGCCCACCGGAATGTTTTTCTTGACTCCCGAGCCATTGATGTAATGCCAGGACAGCAAATCCATGGCATCGGCTTCCCCTTTTTTGGCCGCCGCCTCAAACCAGGCGACGGCCAATGGGTAGTTGTCCACTTCATGAAAACTCAGGCCCACCATCTTCATGGCTTCGGGCTGACCCGCATCGGCCTGTATAATCCAAGCTACCCGCGTATCCGTCAGGGTCAACGGGATATGTTCTGCCAGACTGACCAAATCAATCTTCTTCGCCGCACCCCCTGGAATACGACCCGCAGGCACGTCTTTTCCGGCAATTTCCGTATTCCCTAACCAGTTATGGATGGTCCGAATGGATTTGCCGGTCAACAAAGCGGCGGTCTGTGTACTGACAAAAATGGCAGTGTCCGACGGAGAGATGGTCATTCTGATATTCCTTTGGGGAAGCGGGAGCGATAAATCGCAGATTAGCACAAAATCACCGCTTCATCGCCATGACCATGAAGCAAATACCCTGATTTCATCGTCACGACGATGCATTCACCTCTTTGACGATGAAGTAAAGCTGTCATTTCAACGTGATGACCATGAATTCATCGTTTTCACGGTGAAGCAAAAATCTCATTTCATCGTTGTGACGATGAATTCACAACTTTGACGATGAAGCCGATGCTTCACTTCATCGTGTTTACCATGAAATACCGCAGGGCTGCGATATTGTCCCGATGGTTTCTGAAAAAGTAACCATTTGTTTTTCAGTAAAATCAATAGACTGAAAATATACGTTCCAGAATATGAAACGTCTGGTACATATCTTGCAACATTAGAATCAGTCAGCGCCAGTGTCGCTGTCCAACGGGTTTACCACACAAGGAGCATCCTCATGAGCATGAAAGTCAACCAAGTGAAGCGGGCCGCTGAAGCCGGTTTCACCCTCATCGAACTGATGATTGTCATTGCCATCATCGGCATTCTGGCGGCCATCGCTATTCCGCAGTATGAAAAGTATATTGCTACGTCACAAGGAGCAGACGTTGCGCAGGATTTTCATCAGGCAGTAACAGCTGCTACTTCTGCAGTAGCAGCTATGCAAGCAGGGCAATCAACACAGTTAGTTTCTGTAGCTGGGGCGAAGGGGGCAGCGGGCACACCTGGAGTATTGCAGGGGAATGACCCGATGCCTGGACAGGGAGCCAACGCAGAATATGTAGATGGTACAGATGGCACCGTTGCAGGACAAATTGGTGTTAACCCCGACCCCATTAATACAACCAACCTTACAGCTGGCAATACAGCGACAGTTAAAGTAAAGCTTGCAGGTACTGCTGGTGGAAGTGGTCTTACAGCAGCAGTTGATGCTGACAATGCAATTAATCAAGCATTTCCGGGAGCGTGTGGAACACCTAACACAGTAATAACCACCCCAGTAGATTGCACTGTAACTATCGGAGCGAGTGGTGCTGTTACCAACGGCAACGGTTAATCCCATCCACCCCCATCCTAAATAACGGACGGGGCATAACAGAGGACATCTCGTACAGGTGTCCTCGATTATGCGAAGTAATACAGCAAACCCGATTAGGCTATTTATCGCTCATTTCCAAAACCATTGGACACCCAAGGAAATCCCCATGATGGTTATGCCTCAAGGCACGATTACCGTTCTTCTTAACGGGAGGGCTGGATAATGTTTTATCCGGATTTCAGCGCCTGGCTCCATCTGGAAACCCTGCGCTTTCAGGCATGGCCCATCGTCACTTATCTGAGCGATGCCCGCACACAGGAAGGCATGGTGCTTCCCGCCCTCATCAGTATCGCGCTGTCCATCGCCTACCTGCGGCGCATCAAGGACCCGGATGTCATTCTGGGTTTTCTGCTCTTTGCCATGACCATCGGCATCAGTACCGCCTATTGGGGAGTCACCGGGCTGCATACCTTTACGGCCAATATCATCCTCTGGCCGGTATTGGTGTTCCTGCTGGGCGACCGCCTGCCCTGGCCGATGGTCTATCCCCTGGCTTTTCTGGGAACGCTGGTGCCCGACCTGTACGGGGCAGGGATGTCCACCCATTGGACCAACGCCTGGTTTTTTGGCGTGGGCGGAGCCGGTTGGCAGGATGGACTGTTTTGGGTGCCCCTCAAAACCCTGATGGCCGCCGCGCTGTTACATCATTTCGGAAATACCCTGCGTCAGCATGGGTATTTCCATCGCCGCACACCCCTTTCTGAGGACGTGTGCTTTACGGGTATCGAAAATCACAGACGGACAAAAGGAGAACAACCATGAACGAAACAGAACGGCAAGCACGCATCCAGGCCCTCCAGAACCGGCGGCATCAGTTGCTCCATCGCCGGGAAGAACGGGAAGCGCCGATAGTAAGTATCGACATGGAACTGAACGTGGTGCGCAGTGAACTACAGGCCCTTTACGCCATGCGCCGTAACCAGGACCAGACGGCTGCCAACTCCGGTCATCACACCGTGCGGCACGCCTGAGCGGGAACCATGGGGGCAGGGGCGTGACCATGTCAGACCCTGCCCTCCATGGCTCTCAAGGTCATCGTTCGCATTGGACACCTTGGCGGGAATCTTCCGCTTCGGGTTGCATCACCTGCAAGGTTCACGGGCAAACCGAGCGCACTGGCAGCAATTGAGTGGGCGCTCGGCGGTCAGGTTTTTTTCAACGGTAAACTCTGCACATGTTCTGTTGATGGGTGGCACCCTCTGATACGGGCTTGTGTCAGCAGTGATATAGTACTCAGTATATCGTTGGTTCAAGGAAGAATGTGTTGCCATGAAACTGAAAGTGGTCGTACATGAGGCGGAAGAGGGAGGTTATTGGGCGGAAGCTCCGGCTATTCCCGGTTGTGCCACGCAGGGAGAGACCTTTGAGGAGCTGCTCGGCAACCTGTATGAAGCGATAGAGGGGTGCTTGTCAGTGGATATTCGGGATATTCCGGTTTCCGACAAAAACAAGGTCATGGAGATTGCTGTTTGAAGCCGGTGAGCGATATGAGTGTCCCCAAGCGCTATCGAACTTTCGCAGAGTTTTACCCGTTTTACTTGAGTGAGCATCAGAATGCGGTATCGAGACGGTTGCATTTTGTGGGCACCACCACGGCGTTGGTTCTGGTGCTGGTTGCCCCCCTATCCGCGTGGTGGTGGCTGCTTCTTGTGGCGCTATTGCAAGGTTATCTATTCGCTTGGGTAGGGCACTTTTTCTTTGAACACAACAAACCCGCCACATTCAAGTATCCCCTATTCAGTTTCATGGGTGATTGGCGGCTGTGGTGGGAGATTATCGTTCGCAAGCGGAACTTGTAGCATGGTGCGGCTTGGCTCGTCCCGATATGCGTTATGGAGGTTTAGCGGATGCCTGACATCATCTACATTCTGACCAATGAGGCCATGCCGGGCCTGGTCAAGATTGGCCGGACCACGGATAGGGTTGAATCCCGCATGGCCCAACTCAGCACCCATTCGGGAGTGCCTTTACCGTTCGAGTGCTACTTTGCCGCTGAGGTGAAGGACGCCCCCAAACTGGAAAAGACGCTGCATCAGCTTTTTGCGGAAAACCGTATCAACCCCAAAAGAGAATTTTTTCAGGTGGACCCGGAGAAGGTCGTGCTGGCCATCAGTATTGGCGAGTTTACCGAAATTACTCCGGGGGCAGCCGAGATAGACCAGGAAGAGCAGCAGGCCCTGGAAAGAGCCAAGGCCAGACGGCCACGCATCCGGCTGGAGGCATTGGGCATCCACCCTGGGGATGTCCTCACGTTCTCGCGGGATGAATCCCTGACGGCCACGGTTGTGGATGCCGGGAGAGTCAATTTTCAGGACGAAATTCAAAGCCTCTCCGCCGCAGCCCTGAAAGCCCTACATGGCCTTGGCTACAAGACACCCACTGCCAGCGGTTCCGAATACTGGATGTTCGAGGGGGAATTGCTGGACGAACGCAGGAAGCGTATGGAGGATGAGCAGTTTGGCGAATCGTCGGACAACAATGTTGGGAAAGAAATATTGAGCATCTGATGGGAGCCAACTGGTTATGAATAATTCTACAAAAGAAGACCTGCTTGTTATTCTAGGTGCCGGAGCCAGTATTCACGCAGGTATGCCTGGGGTCGTAGATATAACTGAACGATTAGCAATGTGCGACGAGTGGGATTCTCCATGGGTTGATGATGTAGAGTCTGTGTGCAGCGGCTATAGGAAAAGTCAGAATTTATCCCTGTACTTCCATCAAGTAAGATGCTATTCAAGGCAATATAGTAATTATGAACAATTTCTGGGTTACTTAGAAAATATTCATCTAAGCGGATTTCGGTGTGCGGCCCATCCCTATGATGTTCACACAGTGACCATCAATACTATTATTGACACATTCCGAATCGAACCAAAGTTGAGTGAGCATGGAGAAGCAAATTACAAGGAGCTATATAAAAGGTACAGACTTTTGCTGTTTACCTTGAATTATGACTCAGTTGCCGAAGACTACGCGAATCGGCTAGGCGTAACGTTATCAGATGGTTTTTCGTCTAGCAAAGAACATGTTCACCCTGAAACATTTTGTTCCGATAGCCTTGCGTCAGCGATAAAGTCAAAGGAGCATATACTGGCACACCTGCATGGGAGCATTTTTTATTCTATGCCAAGCAAAGATACAATCTTAAAGCATTCAGGATTGGTGCCTGCTACCAATGCACGTTTTGGTCTTGATAACGCGCCCGGCGAACCAAAGTGCTGCTTGATAAGCAAAGATGGTCGGCACTTAATAGCTTCAACAATAATCTCAGGCACTGACAAATCTAATTTGATTTCAAATATGCCAGTCATGGGGGAATATATGCGTGAGCTAAAAAATATTAGCCAAAATGTAAAGCGCATATTAATAATCGGATACGGTGGAAATGATTCTCATGTTAATGAGCAACTTGCGGTCGCATACCGGAACCCCAATTTGAGGGTTGCGTATATCACTAAGTCAGACTTAGAGTATCCACCGAGAGAGGTGTTCGCGGCTCTGCCAGATGTTAAGTTCTGGACCGTGCATGGTACTAGCGGCTGGAAGTCAGGAGACTCAAAGGTGCTTGTTGAGACTTCCGGTTTCCCATTAACAAATGACGTTTCAATGCGTCTTATCCTGAACCATTTGGGAGTATCCTAAAGCTATTCCCCAAATGCATTCTAGCCGACGTCCGGCAACCACCGCATAACCTTCAGGGTCTCCATGCTGACTGTCACCACATGGCAGAACAGTTCCAGCGGATACGTGGGGCTATACGGAACCCGCTTCTTCATCGACACTCGGTTCCGTCTCGTGCAGTATTGCACGAAAGCCACCAAAGGATTTGCCGCCCCTGTCGTGGTGCTCCATTGCAGGGAGGCGACAACCCTGCTGACACAGGAGGCACTATTCGAGCCTTGTTACGGGAGGTTACGGGAGCCGTGATTTATTTTCAGATTTGGTGGGAGTATTCTGGTCAAAGGCCAGAGTGTGCTGCGGTAAGAGAGGCCGCGGAATGTTACACGTCAGTGTTGAGATGCCGCACGCTCTGAGCCATCGAATACTGCCCCGGGCGGTAAATAAGCAGAGGGTAACACATGGATATTGAAGACCTGATGAAAAGCACAAATGGCCCGGCCTATGAGAAGAACGAGTCAAGATATGGTGTGCCACTCACCTATGTTGGCGAGAAGCTCCGGTATGCTCTGGAAAATTACCATTACTTGCTCCAAGAAATCGGGAGGTCCGTTCCCGACAATCCTCCACTTCCTGATGAGTTCCATGAATGGGCACCAATTTCAGCAAAGCAGGATTTGCTGGAAACTCCTGCCTGGGCTTCTTTTCATTACCAACTAACAGCATTTGCAGCGCTTTTCAACATGCTTGCATCCGTCCAATCTCGCACGGATATTGAACGCTTGGGAAAAATGTCGGAAAATGATTTCATGGACTGGCTCGACTTCATTGAGAATGAGGGCTCAGTTCTGGGGTTGGGAGGAATACCCCCTGTTTTTTGAGTGCTCCTTCGCTTTAATCCTTGATGATAGCGCGGTAGCAAGACCACCCAAGTTTGGGCACTTTGAGTATCTGCGAAGGATGGCCTGGATGACTAAAAACTTTTCAACACTGCGGTCCCGCACGTCCGCCGATGCACAATCCCGGTCGGCGGCAAAAGCCCAGGTCATGCAGCGAGAAATGCCGTCGCAAGAGCTTCGTTTGACCCGGGGACTTTCACAAAAAACCCTGGCGGATATTCCGGGCGTTCAGCAACCCGCTATTGCCAAGATGGAAAAGCGTCCCGATATGTATTTGTCCGCGTTACGCAGCCATATTCAGGCGATGGGCGGATTCAACAATTTGCGGATACGGATGACCGAGAAACAAATAATTCAAAGTAGCTGCCTGTCAGGTTCAAATATTAGCATATAGCCGCATTATTTAAGTAAGGTGTGATAGATATGAAGGGATGGCGCTTTTTTGTTGGTGCATTGCTTGCATTACCGCTCATTGGTTGTTCGTCAACAAACGATTTGCATGTTTCATCATTTTACGCTGATAAAAACATAAAAGATGGACTGCTTTACATAAGGATGGTTGAATCGTCACCTGGGCATATCAACGGGTACATTGCTTATCAGGTTAATGATAACGACGGCGACACATTGAAATATATTTATCAAATGTATAATGGAACCATAAACAACCGAGTGTTCAGCTTCCAGACAAGAAGTAGCGAGCCACTCGCTGACGGGCCGTTTTCTAGTTTGACATTATCAGGGAACATTAAACGCACTAAATTGATTATGTATTCTAACGCTAACAGGTACAGCTTCAATAAAGTTACAGACCATCAGCTTGTTTCAGACATCAACAGCCTGAAAATTGCAGCACAACACAGAAGGCTGGTTTTGCGGTCAAACAAATTAATGACAAGTCTTGGTGAGTATGGAAAAAAACTATATGGCAGCATAAGGTCATACATTTTGTTTTCCCATGACTTACCTGCCTACAGTAACAACCTTAAACAGGGGTACAATGCATATATCAATTACTACAGTAAGTGTTTAAGGTATATTACGCTAGAAAATAATCGTGGAGTTCCCCATTATATATGGCAAAATTGCGCTACAAATGTATCTGTTAATAAATATCAGAGAGACAGAGTAATACATATCTTTGAGCATATAGAAAAAGAGAATAGGTTGGAAACCGGCAAAATAAATGATGAAAAAAACATTCTATCGGAAAAATTCAATACGGCGATGGCTTTGTACAAAAGCTCTTGCATGTACAGGAAAAATGCACAGGAATGCCTTAATGATGAAAAATATTTGTTAAGAATAGGCCCATTCGGTAACGTTATAAACAATACAACAGCAATAGAATACGCAAAGGCCAAAGTCGCAGCAAACAATGCCCTATCTATTGACAAAAAAACAGTCGATGCAGGTGCGCTCAAGTTACATGAGCTTGCCATGAAAATATCTGCGGTAAATAATTCTTAGTAAAACCGGGGCGAGCGCCTACTCAATTACGGTTCCTAATCGTTTTGGGTAGGTGTAGAATCCCGGAGAGCATCCTTGTATACCTGTAAAATTCTCCTGTTGTTTCTGTCAGAGCGCCCCACTGCATCCCAAGGTGGAGACATATCCACATTAGGAAATCCTCGATATTGGATAAACTTATGCCCATTGCCGTCTTGGTCATAGATACCGCGATAAAACCCAGAGAATACGAAATTAGCAGTAACATGACCACCACCCACGCTGGGATTAAATTTGTACTTATATACAGAGAAATAACTTTCGCCATTGATTCCTTTGTACGATATTACTGCATTCCAAAGAGAATATCGAGCAAACTCTTCGCCGGCCGATGTTATTGTTGTGTTTATATTCGTAAATTCATGCAGACGCAGGTTATTATCATTGGATGTTATATCAATCCGTTGAAAATCTAATCTGAGTTCTTTAGTATCGTTCGGGCCTATTCCATCGGATAACAGTTCTCCACTCGCAAACAACCACGAAATCACCTTGTTGTCGTTGCCCTCACCAGAATCCTGTGACAGTTGTTCTGTCGGCATATTGTGACAATAGAAATTCAGATACACTTCTAAGGCCGGAGAACCAGATATATTTCTTATTTTTCCTTCAATATTCATCTTGGCATGAGACAAGTCTGTAATTCTGCCCTCTTCCAATATCACATACGGACGGCGCAGGAACTCGTCTCGCTTGACTTCAATATCCGTCATCTTTTTGGTTTCTTCTGCCAGTCGAGCCGTTTCAGTTGCCAAGTCCTTTGTGGCGTCAGCGGCTTTCCTGGATTGTTCAACGGATTTTTCAGCAGCCTTTGCTGACTTTCTAGCCTCGCAACCGAGCCATACAGTAGCCACAGCCAGTCCACAAGTTGCTATCGCTGCCGCAGCAGAAGCTATTGCTGTCCACTCCATAATTCACTACCCCTCACCAATAGATAACCCCGGCAACCCCCGCACAATCTTCATCGTCTCCAGGCTAACCGTGACCACCCGGCAGAACAGTCCTATTGAATACATGTAGTCGTGCATGGTTTCTGTGGCCCAGGCATTCGCGTCATTGACAATCCTGCTCGCCTTATCGGTCTTGACGCATTGGCGCTCTATGACCCAATCCAGCGCCGGTTTGCCATTAACGACATACCCATAGGCTTCCAGCGGGATGCCGGTCAAGGTAATTTTGTCGTTGTAATGCACGGTGCTCAGGTCTTTTTCCTTACCGTTCTTGCCGTACTTCATTTTCTCGACACGGTAATCGGCATCGGTGAGGGGATTGCTCCCCGCCAGGGGCTTGCCGCGCTGCTCGATGGTCAGCGGATAGGGCTCCACCGTCTCATAGTGCAAATGCAGTGCCGCCAGGTCCCGGCCCGCCTGGGAAAATGCCCAGAAGTCCGCAGCCGTTTTCACCCGTGGGATGCGCGGGAGTTCCTTGGAGAGATTGTCGGCATAGCGTTCCCGGTAGTCCGGTGAATGCAGAAGGCCATAGACGTAATAGAACACGTCCTCCTTGCTGATGACCTCATTCGGATAGGCTTCACGAAAATGCGACAGCCCGGCATCGGTGATGGCCTCGCGGCGGTTGTATTTTTCAATGGATGCGTCGTTATGTGCAAAAATGTCGTCTTCAGCTACGGGTGCCTCAGTGTCGTAGAGATAGAGGGGAAAGCATTGGCCTTTTTCAATATTGTCCAGGCACGGCAACGCATTGGTTATGAGGCAGGAAAAATTCCGGGCGGCCACTCCAGAAACACAAATCACCACATTCTCCACCCCCGCCTCCGGGAAGATGCGTGGCATCTGGTACACCCTTTCATTAAAACGGCGGTTGAAATACAGCCATTGCTTAGTGAAAGGACGGTACAGGCTGGAAGTCAAACTCGCCTGCTCAAAGGCAAAGTGACACCCTTTGGCAAGTTCTTCCTTGAGATTGTGCGTCCAACTGATTTTAGTCGGGTCAGTATCGATAAAGCCATCCACGGCGTCATCGCGGGCCTTTTTATCCAGTCCGCCATAGACTTTCTGGAAGCTGGCGGTTTCCTGATTGTAGAAAGCAATCATCCGCGTCATGTTGTCGGTCACAGCCCGCCTGGAAGCGTTGTAGCACCATGTGTCACGACCAGTAGCAACACCCAGCGAAAAATTCTCGAACAGCTTGGTGCCATCACCTTTTTTGTCGCCCATAGCGATGAACTCCATAAAACTATTATCGCGCTGTTTGAGCCAGTCGCCGTGCGCGTCCGGGATAATGTGGTTCCAAGCGTCGGCTTCGGTGATACCCGCCACGCTACCGAAGCGGGCAATGGTTTCCAGCTTGTCCTCCCGGCTGAGGTAATCACCAATGTCATGGAAGTAAATCTGGCCTGGAGCGGCGGCATTGGGGTTCTTCACCAGCAGGGATATGGCAA
The DNA here is from genome assembly GCF_047421495.1 of Acidithiobacillus sp. M4-SHS-6. Taxonomy (GTDB): domain Bacteria; phylum Pseudomonadota; class Gammaproteobacteria; order Acidithiobacillales; family Acidithiobacillaceae; genus Acidithiobacillus. Next base: position 1,690,604 of record NZ_CP175559.1, on the reverse strand, counting down.
TCGGGGCGCGGCTGCCGCTACCGAAAATCTTGCCGCCTTCCTTGCGCGACTGTTCGCCGGAAGTGCGTTGATTACCCCGCAAATGAAATACATACAGGCTGGAAAACTCCTCGACCAAGGCTTTCCTTAGACCATCCGCCAGATTGGCTTCAATCCACCCGGCATTAGTCACAAAACCGATGATGCCGTTATTCCCAATCCGGTCAGAAGCCCAGCGAATGGCGCGGATATAACTGTCATAAAGCTGACGCACGGAAGTCATCACAGAGCGTTTTGCGTAGGTTTCTTGAATCCGCTCATCCAAATGTGGATAGCTGATATTAGCGTTGTTATCGTTGGCACTGGTTTGCCCTGCCGAATACGGCGGATTCCCCACAATCACCCGAATATCGAGTCGTTTTTGCCGCCGCCTGCGGGCATCGTTTTCTTCCAGCGCCGCCATGTTGTCCACCAGGTCTTCCTTTTCGTACAACTGGAAGGTATCGGTGAGGCAAATCCCCTCGAAAGGCTGGTACTCCCCGCCCATGATGCCGTGATATGCGGCTTCGATATTGATGGCGGCAATGTAGTAGGCCAGCAGGACCATCTCGTTGGCATGGATTTCGTGCTGGTACTTGTAGGGCAGTTGCGCCGGATTTATCAGGCCGCTTTGCAGCAACCGGGTGATGAAGGTGCCGGTGCCCGTAAAGGGGTCCAGAATATGTACACCCTCGCTGCCCAGGGTTTGCCCAAATTCGGTTTCCAGCAAATGGGCAACGCTGTGCAGGATGAAGTCCACCACTTCGACGGGGGTATAAACAATGCCCAGCCGTTCGGTCATGCGCGGGAAAGCGTTGCGGAAAAACTTGTCGTAGAGTTCCACCACAATCTTTTGTTTTCCTGCGGCATTGTCGATGCCCTTTGCCCGCTCTTTCACACTCTCATAGAAGGCTTGCAGGGTGTCCGCTTCCTTGTCCAGCCGGTGTTCCTGCAACTGCTCCAGCACGGCTTGCATGGCCTGACTCATGGGGTTGTGACTGGCGAAGCTGTAACCCTCAAAGAGGGCATCGAAGACCGGCTTGGTAATGAGGTGCTGGGCCAGCATTTCGATGATTTCGTCATCCCGGATGCTGTCATTCAGGTCGTCCCGCAGTTCTTTCGCAAAAGCGGCAAAGGTTTCCCTTTCTGTGGTGTTGGCCGGGTTTTCGAGGATGGCATGAATACGGTCAATATGGGTGCGGGCGATTTTGGCAATGTCATTGGCCCAATCCTCCCAGTGGTGGCGATTGCCGACCTTCTGGACCAGTTTGGCATAGATGGCGCGTTCGATTTCGCCAATCTCGAATGGCATTTCCACTTGTTCGACTTCCGGTGAGTCGTCCCTTTGTCCAATGGTCCCGCCACCCCGCGCACGGTTGGCGGCTTTCCTGGCCGCGCTGGTTTTCTTTGCGGGCTTCTGGAACTTGTCGGTGACGGCAATGACTTCCATTTTGCTGGGGTCTTTGCCTATCAGGTCCAGCTTGTTGACCATGGCATCGAAGCGGTCATCGTGGGAGCGCAAGGCTTGCAGGACTTCCCAGACCACCTTGTAGGTCTTGTTGTCATTCAGGGCTTCGTGGGGTTCCACACCCGCCGGAATGACCACGGGCAGGATGATATAGCCGCGCTCCTTGCCGGGCGCATTGCGCATGACCCGCCCTACAGACTGCACCACGTCCACCTGGGAATTGCGCGGGGTGAGAAAGAGCACGGCATCCAGGGCGGGGACATCCACCCCTTCGGACAGGCAGCGGACATTACTGAGAATCCGGCAGGTATTCGCCGGGGTGTCCGCTTTCAGCCAGTCGAGCCTGGCTTCCTTTTCTCCGGCATTCATGCCGCCGTCCACATGCTCCGCCTGACAGGTGAGGGTGCTGGCGATACTTCCGGCAGACTCAGGATTCGCCAGGGCTTCCTGCTGCTGGTATTCCTCGACCACGGCCTGGAACATGCTCGCAATCTGTTTGGAACTGACCTTGGGGTTTTTTTTACCGAAGCTCGGCTCGATGACCTGACAGAAGGCCACGGCCCGGTGCATGGGCTGGGCGTCCTGTTCCGTCAATCCCTGTTTGGCCAACGCCTTCCAGCAGCCCACGATTTTGGCGGCATCGTCCATCTTGAGCTGATTGTCGGGGTCGCGCAGCAGATTTTGCAGCCTGCGGTTGATATGGGATTCTTCCACGGCCAGCACGATGACCTTGTAATCCACCAGCAACTTCCGCTTGACGGCTTCCGAAAAGGTAATGACGAACAGTTCCTCCCCGAACACGGCGGTGTTGTTCATGCCGTAGAGGGTGGTGTTTTCCTGCTCGGCCCGGGCTTCGGCCATGTCGCTGTAGATGCGCGGGGTGGCAGTCATGTAAAGCCGCTTGCGGGCCTGGATATACTCGGCATCGTGAATCCTGACGAAGGCGGAATCATCATCGCCAGCAAAGGATGCCCCGGTGGTGCGGTGCGCTTCGTCGCAAATCACCAAATCAAAGGCCGGGATGCCGTATTCGGCCTGCGCTTTGTGGACGACGGCCAGGGAATGATAGGTGCTGAATACGACGGTCATGTGGGTGCCATCATGGCGTTGGTGCAGGGCATCGGCCAGGCGCTTGGCCTCCGTGGTCGCGGGATAGCGCAATTCATAAATGGCCGCCGTGATGGCGTCATCTTCCTTGCTGCGTTTCTTGCCCACATCGCTATCGGAACACACGGCGAAGCTGTGCAGGGGAATGGTCGATTCCTGGGTCCATTCGGTGAGGGTCTGTGACAAAAGGGACAGGCTGGGCACCAGGAACAAAACCCGCTTGCCTGCGCCCGTCAAGGCTTCGGCAATTTTCAGGCTGGTAAAAGTCTTGCCGGTGCCGCAGGCCATGATGAGTTTGCCCCGGTCGGCCGGAGTCAAGCCGCGGGTCACGGCTTCCAGTGCGCGTTGCTGGTGTTCCCGCAGGGTCTTTTTGGGCTTCAGAACCACCTGGTCACGGGACGCGGAAAACTGTGCCCAGTCAATCTGACTGTCTTCCAAATCATGCAGGGTGAGCTTCTGGGCCGGTGGCTGCTGGTCGCGCAAGGCGTCTTCGGCGTTTTCACTCCAGTGGTCCGTGGTGGTAATGATGAGTCGGTGCGCGAAGGTCTTTTTGCCGGAAGCCGTGAAAAAGGAATCGATGTCCGCCTTCTGGACCCGGTAGTCCGGGGCAAAGAACTTGCACTGGATGGCGTGAAACTCGCCGGTACCGCGCACCTGGGCGACCAAATCAATGCCGCTATCGCGTTTTTTCAGGTCCTGGGTGGCTGCCCAGTCCGCATAGGTCCAGACCTGCTCGTAATAATCGGCGTAGAACCGTTCATGGCGCAGGTAGGCGACGGCCAGATGTTCAAACAGGGTGCCCTTGTCGCGTTCATTCTGGGCGGAGTCACGGAAGGATTGGAGCAGGTCTTGCAGGGCGGTCATGCGGTGTCTCGTTTTTTGTGGATGGGGATTTTGCGGAATATAGCACGTTACCCGCCAAGGTGCTGGCCCTGGCGGCGCATCCTTCAAGGCCCCCGGCTCATGGGCAAAGATAGTAATATCTATAAATTCTGATAATGGATTTATCAAAGATACATTGGCCAAACCGCGTGTGGTGGGCTATGCTTACCAATGTGCCTAGAGCAAGAAAGCCCATGTGCGCCCCCAAAGATTTTAGCAAACACCCTGAACCATACCGATATGGAGGCCCCCATGGTAGAGAAAACCCACGACAGTCTAGGCAATTCCCATTCCACAAACTCAATTTTCTCCGAGACAGCACCCCCCGAACAGATATTCGCTGAATTTTCAGGACGTCGCGGGGATTTTCGTATTCAGTTATCTCGGGATACTTTTTCCCACTTTTGTGAGAAGCTGGGTAGTTCCTACAAGGTGGCGCAATGGTTAGGTGCCCGGCTTACCGAAGTGGATACGCTCAGCGCAGAGGCTGTCCGCGGTTATCTCAACGTGATGGTGCGTAATCAATTCCCGGATGTCGCCAAAGACTTGCCAAAAATCAGGGTGGTGCCAGGACGCACGGTATCGGACGATAGCGCCACGACACACCAGCGCCCCACTAAAATGCGGGGATGGGCAGAAAATGAACCCATGCGGTCTGGCGGAATAGCGCACTTTGGTCTGCTCACCCACGCAAAGCCCTCACCAGTGCGTCTTGTGAGATATGAGTATATCGCTTCAACATCTGCATGGACTTATGTCCCGTAATGGCTTGCAGGGTCATGACGGGCAAGCCTTTCTCGGCCATGCGGCTGGCGGCTTCATGGCGCAGGTCGTGGAAGGTCAGTCCGGTAATTCCGGCTCGCCGCTTTGCCGATGCATAGGCATATTTCAACCCTTCCATCTGGAGTTTCCATACTCTCCCGTTCTTTGGATGATATCGCTCTTTTTGCCTCACCAGGCATTGTTCCGCAGCAACGGACAGCGGCACAGTGCGGCTCTCCGGCATTTTGGGGTCTTTGGTGTGGGGCAGGAATACGGTATGCCGGTCCAGATGCACGTTGTCCCAGGTCATACTCAGGATTTCGCCCTGTCGCATGGCGGTTTCAATGGCAAAGCGTACTATATCGGCCAACTCCGGGTTGATTTTTTCACATTCCCGCAGCAAGCGGTTTTCTTCATCCCCATGCAAACGGCGGTTACGTCCTTGTGGGAGCCTGGGTTTGCGTACCAGCGGTACAGGGTTGATGAGTTCAGGCATGTCCCATTCCTTGCGGGCCACCCCGAAAAGAAAGGACAGTAAGGCCAAATGCAAACGAATATTGTTAGCCCCCCATTTATGGTCATTTTGCCAGTGGCGCAAAACGCTTGCCAGTTGCCCCCCAGTAACATCCATCAAGGCAAGCGCCCCCAAGTCTCGCCGGAGGCCCTTTATCATGGATGGTTCGGTACGTTGCGCAGAGGCACTCTTACCGGGCAGGACTTCCCGCTCGTAACGGTCCAATGCATCATTCAAAGTGAACTGACGGTTTTCTATGCGTTGACGCACCTGTTCCGGGCTGTTCCGGCCTATTTCGGTTTCCTTTTCGACGGCCCACCGCTGCGCCTCCAGCTTGGTATCGAACGTCATGGTCAGGGTGGGGTATCCTTTGCGACGAATCTGTGCCCGCCAATACTTGCCGTTTTGAAAAATGCTGGCCATGTAATACTCTTTTCAAGGGTATATCAGTAGGGCTCCAGCATAACGGAACGTGTGCAATGTGTGCAAATATGTGTGCAATTTCGGGAAAAATCGTGCGTTTTTGGGAAGAATCAGGAAGCGTAACTGATTGAAAACATTGTAAGGTATTGTTTTTGCTTGTCATAGGTTTTTGACTCGAAATCGGATGAACAGCAATGTTACGTGGGTTCGAATCCCACCCTCTCCGCCAAATTTACTGGTTTTCCCGTGGCTTTTTCAAAGCCCGCCTGCCTAAAACCCGACTTTAACGAAGCTACTGCGATGCGCATTTCAATCGAGCTACCTGATAGTACGTTGTTTGTCGGGATCGGTGAGAATGTCTGAGCAATCATATCCTGTCGCGGGTCGGTAATATGGCGCTGAGCATGCATCTGTTTTTTTGGGGATCCACTGGGCCGGATTTTTCTGGCCCTGACGGTCTGGCCGCTGACATTTCTCGGCATGCTTTACCGCGTTCTCCCGGAATTTAAAAAACAGGCAGGGCAACCCCTATGGGTGCTGGCTAGGCGTTGTTGATCTGAAGCCTCAATGCCATTGTCCATATTGATCCCCCGGCACGGTTCTGATACTTTCGCGTCTTGTGGGTGCAAAACGTAGTGATGCACTTTTTGTCTGTTCTCGTCCTTTATCGGACAATTTCAGGTTTTCTATGGCGACAACAATCGGTCCCCTCGCAGTGGTAACTGGTGAACCCCGTCAGGCCCGGAAGGGAGCAGCGGCAGCCGGCAATCCAGGTGCCGGGGAGTGGCTGATTCGCGTCGCCTCCCAATTTTGTGTTTCTCCATGAGCGGATATTTAGCCCTCGCCCGGCGCTGGCGACCCCAGCATTTTGATGATTTTGTGGGTCAGGAAGCGGTAGTAGCTGCTTTGCGGCACTCTCTGGATTCGGGACGCATCCATCACGCGTTTTTGTTTACGGGTACCCGCGGAGTGGGCAAAACCACCCTGGCCAGGTTGTTGGCCAAATGTCTAAACTGCGAACAAGGAATCAGCAGCCAACCCTGCGGGGTGTGTAGCGCCTGTCAGAGTATCAGTGCAGGAAATTTCGTGGATCTGCTGGAAGTGGATGCCGCCAGCCGCACCCGGGTAGATGAAACCCGCGAACTGCTCGACAATGTCCAGTATGCGCCGGTCGTCGGCCGCTACAAAATTTACCTCATTGATGAAGTGCATATGTTGTCCACCCATAGTTTCAATGCCCTTCTGAAAACCCTCGAAGAGCCCCCGGAGCATGTCAAATTTCTGCTGGCGACCACAGATCCCCAGAAACTGCCGGTGACCATTTTGTCCCGCTGTCTGCAGTTCAATTTGCGCAGACTGGATATACCCCAGATTCAGGGGCGTTTGCAGCGGATCATGCAGGCCGAGAAAATCCCTGCAGAAGATGCGGCATTACAGATATTGGCAAGAGCCGCTGATGGCAGCTTGCGGGACGCTCTCAGTCTGCTCGATCAGGCCATTGTCCATGGCGCCGGAACAGTCCGTCGCGAGGAGGTTCTGAGCATGCTGGGGCGCAGCGGTGACGATACCATCATGCTCATGATTGCAGCGCTGATCGCCCATGACGCCGAGCAGCTGTTTGCCCTGGTCAATGAACATCTGGCACGGGGTCTGGATGCTGCAGGACTGCTGGATCGCTTGATTGAAGGGGTGCATCGCTTGAGTCTGGCCCAGTTTGTGCCCATCGCCACCGAGAGCGAAGATGCCCAACTGATCGCGCAGCTCCGCGATAAGATCAAACCCTTACTGTTGCAGTCCTGGTATGCCTTGCTGCTCTCGGCACGACGGGATTTTCAACTCTATCCCGATCAACGCATGGCTCTGGAAATGGCTTTTTTGCGGGTACTGAGCTTCTCTTGGGATGACACCCAGGTTTCCCCGCCGCTGCGCGCGCCTGAACCAGTTACTAAAACCGGAAAGGATTCCGATCAACCAGCAGCAGATCCGGACAATAAGGGGCTGTCGGCAGCGAAAGTGCTGTCCGAATCGCCGGAATTTTTGAACTGCGTTCGCGAACCAGTACCGGAAATGCGGCACGAGGTGGTATCACCGTCAGCCAGCCAGACGCTTTCCTGGCGCGACATGATTCCCGCCCTGGGCTTGTCTCCACTCCTCCAGGAACAACTGCGCCACGGTCAGGCCTTGCGCTGTGCTGCTGAAAGGGTAGATCTGCTCATCGAGCCCAAATATTTAGCGTTTATCATCAAGGAGAAGGCGCGCATTCTGCAGGCATTGAGCGACTATTTTGGCCAGACCCCGCAACTGAGCATTACGGCCTTGACCGAGGAAAGCGGGGTAGGGAGTCTGATCGCCGAGGAAGAGGCCCTGATTTCGACGCGCATGCAGGAAGCGCAGGCGAGGGTAGCTAATGATCAGCGCATCCAGCAGTTTACCGAAATTCTGGGTGCTCAGGTGGAATCCATTATTTTCAGGGACCAGGACCAGCCGGGGTCTGGACATTGATGCCATTTACAGGGAGGTAGTTGATGATGAAAGGTGGTTTGGGAAACATCATGAAACAGGCACAGCAACTTCAGGATCGCCTGCAAAAAACCCAGGAAGAACTGGCCCATATCGAAGTGCAGGGACACGCAGGGGGTAACCTGGTGGAGGTCACCATGACCTGTCGCCATGATGTCCGCAAGGTGCGCATCGATCCTTCTCTGCTGGCGGATAATGATCAGGAAATGCTGGAGGATCTGGTGGCTGCGGCCATCAACGATGCCGTGCGTAATGCCGAAAAAGTCAGTGCCGAGCGTATGTCGGAAGTGACAGGCGGCATGAATATTCCGGGCATGAATCTGCCTTTCTGAGATGGCAGATGTTCCGAGTATGGAGGCTCTGGAGGCGCTGTTAAGGCGCCTTCCCGGTATCGGGCCGCGTTCGGCGCAGCGCATCTGTTACGACCTCCTGGTGCGCAAGCGCCAGTTGCTTCCCCAGCTGGCCGCTGCCCTGGAACGTGCCCATGCTTCGGTGCGCTTTTGCGTGCGGTGCAATAACCTCAGTGAAGCCCCTTTATGCAGTGTTTGCCGGGGTGAGCATCGGGATCATTCCGTGCTTTGCATTGTGGAGTCTCCTGCGGATTTGCGAGCCATAGAGGATACCGGCGTGTATAGCGGCGATTTTTTTGTACTGATGGGACATTTGTCCCCTCTGGATGGCGTCGGTCCAGAAGCCCTGCACCTGGATCGTCTCAGCCAGCGCCTGGCGGAATCGGGCTTAAAGGAAGTGATTTTTGCCACCAACCCCACCTTGGAAGGCGATGCCACCGCCCAGTTTTTAGCGGAACTGGTGCCCGCCGGGATTTCCATCAGTCGGATTGCCCACGGCGTGCCGGTGGGCGGAGAACTGGAATATATAGATCGCAGTACACTCGGACGGGCGATGCATGGACGTCGCCTGCTGGATGAATAGTTGAAATAATCTACTTGAGAGAGGAAGCAGTCGTATGCTGGCTACAGGAATGTCGCCTCCGGGCGGTAACGTGTTCTTTTTGCTGATGGGCGCCATTCTGGTTTTTGCCATGCATGGCGGTTTTGCGTTTCTGGAACTGGGTACTGTACGCCGTCGCAGTCAGGTCAATGCCTTGGTCAAAATCCTCAGTGATTTCGGCATTTCAACCATTGTGTATTTTTTTATCGGTTATCACATTGCCTACGGCATCAGCTTTTTCGGAAACGTCCAAACCCTGACAGCGGATGATCATGGCTATGAAATGGTGCGCTTTTTCTTCCTGCTGACCTTTGCGGCAGCGGTCCCGGCCATCATTTCCGGCGGCATTGCCGAACGCGCCCGTTTTTACCCGCAGTTGCTGGCGACAGCTTTTCTGGTGGGGTTGGTTTATCCCTTTTATGAAGGGATTGTCTGGGACAACAATTATGGGATTCAGGCTTGGTTTACCCAGACTTTCGGAGCGCCTTTTCATGATTTTGCCGGCTCGGTAGTGGTTCATGCCATGGGTGGATGGATGGCCTTGATGGCCGTGTGGTTGCTGGGACCACGGCGGGGCCGCTATGGCAAGGATGGCACGGTCCATGCCATGCCTCCCTCCAATATCCCCTTTCTGGCGCTGGGCTCGTGGATTCTGATTATCGGCTGGTTTGGTTTTAATGTCATGAGCGCCCAGCAACTCGCCCAGGTGCAGGGGCTGGTGGCCCTGAATTCATTGATGGCACTGGTGGGTGGTATGCTGGCGGCCCTCGCCGTGGGTAAGGGCGATCCGGGTTTTGTGCATAACGGAGCCCTGGCGGGCCTGGTAGCCATTTGTGCGGGTTCAGACGTGGTGCAACCCATTGGCGCTTTGGCCATTGGTGCCATTGCCGGAATCATTTTTGTGTATTTGTTCACTTTCGTACAGCATCGCCTGCGTCTGGACGATGTCCTCGGGGTCTGGCCCCTGCACGGCGTTTGCGGAGTCTGGGGAGGGCTGGCCGTGGGTATTTTTGGCCTGAAAATGCTGGGTGGTGCCGGTGGTGTCAATTTCTGGTCCCAGCTTTTGGGAACCAGTCTGGGGGTGCTGATTGCCCTGGTCGGAAGTGGCATTGTTTACGGCACTCTCAAAGCGGTCATCGGCATTCGCCTGGACGCCGAAGCCGAATTTGCCGGTCCGGATTTGAGTATTCATCATGTCAGCGCGTATCCTGAGGAGGATATCGAGAGGGCCTGAACATGCATGATCCTTGTGCTGCATTAACTCTGGAGCTGTTGCCGAGCCTGCCCCAGCGATCTTCGGGCGCGCACAAGGGTCAGTTCGGTCATGTTTTTGTGCTCGGCGGAGCACCGGGGATGGGTGGGGCCTTAGCGTTGGCTTCTGCGGCGGCCTATCGGGTGGGTGCCGGGTTAGTGACGGCGGTAGGGCATCCTGCAGCCATTCCCTACCTGGCGGCCGAGCTTCCGGAAGCGACCTGGTGGGACTGGCCATCCAACTTTTCCGCGTTGCCAGAAAATGCCGTGCTGGCAGCAGGCCCAGGCCTGGGACAAGGCCTGGCCGCCCATGACATGTTGCGCGAACTGGGCCAGCTCACTTGCCCCCAGGTCTGGGATGCAGATGCCCTCAATATTCTTGCGCGCTTTGGTCCATCCCTACTGCGCAGCGAGGCAGTTCGTCTGTTTACGCCCCATCCAGGTGAGGCCGCCCGCTTGCTGGGTCTGCACGGCAGCAACGAGATTCAGGCAGATCGCCTGGGAGCCATTCAGGCTTTGCAATCCCGCTATGGGGGGCACTGGGTGTTGAAGGGGCACCACAGTCTTTTGCTGGGCGGAGGGGAATGCTGTTATTGCCCCTGGGGGAATCCGGGCATGGCCACCGGAGGCAGCGGTGATGTGCTGACTGGGGTGCTGGCAGGTTTGCTGGCACAGGGTCTGTCCGCCTCTGATGCCCTGCTGCTTGGGGTATCCCTTCATGCCTTGGCAGGCGATCGCGCGGTCCGTCAACTGGGGCCGGAGAGCCTGCTGGCCAGCGATATTCTCAAAGCATTGCCTTATGTCCTACAGGAGTTGAAGTCTCTTGACGTCTGAAACAGAAGTGCTGAAAGCCTGGGATCGCCGTTATTTCTGGCATCCCTTCACCCAGATGCAATGTTATGGCGATGATGATCCCTGGATCATTGCCAAGGCCGAAGGACATTATGTGTATAATACGGACGGCGAGCGTTGTCTCGATGCCGTGGCCAGTCTGTGGTGTAATGTGCATGGTCATCGGCATCCGCGCCTGGATCGTGCCCTGCTGGAGCAATTGGGCAAGGTGGCCCATAGCACCAGCCTGGGTGCCAGTAACCCCCCGGCTATTCGTCTTGCCAAAAAACTGGTGGAGTGTACCCCGGAGTCACTGCAACACTGCTTTTTTACTGAAGATGGATCCGAAGCCGTAGAGGTGGCCATAAAAATGGCCGCTCAGTACTGGGTCAATGTCGGGCGGCCGCAAAAGCGTCTTTTTCTGACGCTGGATAATGCCTATCACGGCGACACGGTGGGTGCGGTTTCTGTGGGCGGATTTCCGCTTTTTCATGAAGTGTATGGCCATTTACTGTTTCCGACCCGGAGACTGCCCAGTCCTTACGTCTTGCAGTGGGAGCAATGTCAGGGTGATGCCGACGCGGCCGCCCGCCTCTGGTTGAAGACTCTGGAAGCGCTGTTACTTGCGGAGAAAGAGGATGTGGCAGCGCTGATTCTGGAAGGTGGCGTGCAGGGCGCGGCGGGAATTTTGCCTTTTCCTTCGGGAATCCTGCAAGGCGCACAAAAACTGTGTAATACCCATGATGTCTTGCTGATTATTGACGAGGTGGCTACCGGTTTTGGGCGCAGCGGCGCTTTGTTTTCCTGCGAAAGGGAGGCGGTCGAACCCGATCTCTTGGCATTGGGCAAGGGGCTGAGTGGGGGTTATCTGCCCATTGCCGCTACCCTGGCCTCGACAAAAATCTACCAGGCTTTTCTCGCTCCTTTTGGCGAGACCCGGCAGTTTTATTACGGGCACACTTTTACGGCCAACCCTTTGGCCTGCGCCGTGGCTCTGGAAAACCTCGATATTTTTGCCGAGGGCACAATGCTCAGCGAAATACCGAGAAAAATCGCAAGGCTACAGGTGGGACTGGAACGATTTCATGATCAGGCCTGGGCCGGGATGCCTCGTCAGTTTGGCCTGATGGCGGCCATCCCCTTGCGCAACCCGGTTACTGGCGCTGCTTATCCCTATGGTGAGCGGGTCGAGTACATGGTGTGCAAACGCGCCCGGGAAATGGGGGTCTATAGCCGCCCATTGGGGGATTTGCTGACCATTGTCCCTCCCCTGTCGGTGACAGCAGCAGAAATAGACACTATTCTCAATACATTATTTGACGCCATGGCGGAAGGAAGAGAAGCATGACAACGGCCCAGGAAATCATGACCCGTGCGACCACTACGGTGCAGGCGGAAGATTCGGTCAAAGATGTCGGCAAGATCCTCTTGCAGTCGGGACATCACAGCATTCCCGTGGTGAATGTCGCCGGGCATCTGGTTGGCATGATCGGCGAACGGGATCTGATCGATGCCAACCGCGAGATTCACCTGCCGACCATGCTGACTATTCTCGATGGGCTGATTCCACTGGGTGGCATGCATGAATACGAGGATGAATTGCGCAAGGCAACGGCAGTAACGGCAGCACAACTGGCGACCACCAAGGTGGTGACGGCAGGACCGGAAGAATCTGTGGATGCCGTGGCGGAAAAACTCTTGCGCAAGGAAGTGCATGCCCTCCCCATTGTGGATACGGCAGGTAAATTACTGGGGATCATCACCCGCTCCGATATTCTCCAGTATCTCTTGAAATCCTGAGTATTTTATTTACCGATGAATTGGGATTTTGCCAGCGCTGCCGTCTGTCAGGCCTGGGGGGCTACCCTTGCCCAGTGTATTCAGGTGCCTGCCGTGATTTATCTGGAGGGCGATCTGGGCGTGGGTAAAACCACCCTCGCCCAAGGCATGCTCCGTGCCCTGGGGGTCACCCAGTCCATCAAGAGCCCGACTTATACCCTGCTCGAAAGCTATACCACGGACTCCGGACTGGCCCACCATCTTGACCTCTATCGACTGAATGAACCGGAAGAACTGGAATTCATTGGGATCCGTGATTATCTGGTGACTCCAGCCTTATGGCTGATCGAATGGCCGGAAAAAGGTGAAGGGCATTTGCCAAACCCGGATTTGCAGTTGACCTTGAACATTCGTTCCGATGCATGGCATCAACTCTTTGCCAAGGCGCATAATTCTCGAGCCGAGGCATGGTTACAAACATTATCCGATCATGCAGCGAGTCTGACATGAGTGCCGAAACCAGCACTCCTGCCAGAGTGCAGCGGCTGGAGGCTATCCTCGCCAACCAGATCGCCGCTGGAGAGGTCGTCGAAAGGCCGGCTTCCATCCTCAAGGAGCTTCTGGAAAACAGTCTGGATGCTCAGGCTACCCGCATCAGCATTCATCTGCAGGCTGGTGGAATGGACTGGCTCAGCGTGGAAGACAATGGTACGGGTATTCTCGCCGAGGATCTGCCCCTGGCCCTGGAACGTCACGCCACCAGCAAAGTGGCCAGTTGGGAGGATTTGCAAGCTATCCAGACCATGGGGTTTCGCGGCGAGGCCTTGCCTGCCATCGCTTCGGTGGCGCGCGTGGAAATCCTGAGCAGAACCCGGGACTCGGGACAAGCTGCGCGGATTGAGGTGCATGGGGGTGAGCGGCTCCGCTCGGAACCGGCAGCCCGGGCGCCGGGCACGACGGTGCGGGTGGCTGATCTGTTTTATAACGTGCCCGCACGTCGGAAGTTCCTGCGCTCGCCTGCGACTGAATTGTCGCGTGTCCAGAAAGTGCTCCGCCAGATTGCTCTGGCCAATTTCCCAGTAGCTTTTCAACTCCTGCAAAATGAGCGCAGTCTGGTGCAATTTCCAGCCGCCATTGACTCCGCTGCCCGCACCGCCCGAGTCGCTGCCATTCTTGGCGAGGGTTTTATTGCCAATGCCCTGTATCTGGAACAAAGCGATCGGGGCCTCACACTGCGGGGCTGGCTGGGTTTGCCCACCTACAATCGGGCACGGGGAGATGAACAGTACTTTTTCGTCAATGGCCGCCCGGTGCGTGATCCGGTGCTGACCCATGCCTTGCGGGCTGCCTATCAGGATGTGTTGTTTCAGGATCGGCACCCCTTGTATGTCCTGTATCTCGACATGCCTCCTGAACGGGTGGATGTCAATGTGCATCCGGCCAAGGCGGAAGTGCGCTTTCGGGATGGGCGTGAAGTCCATGATTTTCTGTTCCATACCCTGCGCAGGATTATTGCCGGACAGGGCGGAGATGTTCCGCAGCTTACCGTACCCATGCAGCCCAGCCTGCACGCCGTTACTGCGAACCGGGATTTTTCCCCCATAACCCGTGCTCCGGGAGCTTATACGTCTTCTGTCCAGCCGTCTTCAAGTGCTGTGGGGGAGGCCCAGACGACTGCTTACTGGGAACGTCTGGTCGCATCAGACCTGCCGAGTGCTTCCGCAAATCCGTCTGCGGAATCCCCACCAGCAGCACCGCAGCAGGCGCCGTTGACGCCGGAATACCCTCTGGGTCAGGCCCTGGCCCAGATTCATGCCCGCTTCATTGTTGCACAAAATCGAGAGGGCATGATTCTCGTGGATCAACATGCGGCCCATGAGCGCATCCTCTACGAGAAGATGAAAAAAGAACGCCAACTGGATGATAAACAGCAGTTTGCCATTCCGGAATATCTGCATGTGACGGCCACGCAGATGTCTTGCTTTGAAAAAAATCAGGAGGTTTTGAAAGCGGCAGGTCTGGACATCAGCAGGGCTGGACCAGGCACTCTGGCCATTCATGGGGCGCTGCGTTCCCTGGATTCCCGCAGTTATGCGCAACTGGTCGCCGAGTTGCTGGATGCGGAAAACCCCTGGGGGCTGGGCGATGCCGAAGGCGACCCCGTACTTGCGGAAATGGCCTGCCGGGCAGCCATCAAAACCAGTCGCCGCCTGAGTCTGGATGAAATGAACAGCCTGCTCCGCCAACTCGAAGCGACACCCCGGTTCGGGCAATGCAACCACGGTCGCCCCACCGTGGTGCAATTTTCCCTGGCGGATCTCGACCGCCTGTTCTTGCGTGGGCGATGATTCCCGTCCTGTTCCTGATGGGGCCGACGGCCAGTGGCAAAACCGAGCTGGCCATGCGCATCGCCGATCACTTTCCGGTAGATATTATCAGTGTCGACTCCCTGCTGGTGTATCGCCACTTTGATATCGGCAGCGCCAAGCCCGATGCGGCGCTGCGTCGGCAATATCCCCATGCTCTGGTGGATATCCGTGAGCCGGATGAACCCTATTCAGCCGGTTTGTTTCGGGAAGATGCCCTGGGCTGCATTGCCGAGACACGCAGCCGCAGACGTATTCCTTTGCTGGTGGGCGGTACGGGGCTGTATTTCCGTGCCTTGGAGCGCGGTATTGATATGTTGCCACCCGCCAACCCGAGAATGCGCGCGCAATTGCTGGCAGAGGCCGCACTTTGGGGCTGGCCAGCATTGCACCAGCGCCTGGCCGAACGGGATCCGCAGATCGCCGCCGGCATCCAGCCCAACGATCAGCAACGTATTCAGCGCGCCCTGGAGATCATCCTGCACACCGGCGAGCCTTTGAGTGTCTCTCGACATTGGCAGGGAGCCTTTCCCGGTCCGCTCCTGAAAATCGTGTTGCGTTCGCCCCGTTCCTGGCTGCATGGGCGTATCCAGCAACGCCTGGATGCCATGCTGGCAGCCGGCTTTCTCGATGAAATGGCGGCCTTGCGGCAACGCCATTATCCCCCTGATCTGCCCGCCTTGCGGGCCGTGGGTTACCGCCAGTATTTTGCTTGGCTGGAGGGTGAATGCACCGCTGCAGAAGCCTACGCCGCAGCGTTGGCCGCAACCCGGCAACTGGCCAAGCGCCAGGATACCTGGTTCAAAGGCGAAAATGCCCATATTTTGCTGGATCCTTCCGAGGATCAGAGCACCCAGCATTTGCTGGACTGGATTCGCCGGCAAATTTCCCATGATACCCTTGCATCAAGCGGATAGTGCTGGCCAAGATTCCTTCCAGACATTCAGCCCGGCAATCACGCACAAGATAGCAAGCGATTGCCAGTAAACCAGCGTAATGCTAGCCTATGGCGACTTTTAATCTATCCCTATTGAGGAATTTATGGCTGTTGAGCGTACTCTGTCCATTATCAAACCCGATGCCGTCCAGAAAAATGCCATTGGTGCCATCCTGGGTCGTTTCGAAGCAGCGGGCCTTCGTGTGATTGCCAGCAAAATGCTATATCTCCGCCAAGAAGATGCGGGTAGTTTTTATGCGGTTCACAAAGCCCGGCCTTTTTATGGCGAACTTTGTGCGTTCATGAGCAGCGGCCCGGTGCTGGTCAGCGTGCTGGAAGGCGAGGGTGCCATCCTCAAAAATCGTGATCTGATGGGTGCCACCAATCCCAAGGATGCCGCTCCGGGAACCATCCGTGCAGATTTTGCCGACAGCATTGATGCCAACGCCGTGCATGGTTCTGACAGTGCCGAAACGGCGGCCTGGGAAATCAGTTATTTCTTTAGTCAACGGGAGATTTTTTCGCGATAAATGAGTGCCGAAGCTTCGGTAGTGATTCCGGCTCAAAAGCCGCATCTTCTGGGACTGAATCCGCAGTCTCTCGCTGCCTTGTTGACGGAATGGGGAGAATCTCCCTTTCGCGCCAAACAGATACTGCAATGGATTCATGGGCGGCAAGTCTCTGATTTTGCAGAGATGAGCAATATCAGCAAGGCACTACGAGCGCGTCTGTCAGAAGAAACGCTTTATGCTGAGCCGGAAATCCTGGCCGATCAGCTGGCCGCGGATGGTACCCGCAAATGGTTGCTGGGATTACCCGACGGTAACGCTATCGAAACCGTCTTCATTCCCGAAGAAGATCGGGGCACTTTATGTGTTTCCTCCCAGGTGGG
Source organism: Acidithiobacillus sp. M4-SHS-6 (assembly GCF_047421495.1). Lineage (GTDB taxonomy): Bacteria > Pseudomonadota > Gammaproteobacteria > Acidithiobacillales > Acidithiobacillaceae > Acidithiobacillus. The sequence continues at coordinate 1,673,903 of NZ_CP175559.1, read as the reverse complement.
CTGTTCCCTGGCCTGCAGTTTTTGTGCAACGGGCGCTCAGGGTCTCAGCCGCAATCTGGAAACTCACGAAATCATCGCCCAGATCCGTATCGCCCGACAGAAGCTGGGACTGGATGCCATTACCAATATCGTATTCATGGGCATGGGCGAACCGCTGCTGAATTTAAGGCATCTGTTTCCGACCCTGGATTTGTTGCGCGACGACTTTGCCTATGGTTTTGGCCCCAAACGCATCACTGTCAGTACGGCGGGGGTCGTACCGGGTCTGGATCGCCTCGGAGCGGAAAGTCCGGTCAATCTGGCCATCAGTCTGCATGCGAGCAGGGATGAGGTTCGCGACATTCTGGTCCCCATCAATCGTCATTATCCTTTGGCTGAGTTGCTGGATGCCTGTCGTCGTTATCCGCTGCCCCCGCGGCGCCGGATTACCTTCGAGTATGTCATGCTCGACGGAGTCAATGACAGTGACGCCGATGCCCGGGCCTTGTTGCGGATATTGTCGGGCATTCCGGCCATGGTCAACCTCATTCCCTTTAATCCCTTTCCCGGCTCCGACTATCAGCGTTCGCCCCAAAGGCGGATTGATGCTTTTCGGGATATTGTCATGCGTGGAGATGTCATGACGGTCACGCGGCGACCACGCGGTGACGATATTGCCGCGGCCTGTGGTCAACTGGCCGGACAGGTGCGTGATGGCCGACGCAGTATTCCCTTGAAGGTGCAGGCATGAGAAGCGACGCCGTAATTTTTCATAAACCCAGCAGAACCCGTCTATCGCTAAAAATAATGATGCCTGCTTTGCTGACCGCAACGGCAATAAGCGGCTGTGGACTGTTTGGCAGTAAAAACAGCGCCATGACACCGGATCAGCAAATGGCGGCATTCATTGCCCACGAACATCGCACCCGCGCCCGGAATCAGGGTCTCCAGGCTCCTGCGGATGATGGTAAAGCCAAGGCGGGTATTTATACCTCCTTGGGTACCGCCTACTTGCAGGATGGCCATCCCAGACAGGCTATCCGCGAGTTGCAAAGGGCTCAGCAGGTCGATGGCAGCTATGCGGATGCCTACAATGTGATGGGTCTGGCCTATGAGCGGTTAGCCCAGAACCACTTGGCAAAGCAGGCTTTTGAACAGGCGCTGTCACTGGATGGCAAGAATCCCGAATACCGCAATAATTATGGGGCTTTTCTGGTCAATGCCGGTGACTACCAGGAAGCCATCGTGCAGTTGAAAATGGCGACAGTCGATCCTTTATACAGTACCCCGCAATTTGCCTGGACCAATCTGGCACAAGCCTACGCCGGGCTGAAAAACTTTTCTGCGGCACGCGATGCCCTGAATCGTGCCCTCTACCTCGTCCCCCATTACCCGCCCGCCCTGCAGATGCTGGCGGAAATGGATTTCAGGGAAGGCCACGTCAATACCGCCTTCAGCCATCTGCAGGTCGTGCTGGCCCAGGAACCGGATAATCCCGATGCCTTGCTGCTGGCAGGACAAATTGCCGCCCAGCAGGGTCGCAACACGGAAGCCACAGCGCTTTGGCAACGTTGTGTGAATGCGGCACCTTATTCCGCGGCTGGTAAGAAGGCCCAGCAGTTGTTACTCCAGCAGGGTTGAGCAAGCGATGGACGCCATGGATGAAAGCCAGAATCATTCGGATTTGCGCAGCGCCCGCGAGGCTCGGGGCTGGACCCTGCGGCAGGTTGCAGAGCAATTGCACATTACCGAAGTACAGGTGCAGGGTCTGGAGGAAGGTGATTATAGCGTCCTTCCGGGCGCCACTTTTGCTCGGGGGTTTCTGAAAAATTACGCTCGCCTTCTGGGTCTGAATCCCGAACCTTTGTTGCGCAGTTATGATGCCGACAATGCGGGTTCAGGACTTTCTCCCACCCAGCAACTCCTGCCGGATGGGGAAAGCCCCTTGCTCGATTACAGTAAAAGAACCTTGTTGATTTCTTTCCTGATTGTGGTGGCGGTGGTTGTGGCCATCTGGTGGTTTTGGGGTCGTTCCGGAACCTCAGCGACCCCGCATCCCGTTAATACCCAGCCTAGTGTTTCCATGCCTGCAACACTGGCTCCGCCCGTAGTGCCTACGACATCGGTGCACAGTGTGGCCTCTGCTCCCCAGAGAGAGGCAGCTCCCACTTCCAGTTCCCCCGTTGCAGCAGCACAATCCGCTGCTGCCGCTCGCGCCAAGGCGGCTGCGGGCATTTCTTTCCAGTTTCAGGCCAATTGCTGGGTGCAGGTCAAAGACGCCACCGGCAAGACCTTGCTGGCGGTGCTTGGGCGTCCGGGTGATCTGCTCGATGTGCACTCAGGCAAGCCCCCCTATCAGGTGTTGGTGGGTAACGCCCGGGGGGTTACGATCCACTATCAGGGGAAACCCGTTACGCTTCCGGCAAATGCGTTGGGTGTGGCCCGACTGCAATTGGGCACTGCGCCCACCGCAAGTACGTCATCCGCTGTAACCACTGTAGCCCCAACGCGCAGTACAGATCGACAAACCCATGCAGTTACTCGGCATCCTGCTATGCTCGGTACATCATTAGCAAGCATTGCCGCTCCATCAACATCTGCTGCGCTTTCAACAAGCGCCACTGTCACTAGCGAGGCTTCCCATGCACCATGAATCTTCTATTCAGCGTCGTAAGACCCGGCAAATCCACGTTGGAAAAGTGGCCATCGGTGGAGATGCGCCCATCAGTGTGCAAAGCATGACCAATACCGAAACCCGTGATGTGGCAGCGACAGTGGCGCAAATTCGCCGCCTGGAAGCTGTCGGAGCAGATATTGTCCGGGTGTCTGTACCGAGCATGGATGCTGCGGAGGCATTCAAGGCTATTCGCGCCCAAGTGGAGACACCTTTGGTGGCCGACATTCATTTCGACCATCGCATTGCGCTGCAGGTCATGGCCGATGGCGTCGATGGTTTGCGCATCAATCCGGGCAATATCGGTTCACTGGACAAAACCCGTCTGGTTGTGGAAATGGCCAAGGACAAGGGCATTCCCATTCGGATTGGGGTGAATGCCGGCTCTCTGGAAAAGGATATCCAGGAAAAATATGGGGAACCCACCCCGGAAGCCTTGGTGGAATCGGCACTGCGGCATGTGAGTATCCTGGACGAATTGAACTTTCATGATGTCAAAATCAGCGTGAAAGCCTCCGATGTATTTCTGGCGGTGGGTGCTTACCGCTTGCTCTCGGAGAAAGTCGATTACCCCCTGCATCTGGGCATTACCGAAGCGGGGGGACTGCGCTCGGGTACGGTTAAATCTGCCATTGGCCTGGGTTTACTGCTGCGGGATGGTATCGGCGATACGATCCGTATTTCCCTGGCGGCTGATCCAGTGGAAGAAATCCGAGTGGGTTTTGATATTCTCAAAAGCCTGCATCTGCGTCAGAAAGGTATCAATCTGATTGCCTGTCCTTCCTGTTCCCGGCAGGAGTTTGACGTGATCACCACCATCAATGCTCTGGAAGCCCGCCTCGAAGATATTCTGGAGCCCATGGACGTGTCGGTGATTGGCTGCGTGGTCAACGGGATTGGTGAGGCCAAGGAAGCTGACATCGGGCTGGCGGGAGGCGACAAACGCAGCATCCTCTATTTTCACGGAAAGCAGGTTGACCGAGTCGAGAATGTGAATATCGTCGATGTGTTGGAAAAGCGGATTCGTGCCGAAATCGCGGAGCGTCAGGCTGCGCGGCATGATGCCTGATCCGGGGCATTTTTATGGCGGTTAAGGTATTGCAGGCGGTGCGGGGAATGAATGATATTTTCCCGCCCGAAGCCGCAGGCTGGCAGGCTCTGGAAACAGATCTGAGAGCCCTGCTGAAGCTCTATGACTACGGAGAGTTGCGCCTCCCTTTGCTGGAATCGACGGAGCTGTTCGCCCGGGCCATTGGCGAGGTCACCGACATCGTCCAGAAAGAGATGTACACCTTCACAGATCGCAATGGCGACAGCCTGACCTTGCGCCCCGAAGGCACTGCCGGTTGTGTGCGCGCGGCCATCCAGCATCAGACCATGCGCGGGCAGACGCCACGTTATTACTACATCGGTCCCATGTTTCGTCATGAACGTCCCCAGAAGGGCCGCTACCGCCAGTTTCATCAACTGGGTGTAGAAGTGTTCGGCCAGGCCGGTGCGGGAACGGATGCGGAAGTCATTGCCCTTTCTGCACGTCTTCTCAAGCAAGCGGGAGTAGAGGCTGCGTTGCAGATCAACTCACTGGGAAGTCCCGCAGCACGCGCGGCCTACCGAGAGCGCCTGCTGGCCTATTTGCGCCCCCGGCAAGCCGCTTTGTGTGCGGACTGTCAAACCCGTATGGAGCGGAATCCCTTGCGGGTTTTGGACTGCAAGGTGCCTGGCTGTCAGGAGATTGCCAGCGCGGCTCCCCACCTGGTCGATCATCTGGATGCAGAATCCGCCGAGCATTTTGCCAGCCTGCAGTATTTATTGACGGCCCTGGATATTCCCTATGTATTGAATCACAGCCTGGTACGTGGACTGGATTACTACAACCGCACGGTCTTTGAATGGGTGACGGATGCACTGGGTGCGCAGGGTACCGTACTGGCAGGGGGCCGTTATGATGGCCTGGTGGCCCAACTGGGGGGGCCGGAAACGCCCGCTATCGGTTTTGCCGTAGGCCTGGAGCGATTGTTGGCCCTACAGGAAATCCAGGGGAAGCTCGCCACCGCTCCAGTACCCGTGCTTTTTGTGGGGGCGCTGGATGAAAGCAGCCTGGCGCCTGCCTGGCGCTTGGCCGAGCATTTGCGTGACCACGCTATCAGTGTGGTCAGCGGAGGACCGGCGTCTTTCAAATCCCTGATGAAGCAGGCGGAGCGTTCCACGGCCCAATTCCAGGTGCTCATTGGTGCCGGACAGCTCCAGGGTGAGCCCGTATTCATCAAGGAACAGGCTGGGGAAGGGCGCTGGGAGGGCAGTCTGGATGCAGTGATCAGTGGTTTGCAAAGCCTTGGCGTTGATTTCCCCCAGCATGCACCCCATACTGAGCACAATTTTGCCACAGCCAGAAGATTAAAGTGACCGGTCAAGAATTTTCCGCATTGCTCTCCCGCCATCGTGTCGCCCTGATTGTGGGGGTGATTGTCATTCTTCTCGCCGCCATGGGTTTTTTTGGCTACGAGAAATATCAGCGCCATCAAACTGAAAAAGCGGCCGTACTGTATAATGAATTGGTAGATACCATGATTCAGGGGCAGAACAGTAGCGCCCGTGCCAGTGCGGATACCTTGATTCATCAGTACGGCCACACGCCCTATGGGACCATGGCGCGGTTTTTCCTGGCCCGCCTGGATATGGAAAGCAAACAGGTTCCTGCAGCCGAAAAATCGCTCCGCGTTGTCATGGATAATTCTGCTGCCCCGCGCGGCATGCGCAGTTTGGCACGCATGAATCTGGCACGCCTGTACGTGGATCAGCATCAGCCCCAAAAAGCCCTGGATTTACTGCAAAAGCCCGACCCCGCCTTTGCCAGTATAGCGGATGAAATCAAGGGTGACGCCTACGTCTCCCTCAAGCAGGTGAGCGAGGCCGATCAAGCCTACCAGGCGGCCATGAAAGCCTTGCCTGAAACCGACCCTTATCGCAGTTATCTTCAGATGAAGATAGCCAATATCGGAGTTACGCCGTGATGCGAGGTATTCTTTTCAAAAGCATATGGCGTACGGCCGTTCTGGGAACCGTTGCCGTACTCCTCAATGGTTGCGGGGTCATGTCCTGGTTTCAGTCTTCCCCTGGTCCGAAAACACCTCCGCCCCTTAGTAAGGGAGAAAACCAGGTGGCTTTTTCCACGCAATGGCAGGCACGGCTTTATGGCCTGTGGCCCATCAATCCTTACCAGGGAACCGATATTGCTCATCAGGGTCGACAAATTGTGGTGAGCGACGCCTCGGGACATCTGGTCAGTCTGAATGATGCCGGCAGCCAGCAATGGATACGTAGCCTCGCGGGTAAAAGTGCACGGGGTGCGACCATCGCCCATGGAGTGGTGTACACCGGCACCACTGCAGGAAAGGTGTTTGCATTCGATGCCAAAAATGGGCACCAGCTCTGGTCGGTGCAGTTGACTTCCGAAGTATTGACCCCAGTGGTTTATGCGCATGATCATTTACTTTTGCAAACCGTCAATGGCCATCTCTGGGCGCTGAATCCCAAGGACGGCAAGGTGCAATGGACGTTTTCCATGAACCAGCCCTCCCTGATTTTGCGGGCAGTTTCTACTCCCACCGTGCATAACGGGGTAGTGTATGCCGGATTCGCCGACGGTACTCTGGCCGCCTTGAGTCTCTCCACGGGTGCCGAGTTGTGGCATGCCCGCGTCGCCATCGCTCATGGAAGTAATGAACTGGCACGTATGGTGGATGTGGCTGCTCGTCCCGTTGTGGCTGATGGTCAGGTTTTTGCGGCAGCTTATCAGGGCAATCTGGCAGCCTATGCCGAGCAGAGTGGCACTCAGAACTGGAGTGTCCCCATGTCGGTTTATTTGACTCCGGTCTGGTTCAAAAACCATTTGTTTGTTGCCGAAGCGGATGGGGCCATTGCGGAAATTGATCCAGGCTCCGGTAGCGTGCTGTGGAGAAACACTCGCCTCAAGGGTCATGCCATGACCGGTCTGAGTAGTTGTGGGGAGGACTTGCTGGCGACGGACAATGGGGGATACCTCTATGTTTTCGATCCAGAATCCGGGCACAGGATTGGTCAGACCCGAATTTCCTCCAGCGGCATTCAAAGCAGCCCTGTCTGTCTGGCCAATCACCAGATTCTTGCCCTCAGCGATGCGGGTACTTTGTATCGGATCAAGCTCTCAAAGCGCTAAGGCTGTGACATGACTGCAGTAATTGCCCTGGTTGGGCGCCCCAATGTCGGCAAGTCCACTTTTTTCAATCGCCTGACCCGTAGCCGTGAGGCACTGGTTGCAGACTTTCCGGGTCTGACCCGAGATCGCCACTACGGGACGGCGCAATTTGAAGGACGCCAGTATCTGGTCATTGATACGGGTGGCTTCGAACCGGAGCAACGCGAAGGGCTGGTGGCGGCCATGGCCATCCAGACCAGGCTGGCCATCCAGGAAGCCGATGCCATCTGTTTCCTGGTAGATGCCAAGGAAGGCTTGTCTGTCCAGGATGAAGAAATTGCCACAGAATTGCGTCGCGGCGGCAAACCCATTTATCTGGTTGTGAACAAAATGGACGCCAAAGGCGCGGTCAGTGAACTCCCGGAATTTCACCGTCTGGGGCTGGGCATGCCCTATACCATTTCCGCCGCCCATGGCCATGGGGTGGAAACCCTGCTGGAAGCGGTTTTTTCCGATCTGCCCAATGAGGACAGTACCCAGCAGGATGTGGGTAAAGGGCCGCGCATTGCCATGCTGGGGCGGCCAAATGTGGGTAAATCCACGCTGGTGAATGCCATGCTGGGTGAAAAACGGGTGCTGGTGTTTGATGAACCCGGAACCACCCGTGACAGTATCCGGATTCCCTATGAGCGGGAAGGTAAGCCCTATGTCATGATTGACACGGCCGGGATGCGCCGCCGTGCCCGGGTGGGTGAAGGTCTGGAGAAACTCAGCGTTTTGAAAACCTTGGGGGCTTTGCGGGAAGCCGATGTGGTGCTCCTGGTGCTGGATGCCCGTGTGGGCATTGCCGAACAGGACTCCCATCTGGTCGGCGTCGCCGTGGAGTTGGGGCGACCCATTATCGTGGTCATCAACAAGTGGGATGGTATGAGTCCGCATGACCGCAAGGCGGTCAAAGAGGAACTGGAGCGGCGTTTGAACTTTATTCAGTACGCGCCGGTGTACACCATTTCTGCCTTGCATGGTACAGGGGTAGGGGATCTTTACAAAAGTATTGACCGCCTCTGGGAAAATTCCCGCAAACATTTTTCAACGGGCGAATTGAATCGGGCGCTAGCCGAGATTATTGAAACCCATCAGCCACCCATGGTCGGCGGTCGCCGGATCAAGTTGCGCTATTGTCATCAGGGTGGCGAAAATCCCGTGACCCTGGTTTTTCACGGGAATCAATTAACGCGCTTGCCCGGGAGTTACAAGCGTTACCTGGAAAGCGCCTTTCGTAAAAACCTGGGTCTGGATGCCATTCCTCTGCGACTGATTTTTCGTCAGGGTGAAAATCCATACGATCCACAACCCAAACGAGGAAAGCATTAAATGAAAGGCAGTCTGGTTGGATGGTGGCGTTGGGCCATCGTTGCTCTGTTGATTTATCTGGGCATTTTATGGAGTGGCCAGATCCTTCCCGTGAATCCTCAGGGCTTGTGGATGCGTGCAGGAGAGTATGCGCTTTGGGCCACAGTGGCCCTGGGAGCCATCGCCCGCTTTTATCCGGTGCTGGGCCCCTATGGCTGGAGGCCGGTAACCATTTTTCTGGGAGCGATTTTATCCGGACTGGAAGTGTTTATCGGCTCGGGTCCGGACAGCAAAACCCGAATTGATGAATGGATGACCGCCCTGATCGGAATCGCCGTGATCACGATTCTCGCCCGGGTGCTACCAAGGAGCATCACGGTGATCTGGTTTGGACAGGAGGTAAAAAAACGTGAACCTTTTACTCGTACGCCACGCTGAGGCGGAAGATGCCGCCGTATCCGGCTCCGATTTTGCGCGGAAGCTGACTCCTCATGGCCGGCAAACAGCAGCCGATGTCGCCCGAGCTTTACGTCACTGCCTCAGCGGGTCGGTGCTGCTATGGAGCAGCCCTTTGTTGCGCACGCGCGAAACCGCCGATTATATTGCCCAGGCTTTTAAAACTCCCGTCGATCGATATCATGATGCCATTCCTGCGGGAGATCTGAATGCGCTGAGCCGGGATTGGCAGGCCTTGGCAGAACCGCCAGAAACCCTGATTGTGGTAGGGCATCAGCCCCATCTCGGCATCTGGACGACGCGGATTACCCGCATCAGTTTACCAATGAAGAAAGCCAGCGTAACCGGTATTTATTTGCCCAAGGCAGACCATCTGAAGGGCGAGCTGCAGTGGTATGCTCTGCCGAAAATGATGTCCAGAATGGTCTCTGCCCCTCGGACTTAAGCTTGGTCATTTCAGTTGGCATGGCAAATGGGTGTATATTAGACAAGGTCACTTCACATGTTCATTCAGGAGGTGTTAGATGTCCGAAGCAGCAGATCTCGTTATTATTCTCATTACCGGCGCAGAAAATCCCAAACGTCTTCCCTCTGCCTTTTTTCTGGCAGCCACTGCTGCTGCAGAACAGAAGGTCGTGATGTATTTCACTGGACCCGCCACGGAATTGCTCGCTAAGGGTAAGGCAGAAAGCATTTTCCCGATGGAGGGCGGTAAAAGTGTGGCCGACTTCATGAAGCTGGCCGAAGATAATGAAGTGCAGATTATTGGTTGCCTCCAGTCTCTGGAGCTAAATGGCATGACCAAGGACGATCTGGCCAAACCCATTCCCATGCTGAATCCCAGCGCGGCATTGCCTTCTCTGGCAGCGGCCGGGCGTATTCTGACCTGGTAATCGTCCATACAAAAATTACCTGATTTTGCGGAGCCCGCCCATTCGGACGGGCTCTATTTATAAGGATGTTTTGTCATCAAACTGTCATATAACTGTGCTAGATTGCTATCCACGTCTCGTCAGGACTGCCTGTTGGGCATTGATGACGTATGGTGTGTTTTGTAAATAAGCCGTAAATCAACGTATTCGCCATCTTTGGAGGTCTTATGTTCTATCGCTTGAAGAAAGAATTTTCTCGCAGTGTAAAGGGTGCGGTCATGATTTCTGCGCTGGGACTTGCCGGCATGTATGCCATGCCCGCCAGTGCCGCCACGATTTCCTTGCTGGAAACGGGCTCCACGCTGCTGTATCCGCTTTTCAATCTCTGGGTACCTGTCTACACCAAGATGAATCCAGGCGTTCAGATCACCACCCAGGGCACCGGTAGTGGTACCGGTATTGCGGAAGCCATCTCCGGAGTAGCTCAGATCGGTGCCTCCGATGCCTACATGAGTGATGCCCAGATCAAAATGCACCCTGACATTTTGAACATCCCTCTGGCCATCTCCATTCAGATGATCAACTACAATCTGCCGGGTCTGAACAATAAGCACCTGAAACTCTCTGGTCCTGTGCTGGCCGACATTTACTCCGGCAAAATCACCAACTGGGATGATGCGGCCATTGCCAAGCTGAATCCTGGCGTGAAACTGCCTAACCACCAGATCATTCCGATCCACCGTACGGATGGTTCTGGTGATACGTTCATTTTTACCACCTATCTGTCAGATACTTCTCCGGTCTGGAGCAAAAGTGTTGGCTACAGCACGACCGTGAGCTGGCCCGCCGTGCCGGGTGGTATTGGCGCTGAAGGCAATCCGGGAATGGTCCAGGCCCTGAAGACGACGCCTTATGGTGTGGCCTACATCGGCATCAGCTGGAAGAAGCCGGTGGAAGAAGCCAAGCTGGGTCTGGCCATGCTGAAAAACCGTGCCGGGAATTTTGTCCTGCCCACGGTTGAAAATGCCAAGGCTGCTGCTGATGAAATGGTCGGCAAGACCCCTGCCGATGAACGTATCAGCCTGGTCTATGCCCCTGGTGCCAAGTCCTACCCCATCATCAACTATGAGTATGCCATTGTCAGCAAGACTCAGCCCCAGCCGGAAGTGGCTGCGGCTCTGAAGAAGTTCCTGAACTGGGCCATTGATCCCAAGGGTGGTAATGCTCCCCACTTCATCACGGCAGTGAACTTTGTACCGTTGCCTGAAAGTGCTGCTGAACTGTCTCGTAAGCAGATCGCAGAGATTCACTAAGGTCTGCATGATGCCGGGAAATTTTCCCGGCATCTGTTGTGATCCCCTATTGATATGCTACTTTTACTTGAATAAAGTTGAAATTTTGGGAAAGCGTAATGAAAATTCCGGTATTCAGAATATCATTAATAGCTACGGCAAGTTTATTGCCCTTATCCTTAATTTTATTGATTGTTTTTTTGGTGATTTATTCCTGGCCAGCCATAGAATATAATCAGTTTCATTTTTTGTGGACCAATGACTGGAATCTGGGAAATTTGTATGGGAATCCCGTTGAGGTGGATGGTCATCAAATCATGCCTGGTGCCAAATATGGCATCTGGTTCCTGGTGGTTGGAACCCTGGCTAGCTCTATTCTGGCCATGCTGCTGGCCATGCCCATTGCCATTGGCGCAGCCTATTTCTTGAGTGAAGGTATACGCAAATCCTGGTCTGGGCCTTTATCCTTGTTAGTGGATCTACTGGCCGCCATCCCCAGTGTGGTTTATGGACTCTGGGGTTATGCTTTGCTGGTTCCTTTGTTTGGTAAAACTATTTTTCCATTTTTGGCGGATACCTTTTCTTTTGTTCCTTTTTTGAATGGCAGCCCGGGCAGCGGTTATGGATTGCTGACTTCGGCTTTCGTGCTGGCGGTCATGATTATTCCGTTGATTTCAGCTACCCTGCGCGAATCCATCCAGATGATCGAGCCCGCTTTGAAGGAAGCAGGATTAAGTCTGGGTTTGACGCGTCTGGAGGTGTTTTGGCACATCATCCTGCCAAAGCTGAACAAAGTGCTCATTGGTGTAGGTATCCTGGCCTTGGGTCGAGCTCTCGGTGAAACCATGGCCGTGCTCATGGTCAGTGGTAATGCTCTGAACTATCTTCCAGGGAATATTTATGCGCCCATTTCCACCATGGCTGCTTTTATTACTTCACAACTGGATAGCGCACTGCAGGATCCCACCAATATGGCTGTAGAAGCTTTATCCGAAATTGCCCTGGTATTGTTATTGATTACCGTATTGGTCAATATTTCTGCAAGATTGATTTTGTGGATGGAAAAGGTGCGCTGATGGCTGCTAGTAAGGTCTTAGAAAAACAGCTCTCGACGAAAACAATTTCTCCCAAGACTTTTAAAATGTCTTTATGGCGAAAAATACTGACGGTATTTGCCACATTCGCCGTGATTGCTTCTTTTGTCTTTCTTGCGATCATGTTTTTATCCATTATTGGCGATGTGCTTATCCATGCCTGGCCTGCCCTGAATATCAAATTATTGACAGAAATCACCAATGGTATAGGTGGTGGCCTCAAAAATGCTATTGAAGGATCTATCATCATTTCTCTGGGTAGCTTGTTATTGGCGGCACCCATAGGGATTTCTGCGGGAATATATCTGAGTGAACACGGACAAGGGCTGGCCGGGAAAACCCTCCGATTTCTTTCTGACGTGCTTGTTGGAGTACCTTCCATAGTGCTAGGGTACGTCGGCTACATCACCATGGTCATTTATCTGGGTTGGCAGTTTTCCCTGGCTGCGGGCATTATCACATTAACGGTTATGTTACTGCCTTATATTGCTCGATCCACCGAGTTAGCCATCAGCAATATACCCCTGGCTGTTCGAGAAGCGGGTTATGGGTTGGGAGCAGGAGAGGGGCGGATTGTTTTCAAAATTCTCTTACCTGGAGCTGCTCCTGCCATCATGACCGGACTTTTTTATTCCGTTGCCTTGTCCATGGGGGAAACTGCACCGCTGCTCTATACAGCGGGCTGGTCAAATTACATGTGGACGGGAAACCTCACAAAAGAACCCATTGGTTATCTGACCTATGTCATCTGGACATTTATCAACGAACCTTTTGCTGAATCCCATATGTTGGCATTTGCTGCAGCATTTCTTATAACCTCTGGTGTTTTACTGCTTATCCTGCTCGGACGTTGGTACATGGTTCGTGCCCAGAAGCGGATGGGGGCTTACCGCTAACTCATCTGGAGAAGACCTCCATGACTTTTTGGTCTTCCGAACCCGCCAGCAGTTCCCTGGCTCTGACCAAATGCTCTGCAGCTCGACCCCGATCGCTGTTATCCGCCGTTTGCCAGATAGGAAATAAAGTATTTTCTTCACGATTTTCATGTTTTGCCAGAGAGCCGGATAACATGGCACAGATGGCTGGCAACATGCCATAGTCCTTTTCTGCAAAACTTTCTTCGACCAGACGCGATTGCACAATAATGCTGTCATGTTCAAAAAGCATGTCCGCCAGAGGACCTTTTTCTTCTCCGCCACCGAGAACTGGCCCCAGCAGATTGTTTTCCAGATGGACATGGCGACGTAATCCCAGCCAATAGTCCTGGAAAATATTTTCTGCCTCGACAAAGCGATTTTCGTTTGCCGCAGCCAGAACCTGGGCAAATTGCTGATCCAGGCGATAATGATCCCACGTCAATAAATCGACGACATCTTTGGCTTCTGCTTCAGCCCGTGGCTGTACTGCAATCTGCCAGAGTGTGCCATCGGTTTCCGCGGTCCAGGAGATGGCGTCGCGCAACTGAAAAGCAACCGCTCGCATCATCGCTGCCGGATCAGAATCGGTCAGCACCTGCAGCCTTTGTCCGGCAGACAAACGGATGGCTGCGGCATAAACAAGGGGTTGGGCTTCGGTATAGCTCATTCCTCGGACATCCAGCGCGTTTTTCACGGACAAATCATGAGCGGAGCGGGTTGCATCAATTGCCATGACGAATATCCTTCTATTTCAGAATGGTGCCCAGGGCCGGACTCGAACCGGCACGGCATAAGCCGAGGGATTTTAAGTCCCTTGCGTCTACCAATTTCGCCACCTGGGCAAAGTACTCGCTGACCTTTACATTATCTGTTTCTCGTGAAGCAGTAAGCCCTGGTCAACAGTGCCTGCATCATAACAAGATCATCTCTTTCAGACCAGATAGGCACCACCACCTCCTGGACGAATTGCATAGTCATCAGACAGGTGCTGAAGCATGGGCTTGGAAACATGCAAAGAAACTGTAAGTCATTCCCTGCGAGTCAGGCAAGATTCGTCGGTTTTCTACCCAGCTGGGAAAGTCCTGCTCTACTGGAAACAGTTGGTGCATTTTCCCATATATACCAAGAGCTTCCCAGATAAACCAAAAATATAACGAATAGCAATCATGCCCAGGGAATGTAGTTTACCGATGCTCCGTTTTTAGCAGGCACTTGTACGCAGACTGACCGGTCGGTATTATGGATAATGATTTTTCGTCGAGCTTCTTAAGGAGGCATCATGACTGACCTGTTTTCCCCATTAACGCTGGGAGACATCACCACTGCAAACCGCATCCTGATGGCACCGCTCACTCGTTGTCGAGCGGAAAGGGATCATGTTCCCACAGCACTTATGGCTGAATATTATGCGCAACGTGCGAGTGCTGGGTTGATTATTGCTGAAGCCACGATGATTCTGCCCGGTAATTCGGCATTCTGGCATGAGCCGGGCATTTATTCGGATGAACAGATCCAGGGGTGGCGTCTGGTGACTGATGCCGTACATCATGCTGGAGGTAAAATAGCCTTGCAGATCTGGCATGGCGGTAGAGCATGTCACCCTGACCTGAATGATGGCGCTATCCCTGTTGCACCGAGCGCTATTGCTATCAGCAATGAAGAAGTGCATACCCCCAAAGGCAAACAGGCCTATACCCTGCCGCGCGCACTACTGGACGAAGAGATTCCTGCCATCGTGGAAGGTTTCGCTCAAGCTGCCCGCAATGCACTTGCTGCGGGATTTGATATGGTCGAAATCCATGGAGCAAATGGTTATCTACTGGATGAGTTTTTACGTGATGGCAGTAATTTGCGAACGGGTCCTTATGGTGGTTCCAGAGAAAATCGGGCAAGATTGCTTTTTGAAACAGTGGCAGCAGTTTGTGATGCGATTGGCGCGGATAAAGTCGGGATTCGTTTGTCCCCGCTGAATAGCTTCAATGACATGCGAGATAGCGATCCGATTCACTTGTTGGGTTGGCTTGCCGATCGTCTAAATGCTTATGGATTGGCTTACTTACACGTGATACGGGCAGATTTCTATGGACGTCAGACAGGAGATGTATTATCTGTAGCCCGGCAAAACTTCCAGGGGGCATTAATTGCAAACATGGGTTACTCCCCAGAAGAAGCTAAAAATGCTGTAGCATCAGGCCAGATTGATGCCATCGCCTTTGGCACCGCATTTTTGGCAAATCCTGATTTGCCAGCCAGAATTTATCGGCATCGTTCCCTGAATGTACCCGATTCAGCGACTTTTTATACCGCCGGAGCAAAGGGCTATACCGATTATCCTTCGCTTGAAAAAATATAATATAAAAACAAAAATACTGCCCGGCGAGCCAGGCAGTCAAGGGTATGGTCCCTGAGCAGATTATCCGCTGTAGGCTTCGATTCAGGTGCGATCTTTGCCTTGGTGGATTCTGGCGGTGCGGGAATACGGTCTGGGCCGCTGCCCAAACATCTCAAGGCCAGCGCCCCGGCCAGAAGCAGAGTAGGGGATAGACCCAATAGTCGTGTCATTTTAGCCGCCACCTCGAAATAATCTGTTGATCTGAGGTACTCGCTTTGGGCGCAGGCAGCCTGCCGAAGCCACAAATCATCGAACACCAGGGGTCTGAGGCCCAAAGCTAGGGAGGAGGCATAGTTGAACACAAGATGGACTTTGACCGGTCACACTCAAACAGGCTGATTGATCCAGTCGAGTGGGTGGGTAATTTTGGTTTTGTCACCCAGAAAATCAAAATTACAAATGGGGTTACGCTAACTGTTTGTTTTATATGGTGGGTTGTGAGGGGATCGAACCCACGACCCGCTGATTAAGAGTCGGATTGCGGGTCCTAGCAAAAACAATACCTTGCAATAAAAACAAAAGGTTATTCTTCCCGCGATTTCCCGAAATTGCCCGGTTTTTCCCAAAATTGCACCACTAATTGCACCACTTGCACCACATCCGCTATGCTTTAGCTATACCGTTATAACCTTAGCAGAGGACACTATGGCTAGCATTTTTCAGCGTGGGAAATATTGGCGGGCGCAGATTCGTCGGAAAGGGTACCCAACCATGACCATGACATTTGATACCAAGCTGGAGGCGCAGCGATGGGCCGTCGAAAAAGAAACCGAAATTGGCAGAAGCAGCCCGGAGCAGGTTCGACAGCGTATCGAAAACCGCCAGTACACCTTGAATGAAGCATTAAACCGCTACGAGCAGGAAGTATTGCCCGGCAAGAGTAACAATGCACAGACTAAGGAGCCCAGCACAATCAAAAATTTGCGTGACTCATTGGGCGGCATCCCGCTCACTGAAATCACCGGCGCTGTACTGTCACAGACTATCCGGGATTGGAACAACAGCAAACGCTGGAGCGCTAACACGGTTAGAATACATCTGTCTCTGCTGTCTTTTCTGTATAATGTTGCACGCAAGGAATGGGATATGCCTGAGCTTATCAACCCAGCCTCTTTGGTACGCCGACCACGGCTGCCAAAAGGACGAGACCGTCGTCTGGTGGATGATGAAGAAAGCCGGTTACTCCGGGAATGTGCACTTACGAATCCGGAGTTGGCGGATATCGCACGTTTTGCTATCGAAACGGCTATGCGCCAAGGGGAAATCATAAGCATGACCTGGGACAATGTACATCTGGACAGACATACTGTCTTTTTGCCTAGAACCAAAGACCCCCGTCTGGTCAGTGAAAGCCGGACTGTGCCTTTGTCCGAAGTCGCTGAAATGTGTCTCGTTCGACAACGTGAAAGGTTGCGCTCACCCAGCCCATCGTCGGCAGTTTGGACATACACACAAGAGGGCCTGCGCAGCAGTTACAACAAGGCCCGTATACGCGCCGGAATCGTCGGTATGACTTTTCATGATTTACGCCATGAAGCCATCAGCCGCTTAGGCGATGAAGAAGTGCCTGTCATGACCATACAGGCCATCACCGGCCACAAATCCATGCAAATGCTGAAACGCTACATGCATGTATCCACACGCACCCTGGTCCGCACGATGCGGAAGTAGCCGAAAATACCTGTAGCCTGTTTCATAAGGACCAGCGCATGTAACCGCCCGTTCAAGATTCCCATGGCCCTGTGATCCGGGTTTCGCCATACTCGCGGCGGTCGTCAGGGAGGAGGTAATGCGCTGCACGCTCAGGCGGCGCTCTCATGGTGCCGGGTCTGGTCTCCGATTCCGGCCAACAACCCGGACACGAGAATATCCTCATCCAGCTCCGGCCAGTGCAGCCCACTGCCGCCGCCGCTGATCTCATACACCGCCCGCTGCTCGGGCGTCGCCCGCAACAGGCGCGGAAAATAGGCTAACGGTACGCCCAACGTGCGCCCATCTAGCAAATCCACCCACAACATCTCACCCTCGAAACGCGCTGCCTTAGCTAAAGAACTCATGCCATGCCTCCTCTATCTCCTGCCGCCGTTCGGCTACGAGTCCGGCCAGCGTGCCCTGCTCCTGACTGTTCAACCCGTAGCTTTCCGCCAGACACACCTCCGGGTACAGCCAGAACTTCGCGACCGCAGCTCCTTTGCGTACATGCACATGCACAGGCTCCCGAGGATTCCCCTCGTTGGAGTAGAAAAAGAAGGCGTATCCCTGTGCGCGAAAGACGACGGGCATAACTGATCTGGCTTCCGTGTGAACACTATAGGAAAAGTGTACCGCATACCCGCGAAAATCTCAGCCCTCCAGACATATCCCACCCCTGAAAACTGGACATAACGCCCACAACACGCAAGCCACCATAACACTGCGCATTGCTACGATGGGCGCATGACAGGAAAAGGAAATCCATTATGACCACTACTGATTCCCTCACCAAGCGTGACACACTGAACTTGCGCATCAAGCCAGAAGCGCGCGATCTGATTGACCGTGCCCCCGCTCCCAATGTGCGTCTGCAAAAAACTCTGCAAACGCTGGCGCCGTGGGATCGGTAACCATCACCGCGCCGGTGCCTCTTGCCGCACAGCCAAGAAGGCTGTTATCACGTTGAATAGGCCTATAGCGGCCCAGAAATACGTATTTTAAAATTTCGTGGACACGGGCCACTTCCCCCTCCTCATAACGGGTCGAGTGACCGCCCAATGCCTGAGCATCCATGCAGCAGGCTGGGTGTGGTTTCTGCTTCAGAGGTAAGGCGTGGGAACAATTTGATCCCACGGTCCGGCGGCACACCGTGCAATATATCGTTATTTGAGAAGCGTATGGGATTTGGGCGTCACCAAAACGTCATCAAAACTCCGTACCGCAAGCGACTTTTTAAAGCCGACAATGCCATTGTTAAGTGGGCTGAGACCTTTCTGCATCTTCCCTGGGTGAGCCTTCTGCGGGGGGTTGCAAGGCGGCGAGGGCCATGAAATCAGAGTTCAATGCCTCTACAACCCGCATGGCCAAATCTGGATGGATTTTTGTTTCACGAAGAGCCACATAAAGAGCGAATGGAGACTTCAGCGCATAAATCATTTTTTCCCCCTTGTTGATAATCAGATGGAAGTATTTCACCAGCACTTCTATTTTATCATGACGTTTTGCCGCAAATTTTTCAGGTGAAAGGGCGACGTTTATCCCATTTATCGGAAAATGATACGAATAAACGCGAAAATACCCGGTTAATGATGCGCAATTGGGAAACAAGCGGCTGTACTCTGGTGGCAGGTGAATAAGCCATGGACTGTGGGTAATGGCTGAAACCATGGGTTCCGGTCAGGATGAACGGCATACTTTGGGTCGAGACCATCGTGAGCCAAAATGACCGGAACAAGCGTCATAAAAACCCTCATAAATACCCCCGCGAGAGGAATAATATGGAAACATCAAGGAACAACGGAGGCCGGCCACGCAAGCATCCTGATATTCGGACAGCTTGGGCGGCGGCGTCAAAAGCCTATCGGGAACGTCAGAAATGGCAATTGACCAAGTTCAAGCCGCTGATGAGCAGCGCCAGTGAGGATTGGTTCACCCCCTCGGAAATCTATCTGCCCGTGCTGGCTCGTTTGGGTCGTGATGCGTTTGACCTCGACCCTTGCTCGCCCAGCCGTGATGGCCCAATCCCCGCACTGAAACGATTTACCAAGGAAGACGATGGGTTGCGCCAGCCATGGCAGGGGCTCGTTTGGTGTAACCCGCCCTATGGCCGAGAGATACGAAAATGGATCGACAAGGCCATTAGCGAGTACCAGGCAGGGGCGGACATTATCCTTCTGGTTCCTGCCCGGACCGATACCCAATGGTGGCATCATCTGATGGATGCCGGTGGGCGGCCTGAATTTCTCAAAGGCCGCATCCGGTTTCTGAGACCAGACGGTACGCCGGGCGCGGCCAGCCCCTTCCCATCGGCGCTAGTTTATTTGATGCACCTGCCATCAAACGCAAATTCTTCCCGCATGGACAAGGGGATGGCGTCCGGGCGCTCCAGATAGCTTCTGGCATAGCGGAACATGCCAGATCGCCCGGCTTCATCATATTCCAGGACCCCGGCAATGACCGGGTCGCCAGCATGGAGATGGGCAAAGACAAAAATACGTTGCTTCACGGCCCTCTCTCCTGAGTATCAATCAAAGGCTGTCGGCAAGATCGTCGATGGTCAGCTTGCCCATGCGACGGTCCCGCTTCTGTTGCGACAAGGCCGCACCCAGACGGTCGTTGTCGTAGAGCAGCAATCCATCCAGTTCCCGGATGGTTCCCAGAACGAAAAACGCCTGTATCCAGACGCCAACGGCAACCGAGGGAGAACCCTGTTCCATTCGCCGGTATGTGTTCAAGCCAACGGAGAGCAGGCTCGCCATTTTTTCCTGGGACCAGCCCCGACGCCGGCGGGCCTGCCGCAAGCGGGAAGCAAGACGGTCCAGGGCTTCCGTCGACTGCTCGGCCAGGCTGCGGGAAGTTAAAGGCTGCGCCATGAGCATAATCTATCCATATTTGGTCGATAAAAGGTATATTACGACCAATTATGGGTGGTAGCAACGTTACGCGCTCAGCTGAGCCGCCCAATTCCTAGCGTCTGGTTTCCAGCGTCGGCGTGCTCTGGACTGGGGACCCCATCGCGAGCGCCTATGTTATACTCTGGTCTCATGGCATTCGAAGCAAGAGAACTGTTTGGTGAGTGTAAAAAAGTCAAAGCTCGGATTCGCAGCCCTATGAGAAAACGGAGTGCCCGAATAGAAGCCCTTCTGGGAGAAATGATGCCGCTCGCGCATGCGGTGGCTAACGCGCTGAAGCCCGGTTCGGAGATGTCGCGACTGCTGACATCCCTCTATAGCATTCTATGCGATCTGGATGATGAAGCATTCCAGGCGTTACTGGAAACGCTACGTGCCGAGGGACTGACCAATCTTTGGCAATTCTGCTGGGAGCAGGCTACGGCCATGGCCTGTGAAAAAGTCTATGAAAATGACTACCGCAGCCTCCTGATTGCCGTTCCCTTTCTGGCTCCCTGGCCCGGGCAATGTAGCGGGGCTGAACGCAAGGCCCTTTCTCAGACACTGAAGAAACTGGGCGTCATCCCGCCGCGCGGCAAAATCCACTGGGTCCAGAAACCACAATCGATTTACCGAATGAGAGATACAAGCCCCTTGCAGCTGTGGGCGTTGAACACGCCCGGAGCCATTGACCCCTATCCCTGGAACTATGGTCACGTAACGACGCCGACCATGTATCTTCTGGTGGGGCGATTGGAATTTCCAGAACACAGTGATATCCCCTGGCCCGATCCGGAATGGCTGATCCAGGCCCAATCCGAAGCATTGGGCTGGCCGGCAGAAGCGCTCGACGCCTGTGCGCCTTTGTCATTTTTTCTGGAACAAAACAATGATGAGGACGAATCTATCGAAGACCCTGTGCTGGAGATCGTCCTCTCCGTGGCCGCAGCAGCCAAAAATCGGATAGAGCAAGAACGCCTTTCTGCAGAAAGCTGCACCATTTTCCTGGAGGAGGGGGCCGATAATTGCATTGATGTCTCGCTGCAGTCCTGGGAAAAGGGTAAAACCCCGCTCTGTAGTTTAGATTACATGGCGGCCAAATTGTATCGGGTAGAACTCGTGGAGAAGCTCAAACACGTCTTGGAAGGCTTTGGGTTCTCTGTAGAAGAAGGAGGGTCTATGGCATCGCACCCGACCCACCTGCATTAGCCAAGGTGGCCAGCAAGATGGATTCAAGTTTCCCTGTTCGGATAAATCGTTATGACGCGCATGCAAATTGATCGACTTCCCCTACCGCTGCGGCAAAAAAACGCCCTGCACCAAGCCCGAATGACCAATGAATTGCTGGCAGATGCCGTTGTGCAACGGGATCAGATGCGCATGGAGGAAAAAGCGCCTTGACGATGCCACAGAGACCCCTTGGGAGTACGTCATTCATGAAAATGTTCACCTTGCGGATCGAATTAGAGGGCCTGGAGCCACCCATTTGGCGGCGGATTCAAATCGATACCGGACAAACTCTATGGGAACTGCATCAGGTCATCCAGGTGGCGATGGGCTGGACGAACAGCCATATGCATGAATTTGTCATCAAAAAAGTGCGCTATCGTGAAACCAACGAAGAACTGGACGCCGAGAATGCCTTTTGGGGTGTCGAGGTCCGGGAAGAATCGGAAGTGACATTGATGCAGGTCATCCATAGTCGGAGCAGGTTTTTATATGTGTACGATTTTGGTGATAACTGGCGGCATGTCATCAAGGTGGAAAAAACCGAAGAAGTTCCTGTGCCTCGGCATGCCTGGGCATCCATTGTGGATGGGGGTAGAAATTGCCCACCGGAAGACGTGGGTGGCGTTTGGGGTTATCTGGAGTTGCTGGACATTCAAAAAAGAGGCCCCAAAAACAGCGATGAAGCGCTTTTTCTGGATATGCTACCCGAAGGATTTGACCCGGAGGCCTTTGATCTGGAAGAGACACAGGCCATCATGGAAGAGTCTTTTGGGGAGTGATTAGCCTATGGATTCAATGCCCCCGGTGGAAAAGGCTTGGGGCGTGCCAACCAGATTTGAGCCATTAGCCTAAAGAATGCGCTGCTATTGCCATCCTCGCCGGCCTACATTATATTCATTATTATTAAATATGAATATTTGAGGTGAGTTATGGCCACAACCAGCCTAAGCTTGGGTGAACACTGGGAGGTGTTCATCAAAAATGAAATTTCCAGCGGCCGTTACGGCTCCGCCAGTGAAGTCGTGCGCGACGCCCTACGCGCCATGGAAGAACGTAAAAGTAAGCTCGAAGCCCTGCGAGTCCACCTCTTGGAAGGCGCTATTCAGGCCCAAAATGGTGCGTTCGTGGATGACTTCTCCATGGACTCGCTCATCAATGATCTGGATGCTGAGTCCTGATGCAGTCCACCAGAAAAGTTAGGATTACCCCACGCGCCCGAGACGACCTTAAAAACATTGGCCGCTACACCGAGCGCACCTGGGGTAAAGCCCAGCGAAACTCCTACTTGAAAAATATCGAAGCCCGCTTCCAATGGCTGGCGGGAAACCCACTTCTGGGCAAGCACCGCACAGATATCTGCGAAGGCTACTACAGCTTTCCCGAAGGCCAGCATGTGGTGTTCTACCTGATTGGCAGCAGCGCCATCGATATCATCGGCATTCCCCACAAGGAAATGGACATCATCAGCTATTTCATGGAAGGCTAACGAGCCAAGATTCAAGCCCGGCATACTCCGCAAGTAAGCGTTTAAGCAACCTACTCTTGCGGGTTGGTGCCGATCAGGCTAATGCAGATTTTTCCCAGTTCCACGGCAAGTGTCCGAAAACCAGCGCATTGGTACCTGCGGGCGGCGCTGGTGTACGGTGAGCGCCACCGTCGAAGACAGCGAAGCCCTGCGCTGGTGGATGCTGAGCTTTGGGGTGTCCCTGCGGGTCCTGGCACCCAAGCCGCTTTTTGACGAACTCCGGGAGCGCACCCGCGCCATGGCGGCGTTGTATGCCCGGAGTCCGGGGAAAGTAAAGGTGCGTGTGTCATCAGATACGCAGTAAACCAACATGAGCAAAAATGCATCATAAAATCGTCATAAAAACCCCACGTATGAGGAAAATAAGAAAAAGCCAGCAAGGGTAATGCACCTCGCCAGTCGCATTACCGTCATCCCCGGATGCAGCGATTGGGGCCTGTCCAACGAACCGTAAAAGCCGCGCATGGATAGTACACGGTAACGTCCCGTATGAATCACTTGTTATCAGTCAGTTAGGGTGAAAGGGCTATTGTTTGATCGGTTTCAACTTTGGGGTTTTGATCACTAAATACTATAATATATATACAGGGGCAAAAAACGCGCATCCGATCTATTAGAGATCAAATCCGGTTTTGATCTCTAAATACTATATGTAGCGTCACAAGTGCGTTTTTTGAAATTTCGTGAAAACGGGCCACTAGCATCCTCAGCAGCGAAGCAAATCCACACAGGCAAGTAACCGGTACAGCAATCAGGCAAGGCAGATGCAAAGGAACAAGCCGTAGAGGGCTAGCCAGTAGGGCAACGACGAACAGGCCTGGCAATGGGGCCATAAGCGCGCAGGAACGACGGACGGGCACTAAGTGATGCCAAGGTAGCACTCAGGGTTCAGGATGCGTTGCAGGGCAAGGAAAGGGCCATAGTTGAAATGCACGCCAGCGACCATGCCGAAACCCGCCAGCAAGGGGTCCAGGATGCTCTACAATGCTCGAACAGTCATAAAGGCTACTCGGGCAGAGGTCCAGAGCTTGAAAGTGGCTTGCAGGGCAGGGGAAGGGCAACACAGGCTGCACCCAAACCCGGGGGAACATCAATTCGCTACCCCATGGACATGCCGGGATTGGTTTACCTGAATTTTACTTGGCAACTACCGGGCATGCTCCCGCTCTTAAGTTGTTTGAAGACAGGATGAATGTGTCCTGACAGCTATCCCCTGACGAATCCGGTCTTTCGTGCTATAACAACGCAAAAGCAAAAGGAAACCCCATGCCACGCGGAAGCGCCAAAAAACAAACCGAAGACACCAGCAATCAAAGCCTCGAATCCAAACTCTGGGCCACCGCCGACAAGCTGCGCGGGCATCTGGACGCTGCCGACTACAAGCAGGTGGTGCTGGGCCTCATTTTTCTGAAATACATTTCCGATCGCTTTGCCCAACGCTATGACCAAATGATCCGGGAAGAAGCGGGGGCTTATGTGGAAGACCGTGACGAATACACAGCAGAAGGCGTCTTCTGGGTGCCTTCATCCAGTCGCTGGGACCAGATACAGGCCGCCGCCAAGCAGCCGGACATCGGCCAGCGCATTGATGCCGCCATGAGCGCCATCGAGCGGGAAAACCCCCACCTCAAAAACATTCTGCCCAAGGGCTACGCCCGTCCGACCCTCGACCAGCGCCGCCTGGGGGAACTGGTGGACCTGATTGGCACCATTGGTCTGGGCACGGCGGAACATCAGGCCCGCGATACCCTGGGCCGGGTCTACGAGTATTTTCTGGGTCGCTTCGCCAGCGCCGAAGGCAAGCGAGGGGGTGAGTTCTACACCCCGGCCTCGGTGGTCCGCACCCTGGTCAGCATGCTGGCCCCCTACAAGGGGCGCATCTACGACCCCTGCTGCGGGTCCGGCGGCATGTTCGTCCAGAGCGAAAAGTTCATCGAAGCCCACGGCGGCAAGGTGGGGGACATCAGCGTCTATGGGGAAGAATCCAACCCCAACACCTGGAAGCTGGCCCTCATGAATCTGGCCATTCGCGGCATCGAGGCCGACCTGGGGCCGGAAGCGGCGGACACCTTTCACAAGGACCTGCATCCCGACCTGCGGGCCGATTACATCCTCGCGAATCCGCCCTTCAACATTTCCGACTGGGGCGGGGATTTACTGCGTGAAGACAAACGCTGGCAATATGGCATTCCGCCCACGGGTAACGCCAACTTCGCCTGGGTGCAGCACATGGTCCATCACCTGGCCCCCTATGGTATCGCCGGTTTCGTGCTGGCGAATGGGTCCATGTCATCCAACACCAGTGGCGAGGGGGAAATCCGCAAGCACCTCATCGAGTCCGACCTGGTGGACTGCATGGTGGCCCTGCCGGGGCAGTTGTTCTACAGCACCCAGATTCCCGTCTGTCTGTGGTTTCTGGCCAAGAACCGGGATGACGGACATGGCATGGCGGGCAAGGAACTCTATGAACGGACCGGCGAAGTGCTCTTCATCGACGCCCGCAATAGGGGTTACATGGCCGACCGCACCCACCGGGAACTGAGTGACGAAGACATCCAGAGCATCGCCGATACCTACCACAACTGGCGCGGGGATGGTCCGGGGGAATATGCTGACGTTCCCGGCTTCTGCAAGGCCGCCAGCCTCGATGAAATTCGCAAGCACGGCCATGTCCTGACGCCGGGTCGCTACGTGGGCGCGGCGGAACAGGAAAACGACGGCGAACCCTTTGCAGAGAAGATGGATCGGCTGACCCAGGAACTGTCGACGCAGTTGGCTGAGGGGCACAGGCTGGAAGAGGAAATGCGGAAGAATTTGCGGATGTTGGGGTATGAACTATGAGTGGTGCGGACAAAACCGTGCCTTTTATGGGCCAAGCGCTGGTGGCCCCAGCAAAAATCACCAATTACTTGCTTTCCCTTACGCATCCCATCGGGCGGGCTAAGGCAGGTTTCTTTCTGGGCTGCGGTTTTACGCCCAAATACCCGCAGGGTCTGATCGACGCCCTCATCGTCCATGCCAAAACCCATAGCGCCTATAGCAAGCCTTCACCCTATGGCCTAAAGTACATCGTGGAAGGCCCACTGGATACACCTGCCCGTGGGCCGATGCTGGTCTGCAGTGTATGGATGATGGAAATGGGCAGCAGCACCCCCACCTTTGTCACCGCCTATCCGATCAAGAGGGCCAAAAAATGATTCATGAACTGGATACTGTCGTACTCGTCAAAGACTATCCCTCCGAGGGGTTGGTGAAGGGAGACATGGGTGCCGTGGTCATGGTGCATCAGGATGGCAAAGCCTATGAGGTCGAGTTCGTCACCCTGGCTGGTAATACGCTGGGTGTGCTGACGCTGACCGCCGATGAGATACGGCCGATTTCAGCGCGGGATGTGCCGCATGTGCGGGTGGCGTGATCTGGACAAGGTCAACCTCACCTGGGAAGAACGGGATGGCTTGAATGAGAGACAAATCATCACTCTAGATGTCGATGGTGAATATGTGTTGAATTTTCAACTGGATGAAGGTTTCGAGGAATGAACCATGCTACAGACCATTGAGGTGGAAATTGATGCACAGGGACAGGTGCATCCCGTGGGGTTAAACAAGCCGTTGCCAGCAGGGCGTGCCTTGCTGACCTTGCTGACGCCGCCGGCCAACGAAGAAGCGCTGCTTTCAGAATACGCGCTGGCGGAAGACTGGCTAAACCCCGAAGAGGATGCGGCATGGGCCTACTTGCAGCCGGTCAGGTAGTGGTGCTGCCTTTTCCATTCTCCGATCTCTCACAAAACAAGTACCGGCCCGTATTGTTGCTGGCTGATGCGTGTCGTGGCGACTGGATTGCCTGTCAGATCACCAGCAATCCTTATTCCGATCCCCGCGCCCTCGCGCTGACGGAACAGGATTTCGCGAACGGCAGACTTGCGCACACCAGCTATGTGCGCCCCGGCAAACTCTTTACGGCTCACGCGGACTTGATGGAACAGATTGTGGGCACGGTGAAACCAGACTTTCTTAGCCGGGCCCGGGAAGCGGTAATCCAGGTGATTCGGGGGAAGCCATGACCCGCGAACTGGATACCGTCGCCCTCGTGGAAGACCATCCAGATGAAGGGCTGGTCAAAGAGGATATAGGCATTGTGGTCATGGTTCATGATGGCAGGAAAGCTTTTGAGGTGGGATTTGTCACAGTGGCTAGTGATACGCTGCGGGTGTTGACCCTGACAGTCGATGAGATATGGTCTATTTCCGCAATGGATGTGCCGCATGTGAGGGTGATGTAAATTTGGTAAATAATGAAAACAAATATTTCTTAGGCAAACGCTGTCACCAAGATATCGTCACCCCGGCAAAGGAATTCCTCACGGTATTGCGACAGGGCAAGCTGGTATTACGAGATTCATCGGCGGCCGAGACCAATCTGAGGGGGCTTAGGTATGGGTGGTGAGTGGCGAGAGGCACGACTGGGGCAGCTTGGCGAGGTAAATAGAGGCCGATCACGCCATAGACCCCGCGATGCAGCACATCTGTATGGTGGCGCATACCCATTTATCCAAACTGGTGATATCAAAGCATCTGGTGGGCGGATCACAAGTCATTCCCAAACTTATAGCGAAGCAGGACTAGCTCAAAGCAGGCTCTGGCCTGAAGGCACAATGGTTATCACCATTGCAGCCAACATCGCTGAAACCGCAATACTCACATATCCGGCGTGCTTTCCAGATAGTGTAGTTGGCTTTGTTGCCGATAAGCGGCGAGCTGACGTGAGATTCGTCGAGTATCTTTTCCGCCATTTACGTCGGCAGATTCAACACGAAAACGTTGGAACAGGCAGTGTTCAAGATAACATCAATCTGCAAACTCTTGCTCGGCTGACGCTTAGAGTCCCCGAACCCCACGAACAACGCGCCATCGCCCACATTCTCGGCACCCTGGACGACAAGATCGAGAACAACCGCAAGATGGCGAAGACCCTGGAAGCCATGGCGCAGGCCATCTTCCAATCCTGGTTCGTGGACTTCGACCCGGTACGCGCCAAGGTGAATGGGGAATCCCCGGAAAGCATCTGCCAGCGGCTGAAGCTCACCCCGGAAATTCTGGACCTGTTCCCGGATAGGCTGGTGGACTCGGAATTGGGGGAAATTCCAGAGGGGTGGGGGATGCAGCGTGTTTCCGACTACATGAGTCTTGCGTACGGAAAATCTTTACCGGCAGGAAAACGCCACCAAGGAAGCGTTCCGGTATACGGTTCCGGCGGAATCACTGGATTTCACAACAAAGCTATAGTCAACGGACCTACGGTTATTGTCGGACGCAAAGGCACTGTTGGAAGTTTGTACTGGGAAGATCGTCCATGCTTTCCTATCGACACAGTTTTCTATGTCCAGCCTGAAGCACCGTTACCTTTCTGCTATTACCTGCTCGAAGACTTGCCACTTCGGGAAATGAATACGGACGCCGCAGTACCTGGGCTGAATCGTGAGAATGTATATCGACTCAAGGTCGTCGCACCACCGACCGCACTAATCGCGGCTTTCGCCGAAAGTACCTCGCGGTTCCGCAACATCATTGCGGCGGTTTCCAGAGACAGTGAAACCCTCGCCAAAATCCGCGACACCCTTCTACCCAAACTCATATCCGGTGAAATCCGTGTTTCAGAGTCCAAACCTCTTAGTCAAGACGCTATGGAAATAGTCCCATGAGCCAACTAGCACTTTCACAGGCCACCGTCGGCTCTTGTTGTTACATTCTGGGGGCTGGTTTTTCTTGTGGGGCTGGCCTTCCCTTATCAAATGATTTTCTTGATAAAATGAAAGCTGTTCGTCCACAATACTATTTAGGAAAGACCCTGCCTCCTCTTAATGTGCCGATGGAAAATTTATTTCGTTTTCGCTCTGAACGGCTCAAATTGTTTGATGATTCTCTTAAAAATAATGTCGAGTTTTGGTTGAGTTTGGTTTCTGCTGGAACGCTAGGAAGCATTACTAGCCGTGGTTTTACTAAATATCATATGCAGATCGCCATTGCTCAAGTAATCGAATATTATGTGAGATCAGCAACTAACTATGAGTACATAGATAAGTTTGTTTTTTATGCCAATAAATCAAAGAATAATGCAATAGTAACTTTGAATTATGATGACTTGGTTGAGCAATCCTGTGAACGGTCTATGGTACCATACAGGCATGGTTTTAAGAAAGGCGGGTATAACGGTTATTTTGATTTAGATATTTCCAGTTTTAATAAAGAAATGTTTGACATAGACGAAAACCATGCGACTATACCAATATTAAAGCTACATGGATCGTATAACTGGATTGCTAAAAATTATGAAACACTCAAGCTTGTTGGTGATATGCATAATTTCTTTTTTTCAAATCATGGTGTTTTGGGAAAATGAATGGATGCAGTATAGTTTTGTTATTGAACCGCCAACAATAGACAAAATGTATGCGGGGCATATTTTGTCAGCAATATGGGCAAGAACTTATGATTCTTTAGCATCAGCCTCTCATATTATTGTGATCGGTTACTCTTTTCCTGAAAATGATGGCTACGTGAAGCACCTAATAATGGCATCATTGGCGGATAATGATTCTTTAAAAGAGGCCACGATTGTTGACCCCTGCTGTGACGACTCGTACAAGAGTAGAATTAAGTGGCTGCTTGATTTACTTAAAGCTAAAAAGGTGAGCATCACCTTCTGCCAACAAACAGCTAAAGATTGGATTGAGAACCAAATGACGGGGTTTACAACATCATGAAGGAATCCACCATCGAACACCACGCCATCGCCCTGTTCCGGGGGCTGCGCTATGCCCACGGCCCCGCTATTGGCCTGGACTGTATGCAGGAAAGGAACCGAGCCAGGAAGTTTCGACTCTGGTCGGTCATCTGGGCTGGCGGGAACGGCCCGAACGGAAAGCTAGCCGGATTCGGGTCACGCATCCCTTCTTTTTTGTCGATGAGGACTGGGACGAGGCTGTTCCAGCGTTGGCGGAAACGGCCATCACAGTCAATCACTTTTCCGATTTTCTGGTAGGGCGCGGACACCTGGACTCAGTTATTAAAGGATATTTCAGATGACAGACAACCCCAGCGCAACCTCTTCCCGCATGCCGCATTTCAACATCACCACGCGCGGTGCCGCTGTGGATTCCCTCAAGGGCAATCCGCAATTTCGGGATAGGCAGGTGGCCGAAATTCTGAGCAATCTTCAGGTGTCCCCCAAGGATTGGGCAGCGCCCCTGAATCCCTTTGAAAGTAGCCTCGTTTTGACAGGCATACTGGCGGGTGCCCATAGCCTGAAAACACCGGTAATGGTCACCATGGACCGAGAATTCTGGCTTACCTTAAAAGAATCAGAACTGAGCGCCAAGAACGGCAGTCACGCCAAGGAAGTGTTTTGCCCGGATCCCCAGGCAGCTACCATGGTTTATCATCCCACCCCGCAAGAGGCATCAGTATGACAAACGCTGCTTCAAAAGCCCAAAGTATCCCTCTGTTTAACATGACCACGATGGCTTCAACGATGTCGTCTCTCTCACGCCATCGGGATTTCATCAGCCCCGAAATGGCGAAGGCAATAGATGGCATTGTTATCCATCCGGAACTAGCCGATGCCTCTATCGAGATAGTCGAGATGAGCCTGCTTATTTTAGCTATATTTAATATGTCCCTGGATCGGCAACAACCTGTGCAGGTTCTGATGCCTCGGGAAACCTGGGAATACCTGAAACTGAACAAACCCGCTGCCGTTGATTCAGAAGCACACATACGGGAAGTCTTCTGCATAGACCCTCTAGCCGTGACTATTGAATTTCGGCCCATAAATCTATGACCACCCTCAACGAATCCACCATCGAGCACCACGCCATCGCCCTGTTCCGCGAGTTGGGCTACGCCTACGCCCACGGCCCTGATATTGGCCCGGACAGCATGCACCCAGAACGCGCCGACTACAACGACACCCTGCTGCTGGATCGGTTGCGCACGGCCATCCACACGCTCAACCCCGCTGTTTCCAAAGACATCCGCGACGAAGCCCTGCGTCATGTGCAGGCCGTGGCCGTAGGTGGACTCATGGCCGAAAACCTGGCGCTGCAACAGATGCTGGTGGAAGGGGTGCGGATTGCCACCCAGGTGGACGGCGAGGAACGCGGCGTCACCGTCCGACTGCTCGATCATGAACACCCCGAACAGAACGATTTCCTGGTCGTGAACCAGTACACCGTCGTCCACAACCGCATCAACCGCCGCGCCGACCTCGTGGTCTTCGTGAACGGCATGCCGCTGGGCCTCTTTGAACTGAAGAACATGGCGGACGCCAACGCCACGGTGCAGAAGGCATGGAACCAGTTGCAGACCTATCAGGCGGACATTCCCAATCTCCTGGCCTACAACGCCGTGCTGGTCATCAGCGATGGCCTCAAGGCCGCCATGGGCTGTCTGGGTGCTCCCTATGAACGCTTCCTGCCCTGGAAGACCATCGACGGCCAGGAACTCCTGCAAAAGGGGGACGATCCTTTACGTTTCCTGATTCATGGGGTCTTTGCACCCCAGCGTTTTCTGGACATGATCCGGTATTTCATCGCTTTTGAAGACAATGGCCGCAAACTGAGCAAGAAGATCGCCGCCTACCATCAATTCCACGCCGCCCAAAAAGCCCTGCTGACCACACTGGCATCGGCAGGTATCGGTGGCGACCGCCGAGGGGGTGTCGTCTGGCATACCCAGGGGTCCGGCAAGAGCCTCACCATGCTGTTTTTTGCAGGTATGCTGATTCAACACCCCGCCCTGGAAAACCCCACCATCCTGATGCTCACCGACCGCAACAACCTGGATACCCAGTTGTTCGACACCTTCGCGGCAGGCAAACAACTCTTGCGCCAGGACCCTCAGCAGGCCGACAGCGTGAGCGATGTGCGGGAATTGCTGCAAAGGGCTTCTGGCGGGGTAATCTTCAGTACCATCCAGAAATTCCAGAAAGACCGCAACGATTCTTTGACCGCCCATCCTGTCCTGTCTGGCCGCCGTAACATCATCGTCATGGTGGACGAGGCGCAACGCAGTCAGTACGAGATTCTGGATG
Organism: Acidithiobacillus sp. M4-SHS-6; assembly: GCF_047421495.1. Classification (GTDB taxonomy): domain Bacteria; phylum Pseudomonadota; class Gammaproteobacteria; order Acidithiobacillales; family Acidithiobacillaceae; genus Acidithiobacillus. The sequence continues at coordinate 1,642,273 of NZ_CP175559.1, read as the reverse complement.
GTTACGCCGCCAATCTGCGGGCGGCCTTGCCCAACGCCACCTTCGTGGCCTTCACGGGCACCCCCCTGGAACTCAATGACCGGGATACGCGGGTCGTCTTCGGGGACTACATCGACATCTACGACATCCAGCGCGCCGTCGAGGATGGGGCCACCGTCCCGATTTATTCCGAAAGCCGTCTGGTGCGTCTCAACCTGCCGGAAGACCAGCGCCCGGTCATCGACAGCACCTTCGAGGAAATCACCGAAGAGGACGAGCAGGAAAACCGGGAACGCCTGAAAACCCGCTGGGCGCAACAGGAAGCATTGGTGGGTGCGCCCGGGCGGATAGCGCAGGTTGCCGCCGACCTGCTGGACCATTGGGAAAAGCGCAAGAGCATTTTATCCGGCAAGGCCATGATTGTCGCCATGAGCCGCCGCATCGCCGTGGATCTATACGATGCCATCATCCGCATCCATCCCGACTGGCACAGCGAGGACGACAGCCAGGGGCGCATCAAGGTGGTCATGACCGGTTCCGCCAGCGACCCCATCGCCTGGAAGCCGCATATCCGCAGCAAGACGGGCAATGAAGCCATCGCCGACCGCCTGAAGAACCCCGAAGACCCCTTGGAAATGGTCATCGTCCGGGATATGTGGCTGACGGGCTTCGACGCCCCAGCCCTCAATACCCTGTATGTGGACAAGCCCATGCGCGGGCACACGCTCATGCAGGCCATTGCCCGCGTCAACCGGGTGTTTACGAACAAGTCCGGTGGACTGGTGGTGGACTACATCGGTATCGCCCAGGACCTGAAAAACGCCATCGCCACCTACACCCGTTCCGGCGGCAAGGGCAATCCGGCGGAAACCGTGCAGGCCGCCATCCAGGTGCTGCTGGAAAAGCTCGACATCTGCCGCGGCATTTTTCATGGCTGCGACTATCAGGATTACCTGAGCGGCGACGGCTCGGAAAAGGTGGCCACCCTGCGCCGGGCCACCGAATTCCTGCTGTCCCAGGAACTCACGGAAGAAGGCATCAAGCGCCGTTTCCGCCATGCCACCTCGGGGCTCAGAAAGGCCGCTACCCTGGCGGCGGGCGACGACGTGGTGGAACGCTGTAGGGCCGAGATCATTTTCTTCCTGAGTGTACGGGCGACTCTCGACAAGGCCCGGGAAGGGGAAACGCTGATTGAAGAACAGGAATATGCCATCCGTCAGTTGCTCGACCAATCCATCGCGCCGGAAGGCGTGGTGGACCTCTATGCCGTGGCGGGCCTGCCCAAAAGCGAAATATCCCTGCTCTCCGATGCCTTCATCCAGCAGATCGAGGCCCTGCCCGAAAAGCATCTGGCCCTGGAAATGCTGAGACGGCTACTGCAGGACAAGGTGCGCCAGGAAGGGAAGGGCAACCTCATCCAGAGCAAGGCGTTTTCGGAAAAGCTGGAAGAAGCCCTGCGCAAGTATCACAACCGCTCGGTGGATACCGTCGAGGTGATGCAGGAACTCATCGCACTGGCCAAAGCCCTGCGGGCGTTGGATCAGCGTCATGCAGAACTGGGCTTGAGCAAGGAAGAAGTGGCTTTTTACGACGCCCTGGCGACCAACGATTCCGCTGTACAGGCCATGGGCGACGATGCCCTGAAGATGATCGCCAAGGAAGTGGCCGATACCGTGCGCCAGAATACCCGCATCGACTGGTCCATCCGCGAACAGGCAAGGGCGCATCTGCGGCGCATGGTGAAGCGGGTCTTACGCAAGCACGGCTATCCCCCCGACATGCAGGAAGGGGCGGTCAATCTGGTGATTCAGCAGGCTGAGGGGTTGGTGGCCTGACAGGATTTATTCATCGATGGTGGAATGTGAAATCAAAGCGCTTGATAAGTTGGTCTCTAGATCGATTGCCCCTTGGTCGCAGTCGGGGTGCAGTGATACCCCGACTTTTGTAGCGAGCTTGATTTATAGGGCATCTACCAAAAACCGTGGAACAATCGCTCTTCGGTTTTGGAGAGACTCCATCCGTATCCGAAGTTCTTCGGTATCACGGCTCTCCCACAGGAATTGGTATTCCCCTAAGGTGGCGATGGTGAAATTACGGACCATAAACCGGAGGATTTCCTTGTCGAGGTGGGAGAATAGGGCAGTGCTCAACGCCGTTTCAGGGTCGGACCCGAACCGTCCCAGTGGCCGCGCGAGTTGCGCAACCAGGATGGCAATGCTATTTTCATCCCAAAGGTCGAGGCTTGCCGGAATATGTTTCCAGGCAAACTGCTGCAAAAAAAGGGGATGGGCTATCGAAAAATCCAGCAGAGCGTTTTGCCAGGGTTGAGTATGCTTAATGTTCCACATATGGGCTTGGCCATCTAGCCTTTTTTGTAGCTTCTCAGTTTCGATTTTTAAATACAGAAATTCTTTTTTCTGTGTCACGGCAATACAGAGGGTTTGATGGTCGGGACGGGGGATGAATCCGAAAAAAGCCCAGGTGCTCTGTGAGATGCAGTAGCAACAAGCCTCTGGATTACTGCACCAGTGTTGAAAATGTTGTCGGCGAAAATCATCCAGATCGGCTTGGTGGGCGTAACGGTGTAACAGGTCTTCATAGCGATTGACGGTCTGCATTTGCTGCTCCTATAAATTAATTGGCTGTGCCCTATGCACCATTTCATATTACCATACAAAAAATTGACCTATTTTTTTGTATGCCTGGAATCAAGCATTAGGTTTGCGCAGCGTTCCAGGCATGATCAGCATGAGCTTGTTTACTTAAACCGTTGCATGGATAGAATCCACCTTCCGTTCCTTGCAATTACTTTCGCTGATCTTTTGGAATGTGGATGCAAGGTAATGTAAATCTGCCTCAATGGCTTCGGCGGCAGCTAGAGCTGTTTCATGGGCTACTCCGGCTTCGCGCTGGGCCGCATAAATAGCCAGCGGACTTTTTAAAACGTAAATCATAGTCACCTCCATGAGCCTAAATTCGGCAGTTACCCCTGCTGATTTTATGCGTTCTCTTTGATAAGGTTGGTTTTTTATCGTTAAGGGAGGTTCACCCGATGGGTGAAGCAGAACAACCCCCGCAAAAGGCCATTCCTGCGGCGGCGCAGACCATGATGGTAGACACCCTGGGTGGTCGTATTCAGGTGTCCTGGGACAAAGATGCTGCGGCCACGCCCATGGGCCAGATCGTGTTCTTTGCGGCGTACCTGGAGGCCACGGGTCTGTTTGATACCTGGGTGGAAGATTGTCCCTTGGTTTATACCAGCCCCAATGCCCCACAGAAACGGGACGTGTTGGGGACGCTGCTGCTCTCTATTCTTGCTGGACACCGCCGCTATGCCCATGTCACCGGATTACGCAGTGATGGCGTCAGCCCCCGGATTCTGGGCATGCACAAGATCGTCAGCGAAGACGCCCTGCGCCGGGCTCTGGGGAAGATTCCCGAAGCCGAAGGGACGGCGTGGATGCGGGAGCATCTGTTCAAAAGCGTGGTACCCGCCTGCACGACCCCCTGGATTCTCGATATCGACACCACCGTCAAGCCCTTGTTCGGGCATCAGGAAGGCGCCGAAGTCGGCTACAATCCGCACAAGCCCGGACGTCCCTCCCATGCGTATCACGCGTACTGGATGGGGAACCTGCGCCTGTTGCTGGATGTGGAAGTCACGGCCGGCAATACCACCGCGTCCAACCATGCCCAACCCGGACTGAACCGCGTACTGGACACCCTCACGGCCGAACAACGCCCGCATCTGGTGCGCGGCGACTGTGGTTTTGGCAATGATGCCGTCATCCGCGAGATGGAATCCCGGCAGCAGGCTTATCTCTTCAAATTACGTCAGTCGCCGCGCGTCAAGCGCCTGCTGCAGCGCGTCTTTACCCGCCGCGACTGGACGGATGCCGGGCAAGGCTGGGAAGGCCGCGAGGACCACATTCAACTGGCCGGATGGCAGCAGAACCGCCGGGTCGTCATTCTCCGGCGCTTGCTGAAGGAAAACCTGATCGCTACCCGGGAGGTCAAAGGCCAGATGGCGTTTGCCTTTCTCGACCGGCGCCAGACCAAGGTCTATGAATATGCGGTGCTGGTGACCGATCTGGCAGAAAGCGTTCTGGGTATCGCGCAGTTGTATCGAGACCGGGCGGATGCGGAGAACGGTTTTGACGAACTCAAGAATCAATGGGGCTGGGGTGGTTACACGACCCGGGATCTGGCGCGCTGCCGACTTTCTGCCCGCGCCGTGGGGCTGATTTACAACTGGTGGAGCTGGTATACCCGGTTGGCCTTTCCGGAGATGCGCAAGGAAGCCATCACCAGTCGCCCCTTGCTGCTGTCGGCCATCGGCCGAAGCACCAAACACGCCGGGCAGACCCAGTTGTATTTGACCCCGATGCACGCTGCCCAACAAAAAGTGGAGCGCGGAATCGAGAATATCCGCCAAGGGTTACAGACCATCCGGCAGACTGCGGAGCGGTTGCTGAGAGCGAGCCCATGGGACCTTCTCGCCAGCTATATCGTGGCACAAATCACCCAGTCACCATGGTCACCAGAGGGGGCCATTCCCGCCCTGCCTGGGCCGTAACTGCTTTTTTTAGGATGAGTCATTGAAATACGCAAATGTATGCGCAGGTATATGCAGTACGTACCATGTGGCCATCACAATAATGGTCTGCTGCGATCTTGTATTTCCATTTGTTGATGTGCAGCGAATAAGGCAGGATGGCTTATACCCACCCAGTTCCAAATATTCAACAAATACAATAATGAGATAGCCGCAAATGCTAACGTAACTAACAGACCAATAAAAATTATGAGTGTCGGTAGTTCACTATCTGCCTTGGTCCTGAATCGCCACCACAAAAAAACAGCTATAGCTAAAGTGACTAGTGCCAAGGCCAGCAAGGTAAACCCTGTAATCAGTTTTTGTGTAGCGTCTATATAAGCTACTTTTACTAATTCTGTTGATATTTTCATGTGCTTATACTCCATAGAGATGAAAACATGAGTCATGACTATTTATCTAGAAGGCCGACTCACTAATTTGTTTCGCTGTTCCCAGCTATAGAACTGGATTCTGAGAGTTTATTTTTTTGAATTTCTTCGCGCCACTCCTCTACCGCCTCAGGCCCAAAAAGGATACGCATATACTGTTCCTCGATTTTATCTTCGTGTCGTTTCTTGGCTTCCTCAAAAGATATGATCTGGGCGCTGGATTTTCGGGTCTGGTTGGGTTTATCGCTGCAGTGCATCGTTTTCCTCCTATTCGGTCTGAATTGGCTGCAGGGTTGCTCGTTCATTATACCAAGTGATCTTTGGTAAATTTTTAGAGGGTCCGACGGCATCCATACTGATTTCTATTGCCAATTTGATAGTTGTTGTCCGGGTGTTTGTGCCTGCTACCTGCCTCTTCTTATTTCTGCTTGGCTTCACAACCTTCATGAGTTACTGTTGTTATCATGGAAAACGATGACGTCATCGAAAGTCCGCGCAGACGTGGACGACCACGGATTCATGCTAGTCAGAGAGTGCGTTGGCGCAAGGCGCAAGCCGCTCGTCGCCTACGCTTGCGAGAGGCAGCTGCCAAGAAGAAGAAAGTCCGAGCCCTCTTTTCCTCGCAGCGAGTGGAGTGGAGTACCCCTCCCGAGTTGGTAGAGAGTGTCCTTAATCGCCTGGGGATTAGTTCCTTTTGCCTGGATCCTGCCAGTGCGGGCGCTGGTGGAACAGTACCTGCTTTCCGGCACTTTACTAAAAGCGATGATGGATTGCAGCAGGAATGGCTAGGTAACCATATCTGGTTGAATCCACCCTATGGTAGGCGTATAAAAGAATGGATTCGTAAGGCCATACAGGAATGGCAATCTGGGCGGGCTAAGGTGCTGGTGCTGCTCGTGCCGGCGAGGACGGACGCAAGCTGGTGGCACGAACTGCTGGCGGTGGGTGGACAACCAGAATTTCTGCGAGGTAGGCTTAGGTTTCTGGACGAAAGCGGACAACGCCAGGACGTCGCTCCGTTTGCCAGTGTGTTGGTATGGCTCCGACCACATGTCGGGGATCAAATTGATCCCAGACCGTAGATTCTCTAACAGCCAGCAAGATGAGTCTAAGGAGCCATTAACAAATAACTTGTACTTTTCATGTGGCAGGCATAGTCTTGCGACATGGAAGCAGACGCACTGATAGCCGCCCGACACCAAGCGCTCGAAGGAATACTGGATGAGCGGCAGAGACGACTGCATGCGGCGGTAGAGGCGAAGGTGTTGGGTCATGGTGGGGTTAAACGGGTGAGTGAGGCCACAGGAGTCGCACGGGGATCCATCCTGGCGGGCCTCAAGGAGCTCAAGGATCCGGAGCATACCCTCCCGAAAGGTCGGGTTCGTCGACCCGGTGGCGGGCGTAAAAAATTGGTGGACCGCGATCCGGACTTACTGGCAGCGTTGGAAGGCTTGGTGGATCCTGCGGCACGGGGTGATCCCCAGTCACCCCTGCGCTGGACTTGCAAGAGCCTCCAACAATTGGCACGGGAACTGGGTGAACAAGGGCACCGCATCAGCCATGTTTCTGTGGGTATTCTGCTCAAGGAATTAGGGTACAGTTTGCAAGGCAATCGCAAGACCCTGGAAGGAACCGGTCACCCGGACAGGGATGCCCAATTCCAGCATATTCAGGAAAGGACGCAGCAAGCGCTGGATGCAGGACAGCCCGTAATTTCGGTGGATACCAAGAAAAAAGAACTGGTCGGCAACTACAAAAATGCGGGTCAGGAGTGGCGGCCGCAGGGAGAACCGGAAGCCGTCCAGGTGCATGATTTCGTGGATGCGGAACTGGGACGGGCCAATCCCTATGGGGTGTACGATCTCGCCCAGAATGCGGGTTGGGTCAGCGTGGGCACGGATCATGATACCGCCAGCTTTGCGGTAGCGACTATCCGGCGCTGGTGGTTGGGCATGGGTCAGCCCCTTTATCCCGCCGCCCAAGAACTCATGATCATGGCCGATGGGGGGGGCAGCAACGATTCTCGGGTGCGCCTCTGGAAGCTGGAATTACAAGGGCTTGCCGATGAACTGAATCTGCCGATTCGGGTGTGCCACTTCCCTCCAGGCACGAGCAAATGGAACAAGATTGAGCACCGCCTGTTTTCCTATATCAGCATGAATTGGCGGGGGCGGCCTTTGGTGAGTCACGAGGTTATTGTCAATTTGATCGCGGCTACCACCACCAGCAAAGGATTGAAAGTACGTGCCGCCATTGACCCCACACCTTATCCAAAGGGCATCAAGGTCACCGACGCTGAATTCGCTACCATTCAAATAGAGCGTGATGACTTCCATGGAGAATGGAATTACGTCATCTCACCGAAAATAAAGTACACGTAGTTTATTTATGAATCCTAAGGCAGAATCCAGCAGCATGAGTGGCTGTCTGTGTCACTCATCAATGTCAAGTAAATGAAGCGAGAAAAGAACAGCAGTCGATAAAGCAAAATACTCGCCATACCTTTCATGGAAAATATGCTCTTCGTGCGCAGCAACAAACTAAAAAACCAGAGCAGCATTTAGAAAAAACGCGAAAATAGCGTGTTATTCATCGCATTCTGTCCTGAAAATTATTTGACAATGGAAGCACACGGAACACTAGGGTGCTTTATGGACAGGACAAAAGAAAGGAAAATCGCGTGTGCTGGATTTTTTCTGCCTCTTGCGGAGGCTGCGCGGCTTGTAGGTGCGACCCCAAAAACTTGGCAAAATCAGATGGCGAAGGATCCAAGCCTCTTACCGCCAACTTGCCATGTACCGGGTATCTTGGGCAGAGCAGTTCATCGGGATGATTTGCTGGCATGGGTTGATGCCCGTCGTACGGGTTCTGGAGATATTCCTAAGCCACCACCACCAACGCGCAGACGTGGTCGTCCCAGGAATGCTTACTCTACTAGCCAATCATCGGGTGCAGCATGACCAGCAGCCTCGACTTATCTAGCAAACGAATGGATATCAGTGGGGCATTCCAGGGAGACGCCAAATCCTTGGATTTTGTCCTCCCGGGTTTGTTGTCTGGCACTGTCGGTGGACTTGTTGCTCCGGGAGGTACTGGCAAATCCTTCTGGGCATTGGAAGCGGCAATGGGTATCGCCTTGGCCGTGGCCGGAGGAAATCTGCTCGGTCTGAATCAGCAGGTAAGTGGTCGGGTAGTATATATCGCAAAAGAAGACCCAGAGGTCATACTGTATAACCGGATCAATGCGATTGGGCCTTATCTGAAGCCCGAAAACTGGGAATTGATAAGCGAGAATATGGATATTTTACCATTGATTGGCACGCCAGTGAATATCATGGAAGAAGGCGATTTCGAAAAGATCGGAGAATATTCTGAAGGTGCGCGAATTATTATTATTGATACGATACGTAGGTTGCATACATTTAACGAAAATGATAACGGGGCCATGGCAGCACTAATGGATCAATTGGAAGTGCTTGCCAAAACCACCGGAGCAAGCATTCTGTTTTTACATCATGTGAATAAATCATCAGGTCGCGACGGAAACACAGATCAATTTTCGGCCAGAGGAGCAAGTGTTCTGGTGGACAATGCCCGCTGGGGCGCGGGACTAGCGAAAATGACTGAAAAGGAATCGCAGGAATGGTCAGACTCCATTACTCGCAAATCCATAGGTGAAAAAAACCGAAATTGGTATGTAAAGATGGTGTCCGCAAAATTGAATTATTCGGAGCCGTTGGAAGATCGTTGGTTCCGGCGTGCGGATGGTGGGGTTTTGGTACCAGCAAATTTAACCCCGGCTGTTAAGGAAGAACGTAAGACAGATAAAAGGGAAAAGCACAACAGTTCGACTTCGCCATCCAATTATTTGTCCAAAAAGAAGGGGGAAGACGATGACTGGTGGTAATGACAAACGCGTCATAGCGACCGCTACCGTTACCCCTGCCAGGGTACGACTTTTCCAACCTACACAAAGGCCAGTGGCGCAGCAGGGCGACTGGATCGAGACGGCATGGGGCCGATGTCGCGTGAGCGGGAGACTTGGTCAGCGCCACGCTGACCTGCTGGAGGCTATCATGTATGTGGCCGAGAAGAGACGGGAAATCGTCGACGGCGGAATGGAACTTCTCGTCGATCCTGCCAAAGTCCGCAAATGCCTGTCTGACGACAGACACAGCCTCCAACGCATCAAGACATGGATTGAGGAACTCATGTCAGCTGTCATCCATGTGCAGACGTCGAAGTTAGATATTACCGGGCACATACTGGACCATGTGGAAAAAAGTCCCATGACCAGGAGAGATCCGCTTTCTGGCGGGGACCGTCATCTATGGCGTGTCCGGCTGGGAAAACCTTTAATAGATCTATTAAAAAGAGACCTTAACCTCCACTATGACCCTGCGCCAATTGCCAGGCTAGAACATGGCATCAGCCAGGCGGTTGCTCGGCATATCCTAACCCATTCCAAACCGCCTTCAGGCGGCTGGACCATAGATGGCCTGATTTATACTGTTGCCGGAGATTTAAGTACTCAGAACATGAGAAATGCGCGCCGTCGCCTGCGGGGGGATGCCGTTGGACTGGCGATCATCGGGGTATGGATAGAAGGCGATAGGGCGCGGCGTGTGTCACAATGGCCCGATGGCGTGTCGCAAAGGCCTGGTCCTGTGCCGCAAAGGCCTGATGGCGTGCCATAGCGGCCTGATGCCTTCAGTACATTTCAGAGTTCTTCAGGAACTCTGAAAGAGGGTTCTTGAAGAACCCTCTTTCCGTTTCAAGGGCTGCACTAATCCAAAATGTGGTGACGGCAGTTCGGGGCCGACATTCTATTCCTGCGTGCGTAATAGCCGCCTCTGTCATGTCGGGCGAAAGCAAGTTGACAAGATGTGGATTCTACCATCACTTGGCGTTGATTCTGGCAAAAGATGTCGCTGGTCTCGTTGATATTGCCCATTAAAACATGTTCGGTTCCGGCATATAATGGCGTCGATTCCTGTAGTTCCGGCATCTCTCGTCATGTTTCGCATCGGTACATGACGCTCTCAGTCTGCTGCCAATCACCAGAACTCAACGGCGGTAGGGCAGCGGAAGCGGTCATTCGCGTGCATGTTTAGTGGGGGCGATCGAAGTAACATTTTCGACGATAAAAATCTGGTCAGGAACATTATAATTCTGAAAATGAGGCCTGCATTTTTTCATGCACGGGCCTATTCCTTCTCCTTCATCACAGACATCCGTTCAATACCGCCTCCAGTTGCGAGGCCGTTTCCAAAAACAAGATTCGCCGGTATAATCTCACAAAATCTTCTTGCAGAATCTTATTGCTGTCTGGTTTGTCCAGTTGCTGTAACTGGTTGCCGACGCCAGCGCGTAATCAGATTTGCGCTATCGCAATAGCTTCATGAATTTGCTGGGAATAACCACAGATGTTCAGTTGTTTCATCACCTTGGCAAGGGGACGGAAGAAAGCCTCGGCCGCCCTTTCAGGCGAGCTTGACGGAGTGCGCCCCCCTGCACGGCAAAAAACTTCATCCATCGGTACCTCCTTCGTCGTGTGCTTGGCGGCTAACAACGTCGGTTCTCCGATGGACTCCACTATATGTCAAACACCTACTGTCAACCCGGCAGAGCCGGGGGGTTTCCTATTTTTGGTTAACGATGGAGATTCTTATCTGGATGAATGGATTTTTGAGTCGAAGCGTTTCTTTGCGCAGACAAAGTGTGTGCAATAATGGACGCTTCATGCGGATTCAGGGAGCCGATCAGCGGTAGTAATCCATAGGCCTCGGCGTAGTAACGCAAACGAATCATTTCTCGTGCAGCCGCAGCATAGGCTTTGCCTGCCTGGGCATATTGACCGGTCATATAATACACATTGCCTAATTCCCCATATATGCCAGGATGATTCGGAACTTCTCGTAACAATTTTTTGTAATCCGCTATGGATGTTGGAGCATTGCGTTTCCAATAGGCCTCGCGTGCATGAATCAGCAGAGTCATTTCAGCCTTGGTCAACGATTGCATGGAAGCCGGTTTGGGCAGTGTAACTTGAGGCGCGGCCTGAACATCCGGCATGTGTGAAGGTTTGGACGCCAATTTAGCGGGTGTTTCTTTGGACTGTGGTTTGGCTGTTTTGGGAGCTTTACTGATTTTTTGAGGTGTCAGTCCCTTTTTTGTGGCCAACGAGGTAGATTGGGCAGAAGCTACAGCCATACTGGGTGCACTGGTTGTCTTGCTTGTTGTTGGCATGACTGCCGCTTCAGAGAGACGGATCATCTGGCAGTCGCGCAGTAAAGGTATTTGTGCGGTATCGGGGAATTGCAGGCCCACAGCCGTTATTGCTGTAGGCAAAATGACTCCTACAGTCCAAATAGGATGTTTGGTAAACAACTTGATGATTACGTTTTTCATAAGCCGGTTCTCCGTGTTTGAAGATATTTTACGCATTCGTAGTACGCATCATGTGCATCTTCGTGGCCTCTCATGAGGATTATCCTTAGGTCAAGCAGAAGTGTCTTACGGGCCTAGTGTTGGGTAAACAGATTTTGCGAATTCATTCAATTCATAACTAGCCTTACTGCCCGCATCCAGTTCAAACACCGCACGAGCTTCACTCAATGAACGACGAAAAGCCGTACGCTGGCCAAGGCGTACTCCTAGTGGTTTGATGTAGGGTATTTGTTCCAGGGCCGCTTCGGCGTCATCACTTTCACGCACGGCGTGATGGGTGTCAGCACGATTAATGAAAGCCCACACTGGAGGGGTTGACCATTCCACACAGACATCAATAAAACGCTGCGCAGACCAGATATCCGCCTGACTGGGGCCAACGGGCATGAGGATGACATCGGCAGAAATCAGTGCCTTCCTAAATGTCATCAATGCGGCATAGCTGGTATCCATTATGGTGTAGGCTGTATTGGGGGCATCACCTTCCAACGTGGTAGAAACAGGGAGTGCCGGGAAAATCTCCTGTTCAGAGCGATCCTGGCAAACATCCCTCAAAGTGCCTTGGGGATCCAGATCATAAAGGTGAACGGGGACACGATAAGCCAACCACACTGCAAGATTAAAACTTACCGTGCTTTTACCCGAACCGCCTTTCATGGACGCGACTATCAGACGCATAAATTTCTCGGATAGACGACTGTGGGCGCCAAAAAACAGGGCCCACAAATGCTTTATGTTATTTTAACGACCATACCCATAGGGTGAATAGCCATAAGGTGACTGATAAGGTCCCATGGGTGGTGGGGGCGTGGGTCGCCCTTGTTGAGGATATGCTCCAGGATAACCGCCTTGATTGGGATAGCCATAACCTTGTTGTGGGCCGTAATAAGGTTGTGAACCGTAGGATTGAGGATAGCCATAACTCCCCCCACCTTGGTATTCCCCTTGGTAAGGTTGTCCATAACCACCATAGGGACCACTGTTCATGTTCATGGGGCCACCGTGCGGTCCATTGAAGTTCATGCCGCCCATATCCCACGGACCTTCTGATCCCTGCATAGGCCCACCGTAGCCACTGAAGGGGCCTGAATAGCTGTTCATCGGTCCACTATAACCGGACCAGGGCATACCCCCACCCCAGGGTCCCCAAGCATATGCCGGAGCAGCGACCATAACGCCTGCTATACCAACGCCAGCGACTAGCGCCAAAGACCGCAATTTCTGTCTCATTCTTTCATGTTTGAAGATTTTCATAACAGTTGCCTCCATAATAATTGGTTAGAAAAAATTTCAATTCTGTAGGTTTCCAGAACCCGCCACGCCATCGGCAATTTCAGCAAGGTATACATAGCAAACAATGTGCCAAACAATAATTCCTTGTTTTAATTATAATAACGTTTTATGGAGCGATACCGCTTGCAACAGAAAAGCGGGTCAACAAACTGATATATAAAGAATAACCATGATATTGCATCCTGAAGGCTTGCAACATTTTGATTGCAACACTGACGGGGTATCTCAGGGCCCTGTCAACCTCAAATCTAAGTTCATGATGTAGCAACGCAAAGGGCCTTTCTGGACTTTCGGGGCCGGATGCGGTAACTTTTGCCGCATGGAAGCCTCAACACTTACTTCCAACCAGCAAGCCCTCCTGCAACGCGTTCAGGTACGGCCGATCCTGCCCACGGAGCGGGAACGCTGGAATACGCTGATGCGCGCCCATCATTACCGAGGCTTTCGCACGTTGGCGGGGCGTACCCTGCGCTACGTCGCTACCCTGGATGATCGCTGGGTGGCTTTGCTGGGCTGGCAGGCCGCCGCTTATCAATGTCAGGCGCGGGACCGGTGGATCGGCTGGTCTGCGGTCTTGCGCCGCCAGCGCCTGCATCTGATCGCCAATAACGCCCGTTTTCTGATCCTGCCGGGGGAGTCCTTTCCCAATCTGGCTTCCCGGATTCTGTCCCTGAACCTGCGCCGCCTCTCTGCCGATTGGCAATCCGTCTATGGGCATCCCATCGTCCTGGCCGAGACCTTCGTGGAATCTCCCCGCTTCACCGGGGCCTGTTACCGGGCCGCCAACTGGCGGGATGTTGGCGGGACCAAGGGTTTTGCCCGCCGTCCGGGTGGTGGCTATGTCCACCACGGCCAACCCAAACGTCTCCTGCTCTACCCCCTTCACCCCCAGGCGCGGGTCTGGCTGGCCCAACCCGCGCCCCAATCCGAATGGACGAACACCCCCATGCAAACCGTGACCTTGAGCGACGCGCAAATGGAAGGCTTGCGCCAACTCTTTTTCCGCCTGCCCGATACCCGGAGCAAACTGGGCAAGCAGCACCCCCTCCCGGCCATTCTGACGATTACCGTCGCCGCCGCCCTGACTCAGGCCGAAAGTTATGCCGCCGTCGCCGAATGGGGCGGCCGTCTGACCCAGGCCCAGCTGCGGCGCATCCGCGCCCGATTCAACCCCAAGACCCAACGCTATGTCGCCCCGTCCGAACCCACCATCCGGCGCGTCTTGCAAGGGGCCGATGTCGCGGCGCTGGATGCGGCCATCAGCGCCTGGCTGTCAGGTTCCACGGACTTTGAAACGGTCGCCGTCGATGGCAAAGTCCTCAAAGGGGCGGTGCGTGCGGACGGGTCCCAGGTCCATCTGCTCAGCGCCTTCCTGCACGGCCAGAAAACCACCCTCGCGCAAAAGGAAATCGCTCAGAAAACCAATGAGATCCCGGAACTGCGCAACCTGCTCCGGGAAGTCGATATTGCGGGCAAAGTCGTGACCGCCGATGCCCTGCATACCCAGCGGGAAACGGCCCGATTCCTCGTCGGAGAGAAAAAAGCCGATTATCTCTTCACCGCCGTCAAAGGGAATCAGCGAAAACTTCACAACCGCCTGACATGCCTCCCTTGGGGCGATTTCCCCCCTCTGCGCCGAAACCATTGACGTCGGCCATGGCCGCTTTGAACGTCGTAAAATCATCGTCGCTACCCAGGCTACGGGCATCGACTTTCCTTACCTGGGTCAGGCATTCCTGATCCAACGGGTCACGATCGATCTGAAAAGTGGCGAAAGCCGGAATGATTACGCCTTCGGACTCACCAGCCTGACCCCGGATCGAGCCGCTCCTGAAAACCTGCTGGGTATGGCCCGTGGACATTGGGAGATTGAAAACGGTAGCCACCATGTGCGCGATGTCACCTTTCATGAGGATCTCTCCCAAATCCGCACCGGCAACGGCCCCCACATGATGGCGACCCTGCGCAACCTGGCCATCAGCATCCTGCGCCTTGCCGGTGCCCAGAACATCGCCAAAGCGTGTCGGGATTACGCCGCCAGCGCCCGCAAAACCCTCCGTCTGCTCGGCTTCTGAGCCGCCCCCTACGGGATTGCCCATCCGGGAAAGGTTCCGGAGGGAGAGCCACATCCGCCGACCGCTGAATTCACTATCCCAACCCGAAAATCACCTGAAAAGGCCACGTTCCTACCCGTACAGCACCGCAAATCCTCACCAAAGAACCGCGCCAGATAGCCTCTGCCGCCCCATCAGTCGAGCTTGACGGAGCCCTGGTAAAGATGGTGTCCGCAAAATTGAATTATTCGGAGCCGTTGGAAGATCGTTGGTTCCGGCGTGCGGATGGTGGGGTTTTGGTACCAGCAAATTTAACCCCGGCTGTTAAGGAAGAACGTAAGACAGATAAAAGGGAAAAGCACAACAGTTCGACTTCGCCATCCAATTATTTGTCCAAAAAGAAGGGGGAAGACGATGACTGGTGGTAATGACAAACGCGTCATAGCGACCGCTACCGTTACCCCTGCCAGGGTACGACTTTTCCAACCTACTCAAAGACCCGTGATACGGCGGGGCGACTGGATTGAGACGGCATGGGGTCGCTGCCGCGTGAACGGGAGACTGGGTCAGCGCCACGCTGACCTGCTGGAGGCTATTATGTACGTAGCCGAGAAGAGACGGGAGATCGTCGACGGTGGAGTGGAGCTTCGAGTTGATCCTGCCCGAGTCCGCAAATGTCTGTCTGACGACAGACACAGCCTCCAACGCATCAAGACATGGATTGAGGAACTCATGTCAGCTGTCATCCATGTGCAGACGTCGAAGTTAGATATTACTGGGCATATACTGGACCATGTGGAAAAAAGTCCCATGACCAGGAGAGATCCGCTCTCTGGCGGTGACCGTCATCTATGGCGTGTCCGGTTGGGAAAACCTTTAATAGATCTATTAAAAAAAGACCTTAACATCCACTATGATCCTTCACCCATTGCCAGACTAGAACATGGCATCAGTCAGGCAGTTGCTCGGCATATCCTAACCCATTCCAAGCAGCCTTCAGGCGGCTGGACGATAGATGGCCTGATTTATAATGTTGCAGGAGAATTAAGTACTCAGAACATAAGAAATGCACGCCGCCGCCTGCGAGGGGATGCTGTTGGACTGGCGATCGTCGGGGTATGGATAGAAGGAGATAGGGCGCGGCGTGTGTCGCAAAGGCCCGATGGCGTGTCGCAAAGGCCTGGCACTGTGTCGCAAAGGCCTGGTGGCGTGCCATAGCGGCCTGATGTCTTCAGTACATTTCAGAGTTCTTCAGGAAGTCTGAAAGCGGGTTCTTGAAGAACCCGCTTTCCGTTCCAGGAGCCGCCGATTTCGACTCCTTGCAGGCTCCTCATGTTCGCTTGGTCAGAAAACCCTCACTTATAGCACACCCATGGGGTATAGGGTGGGTACGTCCACCCCATCGTTTACTGATGAGAACGGGCAGCTATCGAGGATTACTTACCTGTTGTCCGTGGCTTCAACTGCACCACTAACTGCACCATATTCACGAAAACGGCCTTAATTCGCTTTCTAACTGCTTGATTATATGGTGGGTTGTGAGGGGATCGAACCCACGACCCGCTGATTAAGAGTCAGCTGCTCTACCAACTGAGCTAACAACCCAAGAACCCCGTATTATAAGGATTTACGCCAGGAAGGCAAGAGCCGGGGGCCCGATAGTTTAATGCGCGACCTTCTGCCGCAGACGGATGACCACCTCGACATTTTCCACTTCAGTTTCAGTCGGAATATCTGGAAGTTTGCTGATTTGTAAGGCGCTGGCAGGAATATCCTGTAATTGCCCGGTATCCACATAATAGAAGTGATGATGCATGGATACATTCGGGTCATAGAAGACTTTACCGGGTTCTACAATGACCTCACGCACCAGGAAGTGATCGGCAAACAAGCCAAGCGTATTATAGACAGTAGCCTTGGAAACCACCGGATAATCTGCATTGACACGTTGCATGATTTCTTCTGCAGAAAGATGAGCGCAGGAAGAGAAAAGGGCATAACCGATCTCCACACGCTGGCTGGTGGGATTAACACCCGCATCGCGCAAAACCTCCAAAACGCGCTGTTTGTTCCAATCCTGATGATTCATGGATGGCCTCGCTATAATTCTAAACAAAGTATAATTGTACTGCTAACTAACTCGCAGGGGAAGGGTTTGCGTTTTCCCGATGATGGGTCGCTGGCAGATAAGGCGTGATATCTAGAGGAGCGGTTTCCCCGGTAAGTATGGATACAAGTATTTCTGCTGTTGCCGGAGCATTGGTGAGTCCATAACGAAAATGCCCAGCAGCAACATATAATCCTTTCCAGGCGGGAAGGGGGCCGATATAAGGTATGCTCTCATGGCTTCCGGGGCGCAGCCCCGACCATTGTCTGATGATATGGGCACTGGTTAGATCAGGCAGATAATGATGAGCAAAATCCCAAAGAGCTTGCCGTGCCTCTGTGGTGACCGATTTATCAAATTGCACGATTTCACTGGTACTGCCTGCCAGAATCAAGCCATCTTGTCGGGGGACTAGATACTGATGGTCGCGCATGATCATGGAATGGAGCATGCCTGCTTGCCCTTGCAACAAGAGCATTTGACCCCGAACCGGATAAATTTCCAGATGAACTCCGGCCTTTTCCAACAGTTTACCCGTCCACGCACCCGCAGTGACGATGACGTAGGCTGACGGCAAAAATCCCTGCGTTGTTTCCAAACCGCAGAGTTGTCCTTGCGAACTTCTCAATCCGGTGACTTCCGTGTGTTCAATGAACTTGACGTTCAGTTGACGACAGCGGGCCATGAGGGCCGATAACAGACGCGGATTGCGCACCTGGGCTACCTCGGGACACCACAGAGAGTTCTCCAAAGCGCCTTCTCCGTCCAGACGGAGCCAATTCAGCCGCCATTGCTGTGCCCAGTGGCTGATTTCATCAGGAATCCTGTCGCTTTCACCTGCCATGATGCGTAATCCGGACTGACTCCACTGTGGATCGATGCCCGTGAGAGTTTTGAGTTCCACAGCAAGTGCCTGGTGAAGTGACATGCTGTAAAAAGAAAGTCGCAGTAATTCTGGGGGATAATGCCAGGGATAGAGAGGACTGAGGATGCCCCCGCCCGCCCAGGAGGCCTCCTGGCCCGCTTGCTGCCGATCCACGATACTGACATCAAAACCGGCTTCAGCCAGACGCATGGCAGCAAGCAAGCCGATGACTCCAGCTCCAACCAGGATGATGCTTTCTCGCTTTTTTAGCACGTATTGTTTCCGCAATCTTTAAAAATCAATCCGGTAAAATATGTTGGCTCCATTTTGTGTACCACTTTCTGTTCGTAGTTCAATATGTTTGCTGACCCGATAACGCAGTCTGGCAACTGTCCCGTTGCCCATTACTGATTGACCGACGCTGAGATATAAATCCGGCGTCAGGTAGTGACCCAAGGTGACCATGGCCCCAGACAAACCCTGCTGACCACTAGAGCGTACACCCACATCAATCCCTGAATTGCTGAGACTATTTCCGAAAAGCGCCGCTCGGCTGGCGGAAAAGAGGGTGCCTGCTGCCGCAGAGAGTAATTCATCCTGATTACTCAAGCTGCTGGAAGGCGTACCAAGCACCAGATAGGATAAAATATCTGCCTGGGACATGGAAGGGCTGGAATAGAGATTCACCTGGGGAACTTGCAGCGTTCCTGTAACCTGAACTCCGGCTTTAACGGGAGTATTATCTACGGCAAAACTATCCGAATTTTTGATGGTTCTGACGGCCAGTACATCCAGATTTGCCTGGCTGGCCTCTCCATGAAAATTAATGGAACCCCGTTCAAAATCCAGACTATGGCCATAAATATCATAATGTCCGTCCACCATGCGCAAAACTCCTTGCACAACAGGACTGCGACCATTATGCATGACCACATCCAGGCTACCTGCCAGATTTGCACGCAAACCGCTGATCAGCACTTTTGCGTCATTCCCCAGGGTTACCTTCAAATCCACGCCCAGAGCAGGACCTGTATGTTCCTTTTTGACATTTTTCACAAAAACCACGTCACTGGAAGGTTTGGGTCCATTAAAATCTGTGCCTAAAATGCGTAAGCGATCGGTGTGAATGACTCCGCCAATATGGATTTTCTGTAATGATCCATCTATCTGCAGATCAGGACTGACATCAGCCTGTACCTGCGGAAGATTCAGGGCAGTGAACGCATGTCCGGTCACCTGCAAAGCAAAATGGGTTTCTGGTTGAAGATGAATAACACCCGATCCGGAAATCTGCCCCGTACCCGATGTGGCATGCAGTTCAGTAACTTGCATTTCTCGACCATCGGCGATTATTTTGGCGCCCACCTTCTGTAAATCCAGTCCAGCTTGGGGTACATACAAGCCCAAGCCCTCCAGTTCGGCCGTACCATGCCATTTGGGATCTGCCCAGGTGCCGGAGATATCTCCATCTATGTGTCCTTGTCCCTGCGCACGCATTTTCAGGGTGCCAATGGGCAGGGCGGCAAAAAGGGGTGCCCCCAATTTGGTTTTGAGGCTAGCTTGCAGGGTCGCCTGCTTGTTCCAGCGCCAGGGCAGGGCGAGAGTAATGGGACTGAAAAGATGTAGTTGGGCAGCTCCCCAGTTTTGTGGCAGCTTGAGATTGGAATTTACGGTGAGATTATGGGGGTCCCACTGTACTTGGCCGCTGAACTGCTGCAGATCTGCAGATTGTTGCATGCTTTCAGAAAGCCAATGTAATCGCGTTTTCTGAAAATCCCAGTGTCCCTCGGCATGACAGACTCCGTGACATTGGACTTTTGCCTGGGCATTCACATATCCTTCCAAAGATAGGTCATCTATATGATCATGTAAATCCAGCGGAAGAGAAAATATATCCAGATTCAGATCGGCAAGATTAACCGCAGGATTATAAAGTCCCTGCGCACTGATTTTAGAACCATGGGTATCCTGAAAAAGCAGCGGACTGATCCTGATGGCACCAGAACTCCAGGATAAGTTAGCGGGATTTACCAAGTGCCAGTCTCCCAGATTGGAGCTCAGCAAATGGGTTTGATTCAACTGCAGGTTCCATGCAGGAGGAGTGTGCTTGACCAGGCCATCCAGTGAAAATTGATTACCGTCCGACTGTGCGTGTAGGACCAGTTTTAGACCTGTCATTGGACCCTGAGCCTGTGCCTGAAGATTGACGCGATGGTTCTTGTAATCGGCGCCATGCATCTCCAGACTGGCTTGTAGTTGATTCCCAGCCTGCAAAGTAGCCTGTGTTTTTAAGCTGTCGACCGTGATTCCAGAATAAGCGAGTCCGCGAGCATCTGCCTGGATATGACCCAGCCAAGCCTGCCGTTTTTGTGCAACCCATCCGTCCATATTTGTAGAACCTCTGGCGCTGGGCAGGATGCCTCGCCAGTTGACGACATGCACAGTAAAGGACAAACGTTGCTGCAAGTTTCCTGAAGCTTTCAGTTGCACACCTGGGCCATGAAAATCGGCACCTTGCAAAACCCACTCATTCCCTGAAAATTGCACATCGGTGTTACCCTGCAGACTTTTTTGATAAATCTGGCTGGGCAACAAGGTCAATTGCAGACGCCCACTGGTGATTTTTCCCACTTGAGCGGCGTTTATTTTCAGATCGCCGGACAATTGTCCCGGTATCTGCGTAGCAATACTTTGAGTGGGTAAGCCTCTGATGCGCAATTCCCCGCGAAGCCTAACTTGTGGATGCCATTGAATCTGTAATTGGGCAGGAAGCAGTTTTGCACCAAGGATATTCCCTTGGTAATCGTAGGCTAACTCCTGATTGCTGCCCTTTATATTGCCTTGAATGCCACCGAACTTTGGCGACCCTTGGGCTGCGATAAACCCGTGATACTGTCGAGAATTACCCTCCAGATGAATGGCCATAGATAAGGCACCTGTGGGCAAGTATTGGGGAATTCTTTTGATAAAAATCTGTTCCAATTTTCCATCTACAGTAAAGTTACCAGCCGAGTTTTCTGGAAGATCAATTTTCCAGTTCGCTTTAGCCACCTTACTCAAAGCTGGATTTTGAATGGTCATGGCAGTTAAGGCAATCTGATGGGCTTCGATCCGGGCCTGACAGTTGAGGATGCTTGTTGAATGATCCTGATTCAATTGCAGCAGAACAGGACCCCCAAATGCATTTTTATCCATGCCGTGCCAGAGAATGCGCCATTGCAGAAGCGTCTTTTTCCCGGCAGCTGCGGATTGTATCCAGTTTCCCTCGGTTTCAAGGGCGCGATTCTCCATGCCCATTCGTGCCGAAAGATGAAGTTGTCCTTCGGGAAAACTTGCCATCAACTGCTGGATATGTAGATTGCCATATTGCCAGGACAGGCTTTTCGAACTGGCTTGATTGAGTATCAAGGATGATTTTTGACCTTGCCAGACATGCAAATTGTGGATATCAATCGACCCCAGACGAACGGCGATAAGTCTGGTCCATAATGGTAAGGCTGGCCATTTAAGGTTGAGGCTGCTTGGTTGATGGGAAGGTGCGGGAAAATACATTTGACTATCGATAATTTTGAGATTTTCGACATCCAGTTCTCCCCATAATAAATGGCTAGGATAAAACTTCCATTGCATTTTTTTGGCATAAAAACGGGTGGAGCCACTAGACCAATTCAAATTTCTGATTTCCAACCCTTCAGCAAGGCTGCCATTGACTTGCTGAACATGTAAATTGGGGACCTGAGACAGCAACCAGCGGGCGCCACCATTGGTACCCAATAACCAGAATAGTGTGAAATATAGAATCCCTATGATCAGTATAAAAAACAAAAAAAGCCAATGTCTCAAGCGCATCACAGGCTGAATCCCACAGAAAAAGCAATGCGTACCGCCGGAGCTTTAGGATTCACCAGTGGATGTGCCAGATCAAAATGAATGGGTCCCACAGGGGAATACCAACGAAAACCTAATCCCACATCCTGGAGCAAGTGAAGGTTCGAGAAACTGTTAAAAGCGTTACCTGCATCATAAAAGGCGACAATTGCCCAGTTCTTACTCACAAAACGTTGAATATTCACACCGGCAACGGCCAATAAACGTCCGCCTTCCACTTCCCCGTCCTTATTCACAGGGCCTTGTGACTGATAGGCATATCCGGGAAGACTGTTTTGTCCACCTGCAAAAAACCGCAAGTTAGGCGGCAATGCGCTAATCGGCCCGTTTAACCACATCGCCCCGAGTTTAGCTCTGGTCCCCAGCACCCATTGACTGGCCAAGCGAACACTCCATGTACCACGCGCACTGAAACGGACAAAATTAGCACTGCTGCCCCATATTTTACTGGCACCCTCAGCGCGGGCGATCAGGGAATAACCAGAAATAGGACGTAATATATTGCGAAAATTCTGGACCGTATATTGTAGAGAAGGATAAATATAAAAACTGTTGTTAACTTCGTCGGCTACTGTATAATTGGCCTGCTCAAAATTGAGCAGGGTTTCCAAGGTGCTTGTCCTGTTGCGGTTGTTCTCATCCCGTAAAGACCATTGGCGCCCAGCACTGGCCAGTATCTCGTTACTATCATATGCCGTGAAGGTTTGATTCTGATAGCTGGCTTGCGCGACATATTCTGATCCTATATTTTTCCCGATGGGCCACCTATATAAAATACTGGCATTTTTATTCAGTTGTGCTGCCAAAATAGAAACTCGCACATGTTGGGCCTCATCAAAGGCATTATAATTATCATAAATCAAAGCCGCATTGGGACCAATATCCGTACTGTAACCGGCACCGATCTTGATATGTTGTGCGGGCATGCTTTTGAGATCAATATGAACGGGTACCGTATTATTTTTTTCGGCACGAATATCTCCCTGCACAGAAATATCCGAAAAACGATCAGCATTGCGAAGATTACTCTGGGTAACAGCCAGGGCAGCCGGCGCATACCAGTCACCGGGTTTGAAAGATACATAACGTTCAATAAACCACCGTGGATAATGTTCCGCACCATGCACCTTAATTGTCCCAAAACGAAAACGCGGACCAGTATTCAGCCACAGATAGATTTCGGACCAAAATTCCTTTTTGTCAATCAATATCTCATGACGAGTATATTCGGCCTTGGCATACCCCTGGTTATTTAAAATGGCTATGGTTTTACCTTTCCATTCCTCATAATCAATTTGATCTAGTACGGACCCAACTTTTAACGGAAACTTATTGAAAAGTCGGGTAATTACGGGTATATGACTCCCGGTGCCAGTTTTTTGAAGATCTATTTTTCTAACCCGTACAGGTTGACCTGGAGAGATGGAAAATCGCAGCAAATACTGATTCTTACCAGAATCCACAGTGCTGACCTGCCATTTTGCATCATAGTAACCGTATGCCTGCATGGCGTCTCTAAGGCGCAGGCCGGCGGCCATTTCAGTTTCATCGAGGCGATCTTCCTTGTCAGCCACGGTGACGGGGGGAAAGGCCTTTTGCAGCTTCTCCAGCAAAGAGGGAGGCACGCCCTGAAATTCAAAGTGTACCTCATCCGCCATAGCGGAGAATGAATAAAAGCCCAACATCAGAATACCGACGCTCAGCAACCAGATCGGATCACAAAGTCTTTTTTTTAGATAACTATCTGTATTTATTGCCTTATTATTCAGAAGCTCCCCCTGCGACATCCCAAGCACACCCTGTTTTGCTACTGACGATTCTAGCACGATTTTCAGTAAAAGCAGGGAGAGGGGGAATTGCTCCGAAGCTGGGTTTAACGCTCTCTATCGCTGGGAGGCCAGCTTCGGTGGATTTCCCGATATTGGGTGACAATAAAGTCCTGGCTGGGATTCTTCCGAATCCTGCGTTTTTGCCACCAGAGGAAAAGCATACCGCTGGCGCCCAGTATGGCCACGGCAATAAAGGCAAAAATCGCAAAGAAGAACAGACCAACCAGCAAAACCATGCCAACCATGATGGTTAATAGGCGCACCCACCAAGGTGCCGTCCGACTACCTGAAAATGAAGTTTGTATCATCGCGCTCCCTCTGGAATTCCGATTCATACAATGAGACCATGACCGTTGAAGGAAGTTCAACTAAATTTAACATAATAAACATTATGCGAACAAATGATCAGCGCAGATATATCAGCCAGACCCGCCTTGCATCCAAAAACACAAAGGCATGCTGTTCAAATTGCCGGGCCATTTGGTAGGCTGCGGACGTATCCATGTCATGAACCAGCAAACTTTCCTCCCACCAATCATCCACACCGCACCAGGCTCGCGAGAATTGATAACCCATTCTGTGCAGACTCTTGGTCAGATGGCACTGCCGATGATGATTTTTCCATGGGCTCATCTGCCCTGAATGGGGATTCCATGCCGTGATAATAACACCGCGTACCCCATGAGCTGGTCCACCAATGCGAAAATCGTAATGACCGGGGATCCGGTAATGACTTTTGCGATAAGCAGAATCCAGCCTGTTAAGAGTCAAGCCATGGATCAGTTGGAGACGAAACCGTATTCTGCCTCTGGAGCGAGTGGCTATTAATGACATCCTTCCAGACTCTGGCGCCACTCGCACAGCCCCGGTAAACATCGCCCATAATCGCGCAGCCATCAGATTCTCCCAAGGTTTTGCCGCATCATCCCTTAGCAGATATTCTTTGAACCCACTTCATGTTATAGCATTAACTTTGTCTTTATAGAGCTTGTCCGGCATTCCCAGAGCGAGAGCCAGACTAGGTATCGCGGCCACAAATGCCAGCAGAAAAAAATCGACGAAACCTACCTTGGCGGCAAGAAAGCCACTAAATCCGCCGACTACGGTGGCAGCGACCGACATCAATGCCGAGCCGATGGCAAAATGTGTCGCTTGGTAATTGTCCTGGCAGCGTTGCATCAGAAATACCATCAGTACCGCCGTACCCAGCCCTGCTGAAGCTTGTTCAAATGCAATGGTCACGCCCACCCACCAGATGTCAGGGGCAGCCCAGGCCAGCCAGGCATATGCGGGTATGGCCAGGGACTGAATGAATGTGAGCGGGAACAAAGTTCTTTTGAGTCCCCAACGCGATATGATGATTCCCCCCAACAGAGCTCCCCCGATTCCGGTAACGGTACCGATACTTCCGGTCAGGATACCACGTGCCACCAAGCCATATCCCAGATGATTCAAAAACGGCGTGACCATGGCAAACATCATGGCATCCCCTGCCCTGAACAACAGGATGAAAGCCAATGCCCATAGAATTCCCGGTTGAATCAAATAGGTCTGAAAGGCCTCACGCACGGCCGCCCAGCGATGGTGACGATGCTGTGGATCGATCGGCTCCGGGCTTGGGAGAATACGGTGATGGAGACCTGCCAGGCCCCACATCATGGCGGCTGCTGTTAAAAAACAGACGGTCCATGACGCCCAGCCCGCCAATATGACCAACGCGCCATTCCCTACCAGCATGGCCACCCGATAAGCAGCAACCCGCAACCCGGAAAATCCCGCCTGATCCGAGCTGTCCAAGGTCTGGATATAATAGCCATCTACAGACATGTCATGGGTGGCTGACATGAAAGCCATCAGAATAAATATCTTGGCGGCCAAATCCAGGTTGAGGTGCTGCGCTGGCCAAATGAGCAAGGCAGCCACAGCCCCGAGAATCAACTCCATTATCACCAGCCAGCGTTTCTTGTTACCGAACAAATCTATGATGGGGCTCCAGAAAAGTTTCAGGTTCCAGGGCAAACCAAAAAAGGAGAGTAGTCCGATTACCTGAAGGCTGGCACCCGCATAGGTAAAAAATTGCACGGAAACCTGCTGCACCAGGGAATAAGGCAGCCCTTCTGCATAGTAGGCACTGGCTATCCAGGCAAGTTTTTTAACGTTTTTTCCCACAGTGTTTTCCATATGAAAAACCCCCGCTGGGCGGGGGTTTTGGGCGACCTGAAAATCGGTCAGGCACTTTTTGGCGGAGCAATCGGCTTTTGTGCCAACACCCATGCAGCCAGTTCCTTGGCTTGGGCAGGTGTCACGCTTTGCGCGGGCATCGGCATTCCACCCCAAACTCCAGACACGCCGTGTTCGATAGCATGGCTCAACGTGTCCACCGCTTTTGGATTACCCGTGTATTTGTAGGCAACCCAGGCAAACGCTGGCCCTACGATCTTGGCATCGACCTGATGGCAAGCAAAACAACCCTTGGCTTCAGCCAGAGACTTGGCTTTTGCCATTTGATCGGTATTCAAGCCAGCAACGGCAGTTACCTTTTCAAAACGCCCGCCCCCGCCTTGCACATCAAAACGGGATGGCGAAGTGGTAGATCCTGAACCATGGTCGCTACTCATGGCCGAGCTGGTAGCAGAGCTATCACTGGGTGCCGTGCTGGAAGCTTCCTTCTTAGCACAGGCAGCAGCGAGAGTGACCACGCCAGCGAGCACCAGAAGGCGCAAGAGCGGACTGACGTTATGTAGATTCATCATAAATACGCTCCCTCCCTTTTACTGGTTATGGATACAACCCGAGTTGCAACTCAGTCAGTAGACGCGCCGGAATTGTCATTGGCAGCGGCAGCCGAAGAAGTAGCACCGCTGGTATCGGCAGCGGCACTGCTATTGGGGGCGGCGGATTCCATGGGTGCAGCGGCAGCACTGGCAGCCGAACTGGTCGTGCTTGCCGGGGCAGCAGATTCAGTCGTCGTAGTAGCGCTGCTCGCAGGAGCAGTGCTTTCTTCCTTCTTGGCACAGGCAGAAGCCAGGGCAATGGCGCCAGCAACCAGGACAATGCGGGCAACAGGTTTGATCTTAGCGATATCCAACATTTCTTTCACTCTCCTCAATGGTTGATACGGAATGACAACGACAATGGTGCATCATTTATAGCACAAATGACATTATCATCTTAGCACTATTTTTCACCATGCCAAATACCGGGAAGCTGACCCGGGAGCATGGCTAGCTACACAGCGCTGCTTCCGACCATGTCCCGCAGGGATGCCAAGAGCACACTTGGCAATGCTCCCCAAACATGTATAATAGTGTATGATTATATTTATTGAGGGCGACTTAGATGGCACAAGGCACAGCAACAGACCTGGAGGCATTGAAGACTCTAAAAATCCAGACCTTAAGACAGTCGATCCGGCCAGAATGCTACCAGCGAAGTACCAGCAAGGCCTTATTCAGTTACGTTTTTGATGGGCTGTTGTATCTTTCGGCCATTGCCGGCATATGGCTGATTCCCTATTGGTGGGTGCAATTGCTCTTGGGTCTGATGGCCGGATCCGCAGTCGCTTTCATGTTTGTCTGGGCTCACGATGCCGCCCATGGCGCGCTTTTTGAAAACCGGCATCTGGCCGAGGTGTTGGGCACCCTGTTCATGCTGCCCTCTTTCAATATGTACCGCCTCTGGGCTTTTGGGCACAACCGGGTCCATCATGGCTTTACCAGTCTGAGTTCCATCGACTGGATCTGGAGACCGCTGACCCCCCAGGAATATCGCCAGAAAAATGGATGGCAAAAAATCATCTATCGTCTGGAGCGCAGTCCTTACACCTGCGCATTACACTATCTCTTGCGTGTGTGGTGGCCAGGAATGATCCGCTTCAAGGCAGACCTCAAAAACAGGCGTGCTTTTACCTTGAGCAAGCTCTTGACTGCACTGTTTTTTATTGTGTTTTCTGGCCTTTCCTGGTGGATGGCGGGGCCGATGGGATTTGTCGCGGCAGTGCTAGTGCCCTTCCTGATTTTCAATTACTACATAGCCCTCTTTATTTACCTCCATCACACCCACCCGGATGTTCCCTTTTTCATGGAAAAAGATGAGTGGAGTCAGAGCATTGGACAATTATATTGCAGTACTGTCGTGCGTTGTTCAAAAATCAGTGAAATGCTCATTCATAACATCCTGATGCATGCACCCCATCATGTCGATCCGCGCATTCCCTTTTACCACCTGGAAGCGGCTTATGAGGATTTACGTGCAGCATACGGCCAGTATATCCATGAAATGCGTTTTAGCTTTAGGGAAGTGCGGCAAATATTTCGCACCTGCAAATTGTATGATTATGAGTCCAGACAGTGGATGAGCTTTCGTACCGGACGCAGCTGGATCGAACAAATCGAACAAAAAGCCTCAGCATTAGGTGCTGCGGCAAAATCCAATGTTTATCCAGGGAAAACCGCTCATTGAGCAGCAAACCAAGCCATTCGCCATGCGTAACTGACGTGGTGAAATTTCTGACTAAAGCCCGGTTAGAAGGCATCCTCATCCTGCGGATGCCTTTCCGTTTTAACTGAGCGACTCGAGGCCGTATTGAGGGCCTGCAAGTGCAAAATCTTCAGAAGCCGCATGACAATGGGGTAAAGTAGCACTGCCGATACGGCCAGATAGACAATACCGGAATAAAGGGCGAAAGCACTAGCAAACAGTTTTGCCAGCGTTCCATGCATACTGGACACCGGACCCATGCCACTCAGAATCATGCTGGCGTTCAACAGGCTGTTGATCCAGTCGATATGTCCCAGAAAATGATAGCCAAGAGTCCCCATCCCCAAAGAGCCCGCCATAAAACCCAGGCCAACTGCCGTATAACGCAGCTGGTGCCAGAAAAACTCACTGCGACTGCGCAGATGAATGGACTGAAGGTGGCGTGCTGGATACTCTGCTTTCATGACAATCAGCCATAATACCGACGATACCAGTCCACAAAGTGCTGTAACCCATCTTTCAGGGAAGTATCCGGGGCAAAGGCTACGGTTTCCTGAAGCTCTGTCACCTCCGCATAAGTGGCCACTACATCGCCATCCTGCATGGGTAACCAATCTATCTTTGCTTTTTCCCCCAGACAGCTTTCCAAGGTCTCAATAAAGTCCATCAAGGCCACCGGGGTATGATTACCGATATTGTAAATCCGGAAAGGCGCCGCACTGGCCGCAGGATCCTCGGGCCAGACAGGCTGGGGAGTCGGGATTTTTGGTATGAGCCGGGTGACCCCTTCGATGATGTCATCAATGTAGGTGAAGTCCCGCTGCATTTTACCGTGATTGAATACCGGAATACTTTCACCCGCAAGAATTTTGCGCGTAAAGCTGAAGTAGGCCATATCCGGCCTTCCCCAGGGGCCATACACTGTAAAAAAACGGAGTCCGGTACTGGGAATCCCATATAAATGCGCATAACTGTGGGCCATCAGCTCCCCTGCCCGCTTGGTCGCTGCGTACAGGCTCACCGGGTGATCTACTGGATCATGCACGCTGTAGGGAAGATGGTTGTTGGCACCATAGACCGAACTGGAAGAAGCAAAAAGCAAATGTCCCACTTTTTGTGCCCGGCACCCCTCCAGCACATGCAGCAAGCCTGTGACATTACTGTCCACATAACTGTGTGGTGCTTGCAAAGAATAACGTACCCCAGCCTGGGCAGCTAGATGAATCACTACGTCAAAATGGGGACCGGCAAACAGGGCTTCCATGGCAGGGCGATCGGCCAAGTCCATTTTCTGGAACTGAAAGGCCGGATGCCCTTCCATCTGGGCCAGACGGTCTTTTTTGAGACCCGGATCATAATAGTCGTTGAGATTATCCATTCCCTGGACCATCCAGCCGTCCGCCAGCAAGCGACGAGCCAAATGAAAACCAATGAAGCCGGCAACGCCGGTGATGAGAACCCGGCCTTCCATTATGGCTCCCGCTGGCTAAGCCAGTGGATGTAACGCTCCACACCCTGCTCTACCGAGAGAAAGGGCTGGTCATATCCGGCAGCACGCAATTGGCGAATATCTGCTTGGGTAAAGCTTTGGTACTTCCCATGAAGGGCTTCGGGCATGCTGATGTAGCGAATGGTCTGGTCTTTTTGCAGACTGGGTAAGTCGTGTATCTCCTCATCAGCCATACGGCGCATGCTGTTGACCACCGTGACCGCCACATCATTGAAGCTCTGGGCCTGGCCCGTACCGACGTTATAAATACCACTGTGGGGATGATCGAGAAAGTGCATGTTGACGGATACCACATCATCCACATGAATAAAGTCCCGACGCTGTTCGCCGTTGTCATACCCCGCGCTGCCAGCAAAAAGGTGAACATGACCATCGAGCCGGTACTGATTATAAAAATGCAGGGCTACGGAAGCCATGCGGCCCTTATGAAATTCCCGGGGACCATACACGTTGAAATAGCGGAATCCATGTACCGGAGCCTCCAGTGTATTCCACACGCGGCGCAAATATTGATCAAACTGGAACTTGCTAAAGCCATAGATATTCAGGGGAGACTCGGCATGCCGTTCTTCACTGAAATTGCCGGTCATGCCGTAGACAGAAGCGCTGGAGGCATAGAGCAAAGGAATATGATGTCGCTGACACCAATGCAGTAGGATCTTGCTAAATTCATAATTATTTTCCATGACATAACGACCATCGGTCGCCATGGTATCGGAACAGGCGCCCTCATGAAAAACCGCTTCTACACCAGTGATCTGATCATTTTCGATAGAGGCCAGAAAGCGTTCCGCTTCCATGTAGTCGGCAATTTCCAGGTCGGTGAGATTGAGAAACTTGTCTGCCCGCGTAAGGTGGTCAACCACCAGAATGTTGGTAATGCCGCGTTGATTCAGTGCATGAACCATGTTGGCACCAATGAAACCTGCTCCGCCAGTGACAATATACATGCGCAATTCTCCTTTTACGGCTATGATAACAGAAAGTCGGTAACTGCCGAATATAAGTGTGCACCCCTTTTCGGGAAGCATTGCCACGCAATCAACCCCCTATTCTTTCAGGACGTTCAGATAACCACGTCAGGCTCGGGGCGTTTCTGCTGAGGAGGCCTATGCAAGACCAGGGACTACTAATCATCATCTTGCTGCTCGCTACTGGCGTGGTTCTGGTCGGCGTCCTGCGTTTTTTACGACTGCCAGCAGTATTTGCGTATCTGCTGACCGGCGTCATTCTCGGTCCCCACGCCCTGGCAGTGGTACCCGATCTTGCCAGCACCCGGCAGTTAGCCGCATTTGGTGTGGTGTTCCTGATGTTCAGCATTGGTTTGGAATTCAGTCTTTCGCAATTCATGAGCATGCGACGCCTGATTTTTGGCATGGGCACTGCTCAGGTTTTGCTCACCAGCTTTGCTTTTTTTGGAATCACACTGGTCATCCCCCTATCCTGGAAAACCGGGGTCATTCTTGGGGGAATCCTGGCCATGTCCTCCACGGCCATGGTTATTCGTGCTCTGGCCGAAAAAATGGAAATGCAGTCCCGCCATGGCCGGATAGCGGTCAGTGTCCTCTTGTTTCAGGATCTGGCGGTAGTGCCTCTGCTGATTTTGATTCCGGCATTGGCCGGATCCACGAAAAACCTACCCCATGATCTCGCCATGGCGGGGTTGAAAGCGGTAGTGGTTTTGCTGGTCTTGCTGGTCATTGGTCGCCCCGTGATGCGGCCCTGGTTTCAGTTCATTGCCAATCGCAAGTCGACCGAGCTGTTCATGCTCAATGTGTTGCTGGTCACCCTGGCACTGGCATGGATTACTGAGCAGGCTGGCCTTTCCCTGGCCTTGGGCGCGTTTGTTGCCGGTATGCTGATTTCGGAAACCGCCTATCGCTATCAGGTGGAGGCAGACATTGCCCCGTTCCGGGATATTTTGCTGGGACTATTTTTTGTCACCATCGGCATGCTGGTGGATTTGCCGGCCTGGTGGGCAAACCTGGCCTGGGTGCTCATCGTATTGTTGCTGATCCTGTTTCTCAAGGGTTTTCTGGTCTGGGCCCTGAGTCGTCTGTTTGGCTATGAATCTGGGGTGGCGTTGCGCTCGGCCATAGTCCTGGCCCAGGCCGGTGAATTCGGCTTTGTGCTGCTGGCCCTGGCCAATCAATATCAATTGTTGCCTGCCCGGGTGTTACAGCCGGTACTGGGCGGGATGCTGCTGTCCATGATGCTCGCCCCGATGCTGGTGGAGCGTAACGGCTGGATAGCCCGACGTCTGGTGGGCAGTTATCGTCATCATAGAGATCAGCAGCTCACGGAAATGCGCGCAACGGGGCTCAAGGCCCATGTGGTTCTGTGCGGTTATGGACGGGTTGGCCAGAGTGTCGGCCGGGTGCTGGAAGAAGAATCCATCCCTTTTTTGGCGCTGGATCTGGACCCTGTGCGCGTGCGGCAGGCCCAGTCAGCGGGGGAATCCATTTTCTACGGAGATGCCAGTCGCCGCGATGTTTTGCAGGCCGCAGGCATTGCCAACGCACGCGCGGTCGTCATTAGCTACGCCAATGTCGCCTCCAGCCAACGCGTTCTCTCCATCATCAAGGAATTACGCCCGGAATTACCGGTGGTGGTACGTGCCCATGACGACAGTCAGCTGGAAAAACTGGAAGCAGCAGGTGCCGATGAGGTGGTGCCGGAAGTCAATGAGGGAGCATTGATGCTGGCCGCCCAGACCTTGTTGCTGATTGGATTTCCCATCAGTACGGTCCTGCGTCGAGTCAGACGCTTTCGTCAGGAACGCTACCAGTTTTTCCGGGGTGCTTTCTGGGGAGGCTCTGAACCGGGCGAAGATCAGACATCGGCACGGCTGGCTTCCATCCCTTTGGGGGATACCGCTTTTGCCCTGAATCTCAGCCTTCGCGAGCTGAATTTGACCAGCTTCGGTGTCTCGGTGGTCGCCGTGCGGCGGCACGGCATTCGCGGTCGCGAACCGGCTCCAGAAACGGTACTGAGAGCGGGGGATGTACTGGTTCTTTTTGGGAGTCCGGCAGCATTAACCAAGGCTGAACTCTATGTTCTGGAAGGTAATACCGTTCAGGAAACAGCGATAACGGCGTAATTTGGCCTGAGTCCCGGAAATCAGCGAGGCTGCCAGCCTGAATACCCACCAGTCCAGCATTCAGGATTCCTGTGCTATGTTAGTGATACTTGACTATTCTGACCACGCTAAAAAAAGATTGGGAGTGATTTATGACCAACGCTATTGATTCCACACTGAGTGAAGACCGTCTTTTTGCTGTGCCCGAGGCATTTGCTGCCCAGGCTAACATGACCGCCCTGCAATTTTTGGAACTGCAGCAAAAGGCGGCTGAAAACCCCCAACAGTTCTGGGCGGATCTCGCCCGACAGCATCTGCATTGGGATCAGGAATTTCACACGGTACTGGACGCGTCAGAAGCGCCTTTTTACCGATGGTTTGGCGATGGCACCCTCAATGTCGCCTATAACTGCCTGGATCGTCATCTGCAGGGGGCACAGCGTCACAAGGCTGCGCTGATCTGGGAAGGAGAAACAGGCGAAGTCCGCACCTTTACTTATGCGCAATTGCATCGGGAAGTGAGTGTTTTTGCCAATGCTCTCCGGCATCAGGGTGTAAACAAAGGCGACCGGGTCGCCATTTATATGCCCATGGTCCCCGAGGCGGTGGTGGCCATGCTCGCCTGCGCCCGCCTGGGAGCCATTCATACCGTGGTATTTGGGGGCTTTTCCGCCGAGGCCCTCAAGGATCGACTGGAAGATACGGCAGCCATTGTACTGATCACCGCCGATGGGGCCTGGCGTGGCGGCAAGAATGTGCCCCTCAAGCATCATGCCGACCAAGCCTTGCTGCGCGAGCATGAACACTCCGTGAAACGGGTCATTGTGCTGCGCCGCACGGGTGCCGACATCGACATGCAGGAAGGCCGGGATATCTGGTGGGATGAAGCCATCCAGGGGCAAAGCAGCGATTGTCCGGCGCTGCCCATGTCGGCTGAAGATCCTTTGTTTATTTTGTATACCTCGGGCAGTACCGGTAAACCCAAGGGGGTATTCCACAGCAGTGCCGGTTATCTGCTCTGGTCATTGCTGACCACCCGCTGGTCTTTTGACCTCAAACCCGAAGACGTGTACTGGTGTACGGCGGATGTTGGCTGGATTACCGGACACAGCTATGTGGTCTATGGCCCTTTGGCCAACGGCGCGACCATCTTCATGTATGAGGGCGCGCCCATGTATCCCCAACCCGATCGTTTCTGGAAAATGATCGCCCGCCATGCTGTCAGCGTTTTTTATACCGCACCCACTGCCGTTCGCGCATTCATGAAAATGGGCGATGAATGGCCCGCCAAACATGATCTGTCCAGTCTACGTCTGCTGGGGACCGTGGGCGAACCCATGAATCCCGAAGCCTGGATGTGGTTTTACCAACAGATAGGGGGCGGTCGCTGTCCGGTGGTGGACACCTGGTGGCAGACGGAAACCGGCGGACACATGATCGCTCCGCTGCCTGGAGTTTCTGCCAACAAGCCGGGTTCCTGCGCCCTCCCCTTGCCCGGTATTGTCGCCCGGATTGTGGATGATCGGGGTAATGCCATAGATCTGCCCGATGCCGGTGGGTATCTGGTCATGGAGCAGCCCTGGCCAGGTATGTTACGCGGTGTTTGGGGGAATCCCGAGCGCTATATCGAAAGTTACTGGGCCAAATTCAACAATCGCTTTTACGTTGCTGGAGACAGTGCCCGCAAGGACGAGGATGGTTACTTCTGGGTCATGGGCCGTATTGACGACGTACTGAATGTATCGGGTCATCGTCTGGGAACGGCAGAAATTGAATCCGCTTTGGTAGCACATCCTGCTGTGGCGGAAGCAGCCGTGGTGGGTATTCCTCATGAAATCAAAGGAGAAGCCGTTTGTGCTTTTGTGGTACTGAAACATCAACATCAAGGCGATGATCGGGATGAGCTCCACTCGGCTTTACGCGTACAGGTGACCGAACTCATTGGAGCCATTGCCCGACCCGATGATATTCGCTTTACCGATACGTTGCCTAAAACCCGCTCCGGCAAAATCATGCGCCGATTATTACGCGCCATCGCCCGGGGTGAGCAAGTCACCCAGGACATCAGTACTCTCGAGGATGCGGGCACCCTGGAACAGCTGGGCGCCCAGCAGGAAAACGCCGCTCAGGATCAGTGCAGCCGGCGCGGATTGAAGCTGAACTGATCGCCTTCGAGTTCCACTTCAATGAGATCACCCGGACTGAAATCGCCGCGCAGCAGACGCTGCGCAAGAGGATTTTCGATCTCCCTCTGAATGACCCGCTTAAGGGGGCGGGCGCCGTAAACCGGGTCGTAACCCACTTCGGCCAGGTGGTCCAGTGCGCCTTCACTGAGGACCAAGTCCATATCCCGCTCTTTCAGCCGTGAACGCAAAGCACCCATCTGCAGGCTGGTGATTTCTCGCAGTTGCGTGGCGGTCAAAGGATGGAAAATGACCATTTCATCAATACGATTGAGAAATTCCGGACGGAAATGACCCTGGACCACATCCATCACCGCAACACGCATGGCATCATAATTACCACTCCGGCTGAACTCCTGAATCCGGTCGGAAGCGAGATTGGAAGTCATGACAATGACCGTATTACGGAAATCCACGGTACGGCCCTGGCCATCGGTCAAGCGGCCATCATCCAGGACCTGCAGAAGGATGTTAAACACATCGGCATGGGCTTTTTCCACCTCATCCAACAGCACCACCGAATAAGGTTTACGGCGCACGGCTTCGGTCAGATAACCGCCTTCCTCATAGCCCACATATCCGGGCGGGGCACCAATCAGGCGGGCTACCGAGTGTTTCTCCATGAATTCACTCATGTCGATGCGCACCAGCAGATCTTCACTGTCAAAAAGAAATTCGGCCAGGGCCTTGGTCAGTTCGGTTTTACCGACCCCGGTGGGGCCGAGAAACAGAAAGGAGCCATTGGGACGGCGCGGATCGGAAAGCCCCGCCCGGGAACGGCGAATGGCATTCGCCACGGCGGAAACCGCCTCGCTTTGTCCAACCACTCGCGCCTGCAAGCGTTCTTCCATTTTCAGTAATTTCTCTTTCTCACCTTCCAGCATCTTGGAAACCGGAATACCGGTCCAGCGGGCCACCACTTCGGCTATTTCTTCTTCGCCGACTTCGGTCCGCAAAAGCGTCGGTTTTTTGGCTGTCGCAGCTCCATCCTGGGATTCCGCCGCCCGTAGTTGCGCCTCCAGCGCCGGAATGACGCTGTATTGCAATTCCGCCATGCGTTCCAGATCGTTGGCGCGACGCGCGGTGTCCAGATCGACGCGTTTGCGATCCAGTTCCTTCTGGATTTGGGAAGTGCCCTCAATGGTCAGCTTTTCGCTTTTCCAGACTTCTTCCAGTTCCTGATATTTGTTGTCCAGTTCCTTGATCTGATTTTGCAAAATATCCAAGCGCTTGCGACTGGCTTCATCTTTTTCTTTTTCCAGGGCGACTCTTTCAATATTCAATTGAATGATGCGTCGCTCCAGTTCATCCAGTTCCTGAGGTTTGGAATCAATTTCCATTTTGATCCGGGACGCGGCTTCATCCATCAGGTCAATGGCCTTGTCGGGCAGATTGCGATCAGAAATATAGCGATGGGATAGCTGTGCCGCCGCCACCAGCGCCGGGTCGGTGATGCGCACACCGTGATGGGCCTCATAGCGTTCCTTCAGTCCTCGCAGGATGGCAATAGTGTCCTCCACACTGGGTTCATCCACCAGGACCCGTTGGAAGCGTCGTTCCAGCGCGGCGTCTTTTTCGATGTATTTCCGGTATTCATCCAGAGTGGTCGCGCCGATGCAATGCAGTTCGCCCCGGGCCAGCGCCGGTTTGAGCATATTGCCCGCATCCATGGCCCCTTCAGCTTTACCTGCGCCTACCAAGGTATGAATTTCATCAATGAAAAGAATGATTTTCCCTTCACTTTTTTCAAGGTCGGTGAGCAGCGCTTTAAGCCGTTCTTCAAACTCACCCCGGAATTTGGCCCCCGCAATCAAGGCGCTCAAATCCAGACCCAAAAGGCGTTTGTCCCGCAAGGATTCGGGCACTTCGCCATTGACCATGCGCAAGGCCAGACCTTCGACAATGGCGGTTTTGCCAACCCCCGGTTCGCCGATCAGGACTGGATTGTTTTTGCTGCGGCGCAGCAATACCTGAATCGTTCGGCGGATTTCATCATCACGGCCGATGACCGGATCGAGCTTGCCCTGACTGGCGCGTTCAGTGTAGTCAATGGTGTATTTTTCCAGTGCCTGCCGCTGCTCCTCCGCATTGGCGTCCTTGATTTTTTCCCCACCATGCAGATCATGTACGGCTTGTTCCAGATCCTTGCTGGTCGCCCCTGCACCTTTCAGCAGGCGCCCGGCTTCCCCCTTGTCTTCCAGGAGGGCGAGCAGGAAATGCTCGGTGGAAATAAAGCTGTCACCACGCTTCTGACTGATTTTATCGGCCAGATTGAACATGTTATTCAGATCGCGGCTGACCTGGACCTCTCCGGGTTGACCATGCACTTTGGGCATGCCTTCCAGAGCGCGGTTCAGTTGATTGCGCAAGGCATCCACCTGCACCCCGGCTTTGGCGAGCAGTGGGCGGGCAATGCCGCCTTCCTGATCCAGAAAAGCAATCAAAAAATGGATAGGTTCAATTTGTTGATGGTCCTGGGCCAGAGCCAGACTCTGGGCATCCTGAAAAGCCTGTTGAAATTTGGTGGTCAATTTATCGGTGCGCATGGACAAGCTCCGTGAAATGAATGTTGACCATCACATGGGATCAGATGGTCTTTTTTTCAAGTGCAGGGTTGCGTTGCAGCCCTTTGATCAAAAACACAGTGGCGAAGAGGGCTAACAGAGCGGCAGCAGCAAAGGTCAGGTGCCCGCCCCAATGGGCCCAGGACCAACCCGACGCGAGGGCACCGACGCCACCACCCAATCCATAGACCATGCTGGCATAGAGCGCCATCCCCCGGGCGCGCAGGGCGCCGGGAAAACGTTCGGCAATCCAGTGTATGGCTGCCAGGTGAAACGCCGCATAACTGGCGGCATGGAGACTCTGTACCAGAATGATCCACAGCAAACCCGGCCACCAAGCAATCACTCCCCAGCGCAAGGCGGTCAGCACAAAGGCCGCAGTAAACACGACGGGGATGCCGAGGCGCCGAATAAAGCGGTCTCCCCACCAGAAAAAAGCCACTTCACACAGTACCGCAAAGCCCCAAAGCAAACCGACGCTACTGCTGCTGAGACCATGGGCTTCGGCATAAATGGAATAAAACGCATAATACACTCCATGACTGGCCTGTTCCAGCAAACCCGCCAACAGAAAAAACCAGAGCCGGAGATCGCGCAAGACGGGTGTCATGCGTGGCCTCTGCTGCCTGGACGAAGGGACATGGGTGGCGTAAGGGAGATGGCGGCTGACCCACCAGGCTAGCAGCAGAAACAGGAGAATACCGGGTAAAAAAGTCCGCATCCCCCAAAGACTGATGAGTACCCCCATTCCCAGGGAAAGCACAATGAATCCCAAGGAACCCCAGAGCCGGATGCGCCCATAAGAGGCCGCGCGACGCTGCGCCCAATCCATGGTTGTCGCATCCACCAAGGGAAGAGTTGCCGCCCAAAAAAATGAAAAAGCCAGAGTAATCAGCAAAATGGCCAAAAAACTTCCAGCGCTGAACTCCAGTGCCAAAAAACCAGCGGCAGTGAGCAAGGTGCCGAGTATGACAATCTGACGACTCCCCCAAAAATGGGAGAGCCAGCCCCAGAGGTTGGGGGCGAGGACTTTGCTGAATTGTACGGCGGCCGTAAGAATGCCGATGGCCAGGGGAGTCTGTCCGGTGGAATGCAACCATGGACCCCAATAGGGCATGAAAGCACCCAGTGCACAGAAGTACACGAAATAGAAGGCAGCCAGCCAGCCCCCTTCTCTTTCAATGCCCATGATGGATCCTGGATCTGCTGCTGAGGGTGTGGATGATTTTGGTTTTACCCAGAAATAGGGGGAAGCGGGGGTTTTACGTCCCCATTCTGGGCACGATGACGCATCCAGTGATCCATCACGGTCAGAGCGAGCATGGCTTCCACAATGGGTACCGCACGAATGCCCACACAGGGATCATGCCGGCCCGTGGTCACCACTTCAGTGGGCTGCCCATGAATATCCATACTCTGGCGGGGAATGCGGATACTGGAAGTCGGCTTGATGGCCACCGAAACCAGCAGGTCCTGGCCAGAAGAAATGCCGCCCAGTACGCCTCCGGCATGATTACTCTGGAAGCCAGCGGGTGTCAGGACATCGCCGTGCTGGCTGCCGCGTTGCTCCACGACGGCAAAGCCATCGCCCATGGCAACCGCCTTGACGGCATTGATGCTCATCATGGCCTTGGCAATATCCGCTTCGAGACGATCGAAGACAGGTTCACCCAAGCCCACCGGCATGTGTGAAACCCGGGCATCCACTCGCGCGCCAATGGAA
The DNA here is from genome assembly GCF_047421495.1 of Acidithiobacillus sp. M4-SHS-6. GTDB lineage: Bacteria > Pseudomonadota > Gammaproteobacteria > Acidithiobacillales > Acidithiobacillaceae > Acidithiobacillus. The sequence goes on along the minus strand of NZ_CP175559.1, from coordinate 1,603,284 downwards.
TCACCTTCCTTGCGCAAGGCATCCAGAAATTCGGCCATGCGTTCAGCCGCCAATGCATCGGGACAAAAAAAGTCATTCCGAACAATTTCAGGGGCATCAAAAGTCTGGGCCTGCACATGCCCCATCTGTGCCAGCCAGGCGAGAATTTCCACGCCCAGACGTTCTTTCAGAAACTTGCGGGCCACCGCCCCGGCCGCGACTCGGGTGGCGGTTTCCCGGGCAGAGGAGCGGCCGCCGCCCCGATAATCCCGGAGCCCGTATTTTTGCAGATAAGTATAATCCGCATGTCCGGGTCTAAATTGGTCCTTGATCTTGCTGTAGTCCTGAGAGCGTTGATCCGTGTTGCGAATCAGCAGACCAATAGGGGTACCGGTGGTCACCCCTTCAAATACACCGGAAAGTATTTCTACCTGATCTTTTTCCTGGCGCTGGGTGGTGTGACGCGACCGCCCTGGACGGCGTCGATCCAGATCACCCTGAATATCTTCGGGGGTCAGACGCAGTCCGGGAGGGCAGCCATCAATGATACAGCCAATGGCGGGGCCATGACTTTCGCCAAAGGTGCTGACCCGGAAACATTCACCGATGCTGCTCCCGGCCATGATCTATTTTTCCATTTCAATCATGGCATAAGCCGAATGGTTATGAATGGATTCAAAGTTTTCCGAAGAGACGGAAAACCATTGCACGCGGGGATCCTCCTGCAAACGCAAGGCAACATCCCGGACCATATCTTCGACAAACTTGGGATGATCGTAGGCGTATTCAGTCACAAATTTCTCATCGGGACGCTTGAGCAAGCCAAATAACTCGCTGGAGGCTTCACCTTCAATCAGATCAATGAGATCACGCACCCAGATGCTTTCCTGGCTGCGCACATGGACCCAGACATGGGCCCGTTGATTATGGGCACCATAATCCGAAATACTTTTGGAACAGGGGCAAAGACTGGTTACGGGCACCATGACGCCCACCGTCAACTGATACCCCTTTGGGGTGATTTCACCGATCAACTCGACTTCATAGTCCAGCATGCTTTTGACGCCGGAAACGGGGGCTTTTTTTTGCACAAAAAACGGCAGGCGTATTTCCATTCGCGCAGAGTCGCTTTCCAGGCGGGTACGCATCTCTTCGACGATGGCCCGGAATCCTTCCACGCTGATGGGTTCATCGTACATGTTGAGGATTTCCATAAAGCGCGACATGTGTGTGCCCTTGAGATGCGCAGGCAAGCTGACATACATGTTACACAGGGCAATACTGGGCTGTATGGCCCCATTCCTGTCCGCAAACTGCAGGGGGTGTCTGACGGCACGTATGCCGACCCGCTGAATGGGAATGGCACGGGGATCCACCCGCCCCTGAACATCTTCGAGCACTTCAGTCGCGCAAATACTCACGCATACCTCACTTTGAATAGTAAACCAATTCGGTCAGATACTACCTGTGACCTGACTGGCGGGCAAGGGATTCCAGCAATGTTCTCCCCGCTTCGGTAATTCCGGCGGCATCCAGGCCCAGTTCGGCGTGCCACTGATGGACATCTCCTTGCTCAATGAACCGGTCGGGCAAGCCGAGAATACGCATGGGGAGCATCTGTCCCTGGTTGAGCAGATATTCGGCCACCGCCGAACCAGCCCCACCGGCAATAACCCCCTCTTCCACCGTGATCAGGGCCTGATGGGTCCGGGAAAGCGCATTCAACAGATCGTGATCCAGGGGTTTGACGAAGCGCATGTTGATGACGGTGGCATCCAGCGCTTCTCCAGCCTGTAAGGCCGCAGCAGCACGGGTACCAAAAGCGAGAATGGCGAGCTTGTTCCCGCTACGGAGGGTTTCTGCTTTGCCCAGGGGAATCTTGCGCTCCAGGTTTTTATCCAGCTCCAAACCCACGCCATTACCCCGGGGGTAGCGCACCAGTGCCGGGCCGGGATAGGCAAAACCGGTATTCAGCATGTCCCGCAATTCCTGTTCATCCTTGGGAGCCATGATCACCAGGTTGGGGATGCAGCGGGCATAGGCCAGATCGAAGGCACCCTGATGGGTCGCTCCGTCGGCGCCCACCAGACCCGCGCGATCAATGGCAAAAAGGACGGGCAAATTCTGGATGGCCACATCATGGAGCAGCTGATCATAGGCACGCTGCAGGAAGGTCGAGTAAATGGCAACTACCGGATGGATGCCATCGCAGGCCATTCCCGCCGCAAAAGTCACCGCATGTTGCTCGGCAATACCTACATCGTAATAGCGCTCGGGATAAAGCTGCTCAAAACGCACCAGTCCCGAACCTTCGCGCATGGCCGGGGTAATGGCCACCAGACTGGACTCCGCGCCCCCCTTGTCACAAAGCCAGTCACCAAAAACCTTGGTATAAGTTGGCGGAGCACCGACTTTTTTGGTCATTTTCCCGTCACGCTGATTAAAGGGCGTTACCCCATGATAGGTGCAGGGATCTTCTTCGGCAGGGCCATAGCCCTTGCCTTTTTTGGTCATCACATGCAAAAGACGCGGACCCTCTATATTTTTGAGGTTTTCCAGGGTGGGAATCAGGGCGTCCAGATCATGCCCATCAATGGGACCATAATAATGGAAACCCATTTCTTCAAAGAGGGTGCCAGGTGTCACCAGTCCCTTGACGCCCTCCTCGGCTTTTTTGGCCAATTCCCGCAGGGGCGGCACCAAACTGAGGGCCTGCCCGGCGCCATCCCTGACCGTATTGTATAAACGCCCCGAGAGAATACGGGTCAGGTACTGGGAGACCGCGCCCACATTGGGGGAAATGGACATTTCATTGTCATTCAGCACGACCAGCAAGTTGGCATCCAGTACACCGCCGTTATTGAGGGCTTCATAGGCCATGCCGGCCGTCATGGCGCCATCGCCGATAATGGCGACGACTTCCCGATCCCGTTTTTTTAGTTTTGCAGCGACGGCCATACCCAGACCGGCACTGATAGAGGTGCTGGAGTGCCCGGCGCCAAAACTGTCGTAGGGACTTTCATCACGTTTCAAAAAGCCGGAAAGTCCATCTTTCATGCGTAGTTGCTTGAAGCGCGGTCCTCTGCCGGTGAGAATCTTGTGGGGATAGGCCTGGTGGCCGACATCCCAGACCAGGCGATCATCGGGGGTATTGAAAACTGTATGCAAGGCCACTGCCAGTTCAACCGTACCCAGGCAGGAAGACAAATGCCCCCCGGTCTGGCTCACGGATTCCAGAAGAAACTGGCGGAGCGCCTTGGCCACACCTTTCAGTTCAGCGCGGGACATTTTCCGCAGCTCTTCGGGCATGGGGATGCCCTTCAACAAGTCTGTCATTTATTTCGCTCGACGATGAGGCGCGCCAAAGCGCGCAGATGATCCGCCTCATGCTTCCAGCCTTGCAGGGCTGTCAGCGCTTCTTCCAACAGGCGATGCGCATAATTCTGGGCTTCCTTGAGCCCGAGGAGAGTCACAAAACTGGGCTTGTTACGGCTTCGATCCGCCCCTTGCTGGGCTTTTCCGGTTTGCTGGAGATCGCCGATTTCATCGAGGATGTCATCCTGCACCTGAAAAGCCAGCCCGACACGATCGGCGTACTGCAAGAGTAAACCAGCCTGCTCCGTATTTTCCGCAACGCCGGCAGCGCACAGGGACAACTGAATGGCGCAACGGATCAGCATCCCGGTTTTGTGCAGGTGCATTTGTTCCAGGGCGGGCAAAGTCAGTTCATGGCCGACGGCGGCAAGATCGATGGCCTGTCCGCCCACCATTCCCCGGGAACCCGCCGCCTGGGCCAGTACCGCCAGCATGCGCACCTGCCTTTCGGGCTCCATCCCCCAACCCGGCTCGGAAAGCACGACAAAGGCTTGGGCCTGCAAGCCGTCACCCACAAGGATGGCGGTCGCTTCATCGTAAGCCTTGTGACAGGTGGGTAGGCCACGACGCAAATCATCATTGTCCATGGCCGGGAGATCATCATGCACCAGGGAGTAGGCATGAATCATTTCCAGAGCGGCAGCGGGACGATCCAGTTGTTCCGGAGCGATACCCAAACAGAGTCCGCTGGCATAAACCAGCAAGGGCCGAATCCGTTTGCCGCCACCCAAGGTGCTGTAGCGCATGGCGGCATGAAGCCGGGCCGGCAGGGTATGCTCATCAGGCAACAAGCCTTGCAGGACGGTTTCGACGCGGGATACGGCTTGTTGACGAAATTCGGCAAAATTCTGGGTGGTTACCAGAGCTTCCAGAGTCATTTTATGATTCATCCTGAGTCATCGGGGTGGCATTTTCTCCCAGCAGAATTTCTACCGTCTGGCGCGCCTGCTGCAGTTGCGATTCGGCACGTTTGGCGAGATCCATGCCCTGCTTGAAAAGGGCTACGGAGTCTTCGAGACCCAATTGCCCGCCTTCCAGACGGCGCACCGTCGCCTCCAAGGCATCCAGGGTACTGGCGAAGTCAGCGGGCGTATCTGCCGAAGAGTTTGTATTATTCATGTCATTTTCCATGTTTGCCAATTAAACACTAGGCCCCGTACCTGGGGCAAGCGCAAAAAACAAGGTTCATACTGGACGGTAGGTTCATCGGACACTACCATATTTCGTCTGTTTTCACTTTATCATAAGGCTGTATCACACATGTCCATACAGAAGACGGCCCAAATGGCTACTCTGCCCAGGCAGGAGGGTACTCGCTTTGACGTGCTCGGTGCCATCAGCCTGTCGCATTTTCTCAATGATAGCATTCAATCCTTGATGTTGGCTGTTTACCCCCTGTTCAAGGCCCATTTTGACTTGAGCTTTGCCCAGATCGGACTGATTACCCTGGCCTATCAATTGACGGCTTCCATCATCCAACCGCTGGTGGGGCGCTACACCGATGGACATCCATTACCCTTTTCCCTGCCCATCGGCATGGTATCCACTTTTGCCGGATTGCTGTTACTTTCCATAGCGCCCAATTACGCCATCTTGCTGCTTGCCGCAGCCATGGTGGGACTTGGTTCCTCGGTATTCCATCCGGAATCCTCCCGGGTCGCGCGAATGGCATCAGGCGGTCGTCATGGCCTCGCCCAGTCCATTTTTCAGGTGGGAGGGAATGTGGGCACGGCAGCAGGCCCGCTCCTTGCGGCTTTCATTGTCATGCCCAATGGTCAAGACAGTTTGTCGTGGTTTTCCCTGGCAGCACTGCTGGCCATTGTCATTCTGACTTTTGTCGGACGTTGGTACCAACACCAGCATCGCCTGCCCAAAAAGCCGCGTGCAGTAACGCGGGAAGCGGTATTGCCCGCAAAACTGGTCAAACGCAGTATCGCCATCCTGGCGGCCCTGATGTTTTCCAAATTTCTCTATTTGACCAGTATCAGCAGTTATCTGATTTTTTATTTGATGCAGCGTTTTCACATTGCCACCCAGGAAGCCCAGTTGCACCTGTTCATTTTTCTGGCGGCTGTGGCCGCAGGCACCTTGATGGGCGGGCCCATTGGTGACCATATTGGCCGTAAAAAGGTCATTTGGGCCTCTCTGCTGGGCATTGCCCCGTTTACGCTGGCCTTACCCTACGTCGGCTTGACCTTGAGTGCCCTGCTGACCGGCATCATCGGATTTTTGCTGGCCTCGGCCTTTCCGGCGATAGTGGTTTATGCCCAGGAACTGGTGCCCGGCAAGGTCGGGACCATTTCCGGCTTGTTTTATGGGCTGGCGTTCGGCTTGGGTGGCGTGGGTGCAGCGGTTTTGGGAGAACTGGCAGATATCTGGAGCATTCAGGTGGTTTATCAGATATGCGCCTTTCTGCCACTGCTGGGTCTGTTGGCGGTTTTTCTCCCCCATATTCCGAGTGCTCGGGAAAGCACCCGTTAACTGGCTCTGGCTTTACTCACGGCGACTGTTAGGACAAGCTACGCACTGCCGCCCGCCTCGCGCGGGCCTCTTTCTTGAGCGGCGCAGCCGCGAGGTTAGGACGATTGGCCTTTGCTGAACAAAAGTTTTACTTTCTGATTCCCGAGGAAAAACCCCATTGGAGCGAGAGTCTCGTCCCATGGCTGGTCATTTCTGCCATCGTCATCGCCCTGACCCTGTTTTTGCTGATCCACGTACAGAAACCCAAACTGCAGGCCTTGCAAAACAAGACCGAAGTCAACAAGACTTTTCATATCATGCCCTTACCCAACAAAGCCTTGGCTCCGAGTCTGGTAAAACCTCAGGTAGTTCCTCATCCCCGGCCGCTAGTGAAGCCTCATCCGGCAAGACCCCAGACACGGCCCCAGCCGGTGCCTCGGCCCATGCCGCGCCCGCTTCCTCGGCCCGTGCCTCAACATCCGCTGCCTCAATCCCATGCCACGACGCAAATACCACAACCGAGCGCGCCACCGGTACAGCAAAATACCCAACCCTCCGGTCCACCCCATATCAATCTGGGAAGATTGCAGGAACAAATGGATCAGGCCGCGCGCGAAGTGACTGCCAGCCCGCCTTTACCCAAATTTAAAAATCCGAAAGGCCCGGTTGCCGACTTTTATATCGCGGGCTGGATTCAAAAACTGGAACGGATCGGGGACCTGAATTACCCAGGCTCTCTGGTTGGTCAATTGAAAGTCAAGGTGGTGCTCAATCCCCAGGGCAATCTGGAACGCATCATCATGGTGGACCCTTCGGGCAACAAGGAGCTGGATGCAGCGGCAAAGCGCATCATTCGCCTTTCCTTCCCGTATATGCCTTTTTCCAAACAACTGGCCGCCCAGACCCGGAAAATTGAAATTCCCCTGAACATGCACTTCTTGGGGGTGCGCCGTGTAAATGCCTGGTAACTATCCATGAGGAGATTGTTTTGAAAAAACCGAAAATAGGTACATTCTTATTCGCGTTGTTTCTCGTACTCTGGGCGGCCGCCATGGTGGCTCTCGTGGTGATCGGATTCACCAATATTCAACCGTCGGGAATCGGTAGTGCAACTACGGCTTCCAGTACCTCCGCTGCCGTCGAGGAGAATGCTCATGGATAGTCTCCGTATGGCCAGAATCCTGGGATGGGCGGGGACCATCCCCCTGATCATTGCCAACTTTGGGGTCTGGAAAGGTTACGGCCTGGTAGCCCTGACCCTGGGAAACATGTACGCCGCCATCGTTCTGGGTTTTCTCGGAGCCATACATTGGGGGCTGGCCATGAACCGGGAAAATGCAACGGACGCACCCATGATGATGATCTGGAGTGTCATTCCGGCATTATGGGGGTTTTTTGCCCTGTGGTGGTCAGCGCCCGTAGCCTTGTCTCTGCTGATTCTGGGATTCATCGCCCAATGGTTCGCTGACTTTCGCCTGAACAAACGCTTGGACCTGCCGGACTGGTTTTTGCCTCTGCGCAGCGGTTTGACCGCGGCAGTCGTTAGTCTGCTGGGCTTGCTGCTGCTGCAGTTGTATGCCGGATTTTAGCTTCGGATGGTAAACATCGGGTATAAGTCACCGGAAGGCAAACCGGCGTGATTTTTCAGTGGGTCTGACCCTGCTGACTAGCGATTTCCTCGCGTACCTGGTCCATGTCCAGAGCGAGTGCCTGCTGAATCACTTCTTCCAGAGCACTGGCCGGCAGTGAGCCCGCCTGGGAGAAAATGCCGATCTGCTGGCGGAAAATGATCAGGGTGGGAATGGAGCGAATCTGAAAGGAAGCGCCAAGCTCCTGCTCCACATCCGTATTGACCTTACCGAAAACAATCTCCGGATGCTTTTCGGCTGTGGCCTCGAAGGTCGGGGCAAAGGCCTTGCACGGGGCGCACCAGGGTGCCCAAAAATCCACGATGACCATGTCATTGTCAATCACGATCTGTTCAAAATTCTCCTGGGTAAGTTCCACTACGGCCATGCTGAATCCTCTTGAATATCACAATACGCAGAATTGCGCCGGGCAGACGGGACCATCCCGAATGACAGGAAATTGATATATGCTGACCTTAAAGCGCGCAACTGATGGGGTCAAGGCATGACATTTTTGGATGAACAGATTCCGGTGCTTTCGGTGACAGCACTGAATAACACCGCCCGGGAAATCATCGAAGGCAACTTCCCGTTGCTGCGGGTCGAGGGGGAAATTTCCAACTTTACCGCGCCCGGCTCTGGTCACTGGTATTTTTCCCTGAAAGATAGCAACGCTCAGGTACGCTGCGCCATGTTTCGACAACGCAATACCTACAGCCGAATGCAGCCCCGCAATGGCTTGCGGGTGCAGGTGCTGGCCCAACCGACGCTGTATGAAGGCCGAGGCGAGTTTCAACTGATTGTGGAGCAGATTCAGGAATCGGGTGAAGGCGATCTGCAAGCCCGTTTTGTTGCCCTGAAAGAAAAGCTGGCTGCCGAAGGCCTTTTTGAAGCACGGCTCAAACGTCCTCTGCCGATCTGGCCGCAGCGGGTTGCGGTTATCACCTCGGCGACGGGAGCCGCCTTGCAGGATATTCGGGCCACCCTGGCGAGGCGTTGGCCGCTGCTCGCCATTCTGGTATATCCGGTGCTGGTGCAGGGAGAGCAAGCCAGCGCCCAGATTGTCGAAGCCCTGCGCAAGGCCAGTACCAGGCAGACGGAAGATGTCATCATTCTGGCCCGAGGCGGTGGCAGCGCCGAAGATCTCTGGTGTTTCAATGAGGAAGACGTAGCGCGGGCCATCCGTGCCGCCGCCCTTCCCGTAGTGACAGGGATCGGTCATGAAATTGATTTCACCATTGCCGATTTTGCCAGCGATTGGCGTGCCGCGACGCCTACGGCTGCCGCAGAGGCGGTCAGCCCTGATCGCAACGAATGGTTACCCAGAGTCCAGGATCAGTATCGCCAATTGGCAAGGCAGATGCGCAGAAAATTACAGGATGATGCCCAGCGTCTGGATTTCTTGCGCATGCGTCTGCGTCATCCTGGAGAGGGACTGGAAGCGGCGCAGCGGCGTCTTGCCCTAGCCCGACAACACCTGTCGCGGGCCATGAATTTGCGCGAAACCTTCTGGGCACAGCAATTTGCCTATCTGGAAGCACGCCGCCGGCGTCAGGATCCCGTACAGCACTTGCAGACATGGCAAAAACAGTTGGAGGATAGCCGCAACAAACTGTGTCAGATCATGCTGGACATTTTGCGGCGCGATCATCTGCGCCAACAACAATCCAGCGCTGCACTGCGTCTTCTGGACCCTTTGGCGGTCTTGCAAAGGGGTTTCGCGGTATTACGGGATGCCTCTGGCAAGGTGCTGTTCAGCAGTGCGGACACCCAGCCTGGTGATACTCTGCAAGCCATCCTTGCCCGGGGCAGTCTGCATTGCCAGGTCATGGATTCCAATTCCGAAACAGACTGAACCTCCACCAGGGGAAGCATCCCAAGCTATCGACAAAAGCCAGGCTATCGCTTTACTCTTTCCACTCGCTGCCGCTGACTCAGTGGTGTGAATTTTTCAGAACAGGGTGGATGCCCTGCCATTTCAAGGAGTCTTCATGACCAATCCACAAGTCGTACTGCACAGCAACAAGGGTGATATCGTCATTGAACTGGACGCCGAAAAGGCACCCAATTCCGTCGAAAACTTTCTGAGTTATGTGGATGAGGGTTTTTTTGATGGCACGATTTTTCATCGGGTCATTCCGGGTTTCATGATCCAGGGTGGCGGTTTTACAGCGGATATGCAGCAGAAAAAAACCCATGCGCCCATTCAAAATGAGGCCGAAAACGGTTTGAAAAACCTGCGTGGAACCCTGGCCATGGCCCGTACCAATGATCCCCACTCGGCCACCGCCCAGTTTTTCATCAATCTGACCGACAATGATTTTCTCAATTTCAAGGCCGCATCGGGCTCCGGTTGGGGTTACGCCGTATTTGGCAAGGTGGTCAGCGGTATGGAAGTGGTGGACGAGATCGCCAAGGTTCCGACCGGCAATAAAGGCATGCATCAGGATGTCCCCAAGGCTACGGTGTCCATTGACAAGGGCGAACGGGTAGCCCCGGCCTGAGAGCATGCATTACCTGGATGCGGACTTTGGGGAAGGACCGGTCTGGTTTATCTCTGATCTGCACCTCAGTCCCCAACAGCCTGCCCTGACCCGGCTTTTTCAGCAGTTTTGCGAAACCCGCGCCCAGGAGGGGCAGGCTCTCTTTATTCTGGGCGATTTGTTTGACTACTGGGTACACCCGGAGCAATCCCGGGAGAGCGCCTATGCCCAGGTGTTTACCCGTCTGCAGCAGCTTGCCGCAACCGGCACGCGCGTTTTTGTCATGGTCGGTAACCGGGACTTTGCCTTGAGCCAAAAGCTGCTGGCCAATTTTGATCTTCGGTTCATTCCCGATCCCTGTGCAATCCACCTGGGCCGGCAAAATATCCTGCTTACCCACGGTGATCAGCTCTGTTGGAATGATCGTCGCTATCTGTGGTTTCGGCGGGTGATTCGTCATCCGGTGATTCGCCTCAGTATTGGGAATCTTCCCTACCCCTGGCTGCAAAAACTGGCCAGCGGTCTGCGGCGCGGAAGCAGCCAGGAACTGCAGAAAAAAACGTCGCAAATGACGGATGCCCACCCTCTGGCCATTCAGAAGGCGCTGCGTCAGGGCATCGCTGGAAACCAGAGGGACAATGGCTTTGATGTGCTGGTCCATGGTCACACCCATCGTCCTGTCTGGGAAGAAACCCGCGACGGCTGGCGTATGGTATTGGGTGCCTGGAGTCCGGAGGCTGCAGGCATTGGGCGTTGGTCGGCCGGTCACTGGTCACTGGAAAAAATAACGCCCATCCCCTAGGCCGGATAAGAAGGAGGTACAAAAGCCATGGATAAACAAGGCCTCAGCAGTACTGAAGCGGCTGCGTTACGGCAACAATTCGGTCCCAACCAGCTTCCCGCCCCTACCCCGCCACGTTGGTGGCAGCAACTCCTGCAGCAATTTCGCAATCCCCTCATTTTCATCCTCAGCATTGCCGCCCTGCTCTCGGCTGTCCTGGGGTACTGGGTAGACAGCGCGATCATTGTGGTCGTGATTCTGGTCAATACCTTGCTCGGATTCTTGCAGGAAAATCGGGCAGAACACGCCATCGCCGCGCTGCAGGCCTTTATGGTGGAACAATCCCTGGTACTACGCGATGGGCATTGGCAAAAACTGCCGTCTACACAGTTGGTTCCCGGCGACTGGGTGCGCATTGAAAATGGAGAACGGATTCCGGCTGATCTGGAATTGCTGGAAGCGCACCATCTGCAAGTGGATGAATCCCTGCTGACGGGCGAATCCCTGCCAGTAGAAAAAGGCATATCCGCCGATGGCAAAGCAAGTCGCTTGCATGCTGGAACATTGGTCACCCGCGGCTCCGGAATCGGCAAAGTACGCACCATCGGAATGGCCACCGCCATGGGTCGTATTCAACAACTCATGGATCAAACCGAAACTCGGCAATCGCCCCTGCTCCTGCGCATCACCCACCTCTCCCGATTACTGAGTGCAGCAGTCTTATTGCTGGCAGCCATTGCTGCAGCCGTAGCCTGGAGCCGTGGCGACCATCTGGAATTTGCCATCCTGGCCGCCATCAGTCTGGCCGTGGCTATCATTCCCGAGGGCCTCCCGGCGGTGATTTCTATCACCCTGGCCTTGGGGGTGCAACGCATGGCCCGACAGGGGGCCATCATCCGGCAGTTGCCCGCCGTGGAAACCCTGGGTGCGGTTACGGTCATCTGCACGGATAAAACCGGGACCCTCACTGAAAACCGCATGGCTGTCCAGGAAGTACGTCTGGCTGAAGATACCCCTGAGGGACGACGCAGGGCCTTGGAGGTCATGCTGCTCTGTAATGATGCCGAGATTCTGGCCGATGGGCGCGGTAGTGGTGATCCTCTGGAACAGGCCCTGATCCGCCATGTACGGAAGAGGGAGGCGGGGCTGCTGCAAACGGCAAAACAATTTCCGCGCCTGGATACCCGGCCTTTTGATCATGAAAGACCGTATATGGCGACCCTGCATGCCGACCGTATCGCCATCAAGGGGGCTCCAGAATACGTTTTGCAGCATTGTCTGGACAGACAGAGTCAGGAGTTTGCCCTTTGGGAGGAAATCATTTCTGAAATGGCCAATCTGGGCCTGCGCACCATTGCTTTGGCCGAGGCCGGCCCGGCAGATTGGCCCACCCTGGATGCAGGAATCTGGCGTTGGCTGGGAGTGGCGGCCCTGCTGGATCCGCCGCGGCCAGCGGTGCCAGCGGCCATAGCTGCCTGTCGTACTGCCGGAATCCGTGTGATCATGGTTACCGGGGATCATCCCCGCACGGCAGCCACCATTGCCCGTCAGGTGGGTCTGATCGCAGAAAATGCCATTCAGGTGGTGGATCATGCGCAATGGCTCTCAGCCAGTCCGGCAGAGCGCCTGCACTTTGCCCAGGAAGTGAATGTATTCGCCCGGGTCCAGCCTGCGGACAAGCTGGAACTGGTCCAGGCCCTGCAAAGCAGCGGCGAAGTGGTGGCGATGACCGGAGATGGTGTCAATGATGCCCCCGCCTTGCGCCGCGCCCAAATTGGGGTGGCCATGGGTCTTTCCGGTAGTGCCGTGGCCCGCGAAGCGGCCGCCATGATTCTCGCCGACGATGACTTTTCCCATATTGCCAGTGCTGTCGCAGAGGGACGCCATGTTTACCACAACATCCAGCAAACCGTGCTGTTCATGTTGCCGACCAGTTTTGCCCAGGGGTTGATCATTTTCATCGCCGTTATTGGCGGGATCCCCCTGCCGATCACGCCCCTGCAGATTCTCTGGGTCAATACGGCGACCGCCGTAACCCTGGCCCTGGTGTTTGCCTTTATGGGAGCCAAACAGACTTACATGCAGCAACCCCCCAGGCCCCTCAAAGAACCCCTGATTACGAAATTACTCTGGTTGCGTATCGGCATCATGACCACGATGCTGGTCGCTACGGTATTTGTGGCATTTACCCAGGATAATGCGGCTTCGGGAACCCAGCATGCCCATACTCTGGCGGTAAATATTCTCATGGCCATGGAAGGCGGAGTCCTGCTCGCAATGTATGGGCGCTGGCGGCGGGACCGGGGTGACTGGATATTGCTCGGGAGTCTAGGCAGCATGATTCTGTTGCAGGTCCTTTTTTCACAATGGCCGCTCCTGCAAACCATTTTTCATAGTACCGCCATGTCCATGAAGGACCTGGGAACCATTTTCTTGACAACGCTGCTGGCCTGGGTGGTCACCCGGCTGAGCATGCTCATCCGGAAACACTGAAAACCTTCATCCTGATTCTGATCATGCTAGACTAGATTGTCATCATTACCGACCGGAGATTGCCCATGAAAATAGAACGGCTTCAAGGCAAGGCCAAACGACCCAAGCCCAGGCTAGGCGTATACCCCACGCGTATCGAAAAGGATCGCAGCATCTACAGCCGCAAGATCAAGCACCGTGGGCAGCAAGGTGCGCAGGGAGAGGGACATACCATGACGATGGAAGGTCGTCAGCGTATGCCCCTTTTCATGCACGCTAAAAGAGCGCATGGCCACATCGCTTAAACCCCAACCCGTAGAGTCGGGCTGGTTATTGCGCTGGTGGAAGGACTCGCTGATTTTGCTGCGCGCCTCACCCCGATCCTTTGCCCTGCTTTATCTGGTGATGTTGCTCATCAACATGGCCTGGCAGCCACTGGTATTGAGTATTCCCATCTCCTGTGTGGTGGTGGCCATTATATTTGCCGTAGCCATGGCCATTCATCAGGGCAGTACCCAGTTGACCGATGTGGGCCGCAGTATTCGCGATGTCCCCTGGTGGCCCCTCCTGCGACTGATTCTGGAAATTGCCCTGCTGGTAGCAGCACTACTGCTGCTGATGTTGCTATTCCGGCATTATCTGCAAGGGATTTTCAGTCAGGACCATATTTCCTCGGCGGCGACCCTGCATAACCTGAAATCCACAGACTGGCAGAAACTGCCCGATTGGTTGCGCTCACTCATCACCAATGCCCTGGGTACCGCCCAAACCATGCTGGGCAATGCCTTTCTGCTCCTGTCTGTGGGCGTTATTGTCACGGGTATCACCCCAAGGGGGTACCTGGCGCTGCTCGCCGGTTTCCAGGCGGTACTGGCCAATGTGCGGGTATGGCTGACCTTTCTGATCGCCAGTCTGTTGCTGCAGGGAATCATCACTTTCATTTCGGCCCGTCTGCATACCTACGCTGCCGCCCTGCTGGTATCGTTGCTGGGCGTTGCCTTACTGATCATGGTGGGGCTATATGGCTGGTGCTTTGTGCGAGAAACTTTTGGTCTGCCCGGTGCCCAGGTCGCCAAGGTGGCGGTTGCTGCAGCCCGGAAAAATGCCGCAGCCCATGCCTGAACCTTCTGTATCCTTGCCTTGAACCCATGTCTGGGATAGGACTCCATCTGTCCGATGTGTGGCTGGGCTTGGCCGCAGGACTGGCCGGTTTTGTGGACGCCATCGTCGGCGGTGGCGGCTTGATCCTGCTCCCGGCCTTATTTGCCGCCTTTCCCCAAGCCGTACCCGCAAGCTTGCTCGGCACCAATAAAGCCGGTGCCATCTGGGGTACCGGCGCGGCCTTTCTGTCCTATGCCAGACGGGTACACATTCCCTGGAAAACCGTTCTGCCGACCGCTCTGGCGTCTTTGACCGGGGCTGTGCTCGGGGCCGACCTGGTCAGCAGTATCAATGATGATGCCTTTCGGAAAGCGCTGCCTTTGGTGCTGACTGTCGTCTTTCTCTACACCCTGTTGCATCGACAAATGGGGCAGCTACATCGTCCCCGCTTCTCCCAGAGAACGGCCATCATACTGGGTACAGTCAGTGGATTATCTATCGGTTTTTACGACGGTTTTCTCGGACCAGGTACGGGCAGCTTTCTGGTGTTCGTGTTCATTCTCGTTTTTGGATTCGATTTTTTACATGCCGGTGCCAGTGCCAAGATCGTCAATTTCTCTTCCAATCTTGCCGCATTGACTTTATTTGCCAGCAAGTCTCTCGTCTTCTGGCATCTCGCCCTCTTTTTGGCTATCTGCAACATGCTGGGGAGTCTCATGGGTACGCGCATGGCCATGACCCATGGCACCGTTTTTGTCCGCCGCTTGTTTATCGTGGTCGTATTGTTGCTGATCGGCAAGACGGCTTGGGATGCTTTTGGTGGGTAGGGGATATTATGGATCATGCCTGCATCCAGCCGGCTCCCTATGGAATCGTCCACAAATTCCACAGGAAGACCAATCACAACATACCCTACTTCACTGTGCCGGCTTTTGAGCGTTGCTGTGGACGAATGACGGCTCCAGCTTTGCCGATGGCACTCAATACTGACTGCAGCGCAGCTTCGGTGGTATCTTCGCCAAACGACACCGCTGAGGCGCGCTCTCCCGACTCCAGACTGACCCGGGCGCAGGCCATGGCGCGGGCACCCGTACCGGCCTCCAGGGCGTGCTGGTCAAATTGCTCCACTTCCGCGTAGATCCCCGCCCTTTGAATCAAGGCATCGACCAGTGCGCCCACGGCGCCGCTACCCTTGCCCTGCAAAATGCGGGGATGGGCATCACTGCCCATGACCACTGTGGCGATGACCCTGTCTCCCTCACGTTGCAGGCGATAGCGCTGCATCTGCCAATCCCCATGATTCTGCACGAAGTGCTTGTCAAACAAGGCATATATTTGCTTTGCCGAGATTTCACCAGGCTGTTGCTCTGATACCTGCTGCACGAGGGCACTCAATTCCTGGGCCAGCCAGCGCGGCAAGGAAATGCCATAATCCCGCTCCAGCACATGGCTGACGCCGCCCTTACCGGACTGACTGTTGATGCGCACCACCGCTTCATAGTTACGGCCCAAGTCCGCGGGATCAATGGGCAAGTAGGGCACCTCCCAGATCGTCTGCTCCTGACCGTGACGGCGCTGGAAGCCCTTGCGAATGGCATCCTGATGACTGCCAGAAAATGCGGTATATACCAGTTCTCCAAACCAGGGATGGCGGGGCGAAACGGTCATGCCCGTACAGCGGGTATAAACCTCACTGATGGCACTCCCCATGGACAAGTCGAGCCGGGGATCCAAGCCCTGGGAGTACAAATTCATGGCCATGGTGAGCACATCCATGTTGCCGGTGCGCTCACCGTTGCCAAAAAGTGTCCCTTCAACCCGGTCGGCACCCGCCAAAATGGCCATTTCTGCGGCGGCGACGGCACAGCCCCGGTCATTATGGGTGTGCACACTGATTTTCACGTGTTCCCGCCCGCGCAAGTGATCGCAAAACCACTCAATCTGATCGGCAAAAACGTTGGGCATGGAAGATTCTACCGTGGCCGGCAAATTCAAAATGACCGGTTGTCCTGCTTCGGGATGCCAGACGGCCATGACCGCCTCGCAAATTTCCACGGCATATTCCAATTCCGTATTGCTGAAGCTTTCCGGCGAATACTGAAAAGTCCACTGGGTCTTCGGGAACAGTGCTGCTCCTGCCTTTACCCATTCGGCTCCGCGCACCGCAATGGCCTTCACCCCTTCCTTATCCAGACCGAATACCTGCTCACGCTGGACGGGGTTGGTCGAGTTGTAGACGTGGACAATGGCACGCTGTACGCCCTTGAGGGCTTCATAGGTCCGCGCAATCAGATTTTCCCGGGCCTGGGTCAAAACCTGAATGGTCACATCCTCGGGAATGCGGTCTTCTTCAATGATTTTGCGCACAAAATCATAATCCGGCTGGGAGGCTGCCGGAAACCCGACTTCAATTTCCTTGAACCCCATGCGCACCAGCAAATCAAAGAGTTCCATTTTCTGGGCCACACTCATGGGAGTTACCAGGGCCTGATTGCCATCACGCAAGTCCACGCTGGCCCAGATGGGGGCGTGATGCATCCGTCGGTTGGGCCAGCGACGATCCGGCTTGTGTACGGTCGGGAAAGCCCGATAGCGGTGATGATCGAAACTGCTCATGATACGTGCTCCTGCCTGTTCAAGATGATGGGAGTACTATACCCGTCAATCACCGACAGGTGCTTGCGAATTTGACCGGATCAGGTGATGATTGCGCATGAATATAGCTATTATTGCAGATTACCGGACAGAAAATTGCGTCATGAAGCCTGAACAACCCAAATCATCCCTGGATCGCTACGATCGCCGTATTCTCGAAGCCCTGCAAAAAGATGCGGGCTTGAGCAATCAGCGACTCGCCGAAAAAATCGGCCTTTCCCCCTCCCCCTGCCTGCGCCGGGTGCAAGCCTTGGAAGATGCGGGGATCATTCGCAAACGAGTGGCTTTACTGCAACCGGAAAAAATCGGCCTGGAACTGATGGTGCTCATGCACATCAGCATGGATCGCCACACGCCCGAACGCTTTGAACACTTTGAAAGCACCATCAAACAATCTCCCGAAGTGCTGGAATGCTTTCTGATCACTGGCCATGACGCCGACTATCAACTGAAAGTCACCCTCCGTGACATGGCCCATTTTCAGGATTTCCTGCTCAATCGCCTGACTCGGATTGAAGGCGTCACTGGGGTGCATTCCAGTTTCATCTTGCGGAAAATCATTGATAAAACAGAGCTTCCGCTGTAAAACCGGATCTAGGGTTCCTCTTGAGTCCAACGCCGTCTGAACGGTTCATAAAACTCTCTGGTGTCCGGGGTGGCTCCCGGCAATCTGCAGACGGCAGCCGCCAACTCCCCGCCCCGGCGCAGCCGCAACTCCGGACTTTCACCCCGCCAATAACTCCACAGCCAGGCGGCAGCGAAAGCATCACCGGCACCGACCGTGTTCACCATATCTGTCACCGGGTTTACAGCGGCACGGTAAAATTCTTTCTGGTCCCAATAGACAGAACCCTGCGCTCCACAGGTCAGCAACAAGGCGCCCAAGGAGAACTGCTCGGCAAGAACCTGCATTTTTTCCGGTAAAGCCGGGCCGGAGCGCAGCGCGTACACTTCCAGCAAGATGTCTAGCTCATCGTTATTGCATTTCAGGATGGAAGCACCGGTCATGAAGTCGCGCAGCGATTCCGGTTGCCACCAGGGCGCCCGCAGGTTGATGTCCATGAATCGCCAGGTGCTGATGGCGGACAGTATGCGCCAGGTTTCTCGGGAATGCCCGGCTTCGCGCAAAGCAAGAGAGCCGTAATATAACCAGGGAATGCGCCCCGAAAACTGGTCCGGCAAGGGAATGTCGTCATAAGCCTGATGGGGAAGGATGTTGAAATGATGTCCTTCCAAGGGGTCAGGTAGCACCTCCACACGGCCGGTCGGCAGGCTCGTGCTGACGGATATCCCCGTTACCGGCATTTGCCACTGCCGCATGTGCTCCTGGATGCGCCGGCCATATTCATCATTCCCTGTCTGGCTGATGAAAATAGCCGCTGTTCCCAGGCCTTGCAAGTGTTGCGCCACATTGAATGGCGCTCCCCCAAGGCGCTGACTATCGCCAAAATCATCCACCAGACACTCGCCGAATATCACTCCGGATGATGTCGCCTCATTCATGATGCACCTGGCTTATCGCTATCTTCCGCAGGCCAGCGCCGGATGATCCGCTGAAAGAAAAAATTATTGGGAATCACCACAATCGCGCCATCATCCTGTTTCAGTTCGGTAAACATGAGATTTTCTTCTACCACCTCGCCGGTCAGCGCCTCCGGAAAAATTTCGATACGCTGACCCAGACGCAACGGTTGCCAGAACCAAATAAAAAAACGGGCGGTAACATTGCTGACCATGGCCCATACAGCCAGCATACCCACGCCGATGACCGCCAGGAGGCTGACAAAAGTCGTCCAGACAGCGGTAACATCCACCGCCCAGACCCGCAAGACCACCACCCAGACGAGAAGCCACAAAAACCAGGTGGTAATCCTTTTGAAGACAATGCCATAACCATGGGAAATGCTGCGCCGTGATCCCAGTAAGTTGAGCAGATGACTGATGGCCTTGCCGTACCAGCGCAACAGGACGTAACTGCCCAGTATAATCAGTATGGTATAAATGGTTCTATGCAGTAGCCATTCGAGGTCCACATCCACCCCGTATATCGTCATGGTCATGTCTCACTCCTGATAGTGCTTTATGGGCGCACCTTAGCGAAGCTGATAGCATACGACAATCCTTTTGCCTGCTTCAAAAGGATGTATCGGGTTACACCATTTTCAATGACGCCAGATCAGGGATTACCAGGGTTGCAGCCGCCTGCCTTATGTGGTGATGGCTAACGATTGCGCATGAAATCCGCCGTGCGCTGCAAGACCGTCTGCAAATGGACGTACAGTTCCTGCGGCATTTCCTGCTCCTGCATGGCCCGCAACATGCACGCCATCCATTGATCCCGGGCCTGATCATCTACGGGAAAACTGGCATGGCGAGCGCGTAGACGGGGGTGCCCTAATTTTTGCACATACAAGTCCGGTCCACCCAGCCATCCTGACAGAAACAGAAACAGTTTTTCCTTGGATTCGGACAAGTCCGTCGGGTGCATCTCCCGCAAGGGACTTCGCCATTGGGCTTCGCTATCCATCAGATCATAAAAGCGATTCACCAGGGCCCGGACGGCGCTTTCGCCACCCAACAGGATATAGGGAGAAGTTTCAGGTTCAAGAATCATCGCTTACTCCAGATAAGTATAACCATGCAGGCCATCGGCAAATTGCTGCAGGAATAAATGGCGCTGCTCGGCGTTCAGTTCCGCAGATTGCTCGACTTTTTTCTGAAAACGTGCCAGGAGATCCGGTGCCGAAAACTGGACATAATTCAGTACGGTTTCCACCGTATCTCCAGTCATGGGCTGCTCCAGCAGCATCTGCCCCTGGGCGTCACACAGCACATTGACGGAATCCGTATCCCCGAAAAGATTGTGCATGTCGCCGAGAATTTCCTGGTAGGCCCCCACCATGAACACCCCCAATATATAGGGCTTGTCCGGGTCTACGGCATGCACCGGCAGGGCTGGCGTCAATCCCTCGGCGGTGACATAGGCATCAATGCGTCCATCGGAATCGCAGGTAATGTCTTCAATGCGCGCCCGCCGGACGGGTTCTTCATGGAGACGCTGAATGGGCATGATGGGGAAAATCTGATCAATGGCCCAGACATCGGGTAAAGACTGAAACAGGGAGAAATTGACGAAATATTTATCGACGATTTTTTCGTCCAGTTCATCCAGAATATCCCGGTGGGCGCGGTTGTGAGGGTCCAGAAACCGCCGCACCTGCCAGATGACTCGCGCATACACTTCTTCGGCCCGGGCTCTTTCTTCAATCTGGATCAAACCCAGATTGAACTGTTGATGCGCTTCGCCCAGCAGATAAATGGCCTCCTGATAAACCTCCAGAGCGTCGGAGGCCTGGGCGCCATCCAGACGCTGGAGCAGCCGTTGCCAGTCCTCCGTCAGCGCCGACACAGAAGAGGCTGGTAGGGGATACTCCCCTGCCGCCTCTTCCACATCGGTCACATTGCTCAGCAATATGGCATGGTGGGCCGTCAGGGCACGGCCCGATTCAGAAATGATTTGGGGCTCCGGCAGGTTTTCCTGGCGGGCCACTTCCGCCAGGGCACTGACAATGGCATGGGCATAATCGGCCATATGGTAGTTGGTAGAGCAGTAAGCGCGAGAATGGGTGCCCTCGTAGTCCACCCCCAATCCGCCGCCCACATCCACTACCTGCAGATCAGCCCCCAGGCGACGCAATTCAGCATAAAGTCGGCCACATTCGCGCATGCCGCCCTTGATGAACTGAATATTGGGAATTTGCGAACCCAGATGAAAATGCAGTAACTGCAGACTGTCCAGGGCATTTTTCTGGCGCAGTTGCGCCAACAGTTCAAGCATGTGCGCCGTCGATAAACCGAATTTGGATTTTTCTCCCCCGGTATTCTGCCACTTGCCAGCACCCGCGGAAGCCAGTCTCGCCCGCACCCCGATGCGGGGCTGCACTCCCAGATTTCGGGATTCACTGAGAATCAAGGGAAGTTCCGATATTTTTTCCACCACCAGATATACCCGCAAACCCAGTTTTTCGCCACTCAGGGCCAGACGAATGTATTCGCGGTCCTTATAGCCATTACAAATGATCGTACCACCCAGGGGCATGAGGCCTAGTACGGCCAGTAATTCGGGTTTACTACCGGCTTCGAGGCCCACATTGCCCGCACCAGCGCGAAGAAGTTCTTCCACCACCCGACGCTGCTGATTCACCTTGATGGGATAGACGGGGGTGTAGCTGCCCTGATACCCCGTGTCTTGCATGGCCCCGGTAAAAGCACCGCGCAATTTTTCGACCCGATGTCCGAGAATTTGCGGAAAACGCAGCAGACAAGGCAGCCCCAGAGAGTGCTCACCCAGTTCAGCGGCCACATCGGCCAGTCCAATGGCCGGACTGTCCATGCGGGCTTCCGGTCGCACGACCAATTGCCCATCGGCACCGACATCAAAATAGCCTTCACCCCACTGCCGCAAATTGTACAGATGACGACTATCGGCCACCGTCCAGTTCATGCTCGCCCCCGCCCAGAAAACGCCTTGTGCAGTCTACGGGTTCAGCAGCCTAAGCGACAAGTCACCTAGAGCGCTTCATTGGCAAAATCAGCCAGACGTGAACGTTCACCGCGACGCAAGGTGATGTGTCCGCTGTGTGCCCAATTCTTGAAGCGATCGACCACATAGGTCAGTCCCGAAGTGGTTTCGGTCAGATAAGGGGTGTCAATCTGGGCAATATTCCCCAGACAGACGATTTTGGTGCCGGGTCCAGCGCGGGTGATCAGGGTTTTCATCTCCTTGGAAGTCAGGTTCTGGGCCTCGTCGATGATGACGAACTTTTCCAGAAAAGTACGACCGCGCATGAAGCTCATGGATTTTACCCGAATGCGCTTGTTGAGCAGATCCTGGGTGGCGCCGCGCCCCCAACTACCCGCTTCATCGCTACTCCGCCCCAGAATTTCCAGGTTATCTTCCAGCGCCCCCATCCAGGGCTGCATTTTTTCTTCTTCGGTGCCTGGTAAAAAACCGATTTCTTCACCCACCGGCACCGTTGCCCGGGTAATGATGACTTCCGAATAACGCTTATGTTCAAACACCTGATCCAGGGCTGCCGCCAGGGTGAGCAGGGTTTTTCCGGTACCGGCATGTCCCAGCAGGGTGACAAAATCAATGTCCGGATCCATCAACAGGTTGAGGGCAAAATTCTGCTCGGGATTGCGGGCGACAATCCCCCAAACGGAGTGGCGCTCGTGCCGATAATCGGTAATCCGTTCGATGATGGCATATTCGGGATGTACCTCGCGAACAATGGCCGCAAAATCTTCGGTATTTTCATCCCCCTGATTCAACGCGATGAATTCATTGGCATGCCAGTGCTGAATGGCTGGACCTCTGATCTTGTAGAAACTGCGGCCACTTTCCTGCCAGGCATCCAGGTCGCGACTGTGCTGCTCCCAGAAGTTCTCGCTGAGTATTTCCGAGCCGGTATACAATAAATCAGCGTCTTCCAGGACCCGGTCATTTTCGTAATCTTCCACGCGAATGCCGAGGGTACGGCCCTTGATGCGCAGATTGATATCCTTGCTGACCAGAATGACATCTTTTTCGGGATGGCGATTTTGCAAGGCCAGTGTGACTGCCAGAATTTCATTATCTGCCTTGCCCCCAGCCAGATCTTCCGGCAAGGCTTGCTGATAGGCAGCCGTCTGAAAAAACAGTCGGCCCTGGGCATAAGGCAGAGGCAGGCCCTGATCCAGATCCGCCGTATCGGTCAACAGTTCATCCAGTCGCCGGCTGACCTGACGCACGTTACGCGCTTGTTCACTCAGGCCTTTTTTATGCTGATCCAGTTCTTCCAGCACAATCATGGGCAGTAAAATGTCGTGCTCCTGAAAACGGAACAACGACGCAGGGTCATGCATCAATACATTGGTATCGAGAATATAAAGACGCGGTTTTTGATGATGTCCGGAAACAGCCTTGCCCGCATTCATGGAAGTTTTTTGACCAGATCAAGCATCGCCGCAGCATGCCCGGCAGCTTTTACCTTGCGTTCCACATAGGCAATTTTACCCTGCCGGTCGATAATAAAAGTACTGCGCTCCACGCCAATGCTGGTTTTGCCATACATGTTTTTTTCCTTGAGCACGCCAAAAGTCTGGCATAATTTTTCGTCCGTATCCGCCAGCAGAGGGAAAGGAAAATGGTATTTGCAGGCAAATTTTTCATGGCTGGCCAAGCTGTCACGAGACACCCCGAGAATTTCGGCACCGGCCGCCTGGAATTCCGGGTACAAGGCCGTGAATTCCTGGCCTTCGGTCGTGCAACCCGGAGTATCATCCTTGGGGTAAAAATAGAGTACCACGATTTTCCCCAGCAGATCCTTGAGACGGATGCTGGCTTGCAGTCCATAAGCAGCGGCTTGAAATTGCGGGGCATCCTGCCCGACCATGATATTTTCTGAGGCCATGAGAAACTCCTGAGTGAACCTGTTGAAAATCTAGCGCGGCAGATGCCCCACTGTCCAGCAATGCGCCTGCTGGCCGATTTTTTTAGCCACCTCCGATGATCGCGGTCAGGTGCTGTTCCGGTAAGGCGATCACATAGGGTTGTTCAGCATTCGGCGCACTTGCACCCATACAGGGGCTGCTCTAGCATGAACCCATGAATAATCATGTCCATGATGCCTCCCTCAAGCACAGCGATGTGGAAGTGACCCGGCTCCTGCGGGAAGCCGGACAGCGCGTCACCCGCTTGCGGGTGGCGGTTTATAAAACCCTGCTGGATGCCGAGCAACCCCTGAGCCATCCCGAAGTGCAGCAGCGCCTGGAAAGTAGCAGAGAGAGTTCGGTGGATCGGGTGAGTTTGTACCGCAACCTGGAATGGTTGGTGGATATTGGTCTGGCTTATCGCATCACCGCTGATGACCGGGTCTGGCGTTTCGGTGCCCGGCGCCGGGAGCAGCCCGAGAAACACCCGCATTTTCACTGTGTGTCCTGTGGGCAGGTGTTTTGCCTCCCCGACAGCCAGCTTGCCGCCCCCAAATTGCCCAAGGATTATTCCGTGATCGAAATGGAGTTGGTGGTCAATGGACTCTGTGCCCATTGCGGTCAAAAAAAACAAGCTCATTGATCCGGAAGCAACAGTTGCCAGGGTGCTTTTCACCCCAACGTTTCTTGCCTGTTGTTTCCTTTGTTGTTTTAGGGCTCATCCCACTGGTCACCTGTCGGGAAAAACGGGCCTGGGAAAGATGCAGGACCTGACTGAGCGCTGCCCAAGGGGATGGATAATCCCGCCCCGGTTTTTGCTATGATACGCATCGCAATGCTGACTACTTCCCATGGAGCCCACCTGTTTTTATGGCTTTCAAGCAATCCCTGAGTCTTCCGCGTTTTTATTTTTTATGTGGCCTGCTTTTTCTGGGGGCCTTGGCACTGTTTGCCTATCACAGTGGCAGCGGTAGCCTCTGGGATATCGATGAGCCCAACAACGCCCAGGCCCTCAAGGAAATGTTTGCCCAGCATAATTTTGTCGTGCCATTGTTTAATGGCACCTTGCGGGTCGCCAAGCCTGCCCTGAATTACTGGCTGATGTGGGGAGGGGTGGAAGTTTTTGGCATGAACAGCTGGGGTCTGCGCATGGGCTCGGTGCTGGTGGGGGCGCTGTTCATCCTTTATCTGACGATGGCGACGCGACGCTTGATCGGCCCCGGTCCGGCCCTGCTGACGGGCTTGGTGGCGGCCACCATTTTGCACAGTCAGATCATTTTCAGGGCGGCGGTGCCCGACCCTCTGCTGATCCTTTTTGTCAGCATGAGCCTGATCAGTTACTTACGGGCCTATCAATTTCCGGAAGAACGCAGTTTCAGCATCTTGCTCAGCTATGCGGCCATGGCCCTGGCCACGCTGGATGAGGGACCCATCGGGTTTCTCATTCCCGGATTGATTATCGTCGTCTTTTTGTTGCTGCGCGGGAATCTTCCCTATTTGTGGAAAGAAGGCCGTCTGCAATGGGGTTTGCCTCTGTTTTTGCTCATCGCCCTGCCCTGGTATGTGGCCGTGGGTGTGGAAACCCACTGGCGCTGGGATCTGGGCTTTCTGCTGCGCGCCAATATCAGTCGCTATAATGCGGAAATGCAGGGGCATCGCGGTCCTTTTTTTTACTACCTGATCACCATTCCCCTCGCTCTGCTGCCCTGGTCCATTTTTCTGCCCCAGGCTTTGCTGCCCCTGTGGCAAAAACGTCGGCAACTCATTCAAGAACATCCCGTTGACACTTTTCTGCTCAGCTGGTTGTTGGTCTGGGTGATATTTTTCAGCATTTCCGCTACCAAACTACCCAATTATGTCTGGGAGGCCTATCCGCCCCTGTTCATGTTTCTGGGAATCCGTCTGTATGGTGCTGTGACTGGAGAGAGGCCCTTGCAGCGACAAGGTCTGTACTTATCCCTGACCGCACTGTTCCTGGTGGGGATGGCTCTGCTGCTGGCCGGCGCATGGATTGTCCCGGCCCAAATCCCGCCCCTGGGTTCCCTGTATTATCTGGGGCTGCCCTACGCTCTGTCCGCCCTGATAGCCATGCTCTGGGTCTGGAAAAGTCA
Organism: Acidithiobacillus sp. M4-SHS-6; assembly: GCF_047421495.1. GTDB lineage: Bacteria > Pseudomonadota > Gammaproteobacteria > Acidithiobacillales > Acidithiobacillaceae > Acidithiobacillus. The sequence goes on along the minus strand of NZ_CP175559.1, from coordinate 1,577,765 downwards.
GACCGGGCGCTGGCTGGTCACCCTCACGGCCGGGGGTGCTGCCCTCACTTTCTGCCTCATGACCTATACCGAACCAGCGCTGAATCTGCTCAAACCTTCGGCGTTCATGGGCGAAAAAATCCGTCAGTATCAAGATGGGAAGCCCTATAGTATTGCGGCCTGGCATTGGTTTCAGCCCAATTTCCTGTTTTATGCCGGACAAGGCAACATGGTCCTGCATCGTCCCCGGCACATTTCCGAATTGCTGCACATTCTGCGCCATCATCCCGGTCCCTTGTATCTGGTCTTGCCCAGCAGGGAGGTGCCCCGCATACGCAACCGTTTGCCAAATGATCTGGCCATTCAGACCATCTATGTCAGTTATGAATTATATAATCACGAAAACCTGACCTTGCTGCGCATCAGCCAATCATCCCATTCAACCTAGCACGGCATGATAGACAAAATCCACGCGCCGGTTGCGCTTCCAGCATTGGGGATCGTTGGTGTAACACAAGAGATTATCCTTGCCGAAAGAAACCATCTGAATTCTGCGGGCGGATACGCCGTCCGCTTCCAGGAGGCGGGCGACGGCTTCGGCACGACGGTTGCCGAGGGCCAGATTGTATTCCTGGGTACCGCGCTGGTCACAGTTTCCTTCCAGGCGCACATCCACATGGGGAAATTTCAACAGAAAACGGGCATTATCCAGGACAATATGGCGGCCATGCAAATTGATCTGACTGCTGTTGGTCGCAAAATGCACGCGCAGATGGGTGGGCAAGGCGGCCAGTTCCGCATCGGATAAATAGCGGTTTCTCCCACCCAGAGGCCCATTGATGTTTTTGCTTTCAATGCTCGGTGCCCGATAACGCTGGGTAGGAAGAGGCGCAACACGAGCGGGGGCTTGCAGCCGGGCAACCGGCTTGGGGGAGACTTCCTGGGCACACCCGGCCAGCAGCAGTGCGGCGGGAAACAACAGCCATAAAGATTTCAGGATGGATGGGCGATCATCAATAAGCGGCATGGTTTTCCTCTCCTTGTGGACATTGAAATCTGTGACCGCTGCCACACCGCTAAGTTTCAAACCAGGTTATAATCCATCCTACGAACCCCACCTTGACGGAGAAAAAATGGCCCTGACCCTCTTTGACCTGGATAACACCCTGTTGACTGGCGATTCCGACCATGCCTGGATGGAGTTTCTGGGTAGTCGCGGCATTGTCGATGCCGAACAATTCAACCGGCGCAACGACCAGTTTTATGCCGATTATATGGCGGGGCAACTGGATATTCGTGCTTTTCTGGATTTCCAATTGACGCCTCTGACTGCCCATCCCCGCGCTCAACTGGATGCCTGGCACCGAGAATATCTTCAGGAAAGGGTTTTACCCATGATATCCAACCGTGCCCGGGCGCTGGTGGAAGATCATCGCCAACAGGGCGATCTGCTGGTCATCATTACGGCGACCAACCGTTTTGTAACGGCTCCCATTGCTGAAGAATTCGAAATACCCCATTTACTGGCTACTGAAATCGAAGAAAATGCCGCAGGCGATTTCACCGGAAAAACCGTCGGCATCCCTTGCTTCCAGGCGGGCAAAATAGAGCGCCTCCGCCACTGGTTGCAGGAACAAGGCCGCGACTGGCAGCAAAGCCTGCAGGGCAGTACCTTTTACAGCGACTCTTACAATGACCTGCCCCTTCTGGAAACCGTCGAGCATCCGGTGGCCGTCAATCCTGACCAGCGCTTGCAGGCCCATGCAGCGGCTCAAGGCTGGCCGATTCTGTCTCTGCATGACGCTTAGTTTTTGCGCGAAAAATGCCCTCCTGAACGACTACCCTGCTGACCCATTAACGTTTTTGCCAGAAGTTCATAAAACTGTCATATTCCTGTGCTAAATTGGTTGCCAAAGAGGAAAATAATCGGTAAAAACCGGTTCAGGAGCCGCAATGTTGAACTTGGAGAATCCTGCACATGACAGGCCCTTATTACGGTGCAGGGACATCAGCAAAAGCTACGGGCAAACAGTGATTCTCCAGAAGATCAGTCTGGAATTATCTGGTGCAGAAATCGTGGCATTACTGGGACCGAATGGTGCGGGTAAGAGCACCCTCCTCACCTGTCTGATCGGCCTCATTCTCCCCAATCAAGGGAACATCCAAATATTAGGGCAGGATGTCGTCCAACTCGATGCCCAAAGGCGCATTCAAACCGGCTATGTCCCCCAGGAATTCACGGGATTTTCCTGGTTGCGGGTGAATCAGCTTCTGGAACTCATAGCGGGTTTCTACCCTGCAACAGACCGAAGCTGGAAAAAACTGGAAGACTGGGCAGACCTGGATCCCTCAAAAAAAGTCCAGGAACTTTCTGGAGGCCAACGTCAACGCCTGGCCATTGTGCTGGCCATGCGCCACCGTCCTCGCGTTCTTTTGCTGGACGAGCCGGTTTCCCAGTTGGACCCTCAAGCTCGACAGGATTTTCTCAGCCTGCTCAATGAGCATGTTCAGGAGCGGGAGGCTGCAGTTTTACTGTCCTCTCACATTGTGTCCGATCTGGAACGCATCTGCTCCCGGTTTTTGGTACTACATCACGGTCAGATGCTGGCAGAGTGGCCTCGTCATACCTTACAGTCAGGGGAGACCGAAACCCGCTTTCTGGAACTGACGCGGGAGGGGTCATGACGGGCATCTGGCGCTGTCTGCATCCGCGCCTGCTGTTTCAGAATAATCTGAACCTCATTGCTGGCGTCGGCTTTTTTGGGTGTGGCACGGCAGGTATTTTATCCCTTGAAACAAATCACCCACACGCCGCAAACGCCTTTTTTTCGATATTAGCGCTATCGTTGTTTTTCCTGGTCTCCGGTTTTTTACTGCACTACTGGCGTCTGATTTCAGAAGATTTGTTACGCCTGCTCCCCGACTTTCACCGGCAATCCAGAAACCTGTTTTTTGTCCTGCTGCTCGCCGTCATGGCTCTTTTTTTTGGGGAAGTGCTGCATACCCACATCCCCATGTCCGGGGCTTTTATGTTCAGCACGTATATTGCCTTTTGGGCGGCGATTTTTGCCTGGATGATGAGCCTCGGGGGTTTGCGCAGAAAAGATCGCAAACCCTGGCGGGTGTTCCCATTGCTGACTGTCTATCCGGTGCTGTATTTTGCCCCCGCCAGAAAGGCTTTTCTGGCCATACCGGGTTTTCTGGATTGGACTTTGGGAACGGTCCTGGTCCTGCTCATCGCTCTCATGATGGGGAAAACCCCGCAGGAGTGGCAGGAATACGGGAAAGCGCTCTTGCATTTTCCCAAGGAATTTCGCCTCCGTGGGATAGCCTGGGGGGCTTTCTGGCGCTGGATGCCGGGCACATGGCACAGTCCCATCCTCGATACGGGCCGGCGCCCCCAGGGGATCCCTGCGGTTCTGCTGATCCAACCCTTGATCCCGCTGCTGATTTTTGGACTGGAATATGCCCGCTTTGGTGCACAACGTCTGCCCGCCCTTCTACCATTTTTCCCGGTGCTTTTCCTGATCCCGGTAATGACCTGGGGGGCCTGGCCAATGCGGGTATTTGACTGGCAATATCTGATGCTGACAGGCCGTTTTGGCGGCAGCCACGGGCAGGCCAGTGTTCAAATCCTGAAAAGCCATGCCGCCCATACCAGTTTGCTGGCTCTGGTGTTGCTCTTCTGGCCTGCCCTGATCCTTATACTTCTAGGCTATCCTGCCCTGCAGATCAGCATGATTTTGTGGATATTGTATTGCGGCATGCTGGTAATGGCCTGGGCACCCATGGGCGCCATAGGGCTGGGAATTACGGGAATCTGGCAGCAAATCATCATGATCCTCTCTTTTTTACTCGATGCTTTTCTGGTCGCGCGCAGCGGACACTACTGGTTTTATCGCCATCTCATTCATGTGCCCTTCCATCTGCGCGGAACGGGAGTGTTATTGCTTCTGGCGCTACTCTGCGTGGGCATCGCCGCCTTTCTTGCGCGCCGCAAATTGCAACATAGTGACTGGAATCTTTCTGATTATTAGCGCCAAAATAATGGCTTGGCTTGGCTTGGCTTGGCTTGGCTTGGCTTGGCTTGGCTTGGCTTGGCTTGGCTTGGCTTGGCTTGGCTTGGCTTGGCTTGGTGTGCGCCGTCCCGTCCCTACGGCTATGGACTGGCCATCGCTATCGTTCTATCTGGCCAGGAATAGTGCTGCACATGCTCTGGAACAGCAGTGGGTTTTTACTACTACCATGGCACTGAAAGAAATTTTGTATCCAACTTCATGAGGATGATTTTATGAAAGAAATTGATTCACTACCATTGCATAATCCCAGTTATGGCAGCGCCATCATTGGAGGATTTAATCTTTTAAAAAGAAAATACTATTCTCTAGCGGGGTCCTTGCTAGTCCTGATGATGCTCTTTGGTGTCGGCTTTGTCATAGATTTATTGCTCAACCGCTCTCTCCCTTCCTATATTGATTTATGGCGATTTCCATTAACCTTATGGATTACTATGCTCGATATGGGGTTATTCTATATACTAGCCAAAGCCATTGCGAACAATCCCTGGAAAATAGGGAATTTATTTTGGGCATTCCACCACCAAGAAGCCTGGGTGTTTGCCATCATATATTCTGTTATTGCCAGCATCCTGAGCATTGGCTTACCCACGGTCACGCCTGGCCAAAAATTACCGAGTGATTGGCTTATGCATGCGCATGTTTTGATAACATTATTTATATTATTTTTTTTAGAGATATTCGCTGGTTATATACTCATGCTCTATTCGGCCTATGGCGTAGAAATAAAAAAGGCAGCAACTCTCAGTTTACAGATTTTTGGTAAAAAATGGAAGTGGTTATTATTCCCGGTGGTTTTGTCCATCATCATTTTTATAGCTTTTTTAGGTGTTAGCATCATTCTGGGAATGCTTGCTGCATTGCTAGCCTTTGTATTTAAATTGTCAGGACTCATGCCTATCGGTAAAATCGTTCTTGTCATATTTTTTGTGGCAATTCTAGTCGCTATATATATAACCACTTTCATATGGATGTACGCCAGCATGATCATAGCCAGTGGTGCTTTGATGGCCGATGAAAACTGAATGAAATCAGATTTTCCCTGCACTATGAAGCAAGAAATAGAAACGTCATTGAGTTGCATCGGCTTCAGCCCCGGCTGCGGCGGCCAGGGTTGCGGATACGGTCACGGGTACAATGCGGGAAATGCCGGGCTCGGTCATGGTCACGCCGATGAGTTGTTCCCCTACCTGCATGGTCAAATGACGGTGGGTCACTATCAAAAACTGGGTTTGCGCCGCCATTTCCTGGACCAGATGGCAGAAGCGGCCGACATTGGCATCGTCCAGGGGCGCGTCCACTTCATCAAGTACGCAAAAGGGGGCTGGATTCAGGCGAAACAAGGCAAAAACCAGGGCGATGGCCGTCAGGGCTTTCTCCCCGCCCGATAATTGCTGCAAACTGACATTGCGCTTTCCGGGCGGCTGCGCCCGCAACACCAGGCCCGCATCCAGCAAATCCTCCCCCAGCAGACCGAGGGCCGCCTGACCGCCGCCGAAAAGAATGGCAAACAGACCCTGTAATTCCTGATTGACCTGCTGCAAGGTGTCAGCAAAGCGGGTGATGGTTTCCTGATCCATGGCCGCCATGGCTTCTTCCAGGCTGTTCAGGGCACCTTCCACATCTTCCATCTGGGCCAATAAATTTCCCCGCCGCTCTTCCAGTTCCTGCAGTTCTTCTTCGGCAGCCAGATTGACGTTACCCAGACGCTGGATGGCACGGGCAATGCGATCCTGTTGTTCCAGCAATGCTTCGGGATCCGGACAGGGTCCGGGATTTGCGCCGAGCTGCTGCGCCAGTTCCGCAGCACGTTGTGCATTTTCTTCCAGACGCACCTGCACAGCGGCCATTTCCTGTTCGGTCAGGGCCAGATTTTTTTGGAGTTCGCGCAGTTGGGTTTCCAGGGGGTGGCGTTGCTGCTCCAAGGTGCGAATCTGCTGATCCATGGCCTGGGCGGATTTCCGCTGATCTTGCATGGCCGCTTGCTGAGCCTCCCGACGCGCCTGAATACTCGCCTGGCTGGCCTGCAAACCCGGCAGTTGTTGCTGGAGTTGTTCCAGAACCTGCTGCTTGCTGGATATGGACAGCGCAATATGTTGTTCCTGCTGCAGCAGGTCATCCCGACGTTGCTGTGCCGCCACGGATTCCGTCTGCAGTTTTTGAATCTGCAAGGCCTGTTGCTGACGTTGCTCCCGCAACCGTCCATAGGCGCTGCGTAATTCCTGCACGCGGCACTGGTCCGCTTCAGCGGCTTGCTGGGTGGCGCGCAGGGCCTGCTCTTCTTGACTCCAGTTGGTCTCTGCAACAGCCAGGGATTGGTATAAGTGACTCAGACGCGCCAAAATTTCTGCTTTTTCGGCTTCCAGACGCTGCCCTTCGGACTGGCGCTCGGCCTGTTGCCGCTCTTCCGCTTCCACCCGGCTGCGCAAGCGCGCCAGCGTTTCCCGATCTTGTGCCAATTCCCGAGCGGCCTTCTGCGCCTTCTGTTCGGCTTCCCGCAAGGAATCCTGCACGCTGCGCAGCCCTGTTTCGGCTTCGTTCAGGGCGGCTTGTGTGGCCAGCGCCCGGGTTTCGGCAGCAACCAGCAGCCGTTCATTTTCCTCCAGCTCGCGGCGGCATTGCAGCAGACTGGCTGCGTCTTCCTGTTCGGGAAAAACCACCGCCAAGGGATACACGATGACCCCCTGGGGCGTAATCCAGGCTTCTCCGGCCTGCAACTGCCGCCGCCGGGAAAGCGCTGTCGGCAGATCGGGCGCGGTGCGCAAGCCCCGCAGCCAATCCAGTACCCCTGCCTGGAGAACATCGGGAATATCCAGCACATTGAGCAAAGCATCGGCGGTGACAGGGCCGAGTTTTTCGGAAGACTCCCAGAGCGTCGTAGCGGACGGCTCCAGAGCATCTCCCTCACGGATCACCTGCGCGAACAGGCGCGTCTGCAGCACCCGTTCAATGGCGGTTTCCCAGCCCTTTTGCACCTGCAGACAGTCCAACAAGACCATCTGACCGGGAAGCGTCTCAGGACGGCTTTTTTGCAGACGTTGCAGCAGACTGCTCAGAGCCTTCTGCCGGGCGCGACATTCCTGAACCGCACTTAGGGCGTGTTCGCGGGGTTCACGTAACTGTTGTTGCAGGTCCTGCTGTTGCTCTGCCGTCTTGCGCAAGGTCGTCAGGTGCTCGTTGACAATATTCAGGGCCTGATCGAGTTTTTGTACCCGCAACTCGGCGGCATCCAGGGCCGGGCGCTCCGAGGGAAGAGGCTGGGCAAGGCGGGTCAGACGACGATCCAGATCCTGTACCCGCGGTTCCAGTTCGCGGAGTTGCGCCAGCAAGACTTCTTTTTTACGGCGCAAGTCTGCGACATTTTGCAGCGACTGCTGGCGCAATTGTTCCTGCTCTTTAGCTTGGTGCTCCGCCGCCTGTCGCGCCTTGCGGGTGTGTTCTTCTTCCTGGGTCAGACGCTCCTGACGTTCCAGCAAAGCCTGCAATTGCTCCTGACGTTGCGCTTCATTCTCCTGTTGACGCTGTTTTTCGTGCTGGATTTTTTGTTGTTGCTGATCCAGTTGCGCCAACTCTGCCTGCGCTCTCTGGATATGACCTGCGGTTTCCTTGAGTGCGTGTTCGGCTTCACTGAGTTCGGCCTGCACGGTGTACAAATCCGCCTGAGCAGCGCTCAAATTTTCCTGCGCCATGCGAGCGGCTTCCCGCAATGCCACCAGATGATGCTCAACCTGCAGGCGTTGTTCTTCCAGGCTCTGCTGTTGATCTTGCGCTGCATCGCGGCGCAGGATCAAGCCCTGGGCTTCACTTTCCAGTTCCTGCAAACGCGCCGCCACGGTCCACCAGCGCCACTGACGTTCTTCCACCCGCAAGGTGCGCAGTTTTCGGGCGGCTTCGGCCTGCTGCTGCAGACGTTGCCAGCGCCCATCCATTTCACCGTGAATATCGCGCAGACGTTGCAGATGCTCCCGGGTTTCCGCCATGCGTTGCGCGGTTTCCCGCCGCCTTTCCTTGTAGCGACTGAGCCCTCCGGCCTCTTCCAGCATGGCGCGCAGATCATCGGGGCGCGCTTCGATGATGCGACCGATGGTCCCCTGCTCGACAATGGCATAGGCGCTACTGCCGAGACCCGTACCCAGAAACAAATCCCCCACATCCCGGCGCCGACAGCGCGCGCCATTGATCCGATAATGACCGTCGCCCTTACGGTCCAGACTGCGTTTGACGCTGATTTCGGCTACCTCGGCGAAAGCACCGGGGGCACTGCCATCGCCATTGTCGAAACGCAACTCCACACTGGCCTGGGAGGCTGCCGGACGACTACCGCCGCCATTGGAGATGACATCGCTCAGGGTGCCACCGCGCAACTGCCGGGCGGATGATTCGCCCAATACCCAACGCAGGGCATCCACGGTGTTGGACTTGCCACAACCGTTGGGTCCGACGATCACCACCGGATTGGCGCTGATCTGGATACGGGTATTTTCGCGGAAAGACTTGAAGCCTTGCAGAATAATGGCCGAGAGGCGCATGAACGGACTTTTTTGAGGTAATATACCGAGCTGTCGAAATTATGATGATGAGGATTAAGCCATGCCCAGTCAACCCAGCAAATCTCTGGAACGATTTCCCAACCCGCACCCGGAAAGAGATTATGTCGTACACATGGATATGCCGGAGTTCACCTGTCTCTGTCCCCTTACCGGACAACCGGATTTTGCCCATTTCCTGCTGGATTTCATTCCCGACCAATATAATGTCGAATTGAAATCCCTGAAGCTATATCTCTGGAGTTTCCGCGATGAAGGCGCTTTCCATGAAGCCCTGAGCAACCGGATCGCCGACGACATCATCCAACTCATTCAGCCGCGCTACCTGCGTCTGCTGGGTCGCTGGTATGTGCGCGGTGGAATCAGTACCGACCTGCTCATCGAGCACCGTCAGCCGGACTGGCAAAACCCCGAAATCCTCGCGCAATTGCCGGCAGTTCACTGGACCCGGCAGCAACCCGGATACTGAAACCTTTCCAGATGCCTCGTTACCATATTGCGCCTAAAACTGATAGGCCAGATTGATGGTCGTCAGGGTGTTCAACGGCTTATATCCCGACTGAACCTCGGTGTTATAAGTGGCTATAAAAGCCAGGCGTAGGTTCAAAGGACCATATAAGGGGCTGGTCAGGGCCAAGATCGAATTATAGGTATTGGCACCATTATCCGCCAGAATGGCATCCACCGCTTCCGATAAGTGGGCATGAGGACTGAACTTCCAGAGATATTTTCCATACAGACGGGCAACGGGGTGGATGCTGAAATCACCCCCGATAGGATGGGACTGACGCACACCGGCACCGGCTTCCAGACGCAGGTGAGACACTGGGTTCAGGACAAAAAAATGGCCATAACCCAGGGTTTCGTCCGCCCGGAAATAATAACCATCAAAATGATTGCGGTGGTAATTGAGATCCCCAAAAACATATTGATTGAGGACAAAATCATAACGGGTCTGGTTACTGACATCCAGGCGGTCCGCGCTCACTTCTCCCTGGGAAGTGGCATAATTATAGAGCAGCCTGTTCTGGTTCGCCCAAGGCCCCCGGTGCCAGAGCAAGGTGTCATCCGTATTCAGATTCAGGGCCTGACTCGTTCCGGTACTACTGCTGAAACCCAGACCGATGCTGCCGGACCATTCAGGCTTTTTGGCAAATGCACTCTGACCAATGACTGCCGGGCTCATATCTGGCACATCCGCCATGACCGCTAGGGGGTATCCCAAAAAAGATGCCAAAATAACAGAGACTATCTGTTGGTGATTGAAAAAACCCATAAATCTCTTTGACTTAAACTATTACACAAACGAATCGAGCAGAAGTTGCGCACGCCGGGCCACTTCAGGAGACCCAAAGCGGGCAGCGGCTTTCCACCAATGGATGGCCTTGTCGATATTGCGGGGCACTCCCCAACCGTGGGCATAGGCTTCACCCAGCATCAATTCCGCCTGGGGGTTGACGTTGTAAGCCCCTTTCCGCCACCAATGGGCAGCCTCATGAAAGTTTTGGGGGACACCATCCCCCGCCGCATAAGCGAGACCCAAACGATACTGATCCGGGCCGTAGCCATTTTTGGCGCCAGCCATCCACTTGGCCAGAACCTGGGGAGTAATATTCGTAGCCGGACCGGAAGCCGCCAGCGGAGACTCAGTGGCGGCCATTGCCGTCGCGGGCAACAACAATAACCAGGCACACAGAAATTTTCCAGACAAGCTTGAAATCAACACCAACCTCCAACGCAGTTCATATTGCTCAGCCTAAGCTTTTTCCCTATGCTTGTGAAGCATGTTGCTCCATTCAGGTTGATCCTTTCAGAGATAGCAAAAGCCCTTGAGCGAAACGCAGACTCCTGCAGACCATCTGCCTGATATCCCGACACCCCGGCAGCACGATCACGGGCATACTCCTTCTGATGCCCACGCCAGACATCATCATGGGCACAACCATGCCCCGAAAAGTTTTGGGCAGGCATTTGCCGTCGGCATTTTACTGAATATCCTTTTTGTGGTCGCCGAAGCGGTTTTTGGGGTCATAGGCCATTCACTGGCTTTGCTCGCCGATGCCGGGCACAACCTCAGCGATGTGCTGGGTCTGCTCATGGCCTGGGGTGCCAGCGCCCTGGCCACCCGTCCACCCTCCCAGCGTTACACCTATGGATTGCGCAGCAGCTCTATCCTGGCTGCTCTTTCCAACTCCTTGTTCTTACTGGTAGTCACCGGCGGAATTGCCTGGGAAGCCATAGAGCGCTTGCTGCATCCGAGTCCGGTGGACAGTCGGGTGGTCATTGTCATCGCAGCTCTGGGGGTGCTCATCAACTCGGCCACGGCCCTGCTCTTCATGTCGGGTCGCAAGGGTGACCTCAATATCAAGGCGGCTTTTTTACACATGGCCGGAGATGCGCTGATCTCCTTGGGTGTGGTGCTGGCGGGCATCCTCATGCTGTTCCTGCATTGGTACTGGCTGGACTCGGCCGTTAGTCTGGTGATTAGTGCGCTCATCATCCTGGCGACCTGGTCCTTGCTGAAAGAGGCGGCGCGGCTGGTTTTGCATGGCGTTCCGGACAACATCAATACCGAGGCCGTGCGCCAATACCTGCGCAGCCTGCCCGAAGTGGCCGCCGTCCATGATCTGCACATCTGGGCCATGAGCACCACAGAAACGGCACTCACCGCCCATCTGGTCATGCCTCGAGGCTATCCTGGCGATGGTTTTCTGGCAGATGTCGCGACTTCACTGCGAGAACAGTTTGCCATCGTCCACCCTACCCTACAGGTGGAAACCGGAGATGCGGCCCACCCCTGCGCGCTTGCCCCCGAGCAGAAAGTATGAAGTCTGACCGGCCTTAGACGCCTTCAATAGCCGCCCAGTACTGTTCTTCCGGGCCTATTTTCTTGAGATGTTCGCGCAGGGCTTCGCCACCCACGGGATGACTTCTGCCTTGGTCGCGGCGCAACAACTCGGTCAGCGGTAATGCCGGAAAATACTGCAGGGTAATTTCCGTTGCCCCGAGCTTTCGCAGCCAGAGGGCTTTTTTTTGTAATTCCACGGCATCCAGGTGCGTATCCGCCAGAATCAATGCATCGCATTGTTTGGCCAGTTCCTGAACGCGTTGTTCCCACAAGCACTGCACCTTGTTTTCCCAGTCCGGATTCCAGTCTCCCCAGGAAAATGCCTTGTCAGCTTCGGCCTCAAACAATTCCACCCGAATCATGTCCCTTTCGAGGATGCCGATGCGCAAGGAAGTATGACGGGAGCGCATGGCTTCTGCCCAGGAGCTTTTGCCCGAAGCTGCCGTGCCCACAGTAAAGATGATCAGCGGAAAATCACGCTGATCGGTTGATGGAGAAACATCACTCATCAAAATTGTCCTTTATTGATAAAACCACGCACTCGGTAACCCGCAATCGGCCAGAAGCACCCCGCACGCGCTGCAGAAATATGCCCTGCGATGCCAGCAAGTTTTTGGCCGCGTACAACCATATATTCAAATCACTTGAATGGATCTGTAGTAAAGCTGAGTTTTTATAATTTATTTCGTTCGACGACTAGCGCAGCCAAGGATCCCGCCTTTTCGGCGCTTCGTCGTCAAATCCTTCATCCTGTGCAGTAGCCAATGCCCAGGTCAGCGCCGCAATCCAGGCCAACACCGTCCAGCCGAGAAAAACATTGACCAGCATAATGGTCATCCGCTGTGGACAAGCCATCAACCACGCCAACAGGGTGGGCAACAAATAGACCCCCAGCAGCACAATGAAAGCGATGACCAGCAATACGACAAAACCGGTAGAGCTGTCCGTAATCCAGCGCAACACGAAGCACCCCCACAACAGAAACACCTCATCATATCGTGATTTTGCTCGGGAAGGGAATATATCTTGCCCGCCCTTTCGCGTGCATATCCCGCTCTATCTGGAGGAGCCGACGGCCTCACTGGAAGGTGACAATGCAGCTATGGTAAAAAAGCTGATCATGGAAGCCAAGCAATCCGGGCGGGCGGTACTCGCCGTCTTTCATGATGCCGATCTGGTCCAGCAGGTCGCCGACCGGCAATATTTCACCCCATCCTTAGCGGAGCATTCCCATGAAAACCCTGGCCTTCAGTAATTTTCGCATGGTGCTGGAAGATCGGATTGTCCACGGTGCCCTGGAACTGGACGAACATGGCTACATCGTTGCTCTGGATGAAGATCCTCACCCCCGCCCTGGCAGTGAGGATGGACAGGGCGACTGGTTGCTGCCGGGGCTGGTGGACGTCCACACCGACAATCTCGAACGCCAGGTGCAGCCGCGCAGCAATGTCCGCTGGCCGTCCCGCTCGGCCTTTCTGGCCCATGACAGTCAGTGCGCCGCAGCGGGCATCACCTCCGTCGCCGACGCCCTCTGTGTGGGCGATGCAGGCTTTGAAACTCAGCGCATCCAGACCCTGCGCGACGCCATGGTCGATCTCAACTTTCTGGAAAAGCAGGGCCTGCTCCGTTCCGACCATGTGCTTCATCTGCGTTGTGAACTGCCCACCCCCAACATGCAGGCATTGTTTGAAACGGCCATGACCCAGGCGCCCGTGCGCATGATCAGCCTCATGGACCACACCCCCGGTGTCGGGCAACACGCCAACCTGGATAAATTCCGGGAAAGCCGGCGCGGCGATGGTTACAGTGAAGCCGAGCTGGAGCAGATGATTGAGGAAGCCCAGCAACGCCGGGAAACCTATAGCGAAAAAAACCGGCGTTACCTCCTGCGCAAGCTGCAAGAAATGGCCGCCAGGCAAGGGATGCATTTACAAATCGCCAGTCACGATGACCGCACTGCCGCAGAAATTCAGCGCAATGCGGCAGAGGGCATTTGCATTGCCGAATTTCCGGTAAGCATGGCCGCCGCCCAGGAGGCGGGCAGACTCGGCATGGCCACGGTTGCCGGTGCGCCCAATGTGGTGCGCGGTGGTTCCCATTCCGGCAACGTCGCCGTGAAGGATCTGGTCGCGGCCGGACTGGTGCAGGTGCTGGCTTCGGACTATGTGCCCCATGCCCTGCTGGAAGCGGCCTTTGCTCTGACCCGGATGGGCTTGACGGATCTGCCCGGCGCGCTGCGCATGGTCAGCCTTGCCCCGGCGCAAATGCTCGGCCTGGAAGATCGCGGCGCCCTGAGAGTCGGCTTGCGCGGTGATCTCCTCCGGGTTCGCTCGGCTGACCAGCATCCCTATTTACGCGCCGTCTGGAAAGCCGGCGAAAGGATCGCCTGAAGTCATGCGCGTCGCCATTTACTATTTGCCGGAAGCCGACGACCCCCTCTGGCAGGCGGGCTGTAGCTGGCTGGGCTGGAACCCGGAAAGCGCCCGATCTTGTCCCCGCCCTGCCGTGGTGGGCCTTGCCGAAGCCTCGCGCCGGGCCAGCCGTTACGGTTTTCATGCCACCATCAAGGCTCCCATGCCCTTGCAGGGCGACCTGGACAGCTTGCTCCAAACCCTGAGCAGGACGCTGGCCGGCTTTCCCGCCTTTACCCTCCCCCCGCTGCAGTACACCCAGGACGAAGGCTTTGTCGCCCTGCGCCTCAGCCAGGCATCTCTCCAACTGGCCCAACTTGCGGACACCTGTGTGCGCATCCTGGAACCCTGGCGTCGTCCCTACACCGCCGACGAATTGGAGGCCAGAAGCCAGAAGCTGCGCCAGGACCGCCAGCGGCAATATCTGGAACAGTGGGGCTATCCCTATGTTTTTGAAGAGTTCATCTTTCACATGACCCTCAGCGACCAGCAGCCCGACAGCCGCCTGCTGGAAGCAGCCAAAAGCCACTTTGGCGATTTGCCTGCGCAGCCGCGCCTGGTGCGCAGTCTGGCTATTCTCTGTGAAAACAGCCCTGACGCACCCTTTACTCTCCTCCAGCGCATACCTCTCGCGAAAACGTCAACATTGACCCTTCCGGGGTAGGCATTGAGTTTTCTACGGTGATTTATCCGTCTGCGCGGGTGCGTCTGGTGTACGAGCCGGGTTAGGCGGAGAATTCTGGGCATACCCCCCTGCCTCGGCCATCTCCGCGCCGAACAAAATGCTGGCCCAGGCCACATAGAGCCAGAGCAAAAACACCGGAAAGGCGCCCAGTGCCCCATACACGGTTTCAAAGGTCGAAAAGCGCAGATATTCTGACAACCCGAACTTGTCCAGTTCAAACAGCAGCGCCACGGTAATTCCCCCCAGCAAGGCATCCCGCCAGCGCGGAGATGACGCTGGCAAAATCTTATAGAGTAAAAGCATCATCACCGTCACTACCAGAAAAGTCAGCAGGTGACTGAAAAACGGCGGGAGCACCGGGATATTCCCCAGCAAGCGCAGCAGCGGCTGAAGCGGCCCCAGCAGGGGCAGGAGCAGAGCGACACTCAAAGGCACCACAACCAGCATGGCCCAATAGCGTAAAATGCGGCACCACCAGCAATGGGGTTGCACCCCCCAGATGGCATTGAGATGCCGTTCCACGGCATGCAACAGAAACACCGCCGTCAGCGACAGGCCCAATACCCCCACCAGACCCAGTTGCGCGCCCTTGGCGGCCAGCAGATTCACTTCACGCAAAATGGCATAGCCGGTCTGGGGCACGAAGCTGCGCAATATCAACTGGTCCACCTGGGCGCGATGAATGACGCTGAAACCCACCAGGTTCCACATGCTGAACACCAGCACGGCCAAAGGTATCAGGCCAAACAAGGTGGTATAGGAAAGCAGTCCGGCGCGATCGATGCAGTCATCCTTCCAGAAGCCCTGCCAGGCTCGATACACCCGAAAACCCAGCCGGACCAGAAGACTGGCCTGCGCAGCAGCCTGGGGACGAGGTTCATTCCCCTTCCGATTGAAGCATTGCTGGCCCGGCTTCTGCTCAGGGGTCACACACAGCCTCCGTCTCCAGGCAGTGACGAACAAAGGGAATGGTCAATTGCCGCTGCTGCGCCCAACTGAGGGCGTCCAGCTTCTCCAGCAGCAGATCCAAAGCCCCCATGTCACGGGTGTGATGGCGCAACACATAACGGGCCACTTCCTGATCCATGCGCAGGCCCCGGCGCAGGGCCATCGCCTGCAAAATCCGCAGGCGCTCGGCATCGTCCGGTAATTGCAAGGGCATCTGCAGGCAGGCCATCACCCGGCTGGACCAATCGGGCAAAATCCAGGGCAGTTGCCGGGGAGCTTCCCGTCCCGCCAGTAACAGCGGCCGTCCGCGCTGGAAACGCTCATTATACAGGCCATACAAAAACATCTCGTGCTCACGCCCGCCTGCCCAGGTATCCACATTATCCAGACAGACCAGGGGCGCATCGACCAGAGTGGCATAAGCATCGGGCAACGAGAGTGGCTCCAGCCCACCCCTCAGCTCGGCACAGTCCAAATAGGGGACCCAGCCCGGACCCGTTTGTGCCGCGCCCTGGAGCAGATGGCTTTTACCCACCCCCGCCGGCCCATGCAGATACAGTCCAAAAATCGGGGAGGGCAGATCCAGCAGGCTGCGCACCGCATCCAGCGCCGCCCCATTGGCCGCTCCACAAAACGCATCCAGGGTACACGCCGTCTTCAAGCCCAGAGGTAGCAGCAGTTGACCCGGGGAGCCCATTATCGGCTTCACGGCCATCGCCCCGCAAGCAGAGCGGCATTGCGTCCGGAATGGCCGCCGCAAGCGCAAAACCCGGCAGCCTCGCCATCCAGCCCGCTCTGCGGCAACATAAAGGGCCAGGAATCAAAGACTACGAATGTGCAACAATCAGGCTTTGGCATGTGCAAGAAGCTAGGCAAGGGGCCGCGACCTGTCAAGCAGATTCTGATGATGAATGCCATGCACGCCAAACCGCACGGCACTGCCGAGACGCGTCACTGGCCCCCATCAGACGACCGGCAGGTCGTTTGCAGCGCCTCGCGCCACTGACTACAATCTAAGGGGTTCCCTTCATCCGACAAGCAGGAGAGTAAAGCAATGTCTGAATACAAAGTGCGTGAAGAATTGAAGCCCAGCGGGTTGGACGGCATTTCCGACGCTCAGATCAACGATCACTGGGGTTTGTACATCGGCTATGTTAACCAGAGCAACGCCCTGCACAAAGAACTGAAAGAAATGCGGGCTGCGGGCAAAACCGCTTCCCTGACCTATGCCGACCGCCGCCGTCGTTTTGGTTTCGAGTATAACGGCATGGTGCTGCATGAATACTACTTTGCCCAGATGAAACCCGGCGCCAGCATGGATCAGGCTCCGAGCTTCAAGGCCGCCGTTACCGAACAGTTCGGCAGCGCCGAAGCCTGGCACGAAGATCTCGTGGCTGCCGCCAAAAGCCGTGGCATTGGCTGGGCCATTGCCTATTACGACGGCACCACCGGGCAGATCAACAATCATTTCATACAGTTGCACGAAGACGGCAATGTCGGCGGTTTTGCGCCGCTGGTGGTTGTGGACGTGTTCGAGCACGCCTACATGGTGGACTGGAAAGCCCTGGGCCGGGGCGACTACCTGGCTGCCCTGCACAAAAACATGAACTGGAGCATCATTGAGGCCCGTTTTCAGGCCGCCAAAAGCGGTCAGATTTTCAAGCGCTTCTAAGCAGCCATTCACCGACCTCTGACACAGTCCCCGACTGGGTCATCCCCGGTCATATCAAGAGCGGCCCAGCCGCTCTTTTGACAGCCGCCCATCGCCCCCCTAACATGGCCGCAAATCAACGGAGGAAGATGCTGTGGACAGCCCCAAACCCCTGAGTTATCGCAGTGCGGGAGTCAACATAGACGCAGGAAATGCGCTGGTGGAGCGGATCAGGCCCCTGGCCCGCAGCACCCAGCGTCCCGGCGTGCTCGGCGGCATCGGTGGCTTTGGCGGTCTGTTTGAATTACCCGGCGGCTACCGCGAGCCGGTACTGGTTTCCGGCACCGACGGGGTCGGCACCAAACTCCTCCTCGCCCTGGAAGCCCAGCAGCATGACGGCATCGGTATGGATCTGGTAGCCATGTGCGTCAACGATATTCTCGTCTCTGGCGCCGAGCCCCTGTGGTTTCTGGACTATTACGCCTGCGGACAACTGGACACCGAGGTCGCCGAAACCGTCATCGCGGGCATAGCCGAAGGCTGTCGGCAGGCGGGCTGCGCCCTGCTCGGTGGTGAAACCGCCGAAATGCCCGGCATGTACCCCGGCGGCCATTATGATCTGGCCGGTTTTGCCGTCGGCATCGTCGAAAAAAGCGAAATCCTGAGCAGCGCCGCCTGTCAGGAAGGCGACGCCCTCATCGGCATCGCCTCCTCCGGCGCCCACAGCAACGGCTATTCCCTCATCCGCGAAATTCTGGTGCGCAGCGGCGCCCATGCCCACATCCAGCTCCAGGGCGAGACTCTGGTTGACTTGCTCCTCCGTCCCACCCGGATTTATGTCCGCGCCATTCAAAACCTGCGCAAGGTCGTCCCCGTCCATGCCCTGGCCCACATCACCGGCGGTGGCCTGACCGAAAACCTGCCCCGCTCCCTGCCCGCCCATCTCAGCGCTCACATCGACCCCAGGAGTTGGAAAATACCCCTTCTATTCCAATGGTTACAGGAACAAGGTCAAGTAACGACAGAAGAAATGCGCCGGGTGTTCAACCTCGGCATCGGCATGGTCGCCATGGTCCCCTGGGAATCCCGGCAGAGCGCCCTGGAGTCCCTGGAAACCAGCGGCGAACAGGGCTTCATCATCGGCCAACTGGCTCCCAGACAGGAGGATGCCGGAGTCGTTTATCTTGACTAAAAAACTGGTGCTGCTGATCTCCGGGCGCGGCAGTAATTTGCAGAGCATTCTCCGCGCCTGTCAGAGCGGGCAAGTACCCGATACGGCCATTGTCTGCGTCATCAGCAATCGCGCCGACGCGCCCGGACTGGCTCTGGCCAAGCAGGCTGGCATCCCCACCCAGGTCATGGACCATCGCAACTACCCCAGCCGCGCAGATTTTGATGCGGCCCTGCGCCAAGGCATCGACGCCCATGCCCCGGATCTGGTGGTACTGGCCGGCTTCATGCGCCGGTTGACGGTATCTTTTGTGACGCATTATCTGGGCCGCCTGGTCAATATTCACCCGTCCCTGCTGCCCGCCTTTCCCGGCCTGCACACCCATGCCCGCGCCCTGGAACAGGGGGTGTGCTGGCACGGGGCTACGGTTCACTTCGTGACCCCGGAACTGGACGCCGGCCCCAGCATTGTGCAGGCCGCCGTCCCCGTCCACCCCGATGACGATCCCGCCCGCCTGGCTGAGCGCGTCCTGGATGCCGAACACCAGATTTATCCCCAGGCGCTGGCGGCCATTCTCAGCGGGCACTGTCGGCTGGAAGCAGGCCGGGTGCACTGGTCAACTCCCTTCCCTGCCGCTGCGGAAACGGTCGTTCATCCGCAACTCACATCCGTTACAATGCAAACCCCATCGCCTGGAGCTTGACCCTGGCCTTTTTTGGCCGCCATCAGCTATGGCCCGTGAGAGCCTCCCAGCAGCTTCATACATGCGTTGCCGGGTGCTGGATGGGCTGCACAGAGAGGCGCAGACCCATAGCCTTGAGAATCGCCGACAGGCTGCGGATTTCCGGGTTACCCTCTGCGGACAGCGTGCGGTATATATGCGTACCGTTAATCTGTGCTTTCTCGGCCACTTTCGACACACCACCGAAAGCCTTCGCCATTTGACGCAGTGCAATCAGCAGCTCGCCCTGGTCACCATCCTCCAGGATGCTATTCAGCAGATCCACCGCATAGGCCGGATCTTTACGAAAAACTTCGGCCATCGCGTCGTCATGTGCTCTGTCTTTCATCGTCTTATCACCTCATTCATATTGCTGGTTTGCCAGTCTTTCCAGTATTCACAGGCCTTCAATATGTCAACATCCTGCGAACGCTTGATGCCGCCGCAAAGCAATAAAACCAAGGTCTTCCCAGCCTGCGCGTAATAAATGCGGTAGCCAGGCCCCACGTCAATACGAAGCTCCCACACCCCTTCCCTGCATGGCTTATGATCACCCAAATTGCCCAGCTCTGCACGGTAAATGCGACGGTCAATAGCGATTTTCGCCTTGGAGTCTTTCATCTGATCGCGCCAGTCCGCGAAAACATCCTGGCCGTCAACAGTGATGTAGTGCTTGATCTCGAACATGCTTTATTTTCGCTTTTATGCGAAAAATGTCAACTCACATCCGTTACAATGCAAACCCCATCGCCTGGAGCTTGACCCTGGCCACCGGATGCCCCAAGGCAGCGGCCTTGCTCAGCCACTGCAGCCCTTCGGCGGGGTCTTCCGCACAACCCAGGCCATTCAGATAGCAGATGGACAACCATTCCATGGCATCCACCTGGCCTTTTTTGGCCGCCAGATGAAACCACTCCGCCGCGATTTTCAGCTCCTGCTCGCCAAAAAACTCCAGGCCCACCTGCAACATGGCATCCAGATCCCCCGCGTTGGCCTGCATGATGGTTTCTATCCGCTCGGGGTTCAGGGCCATGGGAATGCGGCTAGAAAGATCCTCCAGCGACACCAGGGAACGGTCGCGCTCGATGCCCGCCCGGCGCCGCTCCACCGTCACGTTCTTCACGCCCCCGTCGGCCACCCAATGCTGCACGGTGCGCATGGCCTTGCCCGTCAACAGGGCCGCTGTCTGGGTACTGATCAGATGACGCATAACACCTTAATCCATCCTAAAATCTCAATGTACAAATTCTGAAGTACCCGGCGCAAGCCTTTTTAACCATGCGCCCCATGCAGTCGCAACCCCAGTGCCTTGATGTCATCCGAAAACGGAAAACAAAATACGTTGGCCGTTCTCCCTGTGATTGAGGAATACCCCATCCTCGCGTGCCAAGCGTTGTGCCGCTGTCTTGAATGAATGTGGCAGTTTCCGGGCATAAGCGGACTTGTTCATGAGCGAATCTCCGCCATTCCGGAATGGCGCGGTAAAAACGACGACATTTTCAGAGGATGAAAGGCATGGCGTTGTCAATGACGCGCCATTTTTGGCTCGGAACGGTTTTGGCGCCGTGAATCAGGCGCAAAACACCTAATCCCATGGGGTTACCCCTTCATGTCAGGGGATGGGAAAGTTTTGAAACAGCGTGTTTATAATGAGGAAGCGTCATAGTAACAATGGGTTACACAATGATAAGCACAGGTGCCTGGCAAACAGGCACGAAATATGCTCTCTTAAACCCCGTGCGGCGCCACTGGCGCTGTCCCAACGGTTTATCACAGAAGGAGCATTTTCATGAGCAGGAAGGTTCAGCAAGCCAAGCGCACGGCAGAAGCCGGTTTTACCCTCATCGAACTGATGATCGTCATTGCCATCATCGGCATTCTGGCGGCCATCGCTATTCCGCAGTATGAGCAGTATATTGAGACTTCGAAAGCTACTACGATCACGCAAGACTTTCATCAACTTGTAACTCAAGGAACCGCTGCTGTAGCAGCCGGTGCCGCAGGGCAAACAACCTCAATATATTTACCTACTAATTATTCTTCAGGTGTGGAAGGATGCGCCGTAATGTCGGCGTCTGTTAACGGCACTGCTACTACAACCAGTGTTGTCACGGTTGCTCCAAATTCTTCCGTTGTCTTTACAGTAGATTATGGTACCTGCACGGGTGGCTTACCCACCAAAATCACAAATGCTCTTACAGCAGCAGGTATTAGTGCTTCAGGGACGTCAACCACAGCTACAATTGATCAGAACGGTGGGGTTTCTTATTCATAAATTTGATTAAGTGCTGCACCCCCTCGGGGGTGCCCCTTTCGGACAGTGCTCTGGACCCCCGCTTTTACCGCTCCAGAACCCTTTCGGAAAGCGAAGTTTCGAGGAGCAAAGCGGAACAAAGCGCAGCTTCCTGTAACACAACGGAGTAAAGATCCCCAGCATGAACAAAACCATTTGGGCCACCAGACCGAAAAGGCGCTGGTTCCAGCCCTCCAGACCGACTTTACCCTCATCGAGATCATGATCGTCATTGTCCTCATCGGCATTCTGGCGGCCACCGCCATCCCCCAGTACTTCCAGTACCTTCGGGATGCCCAGGCGGAGGCGTTGGTGGCCAATTTTCGGGAGGCGGTATCCACGATGAAAATGACTCTGACTACGGTAACCCATCAATACACAGGAGAACGATCATGAACGAAACCGAACGGCAAGCACGCATTCAGACCCTCCAGAACCGGCGGCATCAGTTGCTTCATCTCCGGGAAGAACGGGGGGCGCCGGTGGCCAGTATCGACATGGAGCTGAACGTGGTGCGCAGTGAACTGCAGGCCCTTTACGCCATGCGCCGCAGCCAGGACCAGGCTGCTGCCAACGCCGGCCATCACAGCCTGCGGCACGCCTGAACAGGAGCCATCAGGGGGACAGGGTGCGTATTCTGGCCCATCGTGGGCAGTCATTCTGAATGATCGTGGGCGGTGATTCTGGGCGATGGTGGGCACTGATTCTGGCGGATCGTGGGCAGTTTGCGCGATTTTCCAGAATCGGTGCCCACGATGCCAGAATGTCTTGCGGAAATTCCTCTGGCGCGTAGAAAACATTTTGGTCATTCATTGGCTTGAGCGGCAATCTGGGTCTTTTGAGGAGATCCAGCATGCCCACACCGAGGATGACCATGAAAGCAATAATCGAGATTCTGCGATTACATGCCGCCGGTTGTAGTCAGCGGCAAATTGCCCGGGCCTGCGGGCTGTCCAAGGGGACGGTAGGCAAATATCTGCAACGGGCGGTTGAAGCCCAGATAGGGTGGCCAGTGCCCGATGGGCTGACGGTCGTGGAGGTAGAACAGCGGCTGAATCCGCGCAGCCGGCCGCTCCCGGCGTCCCGACCGGTCCTGCCCGATTGGGCGCAGATCCATACGGAATTACGGCGTAAGGGCGTGACCCTGCAACTGCTCTGGGAAGAGTATGTCGCCGCCCATCCGGATGAGCGCACCTATCAGTATGCGCAGTTCTGTGTCCATTACCGTAGCTGGAAAGCCCGCCTCAAAACCAGCATGCGGCAACAGCATGTGGCGGGTGAAAAACTCTTCATTGATTATGCGGGGCCGACGGTAGCGGTCGTGGACCCGGGGACCGGCGAGGTCCGGCAGGCCCAGATTTTTGTGGCAGTGCTGGGAGCTTCCAGCTATACCTACTGTGAGGCCACCTGGAGCCAGAGTCTGCCGGACTTCCTGGGCGCCCATGTCCGGGCCTTCCGGTTCTTCGGCGGAGTACCCGTCCTGCTGGTCCCCGACAACCTCAAGGCGGCGGTCACCAAGGCCTCCCGCTATGAGCCCGAGATCAACCGCAGCTATCGGGATCTGGCCTCCCATTACGGAGCCGTAGTGCTGCCGACCCGCCCCTATAAACCCCAGGACAAGGCGAAGGTCGAAGTCGGTGTGCAAGTGGTGGAGCGCTGGATCCTGGCGCGGTTGCGGCACTGCCAGTTCTTCTCGCTGAGCGAACTCAATACCGCCCTGCGCCGCCTGCTGGAGGAGCTGAATCAGCGCCCCTTCAAGCAGCTACCCGGCAGCCGCCAAAGCGCCTTCGTATCCCTGGAGCAACCCGCCCTGCAGCCCTTGCCCGCACAGGACTATGTGTACGCACTCTGGAAAAGCGCCAAGGTCAGCATCGATTCCCATGTGGCCTATCAGGGGCATTTTTACTCGGTACCCTATCGTCTGGTCGGCACCCGGGTCGATCTGCGGGTCAGTGCCCGGACGGTGGAAATCTTCCACCAGCAACAGCGGGTCGCCAGCCATCCCCGCCAGACCCTGCAGGGGCGTTACAGCACCGTCCCGGAACACCTGCCCAAGGCCTACCAGCAACACCGGGAGTGGTCCCCGGGACGGCTCCTGAATTGGGCACTGTCCATTGGCCCTGCCACCCGGGACGTGGTGCGCTGGCAACTGGCGCGGCGCGCCCATCCCGAACAAGGCTACCGATCCTGTCTGGGCCTGCTCAGCTACTCCCGGCGCTATGGCAAGGAGCGTCTCGATGCCGCCTGTGCCCGGGCGCTGAAGATCGGTTCACCGACGACCCAGAGCATCCAGTCCATCCTGAAGCAGGGGATGGATCAGGTCCAGGAGAGCCCCTCTCCCGCGACCCCCCTCCCGACCCACGACAATATCCGTGGACCCC
This sequence comes from Acidithiobacillus sp. M4-SHS-6, assembly GCF_047421495.1. Classification (GTDB taxonomy): domain Bacteria; phylum Pseudomonadota; class Gammaproteobacteria; order Acidithiobacillales; family Acidithiobacillaceae; genus Acidithiobacillus. Next base: position 1,554,054 of record NZ_CP175559.1, on the reverse strand, counting down.
ACTATTACCAGTGATATACCAGGAGTTTCCCATGTTATACCAACCCACCCTGCAGGCCTTACGACAGCTCAACCTCACCGCCATGGCCGAAGCCCTGGAAGAACAATCGCGCCTCCCCCAGGTCCAGGATCTCCCCTTTGAGGAGCGCCTGGGCCTGCTGCTGGACCGGGAACTCGGTGCCCGGGATCAGCGCCGACTGACACGTCTGCTGAAGCTCGCTCACCTCAAGCACAACGCCTGCGTGGAAGACATCGACTACCGGGCCTCGCGCGGTCTGGAACGCGCCCGGATGCGCTCCCTGATCCAAAACACCTGGATCCGTCAGGGCCAGAACCTCCTGATCACCGGGGCCACCGGTACCGGTAAAACCTGGCTGGCCTGCGCCCTGGGACAGCAAGCCTGCCGGCAGGGGCTGAGTGTCCGTTATCTCCGTCTCCCCCGGCTGTTTGAAGAACTGCAGACCCGGCACGGGGACGGCAGCTTCGGGCGCTATCTGAATACCCTGGCCAAGGTGGACCTGCTGATCCTGGATGATTGGGGCCTGGCCCCCATGCGCGGAGAAGATGTGCGTGACCTGCTGGAAATCATCGATGACCGGGTGAACCAGAAAGCGACCCTGATTACCAGCCAGCTACCCGTCAACCATTGGCATGACTATCTGGGCGAGCCCACCGTGGCCGATGCCGTCCTGGATCGCCTGCTGCACAGCGCCCACCGCCTGGAGCTGAAAGGCGAATCCCTACGCCGTCACCGGGGCCCCGACACCACCCCCAAAGTTGACCCATCGTGACCGCCTGTGCTTAAAATCACAACGACCAAAATGTTCCCTCCCCAGGGGTGCCCACGATCGCCAGAACCGGTGCCCACGATCAACAGAATACGCAGACAGGGTCGGGGTCATGTCCGATCCTGTCACCCACTCCCTCCCGCGCTGATGTATGCCCCGTGAACCGCAAGGTCCGCGTCCTCCTTATGAACCGTTAGCAACGAATGGACTCCCGTATCGTTATCCCTTGCAAAAAGGCAGGGATGTTCTAACTGTGTGGATACGATGGGGATGATTCAGGTGATGCGATGGCAACAGCACTAGGCAAGAAAGCGGCGGACAAGGAGGTGAAAACCTACGACTTTGTCTGGGAAGCCACCCTGCCCGGCAGCACGGACAAGAAAAACAACAAGAAAGGCGAGATGAACGCAGCCAGCGCCAACGTGGTGCGTGTTGCCCTGCGTCGTCAAGGGTTGGTGCCGGTGACCGTGCGGAAAATCCCCCAACCCCTCTTTGGCGAAAAAAGCGTCAAGGAAGCGCAACTGGTGGTCATGGTCCGCCAGCTTTCCACCATGATCAATGCCGGGGTGCCCCTGGTGCAGGCCTTTGAACTGCTGATTACCGCCACCCAGGCTAAGCCCATGAAAAAACTCCTCAAGGGTATTCTCAAGCACCTCAGGGAAGGCGAATCCCTGTCCCAGTCCATGGCTCACTATCCCAAGTATTTTGACCGCCTCTTTGTGTCGCTCATTGCCGCCGGTGAGCAGGGCGGCATTCTCGACACCATCCTCCTGCGTCTGGCCGAATACCGCGAAAAAACCCTGGCCCTCAACAAAAAGGTCAAGTCCGCCATGTTCTACCCGGCGGCCATCATTACGGTGATGATCGTGGTGGTGGTCATTCTGATGATTTTCGTGATTCCGGTATTTTCCCAACTGTTCAGCAGCTTCGGCGCCACCCTGCCCCTCCTCACCCAGATTGTCATCAACATTTCCAACTGGATGAAAAGCCACTGGTATATGGTGGTGCTCCTGCCCATTGCCGCGGTCTGGCTCTTCATTTTTGCCTACAAGCGCAGCCTGCCTTTCAAAACCGTCATTGACCGCTTTGCCCTGAAAATCCCGGTGCTGGGCGATATTCTGTTGAAGGGCGCGGTTGCCCGCTTCATGCGCACCCTGTCCACCATGCAGGGCGCTGGCGTGCCCATTCTCGAAGCGTTAGGGACGCTGTCCAAGGTTTCCGGCAATGTCATCATCGAACAAAGCGTGTTGCGCTCCCGAGATGATGTCGCCGCCGGGGGTCGCATCAGCACCCGCCTCAAGAGCGATGGCGTTTTCCCCATCATGGCCACCCAGATGCTCGCCATCGGCGAAGAAGCCGGTGCCATCGAGACCATGTCCGGCAAGGTCGCCGATTTTTACGAAAACGACGTGGAAGAATCCGTCAACCGCCTCAGCACCCTCATGGAACCCATGATCATGGTGGTGCTGGGCATCATCGTGGGCACCCTGGTGATCGCCATGTACATGCCCATCTTCAAGATGGGCGCGGTGGTGACGCATGGGGGGTGATTCCTCTACGCAGGGTTTTACACTAATTGAATTAATCGTTTTAATCGCGGTCCTGGCGATTGTCATAGCCATAGGAATTCCCATGATTGGGTCGTTTCTGGCGAATGACCAGACCCAAAGTGCAGCTGGGAGATTTGAACAGAACATGCAATGGGCAAGGGCCGAAGCTATCAAGACGAATACGACCGTGAGCGTAACGATTTCCGGCACTAACGCCAACGGTCCAGCTTCTTACTGTAGCTGGGAGATTACTGCACCCAACGCCTCCCGGGCACCCCAACAGTCAAAAGCTGATTTTCAAAATCGTTACGGCAACATTGGTTGTACGGTCTCAAGCGCGATTATCTGTTTTGCACCCATAGGCAATCTGGGCACTGGAACTGGGTGTCAGCCCGGTGGGACCTATAGCTTTTTCAACAGTAGTCAGGGAAGCAATGTCTGGCTGGTTAACATCAGTGCTGGCGGTGAAGTTTCTTCGTGTCTGCAAGGGAAAACTGCGGGACAGTGCCAATGAAAAATAATTCGGCCATTATCGCAGACAATGAAGCTGGCTTTACCCTGATTGAAGTGATGATTGCCATAGCCATTTTTGCCTTTGGCATACTGGCACTGGCGTACCTGGAAATGTCTGTGCAAAAGCTCAGTGCCAACAGTCAATACATCACCACTGCCAATAATGCCGCCAACCAAATGACGGGGTATTTATGGACGGCCCTAGGGAACGGCAGCGATACATCCGGCATCATGGCATATGACAACACCTCGGTGACGGCTTCGGGCATATCCTCTGGAGCTTCGGGAACCACGCTATCCAACATCAGCGCCTGGCAGCAAACCTTGCTGGGCTTGAATAGTCAAGATGAAATTCTCCCGGATACTGGCCTGCCCCAGGCCACGGGGCAGGTAACCGGCATCGTCTGCTCCGCCATGGATGGTTCTGGCAACACCTGCTCGGCTTCTGAACCTTGCGCCTGTACCGCCAATATTTCCATCAGCTGGCAGTCCAGCACGGGTCCCGAAAGTTACCAGATCACCGTCCCGGTAG